>CANRMP010000006.1 GCA_947631765.1 uncultured Clostridia bacterium
TGTTTGCCGAAGGCGAGAAACTCAAAAATGAGCGTTCAATATTCGCTTTCGGCGTCAATATTGTAGCACATTACGCGGTATTTGTCAAGGACGCTTCACGCCGCCTACGGCGGCGGCTGTAATGTTGCAATTGATGTGAGACTCAAAGAAAGACGCATGGAAAAAGTGATTGAGTTTCAATTTTCAATAGAATAGAATTACGCACTAATCTTCATCCTCGCAATTGAAGCTTATCGAAAAGCAAAAGACATCTCCTTCGTATGCTGGCGTTATTACGTTTCAAAAGCTGCACTGATATGGCGGAAAGCTCTGTTCTATCAATTGTTATTCATTTTCTCACTTCACCTCATTGACAAGCCCGAAAATTTTGAGATCTCGCTTTATTTGATGTTTTTCCGTCTGATTTTTATAATGTCCGGCACGGCAGTCAGGGCGCAGCCGCAGGCGTAGCAGAGTATATCGTAAAAGCTGAAGGAAGTGCCCATCAGGGTTGACAGAAAGGGGGATTTGTCAGCGCCTATAAGCGAGACCAAATGTATCCCCTGAGATATCTCGACCAGAACGGCAAAAATGAATATGTAGAGGGAAAGCAGGGAGATTTTTTGCGGAAAAATGCTTCGCAATGCCGTGTACAGCAGCACGACAACCAGCACGTCGCCAAAATACGGTCTTATAAATCTGTCGTGAACAAAAAGCGCGATGATGACCTCTGTAAAAAGCAGAATAACCGTTGCTGCAATATAAATGATTCGTTCTTTTTTGATACTCATGTTTTCTCCCTCGCGTTTGTTTCGCAATATTTCTTATATATGTATTATATTTCCGAACATCATATATTTTTTTAAATTTTCGTTATAAAATTATTAATAAATATCATTGACAGAGCGCAATTTATGTGTTAAAATGTTTATATATCATAAATGCTTGCGAAAAAGGTAGCCATATTGGTCATATTGGTTAATAATGTATTTACGGAGTTTTTGGTATGGAATTTAAAAGCGTTGCCGAATTTGAAAAGGGCATAAAAGGCATTCTGATTTCGGAAAAAGAGATAAAAGCAAAGATTAAAGAAGCCGGAGAGTATCTTAACGGCATTTACGACGGAACGCCCTTACTGCTTGTGAGCATACTCAAAGGTTCCTTTATGTTCCTTGCCGACCTTTGCAAAGAGGTAAAGGTCCCGTGCGAGGTGGGATTTATGATTGCAAAAAGCTATTATCAGGGGACACAGTCCTCCGGTATAGTGAAGATAGAAATGGACCTTCAGCAGAATATCGGCAAATATCACGTGGTTATCGTTGAGGACATCGTGGACACCGGAAGGACCCTTAACGACGTGGTAAAGCTACTTCGAGCGAGAAATCCGGTGTCACTCAGAGTTGTCACTTTGCTGGACAAGCCCGATCGGCGGATCGTTGATTTTAAAGCAGACCTTTCCCTCTTTACGATAAGTGATCTGTTTGTGGTGGGATACGGGCTTGACTGCGGTGAATATTACAGAAATCTCCCTTACATAGCGGAATTTAAGGAATGAGGTGAAGGAATGCTCCAAAAACTCTTTAAGCTGAAAGAAAACAACACAAACGTCAGGACCGAGATTATCGCCGGAATTACCACCTTTATGACAATGGCGTACATCCTTGCGGTCAACCCGAGCATCTTAGGGGACGCCGGAATGGACCCCACCGCGGTGCTCATTGCCACATGTCTTGCCGCCTTTATTGGCACAGCCTGCATGGCTTTTATGGCAAATCTACCCTTTGCCATGGCAGCCGGAATGGGACTTAACGCCTTTTTGGCATATACCATTGTAGGTCTTTACGGATATCCTTGGCAGGTGGCTCTCCTTGCGGTATTTATCGAAGGACTTATATTTATAGTCCTATCCCTCACGAAGGTCAGGGAAGCTATTTTTAATTCGATTCCACTATCCTTAAAACGAGCGGTCTCGGTAGGTATCGGTCTTTTTATCGCATTCATCGGACTTCAAAACGCGGGACTTACCGTTGATAACGGCTCCACCCTTGTGTCTATGGTAAGCTTCACCGACAATTTCAGAACTGCGGGTATCTGCGCACTGCTCGCGCTTGTGGGAGTTGTTATTACCGCAATACTCTACATTAAGAGAATAAAGGGCTCGATTCTTATCGGTATTCTTGCCACATGGATTCTCGGAATTATATGTCAGCTCACTCATTTGTACGTTCCGAGCGGAGATTATTACTCGCTTATTCCGTCATTTCAGATGACAGACTTTACAAAGCTCGGAGAAACCTTCGGTCAGTGCTTTAACGTGAACTTCGACAAAGTAAAAATATTCAACTTCATAGTTATTATCTTCTCTTTCCTGTTTGTCGATATATTCGACACTCTCGGAACTCTCATAGGAGTAAGCTCCAAGGCGGGTATGCTTGACGAAAACGGCAGAATGCCGAAAATCAGACCCGCGCTTCTTGCAGACGCCATAGCGACAACTGCGGGCGCAGTGCTCGGAACCTCCACAACGACAACCTTCGTGGAATCCTCGGCGGGCGTATCTGAGGGCGGACGTACCGGACTTACGGCTCTTACCACCGCGCTTCTCTTCCTTGCCTCCATATTCTTTGCTCCCATATTTATCGCCATTCCCTCTTTTGCAACCGCTCCGGCGCTTATAATCGTGGGATTTTTGATGTTCAGCAGCATAACCGAAATAAAGTTTACAGATGACACATTCACGTCCGCAATACCTGCATACCTCTGCATTATTGCAATGCCCCTGTTCTACAGCATCTCCGAGGGCATCTCGATAGGCGTTATCTCCTATGTTATTCTCAACCTCATTTGCGGTAAGAGAAAAGAGATAAACCCCGTAATGTACGTGCTTGCGGTACTGTTTATTCTCAAATATGTGTTCCTGTAAGATTTATTGACAAGCTTAACACTAAACCAAAAAACCGATGATAATAAGCAAGCTTTGCACTTGAAAAGCTATGCTCTTGTCACAAAAACAACCGCCGCCGACAGGGTTTTCCGTGGCGGCGGCAGCTGTATATTGTATAATTGTAAAACGGGAGAAAAACAGATATGATAAGTATTGACCTTTCGGGAAAAACTGCTCTTGTGACCGGTGCTTCCGGGCAGCTTGGCAGAGTTATGGCAAAAACCCTTGCCGCGGCGGGCGCAAACGTCATTTTGCACTGCTTTAAGAACCACGAATACGCCGCCTCTCTTTCAAGGGAAATTGCCGCTCTCAATGTAAAGACAATGACCGTGTCGGCAGACGTGGGAAAAACCGAGAGCGTTTTTGCTATGAAGGACGAAATTGAAAAAGAGGGCATGATGCCGGACATAATAGTCAATAACGCGGTTATTCAATATAGCTGGACAGACATTTTGTCTCAGGATATCAAGGATTTTGAAAGTCAGTTTTACAGCTGCGTTATGCAAAACGTCAACATGGCGAAAGCCTTTGTGCCCGAAATGATAAAGAAAGGATACGGTCGCGTTATCGGAATCAACACCGAATGTGCGATTCAATGCCTGCCGGGGCAGGGGGCGTATGCATCCGCCAAAAGGGGCATGGACGGCATAATTCGAGTGCTTGCAAAAGAGGTGGGGCAATACGGCATAACCGTAAATCAGGTGGCTCCCGGGTGGACAATTTCCGACAACGACCGCAAAAACCACAGCGAGGTGCGGCCCTCCGACATAAAAATCCCGCTGCGCCGCAGGGGTTCAGACCAAGAGGTGGCAAACGCTGTGCTCTTTCTCGCCTCCGACCTTGCAAGCTATATTACCGGCGCATATTTGCCGGTTTGCGGCGGAAACGTCATTCCGGCAATATAAGGCCCGCGACAGCCAAAGCTTTATGTAGCGCCAAATAAACATAACTCCCGCCATTTCGAAAAATTTTGAAAGGGCGGGAGCGTATTTATCGCTTTTTTATAGTTTTTATAGTTTTTTACATTTTTAAGGGCGCACTATAATATCCTTTATTACCTCTCCGGCAATAATAAGTCCCGCAACAGAGGGGACAAAGGCGGTGCTGCCCGGTACCTGCCGGCGTTCTGTACACCTTCTTTCTGTCCCGGGCGGACATACGCATCCCGTGCGACAGCTGATTTTCATGTCATCGACAGGAGTTATAGGCATCTCTTTTGAATATACCACCTTGAGCTTTTTTATTCCGCGGCGTTTAAGCTCATAGCGCATTACGCGCGCCAGCGGACAGACCGAGGTCTTATAAATATCGGCAACCTCAAATGCGGTGGGGTCAAGCTTATTTCCGGCGCCCATTGAGCTTATTATCGGAGTACCGGCGCTCTCGGCGTTGACGACCAGCGCGATTTTTCCCGTCACGGTGTCAATAGCGTCCACAATATAATCGTACTCGGTAAAATCAAATTGATTTGCTGTTTCGGGCGTGTAAAAGACCTTGTAAGATGTGACCTTCGCTTCGGGATTAATATCGTGAATCCTCTTTGTCGCAACGTCAACCTTGTACTGCCCCACAGTTTCAAGAGTGGCGTAAATCTGGCGGTTTATGTTGGTAACACACACCTTATCATCATCAATAATGTCGAGTGCGCCGACTCCCGAGCGGGCAAGCGCCTCTACCGTATATCCTCCCACGCCGCCGATACCGAATACCGCAACGCGTGATTTTTTCAGCTTATCCATGGCTTTTGCGCCAAATAGCAGTTCGGTTCGTGAAAACTGATTTAACATACCGAGCCTTGCTCCTTAATTATGTGTTATGTCTGTAAACTTGAAAAAATCTCAGCAGATTCTGCCGCCGCCGACGACAACATCCCCGTCATAAAGCACCGCCGCCTGTCCTTTGGTTACGGCTCTTTGAGGATCGTCAAATTCTATTTCAAGCATGTCCTCCCGCACCTGAGTGACCGTCGCCCACTGCTCACTTTGTCGGTACCTGATTTTTACCTTTAAGCGCATCGGTTCCTTAATTTCGGAAATGGAAATAAGATTGACGTCGTTTACTCTCAGCGTTTTTGAATAAAGCTCGCACTCTTTCCCGAGAGTCACGGTGTTGTTTATCGGGTCGACGGCGCACACGTACATCGGCTCACCAAACGCCACGCCCAGCCCCTTGCGCTGACCAACAGTGTACCTTATGATCCCATTGTGTCTGCCGAGCACATTGCCGTCTTTGTCTATAAAATTCCCCTCGGGATAGACCTTACCTGTGCGGCGCATTATAAAGTCTGCATAATCGCCGTTTTGAACAAAGCATATGTCCTGACTGTCATGCTTTGCATAATTTACAAAGCCCCGCGACTCCGCAATATTTCTGACCTCGGGCTTGGTAAGCTCCCCTAACGGGAAAATGGCGTGAGAAAGCTGCTCCTGCGTCAGAGAGTACAGCACGTAGCTTTGATCCTTGTTTTGGTCAAGCGCTTTTTTGAGCAGATATCTTCCGCTTGCAATATCTTTTTCGATTCTTGCGTAATGACCTGTGACAACCGCATCACAGCTAAGCTCCATTGCCCGGTGATACAGCTTGTCGAATTTAAGATATCTGTTGCAGTCTATACACGGGTTCGGGGTCGCTCCGTTTTCGTAAGCGGCGACAAAGCGATTTATAACGTCTCTTTCGAAGTTTTCGGAAAAATTGAATACACGATGAGGGATGCCGAGCGTTCGCGCAACGCTTTTGGCATCCTCCACATCTTCAAGAGAACAGCATGAGCTTTCCTTGCGATAACCGACATCCTCGTTGTAAAAGAGCTTAAGCGTGACCCCGACACAGTCGTATCCGCTGTCCTTCATAATGCCGGCAGCGACTGCGGAGTCAACTCCTCCGCTCATGGCTATTAAAACTTTTTTGCTCATTGTGTGGTGTCCTCTTCTTTTTACGAAAACTGCCTGTTCCGGCTCGAAGGTGCGATATAAGTACCGTATGACCTTGGCAAATTCGCGTTTTAAGCGCTGAAATTCTCGTATATATCCTCAATGCTGCGCATTGCAAGAATGGTTTTTTCAATAAGGTCGTCAAGCTCCCAACCGAGCATTTCTGCTCCGCGCTCGATTACCTCTCTTGAACAGCCTGCGGCAAAATTCGGAGTTTTGAATTTTTTCTTGACCGATTTTAGCTCAAGATCCTTTACGCTCTTTGAAGGTCGCATTATAGCTACCGCTCCTATAAGACCGGTAAGCTCGTCGACGGCGTAAAGCACCTTCTCCATTTCATGCTCCGGCTTGATATCAACCGTCAGCGAATAGCCGTGACTTGCGGCAGCGCGGATAATCCGCTCGTCAACGCCGCGCTCTCGCATTATTTCCTGCTCTTTTATACAGTGTTCCTGAGGATACATCTCAAAATCAAGATCGTGAAGCAGTCCCACAATGCCCCAAAGCTCCTCCTCGTCGCCGTATCCGAGCTCTCTTGCAAAATAGCGCATAACTCCCTCAAGTATGATTGCGTGCTTTAAGTGAAAATGCTCCCTATTGTACTCTTTAAGCAGTTCCCACGCTTCGTCTCGTGTAATCATGCTCATCACCCTTTAAATGTCGCAGGAGCCCTCTGAACAGTGAGCGCAGGATTCCTCGGGGAAAAGTGAGTGGTCGTATTCTATGCCGTTTTTATCATAGTAGTCCTTAATGGCAGCCTTAACCGCTTCCTCGGCAAGCACAGAGCAGTGTATCTTGTGAGGCGGAAGCCCCTCAAGCGCCTCGACCACCGCTTTGTTTGTAAGCTCAAGCACCTTGTCAATAGGCTGTCCTTTAATCATTTCGGTTGCCATTGAGCTTGAAGCAATGGCACTGCCGCATCCGAAGGTATTGAACTTAACGTCCGTGACGATATTGTTTTCTATCTTAAGATATATTTTCATAATATCGCCGCATTTCGCGTTGCCGACCTCGCCGACTCCGTCGGCGTCCTCAATAACGCCCACGTTTCTCGGATGCATAAAATGATCCATAACCTTTTCACTGTATAACATACTTTTTCTTACCCTCCTGTAAATCTCTCCAAACGGGAGACATATTTCTTAAATATGCCACCACGTCTTTTATTGCGTTTATCATATAATCAACCTCTTCCTCGGTGTTTTCCTCGGAAAGAGAAAGTCTGAGTGAACCGTGAGCCACGTCGTGCGGTCTGCCTATTGCAAGAAGCACATGGCTCGGGTCAAGGGAGCCTGAGGTGCAGGCAGAACCCGAGGACGCGCATATTCCTTTGCTGTCAAGAAGCAGAAGCAGGGATTCTCCCTCGATTCCCTCAAAGCACACGTTTACATTTCCCGGAAGCCGTTTTACCGGATCGCCGTTGAGAATTGTGTGCGGAATCTCCAAAATGCCCTTTATCAATTTGTCTCTTAAGGGAATGAGCTTTGCGCTGTTCTTATCGATGTTTTCCGCCGCTTCCTCAAGAGATGCCGCAAGCCCCATAATTGCCGGAACATTCTCGGTTCCGGCGCGCTTGCCTCTCTCCTGAGCGCCGCCCTCAATCAGATTTGTAATGACTATGCCCTTTTTAACGTACAGTACGCCTATTCCCTTAGGACCGTGAAATTTATGCGCGGAAAGGGAAAGCATGTCGATATTGTCCTTGACAACGTCAACCTTTATGTGTCCTACCGCCTGAACAGCGTCGGTATGGAAAAGCACGCCGTGCTCTCGGCATATCCTGCCTATTTCCGAAATGGGTTGTATAGAGCCTATTTCGTTGTTGGCGTACATAATTGTCACAAGTACAGTATCCGGACGAATGGCGGCTTCAAGCTCGGCAGGGCTGACAATGCCATTTTCATGAGCGTCAAGTAAGGTTATCTCAAAGCCTCTCTTTTTCAGCTTATCAAGAGTGTGAAGCACCGCGTGATGCTCTATGGAGCTTGAAATAATGTGCCTTTTGTTTTTTCTCTCTCCTATTGCCGCGGCAGTCAAAATCGCCTGATTGTCAGACTCGCTTCCTCCCGACGTGAAGTATATTTCCCTGTCGGTGCACCCGAGTACCTTTGCGACCCTTTCTCTGGCGCTTGCAAGCGCTTCCGCCGCCCTCTGCCCGACGCTGTGAAGACTGGAGGGATTTCCGTACACACTATCAAGATAAGGAAGCATGGCGTTTATTGCGGTCTTGCTCATTTTTGTCGTTGCCGCATTGTCAGCATATATATTCATTAAAAGTCCTCCTTGGGCATCCCTGTATCGTAAGCCCTCGCGCCTGCGCGCTTAAGGCTTACGATATAAAATACCCATTATATTATTAAATTTGTATTTCAGTCGCCGAAAGCCTGTGAGAGATCGGCGATTATATCATCGATATGCTCGGTTCCGATTGAAAGGCGAATAGTGTTCGGCTTTATACCTTGGTCGAGCAGCTCCTTTTCGGAAAGCTGAGAGTGCGTTGTGGTAGCGGGATGAATAACAAGGCTCTTTACGTCCGCTACGTTTGCAAGCAGTGAGAAGATCTTAAGTCTGTCAATAAACTCGTGCGCTTCTTTTTGCCCGCCTTTGATTTCAAACGTAAATATTGTGGCTCCGCCGTTCGGGAAATATTTGTTGTAAAGCTCGTGATCGGGATGGTCGGGAAGCGACGGATGGTTGACCTTTTCGACCTTCGGATGCCCTGCAAGAAAGTCAACAACCTTTTTGGTGTTCTCGACATGACGGTCAAGGCGCAAAGACAAGGTCTCGGTTCCTTGAAGGAGCAAAAATGCGTTAAAGGGGGAAATGCACGCTCCGGTATCTCTAAGCAATATGGCGCGAACGTAGGTTGCAAATGCCGCCGCTCCCGCCGCATCCACAAAAGAGACTCCGTGATAGCTGGGATTTGGGTCGGCAATGGCGGAAAACTTTCCGCTTGCTTTCCAGTCAAACCTTCCGGAATCGACGATAACTCCGCCGAGCGTTGTTCCGTGTCCGCCGATGAATTTTGTCGCCGAGTGAACGACAATATCTGCGCCGTGCTCAATGGGACGGATAAGATAAGGCGTGCCGAAGGTATTGTCTATAATCAAGGGTATCTTGTGGCTGTGCGCTATTTTTGCTATTTCATCAATATTTGGTATGTCGCTGTTGGGGTTGCCGAGCGTTTCAAGATAAATTGCCTTGGTGTTGCTGCCAACGGCATTCTCCACCTCTTTTAAATTATGGGCGTCGACAAAGGTGGTCTTAACTCCAAACTGTGACAAGGTGTGTGAGAGAAGATTATATGTTCCGCCGTATATTGTCTTTTGGGCGACTATATGGTCGCCGTTTTGAGCGAGCGCCTGAATGGTGTATGAAATGGCGGCGGCTCCCGATGCGGTTGCAAGCCCCGCAACGCCCCCTTCAAGGGCGGCAATGCGGCTTTCAAAGACGTCTTGGGTAGTATTTGTAAGTCTGCCGTAAATATTTCCCGCATCGGCAAGCGAAAAACGCGCCGCCGCGTGAGCGGAATTTTTAAACACATAAGAGGTGGTTTGATAAATCGGCACCGCTCTCGAGTCTGTAACCGGGTCGGGCGTTTCCTGCCCTGCGTGAAGTTGAATGGTTTCAAATCTGTAATTATTATCGTATGTATATTTCATGGTAAAATCCTCATTTCAAAATATTTTAGACTTTCGGCGTTTTACGCCTTAATTGCTGTTTTTATTATTTTCTATTTTATTTGTGTTATGTATGGCGGGATTTTACCTTCACATTCGACCGAAACGATAATAATGGCGAAGCATTTTTGGCAGTAAGTCTTTCATTTATTTGCTCCTTCTTTTCAAATTACTCAATTCCTATGTGTTTGATATGTAAATTATAGTGTTATCCTTCCTTTTTGTCAAGAGTATTTTTAAAAAAATCAAAAATTTTTTTAATTTCAAAAATCAAACAAGGAAAAAGGAGTAAAAGGAGCGTGAAAAAACCGACCGAAGGTCAAGCGCTTTGGCTTTTATTCGGTCGGGTTTTACAATTATTCATCCTCGCCGTTTCTTTCTCCGTTCTTGCGAGAACCGAAACGGGGAGCGCGTTTTCTTTCTCCGCCGCGGTCATTGTTTTTCGGTCTTCTGTCCTCATGACCCTCGGGTCTCGGAAGCGAGGCCTTAATAGAAAGGTTTGTCCTTCCCTTGTCGTCAACGCCGAGATACATAACGGTGACGGTGTCGCCTTCGTTTACCACATCCTCAACCTTTTCGACAAAGTTATAGGAAAGATCCTTGATATGGCACATTCCCTCTTTACCGGGCGCGTACTCGATGAAAGCTCCGATAGGTATGATTCTTGTGACCTTACCGGTGTATATAGCTCCGATTTCAGGCTCAAAGCAGATATCCTCGATCATTTTCTGAGCGGCAAGCGCGCCGTCGCGGTTGACAGAGGCGATATATACGGTGCCGTCCTCTTCGATATCGATCTTAGCGCCGGTATCTGCAGTGATCTTCTGAATGACCTCTCCGCCCTTACCGATGACCTCACGAATCTTTTCCGTCTTGATGTGCATTGTGAGCATCTTGGGAGCGTTTTCGGCAACCTCTGCTCTCGGCTCGGGTATACATTTTGTGATTATTTCGTCAATGATATATTCCCTGCCGTGGCGGGTCTTGTCAAATGCGGATCTTATAATCTCGGGGGTAAGACCGTCGATCTTTAAGTCCATCTGAATCGAGGTGATTCCCTTGTGCGTTCCCGCGACCTTAAAGTCCATGTCGCCGTAAAAGTCCTCGACGCCCTGAATATCGACCATTGTGTCCCAGCTACCGTCCTCGGCGGTGATAAGACCGCAGGATATACCCGCAACCGGAGCTTTAATCGGAACTCCGGCAGCCATAAGTGCCAGGGTGGAGCCGCAGACAGACGCCTGAGACGTAGAGCCGTTCGAGCTTATTACCTCGGACACAAGGCGTATTGCATAAGGAAATTCTTCAACAGAAGGAAGCACGGGCAGAAGCGATCTTTCGGCAAGAGCGCCGTGACCTATTTCGCGCCTTCCGGGGCTGCGCGCGGGCTTTGCCTCACCTGTGGAGAAGCCGGGCATATTGTAATGATGCATATACCTCTTTGAGGTTTCCTCATCTATTGTATCAAGCTCCTGAGCGTCTGAGATAATGCCGAGAGTCGCAACGGTGAGAACCTGGGTCTGACCTCTGGTGAACATGCCGGAGCCGTGAACTCTCGGAATGAGGTCTACCTCGGCGGCAAGAGGACGTATTGTGTTCATATCTCTGCCGTCAACGCGCTTCTTGTCGACAAGCAGCCAGCGGCGCACGATTTTCTTCTGAATCTTATAGACAAGCTCGGGAAGCATTGCCTCAAGCCCTTCGTACTTTTCGGAGAACTTTTCAAGTATAGCGTCCTGAATGGGAACCATTCTGGCGTCGCGCACCGTCTTATCGTCGGTATCCATAGCATACATGACGTCCTTTTCGCAGAAAGCAAAAATCTCGTCAAACATATCGTGGTCAAGCTCGCAGGAGGGATATTCGAACTTCGGCTTGCCGACCTCGGCGACAATTCCGTCGATAAAGTCGCAAAGGACCTTAATCTCCTCGTGCGCTTTCATGATAGCATCAAACATCGTGTCGTCGTCAACCTCGTTTGCGCCCGCTTCGATCATAACGACCTTCTGATGCGAGCCCGCAACGGTAAGCTGAAGATCAGAGACCTTTCTCTCTTCGGAGGTGGGGTTGACGACAAGCTTTCCGTCAACAAGTCCCATGAAAACGCCTGCAATCGGTCCGTTCCACGGAATATCCGAAATGGAAAGGGCAATGGAGGCGCCGATCATTGCGGTAATTTCGGGCGAGCAATCATAATCGACGCTCAGCACCATAAGGTTAATTGCCACGTCATTGCGAAGGTCCTTCGGGAAAAGAGGTCTGATGGGACGGTCGATAACACGGCTTGTGAGAATAGCCTTTTCGCTCGGTCTTCCCTCACGTCTGGTATAGCCGCCGGGTATCCTTCCCACAGCATACATTTTTTCATCAAAATCCACCGAAAGAGGGAGAAAATCAATACCGTCTCTCGGCTTTGCGGATGCGGTTGCCGTGGCTAAAATTGAGGTCTCACCGTATGTGACAAGGCAAGAACCGTTTGCGAGCCCCGCCATTTTGCCCGTTTCAACCTTAAGTGTTCTTCCTGCAAGAGTGGTTTCAAATACTCTGTAGTTTTTAAACTGCATTATTTCTGACATTGCCATAATAATATTAACTGCCTTTCTTTATTTTTTCACAACGCACAGACCGGAATAAGAATAGTAGACGTCAAAAAAGCTTTTTTGACATTTATTATTCGTATTCTCACACTGTGCGATGCGTTATTTAAAATATTGTTTTCGGTTAAAAAGCAACGAACGGGTTGCCGCTCGAAAGCGGCAACCCACGTGTCTTTTTACTTTCTGAGTTCGAGCTTTTCGATTATTGCACGGTAGCGCTCAATATCCTTGTCCTGAAGATACTTCAGCAGATTACGCCTTTTACCGACCATCTTAAGCATTCCGCGGCGGCTGTGGTGGTCCTTCTTATTGACCTTCAGATGCTCTGTAAGTTCGTTTATTCTCTTTGTGAGAATAGCAATCTGAACCTCGGGAGAACCCGTGTCGCCCTCGTGAATCGCGTACTTTGCGATAATCTCTTGTTTTACTTCTTTTTGCAGCATTTTGTTCACCTCATAACAATTTCGGTCAGCACAGCAGACGGCGGGTGAACGAACAAGCGTCTTATATCCGTCAGCCGAGCAGCCGATAAAATAATAATGTCTCTGCCTTCGGTGCAACTCGGGCAGGCTAAATTATTCTACCACATTCAAATCTCAAATGAAATACATTTTATTAATGTTTACATTTAATTTACAATCGGCAGGTCTCTTGTTTTGTACCTTGCAAAGATTTTGTCAAGCATAAGGGCGGAAGAATTGTCCTGAACGTACGCCATATAATACTCCTTTGCGCTCTTAACGTTAAGGTCGTAGCCCGCAGCTCCGAGTGCGCTTGCCACAAGGCAGGTGCATTTGTCGGAGGATGCCCTTGAAGGATAAAAGAACACCTGCAGCTGAGACTCTGGCATATAAGCGTTTTTACCCTCATCCAAGGGCAGTGCCATAACACCAAGAGACATTTTCCCCGAAAGCTCCTGTATGACGCATATACGGTCAATGCACATAAGCGCCTCTCCGTTTTCAAACATACTAATATCGTTTCCGGTACAAAGCGGGGCAAGCTCCAAAGGCAAGTCCTTGTCGCACACAAGACCGCAGCTTTGTGCAAGAGGCGCCGAAAAGCCGCTCTCCTCAAGCGCCTTTGCCCCTTGTGCCTCTTTGTTGTAAAGAAGACAATACATATCGTCGGGACTGTAAAGGGCGTCGCTGTACAGGGCGTACAAGCCGTCATACCCGCTATTTAGCATATCGCTTATTTCAAAGTCAAAATACGGCCTATTCTCAACAAAGAAGGGTTTTGTCGAAAAATCCTGAATAAGCCCTTTTTCATAAAGGAGCGGCATGTATTCGTAAGGCAGGTCTATAAGGTCGGCGTAATAGCTTCCGGAAAGCTCCCCGCTTGAAAGATATTCAATAATCTCGTTTTCGCCAATCGCCTTTTCGTAAAGCTTTATGTTGTATTTTTCCTCTACCTTCTTGTTTCTTTCATACAAAGCCGGGGCAATGTACGACGCCTCCTCGGGGAACACAAGATTTTTTCCGGCAAGGGTTATAACAGTAAAATACATCTCGCCGAAATCGTCGTCGGGAAGCTCGTCAAGCAGTGCTTGCGGCATATACAAGCTCTCTTTTTCCTCTTTGGAGGTCGGAGCTTTCGGTATATTTACGTCCTTTACCGAATATGACGCGGTGCTTTTCTCGCTTTTTTTGTCGCTCACATCGTATGACGCCACTATTTTGCATGAGCTCATAAGCACAGAGAGGGCGACAAGAAAAAGCGGCAACACTTGTTTTATAACGCCGCGGCGGATATATTTCGCATTATTCATATTGTGGCGCATCTCCCTTTTGTAAAATCTATCTCAAAAGTATTATACCCCTAAATTGTGAATAAATCAAACAAGCTCCACATTATAAATATCACACCAGCAGGAAAATTGATAAAGCCACGCTATAAGCTGAGGTCTTGACATAAGCTGGCCGAACCATGTGGCACTTTGCGAGCTGTCGTCAATAAGAGCGCTGACCTGTTTTTTGTCTATAATTGACGTGAATAAATTGTCCTTTTTCAGGCAGGAAGAAAGCAAAGCCTTGACCGCCTTCTCATATTCGGGAGAGTGGGTCTTGGGATACGGACTTTTCTTTCTGTAAAGCACTTTGTCGGGAAGCAGGTTTCGCTTTGCCGCCCCCTTGCGAAGCAGCGCCTTTTCCACTCCGTTTTCAAACTTTATTTTCCACGGCACGTTGTACACATACTCGATAATTCTGTGGTCGGCAAAGGGGACCCTTACCTCAAGAGAGCAAGCCATGCTCATTCTGTCCTTTCTGCAAAGCAGGTGCTGCATGAAAAAGGCGGTCGAAAGGACTGTCGCCCTTCTTGCAACTATCATTTCGCTCTCGTCCTCCTCAAGGCAGGGAGCGCTCTCCACGGTCTTTTTGTAAACCTTTGACATGTATTCATAGCCCTCTTTTGAATTTACGGCGTCCTCTTTAAAAAGCCTCGTGCGTGCAAACGGGTCGTGTACCCAAGGGAAGAAATCCCTTTCAAGCATTTCGCTCCGATAAAACCAAGGATAGCCGCCGAATATCTCATCACTGCATTCTCCCGAAAGCGCCACCGTGTGGTTTTTTTTGACTAACGAGCAAAAATACAGCAGTGAGGAATCGATATCAGCCTGCCCGGGGTAGTCCCTTGCCTCGACCGCGCCGTAAAGGCAGTCAGCCACCGTGCGATTTGGCGCCACAAGCACTCTGTGGTCTGTTCCGAGCTCTTTTGCAAGCTCCTTGGCGTATTCGTCGTCGCTTGCTGGTTGAAAGAGCGTGTTTTTAAAGTTCTGCCTGTTGTTTTCGTATTCAAAGGAATAGCTTGAGAGCGACTCGCCCCTCTCCGCCAAAATTCGCGCGCCGATAGCGGTAATAACCGAGGAATCAAGCCCTCCCGAAAGAAACGTGCAAAGAGGCACGTCGCTTACAAGCTGACGTCTTACCGCATCCCAAAGCAGGTCAATGACCGTCTCGGCGGCTTCCTCCCCGCTTCCCTTAAACTCCTTTGCCTCAAGCTCCCAATACCTCCATTTTCTCATCCCGTTTCGGTCGATAATTGCGTTTTCACCCGGCTGTATCTCGCATATATCCCTGAAAACGTCGCTTGACGGAATTGTCGAGGGAGAGAGAAAAAGGAGCTGCCATATTCCCCTTTTATCCACCTTCGGAGCAACAATATTTCCCTTTATAAACGCCTTCGTCTCGGAGGCAAAATACAAACTCTCGCCCTTTTGAACGTAATACAGCGGCTTTACCCCGAGTCTGTCCCGACTGAGATATACCCGATTTTTTGCCTTGTCAAATACCGCAAAGGCAAATATTCCGTTAAGAAGCTTTGAGCAATGCTCCTTGTACATGATGTATGACCACAGCACCACCTCGGTGTCGCAATCGGTATTAAAATGCGCTCCAAGCGCAGAGAGCGCCCTACGAAGCTCGGGCGCGTTGTATATTTCTCCGTTATATACAATTGTATATTCGCGCCCTTCAAACACCGCGCTCATCGGCTGTTTTCCGTTTTCTATGTCTATAACGGCAAGCCGATTATGCGCAAAGCAGACATTTTCAAACTCAAAAAAGCCGTCGGCATCCGGTCCGCGGTGCCTCATAGTCCGACTCATTGCAAGCACCGCGCCGCCGTCTGCCGCGCCGCCGTTTGTATTGTATAATCCGCATATTGAACACATACTTATTTTCTTTCCTTTCAAAAGATATTTCTTTTTAAGTATATGCCCCTGCCGCATACGAGGTACCTTTTGTACCCTGCATTTAAGGCAAAAATCCGGTCAAAAAGAAGAACTCATTCTTCCTTTTGACCGAATTTTTCGCTTTTCGGCTCTAAAGACCGTATTTTTACTCAGTCGTCAAGTATCGTAACCTTTCCCGGCAAAACGAGAAGCATTCGTTCATACCGATATTGCAGGTAAAGATTTTCCCGACCCAAAAACTCCTCGTATTCCTCGATTGTTTTGACGTTGTAGCTTAAATAATAGCTCTGAAAAGAGGTATTGTAATCATTTTCAAGAAGCGCGCGGTACTCGGCGTAGTCCATCGTTATATTGCACGCCTTGAACAGATATTCAAGCACCATTCGTTCAAAAACCGCTTTTCTTGCGTAATTATCCGCCTCTTCGTAATAATAATCGTAAAGAGTCTCGATATCTTCGTCGTCAAGCTCGACGTTTTTATAATTTTCATCTATGGCATCCGTGATGTATTTGAGCCTTGCCTCATAAAGTCTGTCCTCGGGAAAGCTTTTAAGACTTACCGCATTAAAAAAAGCGTCATAAGCGTATTGGGCTGTGTAATACGAATATATATAATCTCTATACTCCTGCACGGTCGTGCACTTAGACGCTGTGTAGCGGTTGACAAGCGAATTGTCAAGCTCGGGCACCTCGCCCCTTGAAATGCTGTTGATATCTACGTCAAATTCACACATAACGCCGGCAAGAACCATGGAATCGTTGCCGTCGCTGTCGGCAAAGACAAAATCGTCGGCAAAAATCACTGTAACCTTAAGCTTGTCCCCCGCCTTTGCGCCGATAAGCTGATTTTCAAAGCTTTTAGCCCTTCGGTCGGGGTCGCTTTCACTCTCGTATGACGGAATAAAATTATCCGCACCTATTATAAGGTCAAAAGAGGAGTCCCGCAACGTTTCCTTTACAGAGCTGCCGAGAGTTTTTTCACAGCCGCTCAAAGCGTAGCTTATATTCACCTTGTCAAACATGGCAACGCTTGCCGCCTCGTCATTTACCGGCTCAAAAGCCGTGCTGTCAAAGCGCACCTGCATTATCGCGCGCTGCCACTCCTTTTCAATGTCCGAATTTTTCACCACAATGTCCTTCAGATCGGGAACGTTTATATATTCGGTCATATCAAAATCATAGTTATTGACAAGCGTGCGGTCGTTTTCGGCGTTGTTTTTCTTTTTGCCGGAGCACGCGGCAAAAAGGCAGACGGCAAGCAAAAAAAGGAGTGGTACTAAAATAAATTTTTTTATTTTTTTAATATCTGCGGTCTTATATTTCATATCCGCTGTACCAATCAAAATCCACTATTTCGCCGTTTATGCTGTATTTTGAAGGAAATCTGTTATACTCTGCGTCAAGCGGTATGCACTTGTCGCACCCCCTTGAGGCGTGTGAGTACAAAACCTTGTATATCTTCTTTTCCTCCTCATCCATACTGCCGTATGCGCATGAAATGAAGAAAGGAGAGGCGCTTTTGGCAAGCAGGGTTGCCCATTGCATATTGAGCTTTTTGTCAATTCGGCCCGGAATTATTCCCACGCAGTCGGCGTCGGCGGCGTAAAAGGTGTTGTTCTGACAAAGCCTGAAGGCAAGCGTATTTACGCCCATTTTCCTTGTACGCGCCCAGTCGGTGCCGCTTGTGTCGTCCCCCGTTCTGTTTGCGTGAACAAGTCCCGCGGCAAGGTGCCCTATGCAGTTGCATCCGAGCACAAGCGCCTTATTGCCCGTGGCGTCAAGTATAGCCTTGTAAAAGTTTTTGACTATCTCGGCGCTTGTTTTCGTGCTGTCGGCAAAGGACCAGTCCCCGTCGGTGATGAGCCGGTTTCGCTCACATCCCCACTTTCCGAACATGTCAAACGTCGAATAATCATGCTTTATCAGCTCATAGCCCCAATCAAAAACGATTTTTTTCGTGTCCTTTTTTATAAAATCGAGAACCTCGGGAACCGACGGGTCAAGCATACATCTTAAAAATTCGGGGGAGTCTGTCGAAAGCTGTCTTTTATTAAGCCTCCATGAGCACGGGATGGTTTTGCTCTCGTCTCTAAGATATCTCACCCATATTCCGGGTCTTACGTCAAGCTTTTTAAACTCGTCCGCGACCTTTTTCATATCCTTAAAGCGCTCATTGACTTCCCACGGACCGGCGCAGGAATTTATCTGCCAGCCGTCGTCAACAACCATAAACGGGCGGTTTTCAAGCCCTTGTGACAGCTCCGCTTGAAGTCTTGCGTCCTGTATTATCTCTTCATAAGAGCTGTTGCCGTAAGCATAGTACCAGTTGTTGCCGCCGTAAAGCGGCTTTTCGGGAAGCAGGGGCAAAGGGCACATGAGCCTGCAAAAAAGAGTCGACGCTTCGGGAAAGCTCAGCCCGTGATACCTTGCGCTCACCACGGTGCAAAGATTCAGCGTTCTTCCGTTAAGCTGTACGCCCCTGCCTCCGCATCTGACGTCAAGCACAAGCGTTATTCCGTTTTCATCGTACCGCCAGCTTGCCATGGCGTCCGGCAGTGTCATCACCCCATAGCCCGCAATAACATCCTCTTCCTTTGCAAAAAAATACCAGGGCATATATCTGCTGCCGTCAAGTGCCTTAAAGCCAAGCTCCCCGTACGCTCTCTCCCAAGCGTCCGAGCAGACAAAAACCTTTCCCTCGCTTCTTTCCTTCCAACAAAGAGTTACAATTTTAGGACGACTGCAAACGGCGCGAAGAGTTATAAAGAGCATTCCGCTGACGGGAGAAATTTTAAGCTCGCAGTCCCCTTCTCCCGCCTCGTCTTGCAGTTCGATTTGTGTGATATCCGGCAAACGGTTGGTATTTACCATAGCTGTGCTCCCTTCAAAAAATTTAAAAACCGTTATTGACATATTCAAAAACAGCGTATATAATATACTGTAAGGATATAAAGCCCTGCAGCTTCAATATTCTTTTGTCCATTTTACCACAGGAAGGCGATATTTTCAACAGTTACACAAAAATTTAAAAAAACTGTTTACATTTCGCCTTGTATGATGTATAATAACCTTGAAAGGTCATGACCGGGAAGGTCGGCATATACCCTGCCAACAGAGAGAATCGCCGCGGGCTGAAAGCGATGGAGCATAGAGGGTTATGTCGGGTGCGCCCGCGAACCGCAATTGCGAAAGGCATAGCGCCGATTAGCCTTGCCGTGCCGCTGCGTTAAAGCGTCCGAGAAAAAAAGCAGAGTGGAACCGCGCAAACACGCCTTTGTGTCCCGTAATTCGGGATATAAGGCGTTTTTTAAATTTATTATTACAAGAAAGGAAAAAGCCATGAAACTTGACACCGTTATCTGTGACCGCCCTTCAAAAACCATATACCGCGATGGAGACAAGGTAATCTATCTTTACAAAAAGGAATACTCAAAGGGAGATATTCTTAATGCGGCGCTCAACTATGCCCGCGTTGAGGAAATAGGAGTAAGCACCCCGAAGGTTCACGAGGTGACAATGATAAACGGCAGATGGGCGATTATTTCCGACTATATCGAAGGCACAACCCTTGCCGAAATGATGAAAAATTCCCCCGAAAAAACAGACGAACTACTTGACCGTTTTGTGGCTGAACAGACAAAAATCCACACGTTCAGATGCCGCAAATTAGTAACTACAAGAAACAAAATGCTTGACAAAATAGCCGAGGCTGACCTGTCCGACGCCGTAAGATACGAGCTTGAAACAAGAGTCGACACAATGTCAAAGCATGAAAAGCTCTGTCACGGGGATCTTTTGCCCTCGGACGTTATAATCAAAGCGGACGGCAGTGCAACAATTCTTGACTGGTCGCACGCAACCCAAGGAAGCGCCTCAGCCGACGCCGCGCGCACCTATCTGCTCTTTAATCTTAAAAACGAAGTTGAGCTTGCGCAAAAGTATCTGACAAAGTTCAGTGCCGCCTCCGGCATACCGATAAGCCACATACAGCGCTGGCTTCCGATTGTCGCCGCTTCACAGTCTGTGAAAAACATCCCGGGGCAGAGAGAATTTTTGATGTCTTGGGTAAACGTCGCCGACTACGAATAAATTTTAAATCACATGCAAAAGGCAAATAAAATGGTAATATCGATAAATTTCGGGAAAAAGTCAGAAAGGCGCCTCAAAACGTCGAAGCGCCGCGAATCCCGAGCTATTGTAAACGAGCTTGACAGGGCGTCCGAAAAGGTAAGCACGCTTACTGCCGATATGCTCGGAATAATTGAAGAACTCAAATCGGGCGCGCCGGATATTAAATACGACATAGAGCAGATAAGAGAGCGCGACCCTGCCGCCGCGGGAAGCCTTGAGGTGGCGCTTCTCTACTCCGGCTTTCACGCCTCCCTTGCATACCGCATCGCTCACGCCTTCCATACAAGGGGATACGTAATAACCGCTCGCGCCATAAGTCAGGCGGCAAAGCTGATAACCGGCATTGAGATACATCCAGGCGCAGAAATAGGTCGGGGGCTGTTTATCGACCACGGCTCGGGAGTTGTGATAGGAGAGACCACCGTGATTGGCGACAACTGCACGATATATCAGGGCGCGACTCTCGGAGGAACCGGAAAGCACGTCGGAAAACGGCACCCCACCATAGGAAATAACGTAATGATAGGCGCAGGCGCAAAGGTGCTCGGACCGTTTGAGGTCGGAGATAACGCCAAAATCGCTGCGGGCGCGGTTGTACTAAAGGAAGTGCCGCCGAACTCCACCGCAGTGGGAATCCCCGCGCGAATAATAACAAAATCCTGCGCCTCCTCGGAGCAGGACCTCGACCAGATAAACATTCCCGACCCGCTTGCAAAAGAACTGCTTGAGCTGCACGAGAGACTTCACAGTCTTGAGGAGGCTCTTTTGACGGGCAAAGAAAAAAATAAAGGATGAGCGCACCTGCGCGAAGTATAAAAATGAAACTGTATAATTCTCTGACAAGACAAAAAGAAGATTTTGTTCCCAAGGACCCGCAAAACGTCGGCATGTATACCTGCGGACCGACCGTCTATCACTTTGCGCACATAGGAAATCTTCGCAGCTACATCATGGAGGATATACTTGACCGCTATATCAGATACTCGGGCTACAACCTAAAGCGCGTCATGAATATAACCGACGTAGGGCACCTCACAAGCGACGGAGACACCGGCGAGGACAAAATGTTAAAGGGCGCAAAGCGCGAGCATAAAAGCGTTATGGACATCGCCGCCTTTTACACCAAGGCGTTCTTTGAGGACTGCGAAAAGCTGAATATCAGAAGGCCAGACGTGGTGGAGCCCGCCACAAACTGCATAGGTCAGTTTATAAAGGCGATTAAAACACTTGAGCAGAAGGGCTATGCCTATCAGGCGGGCGGAAACGTATATTTTGACACCTCAAAGCTTGAAAAATACTACGTTTTCAACGATTTTACAGAAGAGGATCTCGCCGTGGGCGTTCGTGAGGGCGTTGAGGAGGACTCAAATAAGAAAAACAAAGCCGACTTTGTGCTTTGGTTCACAAAGTCGAAATTCGACGATCAGGAGCTTAAATGGAACAGCCCTTGGGGCGTCGGTTACCCCGGATGGCATATTGAATGCTCCTGCATAAGCATGAAGCATCTCGGAGAGCACCTTGACATCCATTGCGGCGGAATTGACAACGCTTTTCCTCACCACACAAACGAAATTGCTCAAAGCGAGGCAATAATCGGTCACAAATGGTGCGATTTCTGGTTTCACGTGCATCATCTGAACACCGGAAGCGGCAAAATGAGCAAGTCAAGCGGCGAATTTCTGACCGTATCGCTTCTTGATGAAAAAGGCTATGACCCCCTGGCTTACCGCTTTTTCTGCCTCCAATCGCATTACCGCAAAACGCTTGTCTTTACCTGGGAAAACCTTGATAACGCCGCAAACGCTTATTCAAAGCTTGTCGCAAAGGTCGCCTCGCTGAAAAAGGACGGGGAGATAGAGAAAACCGCCTTTGAGCTTTGCCGCAGTGCTTTTTGCGAGGCGCTTGACAACGACCTTAACACTTCTCTTGCAGTCACCGCTCTTTACGACGTGTTCAAAGCCGATACAAACGACGCGACAAAGCTCGCTCTTATCGAAGATTTTGACAGTGTTTTGGCGCTCGGTCTTATAGAGGGCGCAAAAAAGCTCAGCGCCATGAAAGCCGAAGAAAACGTCGGCAAAGCGTGGGTCGAGGACCTTATCGCAAAGCGCGCCATGGCGAAAGCCGAAAAGGATTACGCCACAGCCGACGCCATTCGAAAAGAACTTCTTGAAAACAACATAGTCCTGCAAGATACGCCAAACGGCACCAAATGGACTGTTAAAATGTAAGCTTTTGACCCTTATAAACTCACTTTGCCCGAGGTAATGCACTACATTACCTCGGGCAAAATTTTTTACAATGACCGTGCCTTTTTATCTTAGCTTATCAATAATCCCTATAAGCTCGTTTTTGTAAAAGTCGTTAGAGCCCGAACGAACAAGCGCATTTTTTACAAAGTCAAGATTTATTCCGTCGGCTGTAATATACTTGCTGTCATGCAGCAGCATTGAAAGCGCAATTACCCCGCCTGCAAATATAAAGTCGGGAGAAGGAGCGCTCACATACGAAGAATTTGTTATGCTGTAGCTGTCAAGCACACTTGTGTCTTCGTCGGGATTTTTGTATCTCACCTCAAGCGACATCCAGTTTTCAATATCGTTAGCGCCGTCCTTAAGCTTTATTTCATAGCAGACCGCAAGCTGTGCTCCCGAGCCGACCTCGCCGGCGTCCTTGGCGTCGTTTTCAAAATCCTCGTTATTCATAACGCGGTTTTCGTATCCGACAAGGCGGTACTCTTCAATTGCCTCGGAATTAAAGGTTATCTGGAATTTAACGTCCTTTGCTACGGTGTAAAGAGTTTGGGTGAGGTCACTGCCGAAAATCTTTTCGGCTTCGCTCTCTCCGTCCACAAAGTAGTATGCGCCGTTGCCGTTGTCGGCAATGGTTTCAAGCATGGCGTCAGAGTATCCGCCCGTTCCGAAGCCGACGGTTGAAATATAAACTCCGCTCTCTCTTTTCTGCTCAACGTATTTTAAAATTTCATCGGTCGACGTGATACCCACGTTTAAATCGCCGTCGGTCGCCATGATAATGCGGTTGTTTCCGCCCTCGATATAATAGTCCTGCGCAAGGCTGTACGCTCTTTCCATTCCGGCGGAGCCGTTTGTTGAGCCGCTTGCCGAAAGCTTGTCAACAGCGCCTAATATTTTGCTCTTGTCGGCGCCCGAGCATCCCGAAAGCACTACCTCTTCCTTTCCCGAATAGGTCACAATAGACACCACGTCATTGACACCAAGAACGTTTGTCAGGGTTCGGAAGGCCTTTTTCAAAAGCGGCAGCTTGTCGGCGCTGTTCATTGAGCCCGAAACGTCGATAAGAAACACAAGATTGTTTCCCTTGTTCTCGTTTTGCACTTCTTTTGCCTTAAAGGTCATCATAAGCAGCGCGGCGTCGGGATTCCAAGGGCAGCTTGATATTTCCGAGCGCATTCCGAAAAGGTCGCCGCCCGCGGGCGAGGATGCAGCATATTTAAAGTAATTGAGCATTTCCTCGGTGCGAATAGAGGCGCCGCAGTAATTCTTGATTTGCTCAAACGGCAGCCCCGAGTTTACAAACGAACGAAATCGCGTGTAAGAGGCGGTATCGACGTCGGAAGAGAAGGTGGAGACCGGTTCGGTTTCGGTGCTTACCCATGAATTCTCGATAAGCTTTCCGTAATTTTCCTCGTAGTATTCATCCCATGAGCCGTAATCCTCCGGCAGTTCTTCGGTGGGAAAAAGGTCCTTTGAGGTGTCATTATTATACCCCTGCCCGAACTCATTCTCTCCTGCCAAGCTCTTGTCGCTTCCCGCCGAGCATGATACAAGCGTCCACATCATGCATAACGCAAGCGCCAAGGCGACAAATGATTTATATTTGCTTGTGTTTTTCATTGTGCATACCTCCTTTGGGTTTTGATGTCGATTTATTATTGAAAATTTATGTCAGCCGTCAATAAGACTGAAAATAAAATTTGCAAAATCGTCGTCGGGGTACCCTTCGGGAATATAGTCGGGAAGATTGCCGAACACTGCTCCTCCGCTGTCGTAAAGCAGATAAGGAATCAGCACTCTTCCGTCACCGAAGCTCACCCACATTCCGAAGGTCTCGGCTTGCCCCGTGGTGGAAATTATCGATTCTTCATTTTCAAAATAGTCCTCAAGCTTTTTTATGTTCTCCTCGCCCGTGACCGTAGCGGCGTAATACACCTCTTTGTTAAAGGTCCAGATAATTCTCACCTGCCTGTCAAATAGAAAGTCTCTTTCCCCTTCGGCGTATTTTACGGTTTCAAAGCTGTTTTTATCGAGCGATAAAACAAGCTCGCGCAAAATGTCGCCGCTCGGAGCCTCGGAATTTACCGGCGGTTCGACGTGTAAACGGTCGCTTGTAAGCTGTTCGCTCTGTTCAAGGCTGTCGGGAGCTTTTTCGGAGCTGTTTTTCGGCGAGAATTTTACGCCTGACACAGCGGCGCCGACAAAGACCGAAAGAACAAGGGCGCAAATCACTGCGGCAGAGAGAACAAAGAGCTTCGCGCTACTTATTTTTCTTTGCTTTGAGACAGTAGAAAGCGCCTCGTTTATATATCTCTCGTCAATGCCGCCCATCTCGTCCACAAGATAGTCAAGCTTTTCTTTAAAATTGTCTTTCATATGCTCACTCGCCCTCCTTTATAGCTTCATACAGCCTTTGTCTCATACGCATGAGCATACTTTTAACCTTTGACTCGCCGATTCCCATGCTCCTTGAAATATCCTTAATCGATTCCGAGCAGAAATAGCGCCTGACAAAAACCGTTCGCTTTTCCTTTTCAAGACCCTCCAAAAACTTATTGATAAGCTTTGACAGCTCTCCCTTTTCCATGGCCTCAAAGACTGTTCCCCCGCTGTCGGGAATACAATCGCTCAGCTCCTCATAAATAAGAGTGTCGCCGGCATAACGCTTTTTTGAGCGCAGGGCGCGGTATCTGTCAATCGATAAATTTCTGATAATCTTCATAAGATATGCCCCTAAAAATTCGGGACGGTCGGTGGGCATACTGTTCCACGCCGCAAGATAGGTGTCCTGCAAGCATTCCTCGGCGTCGGGCTTGGACAAGAGGATCCCATAAGACGTCCGCTCAAGATTTCTCCCGTATTTTGCATCGCTTTCATGTATCGCCGCCTCGTCTCTTTGCCAATAGAGCTCGACGATTTCCACGTCCTGCATAACTTTTTTCAAAACCTTACGGCGCAAAAGCCGCTTTCCGTAAAGTCTTTTCCCCTTTCACTTGTAATAACGAAAAAATTTTAAATCGGTTGCGCGATAAAAAACTTTTTATGTTTTTTCCCGCTTCATTGTAGCATAAAATCACAAAAAAAGCAAATTTCAAAAAAGCTCAATATTTTTGCGCAAAAAAAGACGCGGCGTGCGCGTCTTTTTTTATTATGTTAAATTATGCGGTTCAGCAAACCGTTCTTCTCTTCTTTGCAACAACTGCCGCGGTTGCGATAAGAGCTGCGAAGGATACAAGCACGAATGCAAGAGTTGCGTCTCCTGTGGGCTTGTTGTCCTCGGTCTTATCACCGCCGGCGGGAGCCTTGGGCTCGGTGCCGATAGAAGCGGAAGGTCCTTGTACGGTTGCATAGCGGTCGTTCTCGCTTACCGTTACGTTTCCGGTGTAAAGCTCGATTTCGCCAAGCTGAAAGTGACCCTGAGCGCCGTTAATCTGAGAGGTTATTACAAGCTTAAAGGTGCTGTAAGCTTCTGCCGGATCTATCTCATATGCAAATGGCGTGAAGTTCACGTTCTGAAGACCGGATTCAGCCTTGTCAAGAATAAGTACTTCGGTTTCGTCTTCCTTAACTCCGTAAAGCTTGAAAGCGTTGGGCGCTCTGTTGTTCCATGTAGCGTCGTCGTTGCCGGTGTACATTACAAAGTAATCGGGTTTAACGGCGGTAGCGGTCTTGAAGGTGATCTCTATGGGGTTGTCTGCTTTCGGCGCTTCGCCTGTTTCATATTTTTCATCTGTTCCGTCTTTAAGGTTTGCGGCTTTGTCATCTGCTCTGTTGGCTTTAACTTCGGTAAGGTCTATCTTTGTCGCTTTCTCTGTTACCTTTTTGTCGCCGATAAAGGTTCCTGCCATTGTATTGATGGTGACGGAGAACCAAACGTCCTTGTTTGCGCCTTCGGTGGTGCATTTAATCTCAAAGAGTGAATGGGTGGTCGTGTATTCGCCCTGTGATTCGAGAGTGTACACCTTTGTAGCAGTGTCATATGCGGTTACTTTGAATGTGGTGGCGTTTACGCTGCCAGCATTGTGCTCGTCATGCGTTCTGCCCTCAAAAGTATCTCCCACTTTGAATCCGGGATCTTCTGCAAAAGCGACTTCGATTTTAGCGTTCTTTGCCTGACGGTCGCACACAACCTTAGCATAGCTTACCGGAATAGCCTTGCAAGAGGATGTAAAGGTCGTTTCATAAACTTTTCCGTTTTTGGCAGTGAGCTTAAAGGTGTTCTGTTCGCCTTCATTCAGCTTAACGCCGACCAAGCCGACTTCAAGAGAACTTTTTAAGGGATCATCGCCGGGAGCGTTACGAAGCTGGCAATGCCTGTTGCCAAGATAACCTACATTCCAGTATGCGGGATATCCGTTAATCTCAACTGTAACGTCGGAAAGGTCGTCAGCGATAGTCTCGGTGAAGGTCAGGTTACCTTCAACAAAGCCGTCGCCTCCTTTTACGCTGTTGCCATACCAGTTTTTATCATTCAGTTGCAACTGTCCATCAGCAGCAAATGCGGAAATAGCGCAGGGCACGACCATCATGCACACAAGTGCGATGGCAAGTATTTTTCTAAGCGATTTTTTCATACTATTTTCCTCCTAAAATTCAGACAGTAATTTGCCTGTCTTATAACGATATTTTATAAGATAATTCACAAAAAGTCAATAGTTTTGTACAATTTTTTAACGCAGCTTTGAAAAAATCTGCATTTTGCACAAAACCGAGCGTTCTTTTTTGTATGAATTGCATATTAAAATTTGAGGCTCCAGTAAACAAAACGCCCGCGTTAAACGGGCGTTTTGAAAAAAGGTTATTTTATTTCTTTTTCTTTGTAAGAAGGAATATAACAACTGCCGCAATAACTACGACTGCAACAACAACAATTGCAATGATAATGGGAGTTGCAACAGTGCTGCTCGACTCTTCTTTTTCGGCATTGCCTGTTGTTACTGCCGGCTGGGTTGCGGGAGCCTTTGTCGTTGTAACCACTGTTGTGGTTTCGCCGCCTTCATCTTCATCATCGTCGGGAGTTGCGGTTGTGGCGGTCTGGGAGGTTACACTGCCGCTTGAGGTGTAAGCCACAAGATTGTTGTCCTTGTCGTAAACCGAGAGCGAGACTTGGTATGATTTGCCGTTTTCGATTACAGCGCCCGGCTCTTCAACGTTGAAGCGGTACCAGCCGCCGCCGTTAACGTAATGAGAAATTGTGTAGTCTTTTCCGTCGATGTTGATTACCGCGTGTCCTTCGCCGCTCTGATATTTGAAGCCTTCAACGGTTGAAACGTTGAGCGCCGCGTCGACAAGAGCCATGGCTTCTGTGTCGCTGCTGTTGTAGATAACAGAAACCGCGCCGAGGTCGGTGTCATTGTACTCGTCGGTATGCTCAATGGCATAGAGCGTGAAGCCTGCTGTTATGTCGGTGCCCTCGCCGTCAGCCGATACCGCAAGTGCTCCTATTGAGAGCATACTTACCGCCAGAACTGCCGCAAGCAGCACGGACAATAGTGTTTTTGCTGTTTTTTTCATGGTAGGTTCTCCTTTGAAAATTTCAAATTAAAATTGCGGAGCAAGAATTATCAAATATTAATATCGCCCCGCTTCTGCGCTCATTATAGCATAAACGAAAATTTTTGTCAACAATTTGTCATACAAAATTCTTTCGGAAGTCCCTAAGGAACATTTGTTCACAAAATGTTTACATAAATTCCTCCAAAATTCCCGAACAGCTGTTTGATTTTTTTCAAAATATGTGCTACAATATTAAAAAATGTATGCAAATGCATATACCGACTATCTGTTTTAGCGGTAATTTAGTTAAGGAAAGGCGGGAAAAGCCATGTCCCAGCTTCTGAGTACAACCGAAAAAAGAATTTACGATTATATTGCGGAAACCATTCGAAGGGAAGGCTATCCGCCGACCGTCCGCGACATTCAGCAGTCCCTTTCCATAAAATCTACCTCGACGGTTCATTCCTATCTCGAAAAGCTTGAACAAAAGGGCTTTGTCACCCGTTCCTCGGGAAAAAGCCGCTCGCTCAGAGTCAACCTTGAGGCAACCGAGGAGAAAAAGACTGCAAAGGTGCCGGTTATCGGTACGGTTGCCGCGGGTCGCCCCATACTTGCCGAGGAAAATATCGAATATTATATCGAATTTCCGCTTTTCAAGCGCTCCTATAACGCTTCCTCCCTGTTTGCCCTTAAGGTCAAGGGAGAAAGCATGATCGAAGCGGGGATACTTGACGGAGATACCGTGGTTGTCGAGCGATGCTCTGTGGCGCAAAACGGCAGTATCATAGTAGCTCTTCTTGACGAGGACGACGGTCCCTCCGCCACGGTAAAAACCTTTTACAAGGAAAACAACCATTACAGACTACAGCCCGAAAACAAGGATATGGAGCCGATTATTGTCACAAACGTCACAATTTTAGGCAAGGTCATATCGGTGCTCAGGTTCTACTGATAAGGTATCAAAAAGGTTTTCCGACTTTGGTTTTGCACGCCTCCCTGCCGCAAGGCTTTAAAATTTGTATCTGAAAAAAAGAACGGTCACAATAATGAAAAACAAAAATCCAACCCGCACTATGAGCCCTGCGGCGGCGTCTTATTGCAAAAGGACTGTATATCTGCTCTCTCTTGCCGCCTCCCTTCTTCTTGTCATTCTCTCGCTTGTCTATCAGGCGCTCGGCGCAAATTTCGGCGCGGGAGCTCTCGGAGTCAACATTTATTATTATTTTACTCAAATAATCTCGGTGTGCGTATTTTTCGCGCTGGCGTCAATCTCGATATATACTTATTTTGCCGGAAATTATCAGGCGTTTGCCCATTCGCTTTTGATGAACGGGCTTTCCTGCGTTTTTGTTTCGGTTCTGCTCAACACTCTTCTTATATGGCTCTTGGCTTTCTTGGACGACATCACCGACCTGCCCTTTGAGATAAGCAACAACACCTTGACAATTCTTAACGACGGCGGACTTATATATCTTATGTCGATGTCCTTTATAAGCGTGCTTTCCCTCTTTCTTGTGATGCTTGTTTCCCTTCTTATAATGAGACCTCTGCGAAAAAAGTACACAAAAAATTTCATAGACCTGTCGTTTGAGGCGCTTGCGGGCAAAAAAGAGGGCGAAAACCCGCTTAAGATTCCCATGGCTCTCTTTGCCGGATGCTTTGCCGTAATAAGCTTTATTTTTCAGGCGCTCGACACCTTTAACACAGTTGCCGAAATGGGCGCGCCCACCGACCTTTCGCAGTACGTTTATCTTTTAACTCCCTTTATAATGCTTGTTATTTACACCCTTGCGGGTTACTTTGTAATGCAGTATTTTACAGGCATTTTCGCAAATAAAATTCTTGAAAAAAGCCGAATATAAGCACAGCTTTGCAAAAGGGCTTTCGTTATATCAATTGTGCGTTTTTGCCGCAATTGTCACCTTGTTTTAAAATTAGGTTGACAATTGCGGCTTTTTGTGATAGAATGGGTAAACAGAACGCATACTTGTGCAAACTTCAAAGGAGTATTATGAAGACGTCAGAAAGAGTACTTGAAATTTTAGAAAAGAGCGCGGGAAGCTGTATTTCGGGAGAAGAGCTTGCAAAAACGCTTGATATAAGCCGCAACTCGGTTTGGAAAGCCGTGCAGACCCTTATTGGCGAAGGCTTTGAGATAGAAGCGGCGCCGCACAGAGGATACCGCTTTGCAAGCTGTAACGATATTATCTCAAAATCTGCAATTGCAGAAGCAATTGACCCCGACAAGCGGAGCTTTTTTGAAATTGAGATAAGAGAAAGCGTAACCTCGACAAATACCGTGCTAAAGGAGCTTGCCTCAAACGGCGAGCGTGAGGGACATGTGCTTATTGCCCTTTCGCAAACTGCGGGCAAGGGGAGAGTCGGGCGCTCCTTTTATTCGCCGAAGGGCAGCGGCGTATATTTCAGTCTGCTGCTCAGACCCGCGCTTTCACCAAACGACACGGCGCTTATCACCTGCGTTGCCGCCGTGGCGCTCTGCCTTGCGCTAAAAGAAACTCTCTCGGTCGACACATGTATTAAATGGGTGAACGACGTGTATTTTAAAAACAAAAAGATATGCGGCATACTGACCGAGGCTTCACTTGATTTAAACTTTAACAGCGTGGAATACGCGGTGCTCGGCGTGGGAATAAACATATATCCGCCCGAGGGCGGTTTCCCGAGCGATATACAAGAGGTCGCCGGAAGCCTTGTGTCGGTGCGCCGTCCTTTTGCCCAAAGCCGCATTATCGGGCGCTTCCTCTCGGAATTTTACACGCTTTATTTTGATTTTGACCCTTATAAAATCTCCTCGATTTACCGCAAATTCAACTTTACGACAGGCAAAAAAATAGACGTAATATCAAAGGGCGCCAAGCGCCCTGCCACGGCGCTTGCAATTGACGACAGATGCAGACTTATTGTCCGCTATGAGGACACGGGAGAGCAGGATATCCTGCACGCCGGCGAAATAAGCATAAGACATTCAAAGGAGGGTGAAGACAGTGAGGGAAGGTAAAACAAAAAAGCTTGTCATGATATCGATGTGTACCGTGATAATTTGTATCTGCACCGTGATATCTATTCCTTTAACCATTCCTTTCACCCTCCAGACCTTCGGAGTGTTTTTTGCCCTCTCTTACCTTGGCGGGAAAAGGGGGCTTGTGTCAATTCTGCTTTATATCGCCCTCGGGGCGATAGGTCTGCCCGTGTTTTCGGGCTTTCGGGGAGGGTTTGGAGTACTCTTTCAGGCAACCGGCGGGTATATTGTCGGCTTTGTGTTTATCGGACTTATTTATATTCTCTTTACAAAGCTTATGGGAGAGCGCCTTGCCGTAAAAATTGCCGCTCTTGCGGCGGGCATGATTGTTTGTTATGCTTTCGGCACTCTCTGGTTTGTGATTTTCAGTATGAGAAGCGGTTCTCCCGTCGGAATGTTTGCCGCCTTTTGCACATGCGTTTTGCCATTTATCATTCCCGACGCCGCAAAGCTTACCCTGGCAATAATAATAAGCGAAAGAATAAAAAAGATCGCCCTAAAAAAGGGCGACTGAGGGTATATTTTATCTTTGTTCACTACGCCAAGCGGCTAAATGAGGTCGCAAAAAAGCTCAAAAGGGTATATATTCGGAGGGGATACTTTAAAATCCATCGGCTTTCCGGTTTTAGGATGAATAAAAGCGATGTGGTGCGCCCAAAGAGCGGGGCGGTCGCCCTTGTCGCCGCTTCCGTATCTTCCGTCGCCCACAAGAGGCAGGCGGCGGGAGGCAAACTGCACCCTTATCTGATGCGTTCTTCCGGTATCGAGCTTGACTTTGACAAGGGAGAGAGTCTTTTCCCCGTGCTGCAAAGAGCAAACGCACTCATAGTGAAGCGTTGCCTCTCTTACGCCCTTGTGCATTTTCTTTACCGTATAGGTTTTGTTTTGCGAGGCGTCGTGAAAAAGAAGGTCGTTAAAAACACCTTCTTTTTCGGGCAAGGCGCCGTATACAACGGCGATATATTCTTTTAAAAAATCTCTTTCACGAATTGCCGCGGTTAGAATGGAGGCGGCTTTTTGCGTGCGCGCAAAAAGCCGCCTCCTACGTTTTTATCAAGGCGGTGAACGGTATAGACGTCCTTTTTGCTTTCATTGGCGTAGCGCTCCTTGAGAAGGCGCGGCATACTGCGCTTGTTGTTGTCCTCCTCTGACAAAACACCCGCCTCCTTGACGCAAACCGTTATATATCCGTCCTCATAAATAACGTCCATGTCCCAAGGCTTATCCTTTCATTTTTTAACTTAAAAATCCGAAAAACCGCCCAAAGCACAAATTCAGTCGGTAAAAACCGTGACGGTATTATCTCTTACCTCGGCTATTCCGTCTTTTATGGGGAAGGAATGTTCAACGCCGTCTGTTTTATACTTTATTTCGCCCTGCGAGGTGGCGGCAAGCATCGGCATATGGTCTCTCATAATGCCGATATAACCGTCCTTGCCCGGAATAATCAGGCTGTCGGCGGCTTCTTCGAGCATTTTGCCCCTTGGGGTCACAACAATGAGAGTGAGTTTTGCGCGCTCGGACATTCTCACACCTCTTTGCTCTTTTTAAATACGTGGTCAATAGTTCCCGAAAGCAGAAAGCACTGCTCGGGAATATCGTCACATTCTCCACCGAGTATCGCCTCAAAGCCCTTGACCGTCTCCTCAATGGGGACGTACACTCCCGGTTGACCGACAAATTTTTCAGCCACGTGGAAGGGCTGGGACATAAAGCGCTGTATTCTTCTTGCTCTCGAGACGGTTTTCTTGTCCTCGTCCGAAAGCTCATCCATACCGAGTATTGCGATAACGTCCTGAAGCTCGGTGAGCTTTTGCAGGGTTTTTTGCACCTGTCTTGCCGTGTTGTACCGTCTTTGACCGACAATATCCGGAGTAAGTATTCTTGAGCTCGATTCAAGAGGGTCGACTGCCGGATATATTCCGAGCTCGGATATATTTCTTGAAAGGACGGTCGTGGCGTCAAGGTGAGCAAACGTGGTGGCGGGAGCCGGGTCGGTGAGGTCGTCTGCAGGAACGTATATTGCCTGAACCGAGGTTATTGAGCCGTTCTTTGTGGAAACAATTCTCTCCTGCAATTTGCCCATTTCGCTGGCAAGAGTCGGCTGATAGCCGACGGCGGAGGGAAGTCTGCCGAGCAGTGCCGAGACCTCGGAGCCAGCCTGAGTAAATCTGAATATGTTGTCTATAAACAAAAGCACGTCTCTTTTTGAGGTCTCCCTGAAATGCTCGGCAAGGGTAAGCCCCGCAAGAGGCACACGAAGCCTCGCTCCGGCGGATTCGTTCATCTGCCCGAAGACAAGAGCCGTCTTTTCAATGACTCCCGAATCCTTCATCTCGTTCCAAAGGTCGTTTCCCTCTCTGGAGCGCTCGCCCACTCCGGCAAATACCGAGTAGCCGTTATGCTCGTAGGCAATATTGCGTATAAGCTCCATAATGAGCACGGTTTTGCCGACGCCCGCGCCTCCGAACAGTCCTATTTTGCCTCCGCGGCAGTACGGGGTCATAAGGTCGATTACCTTTATTCCCGTTTCAAGCACCTGATCCTCTGTGACAATGTCGGTAAATGCCGGAGGCTTGTGATGTATGGGATACATGGTATCCGACACAATAGGCTCGCCCCCGTCAATTGCCTCGCCGAGAACGTTCATCATTCTGCCCAGAGTATTCTGACCGACCGGAACGGTTATCGGCGCTCCGGTGTCTATCGCTACCATTCCTCTTGAAAGGCCGTCCGTCGGGTGCATCGATATACAGCGCACCGTGTTCTGCCCCAAATGCTGTAGGGTCTCAAGAACTATCTGATGTCCTTCCTCCTCCATAGGTATGCGTACCGCCCCGAAAATATCGGGGAGCTTTTTTCTTTGGTCAAAGCGCACATCGACAACGGCGCCGATTATCCGCGTTACAAGTCCTTTGTCGCCTTTTGCCATTTTTTCACCACGCCTTTCCCTTCTAAAACTCTATGTTTGATACTGTTTGTTAATCCTCGTTCTTATTTGCGTTGGCGCCTGCCACCTCAATTACCTCGGTGGTGACGCTCGCCTGTCTCATTCTGTTCAATTGAAGCTCAAGAAGCTCGAGCATTTCCTCTGAATTGTCGCTTGCCGTCCTCATTGCCGTGAGGGTTGCTCTCTGCACGCCTTCGGCGGCTGAGAGCAGTTTTTCATAAACGTCCGCTTTAAGGCAGAGCAAAAGTGCTCTTTCAAGTATCTCCTCCTTGGAAGGCTCGAAAATACATTCGTCATTATTCTCGCCCGCCTCCTCGCTTTGAGCATTAAAGGGCAGGAACAGCTCGGTTACAGGCTCATGCACAAGCGCGTTGCGGTACTTTTGATATACAAATTCAATGCTTGAGGCTTTTCCTTTTTCCCATATGTCGATAAGATAAAGGGCAAGCTTTTCGGAGTCTTCATACGAGGGGATGTCGTCGAATCTGAAATCGGTCACAAGCTCCGCGTTTTTGTTTTTCAGCCGCACGGCTCCCCAATCTCCGCAGACAATAACAAGCGGTCTTTCGCCTTTTGTATTGTCGATAAGAGAATTTGCGTATTTTAAAATATCGCCGTTATATGAGCCGCAAAGTCCGGAATTTCCGGTAAAAACAACATAGCATTTTCTGTTTGTCTCCTGCCGTCCCTGCCACAAATTTTCCGCTTGATTTGTCCAAAGGCGGGAAAGCATGCTTTTACAGCTTTGATAATAGTCGTTAAAAATTCGGTATCTGGTGCCGGCGGTATTGTACTTGGAGGTCGCCACGGTTTTCATTGCGTCAGTAAGCTTCTTTGTGCTTTTTACGCTTTTAATGCGGTTTTTTAAGCTTCTGAGACTCGGCATACGAAATCCTCCGTGAATTTGGAAGCCTCAGAAATCATTTCAGAAATAAACTCATCGCTCATTTTATTGCCGGTTGCTATCTTTGCAAGCGTTTCCGGGCAGTTTATCTCAAAATATCTGAGCAGTTCTTTCTCGTATTTATCCATTACCGAAATCGGCACCTTGTCCGCCACACCCCTTGACACCGTGCAGATAACAAGCACCTGCTTTTCAAAGGGCATCGGGGAATACTGCTTTTGACAGAGAATTGCATTCATGCGCTTTCCTCTTTCAAGCAGCTCTGCGGTGCTTTTGTCAAGGTCGGAGCCGAACTGAGAAAACGACGCGAGCTCATTATACTGCGCAAGGGTCATTCTGAGACTGCCCGATACCTGCCGCATCGCCTTGGTCTGTGCCGAGCCTCCCACACGGGAGACAGACAGTCCGACGTTGACCGCGGGGCGCTGTCCTTCGTTAAACAGGCTCGATTCAAGGAATATCTGACCGTCGGTTATTGATATAACGTTGGTGGGAATATAAGCCGAGATATCCCCCGCCTGTGTTTCAATAATCGGAAGTGCCGTCATCGAGCCGCCGCCGAGCTTATCCGAAAGGCGCGCGCTCCTTTCAAGCAGTCTTGAATGGAGGTAGAAAACGTCTCCTGGGTACGCTTCACGTCCCGAGGGACGGTGAAGCAGAAGCGACATTTCGCGGTATGCCACCGCGTGCTTTGAAAGATCGTCGTATATTATCAGCACATCCTTGCCGGAATACATGAAATACTCGCCTATAGCAACTCCCGCATAGGTTGAGACGTAAAGCATCGGCGCCGTCTGAGAGGCTGTGGCGCTGACGATTACCGTGTAGCTCATTGCGCCCGCCATGCTGAGCTTCTTTGCAATTGAGGCAATTGTCGTCTCCTTCTGACCTATGCTGACATAGATGCAGATAACGTTCTTGCCCTTCTGATTTATGATAGTGTCGACGGCAATTGCGGTCTTTCCCGTCTGCCTGTCGCCGATTATAAGCTCTCTTTGCCCTTTTCCGATGGGAATAAGCGCGTCTACAACCTTAAGCCCGGTGTAAAGAGGCTCGTTTACCGCCTGACGCTCGATAATACCGGGAGCTTTAAACTCTATCGGGCGATATTCCTTGCAGTGCAGGCTTCCCTTGCCGTCAATCGGCTCGCCGAGCGGTCCGAGAATACGCCCGAGCAGCTTGTCTCCGACCGCAACGCTTGCCATTTTGCCGAGTCTTCGCACTCGGCTGTACTCCTGAATATGTTCATAGGAACCGAATACCACGCATCCTATCCTGTCGTCCTCGATGTCAAGTATCATTCCCTTTTCGCCGCAATCAAACTCCACCAGCTCGCCGTACATTATGTCGGCAAGACCGTCAAGCCAGCAGATACCGTCCGAAACGCTGATAACTCTTCCGCGCTGATATATGTCGGTCTTTATTTCAAACGCCTGAATCTGACTGAGCATACTTTCATAAAGCTCGTCGCTGTTGTGAAAAGAGATATAGCTGTCCTCTCCAAGCTGAGTTGCAAGGTTGTAAAGATGGTTTTTAAGGGTGCTGTCATACACCGTGTCTCCTATTCTCACCTGAACTCCCGCAATAAGCGAGGGGTCAACCGACACCCTGAAGGAGGGCTTTCCGTTTACCTTGTCCAAAAGCTCGGTTGCTCTGTCCTCCACCTTTTTTACAAGCGGAGCGGGAAGCTCGAACGCCGATATAATCGTAACGTAAAGCACCTCGTGCTTTAAAAGATAAACTCTGTCTCCGTTTGTTATGCGAAGCATCGGCAAAATGTCGTCTATTATCTTCTCTTCCGCCGCGCGGAACATCGAAACGTAAGGCTCCTTTGCCACAAGCTCGGTAACAGCCCCCGCAACCTTATGGAGCATACGGCGGCGCAAATTTTCGTACATGTCGATTCTGCGCGCCTTGAGCTCCCTTTTAATTTCAGCCCGTCTGGTCTCCTCCGCCTCAAGAACGCCGGAAGACGCCGCCTCAACCGCTTCCTTGCGGTGCTTTTGCGACGTGAGAATAAGCGCTTCTCTTTGCGCTCTTGCCTTTTCGTTCTCCTCTTCTATAAGCCGCTCGGCGCTCCTTGAACGCTCAAAGCCCTTTTCCGCCTCAAGAAGCTCGTTTTTGACCTTGTCTCTGTGTCCGCCAAAGATTTTTTTAACCGTTTTTCTGCCGAATATGGCGAGGACAACAATAATTATGGCAAAGTTTATAAGCTGATATACAAACACTGCCGTGACCTTTCCTTTCTGAGATCTGAATCCGAAAAAGCCTCAGATGAAGCCTCCCGAAACCTTATCCGCTATGATCTTTGAAAGCACGTCCAATTTCGCGTCAAGCTGTGCTTCCGCCGCCTCTTCGTCCTTGGCGAGCTTTTCAAGACCCTCGCGGTACTCCTTGTCAAGTCTTTCGTTCATTTGCGCCAGAGCCGCTCTTTTATTTGCTCTTGCCTCGTGCAGAGCGTCTTCGGTGTTTTTTTGCTCTTCACGCCGCAGATTTTCAAGCGCTTCGCGGTTTTCGTTCTTTGCCTTTTCAAGAAGTATGTCCGCATTCTTGCCTGCGTCAATACCCTTCTCGTTTCTTTCGTCTCTTTCGTGAATGAATTTCAAAAGAGGCTTATACAACACGAAATTCAGCGCAACAAGCAGAATACAAAAATTCACAACCGTCCATATTATGACGGAAATATTGATACTCATCTTTTTTGTCGGGAGGTTTTTTGGTCGCCCCCGCCCTTTCGATACATTGTATGTAAGCTGACGGCAAAATTCATTGCCGAAAAAGCCGAGGTACAGACGCGGTTTCCCGCCCCTGTAACTTGACCCATGATGCCGATTTTTTAAGTAAGACCGCGTATTATATCCGCGATATAAGCATGAAAGCTATAAGAAGTCCGTAAATCGTCAACGCCTCAATAAGTGCCAATGCAATAATGAGGGTGGAACGTATGTTGTTTGCCGCCTCGGGCTGACGGGCAATACTCTCCATTGCCGCCGCCGCAGTCTTTCCCTGTGCCATGCTCGGTCCTATTGTACTTACCGCTATCGCTATAGCCGCCGCTATCGCTATCATTGCAGAGCTGTCCATTTTAATATCTCCTTTACCGACTGTATTTTTATTTTATTTTATTTTTTTGTATTTGTTTTTATTATTCAAGCTCTTCAGTCGCTTCAAAAATGTAGATACTTGTGAGCATCGTAAACACTATTGCCTGAAGCGCACAGAAAAGAAGGCTTAGCACCATCATTATAATAGGCGCGCCTATCGGAATTATTTCATAAAGCTGCTCGGTGACCATTTCCTCGCCGAAAACGTTTCCGTAAAGCCTGAGGGCAAGGGAAACCGGGCGCACTATCTCATCAATAATTAGAAAAGGAAGCATGAAGAAAACCGGCAGGACAAAATGCTTTAAATAATGAATTTTATGCGTCCTGAAGCCGAAAAAATGAAGTGCGCAGAAGGTCACGATACCAAGCCCCGCCGTGACCGACAGGGACGAGGTGGGCGCGTGGAACCAAGAGAACTCTCCCGCCCCGGGAATCAGCCCAGAATAGTTCGAAATTATAATAAAAATGAACATTGTCGCCAAAAACGGAAAACACATTTTCAGTCTCTTGCTCTTTTTCCCCAAAGTGTCGCCGAAAAAGTTTTCGAGCTTTATTATCGCAACTTCGAGTATATTCTGCAAAAAACCGGGCGTGTCCTTAAGCTTTTTGGTGCCGATAAACGCAAAAAGCACCACAAGCGCAATAATCACCCATGAGGTCACAACCTCTCCGGTAACGTCAAGTACGCCGAAGAGCTTAAAGAGAACCTCCGATTCTCCCATGCCTTTTCACCTCCGAACCGAATTAGAATTATATTACCATACTTAATATTCGCATTTGTTTTTGTGTGTTTATATGTTTTTCAAAAGCCGTGACAGGCAGAGGCGCTTACTCCCCGTCTTTTTTCTGTTTCTCTTTTTCATTTTCCTCTAACAGCTTTTTGGAGAGCCGATAAGAAAACAGAAAACCGGGAATTGTAAGCCCTATCGCCGTTCCGATAAGCACAGCGCCGAGCATTTCGAGCTTCTGACCCAAAAAGTAAGCCAAAACCAAAACTCCGATATTCACTATGTTCCTTATAAGCGGCAATATCATGCTGCTGTTGCTGCTTTTTAAAAGAAATCCCGATACAAGATAATTTACATAGGAAAAGGCGAGTCCGCCTGAAAAAAACAGGAGCGCAACAAGCACATTATTCATAGCCACACCTCTTTTTAAACAAGGCTCATTATATCACGACAAATGTTTTTTGTCAATGATTTTTGCTCAAAAAACCGCACAGCAGCGGGTTTTTATTTTATGTTTTTAATTTGATTTTTCAAATACTCACAAAAGGCTTCCTCACATTCAAGGATCAGCGCCTGCCTTTCGCCGTTTAGCGTGAAAATGTACCAATACATATTTTCGCTCCCCGCAAACATCGTCGCGTTGAAGCGTTCTTTTTTTGTCACGTTGTAAATGCTCATGTCCTTTTCTTCTTTTACCACAAGGTCGTCTTTGGACATTTTAACGCTTGCAAAGGTCTTCGGAAGCTTTGAGCCTACCCTTATGACCTCAAGATACCCCTCCTCTTCGTCGACTGAATAAACGTAATCGAAAATCACGTATCTAAGCGTATAGACGGCGGCGGTGGCGACTGTGAGCACCGTAAGCTGATTTAAAAAAGTATATCCCATATCAAGCGCTTCAAGTACAAATGCTACTACTATGACAACAAGATAAATTGCAGATACTATATATACTTTTTTGTTGTTTTTCTTTGGCTTGTATTTCATATTAAAACCGCAACCTTTTTTGGATGTTTTACCAACTGTTCGAATATACGTCGGCAATATTAATTAGTATGTCACCGTTACGGATTTCTATAAGCGCGTATGAAGGGCTGCCGTTCATGGGGAGCGAAATGCTTCCCGGGTTTACCATATAAAACGGTTTACCAAACCGCTTATCATCTATATATTCGCAAAGGCTCTCATGCGTGTGCCCGAAAATCACAATATCCGCCTGTCTCATGCTCCCCGCCGTCATAAGGCTTTCGGTTGTCAGCTTTGCGGAGTAAAGATGCCCGTGTGTTACAAATATCTTTTTTTCGCCAAGCTCGCAAAGCTGCTCATCCTGCTGCTTTGAAAAGATATCGCAGTTCCCCCGCACCGCAATATACGGAAGATTTCTTTCAAGGCAGAGCTTGACAAAGTCCTCGCATCCGTCTCCGGCATGAATGAACATATCCGCGTCGTAATGCAGCGTCATTACCGCCTTCATGTTGTAATTGCTCCCGTGGGAATCGGACATTGCGATAATTTTCATAAAAGTAAAGCCTCCCGCAATACATTTTTTATTTTGCAAATATACCGGCGCCGGTGTCATAAAAGGCAGTTGAGAATATACTGTTAATATCAAAAGCAGAAATCGGAGTTTATATATTATGGATATTAACAGCTCAAACGTCAGAGAACTCGCCTCCCTTGACGATAAGGAATTTTCAAAAATAATTTACACAATTGCAATCTCGATAGGACTGACCCACGAAAAAGCCTTGCAAGCGGCAAAAAACACCTCATTTTTCAGAGTACTTCTTAAAAATGCCTCAGACAAGGATATTGAAAACATGATGGGCAAGGTGGGCAAGGATAAGCTCCAAGACATCTATGACAGTCTGCCGCAGAGCGCAAAAAACAATATATAATTTAAATTTGATTTAAAACCTGTCCGCCTGCCGCCGTCGGCGGCAAAACCCATATGCCGCACCTTGCGGCAGAAAAGGAGTTGTTTATGAACGGTAACTTAGACCTCGGTTTTCTCCGTACCCTGACAGAAAATCCCGAGTTTATGCAAAAAGCAATAAGCATGGCGTCTGCATTGTCGTCAAGCGGTATTTTTTCACAAGCCTTTGAAGGTTCTTCGCAAAAATCCGACGCGCGGCAGGAAAGGGTCGACAAGGGCGCTTTCTCTTTTTCGGAAAGCGATACCCCCTCGCCCTCGGGAAGCGGCAACCTTGGAGACGTCCTTTCTCTTCTTTCCGGCGCTGCGGGGGGCAGTCAGCCTAAAGCTCAGCAAAATCAAAGCGAAGCCAAAGAAAGCGGCGAAAACAAAAAGGCAGACCACAAGGACAGAATAAGGCTGCTTGAAGCAATGCGCCCCTTTGTTCCGCCCGAAAGGCGAGATAAGCTTGATTTTATAATAAAGCTTTTGGGACTGATGCAAATTGCAAATCAGCTTGGACTAAAAAACATACTTGAAGGAAGGTGAAAAGATGTACAGCAGAAAAAGCTTCGGATACAATCCCTCCTACACCCCGCCCCCTAACTACAACGGCGTGGCGTTCACAAGGAATTTTAAGCCCTATGCGGATATTGTCGAAGGCTCCGAAAAAGCCCCTGAGGAGAATAAAAACGAAATATCGGCTTTTGATGCGCAAAGCTTTAATGATATAAGCGATATAAGCGAGCCCGTCGAAGAAACAGGCGCTATCCCTGAAAAGCCGTCAGGCGAGCTCTTTCAAGATTATATTTCCCCGTGCGACAGCTGTTCACCCGAAGCCGAAGCGTGCGGCGAAAAGGAGTGCGAAAAGGGCTGCGAAAAAGAGGGCAAGAACGAGGTTGCCTCATTAATAAGCGGCAAGGATTTAAAAATAGAAGACCTGCTTATTATCGGCGCCGTCATACTGTTTGTCTCGGGCGAGTTTGACGGAGATCTCATGTTACTGCTCGGTCTGCTTCTTGTGGCGGGAATTTAGAAATTTCCTTATATGCCCGATATACGGAAATACATTTAAAAGAATTATTGAAACAAGCCCCGCTCCCTCAAGTATCATCCACCCGGGAACTCTAAAAAGCACCGCGCCGCACTGGAAGAGAATTATGGCGGTGTTCAGTATAAGCTTGCCGTATTTTATCTTAAACGCAGTGAACTTTCTTGTCGTGATAATTCTCAAAATGTATACCGCAATAAAGCTTGCAAGCGTTGCTATCGCCGCACCCTGCGCCCCGATTTTCGGTATTAGCAGTAAATTGAGCGTGATATTGACCGCCGCTCCGACAAGCGAGGTTATAAATGACCACACTGTCTTTTTTGAAACAATGTACATGTTTCCGAGAAAAGAGGTGAAATTGAAAAACACCATTGCGACCGTGAGTATCGGAATATACCGCCATGCGTCGTGAAATTCCGAGTCGAACATAAGGAAGGTTATCACCAGCACAAAGGCAATTATACCCGAGGCAAGGATAAAGACCACTCCCGAAAACATATCGTAGACGTTTGCAAGGAAGGTTTTGTATTCCCTGCTGTCTTTTTCGTCAATTGCGCTGTTTCGCCACGCGTTTACAAATATTCCGCTCAGCACCATAAGCAGTGTGGGAATTTTATATGCCGCGCTGTAAAGCCCGTTGGCGTCGTCTCCCACAAAATATGTGACCATGTACTTGTCGGAAACGTTGGTAATCCACCAGAAAATCGACGTAGGTATCAGCGGTATGCTGTATTTGAGCATACTTTTTATTGTGGACGCCTTTACCGCCTTTGGCGAAAAGTTTCTCCAAAGCTTTGCCGCAAAGACAATAAACAGCATTGAAAAGAAATCCGCAACGCTTACCGAAAGTACATACCCCACGTATGACATTTTCAAAGGTATAAGAAATATAACGTTGCAGGTTATGGTAAGGCAGGTGTTTATTATTCCCTGCAGGGCGTACAGGCGGAACTTTCCCATTGCCCTTATAAACTGCGAGCAAATGGCGTGCAGTGCCGAGGTTATAACGTAAAGAATTATCAGCCACTGCAATCCCTCAAAATAGGGAATGGACAAAAGTATCGGAATCGCGGCTCCAAACAGCAGGCACCCGAGAAGTAATGCGGCATAACCGGAGGTGAACACGTCGTTTTTGCGGTAGTCCTTGTCCATTGCAAAACGGAATACCGCCTCCCCTACCTCAAGCGATATTATGGGCAAAAGCAAGGTCGCCGTTTCGGTGATATTTGAGGCTATCGAATAGTCGGTTTTCGTCATCACCGAGGTATACAGGCGAACAAGCAGGAAAACAAGCACCTTGGAGCCTATCTGCCCGATACCTATTATCGCCGTGTTGTCAATCAGCTTTCTGTACTTCCCTTTGACAGCCATCCTTTTTCCCTTCCCGGCTGATGCCGTATGTTATTCTCTGCATTTTAACATATTTTATTTTATATTTCAAGTGCAACTTTATTTTTTGTTTTGTAACATTCTGTGAATACCCGAAAAGCGTGTTGACAAAGCCCGAAATTTAAGCTATACTTATGTTTAAGCAGCTATGAAAGGGGAAAAATTTATGGAACAGCAAACCTTGTTTTCGGATGCAAGCGTCAATATGCAGCCTCTCGCCTCTCGGATACGTCCTCAGAATCTTCAGGAATTTTGCGGGCAGGAGCACCTTCTCGGCGAAGGTAAAATGCTGAGAAGAATGATAGAAAGCGACAATATCTGCTCCATGATCTTTTGGGGTCCCCCCGGAGTCGGAAAAACCACTCTTGCCCGTATCATCGCAAAAAGCACTAAGGCGAGCTTTATTGATTTTTCCGCCGTTACCAGCGGTATAAAAGAAATAAAACAGGTAATGGAGCAAGCGGAAAACAGCCGCGCCTTCGGCGAAAAAACCATCCTTTTCGTAGATGAAATACATCGCTTCAACAAGGCTCAGCAGGACGCCTTCCTTCCCTTTGTCGAAAAAGGAAGCATTATCTTAATAGGCGCCACTACCGAAAATCCCTCCTTTGAGGTTAACGGCGCCCTGCTCTCCCGCTGTAAGGTCTTCGTCCTCCATGCGCTTAAAACCGAAGATATTATAATACTGCTTAAAAACGCCATTAAAAACCCCGCGGGCTTTGGCAATCAAAATGTGAATATCTCAGACGAGCTTATCGAAATTATCGCCGTGTTCGCAAACGGCGACGCCCGCTCCGCTCTCTCCACCCTCGAAATGGCTGTGCTTAACGGCAATGTTGAAGGAAATCAAATAACCGTTACAAAAGAGACTATCGAACAGTGTACGTCTAAAAAATCCCTCCTGTATGATAAAAACGGCGAGGAGCATTATAACTTAATCTCCGCTCTCCATAAGTCAATGCGCAACTCCGACCCGGACGCTGCTGTCTATTGGCTTGCCCGTATGCTCGAAGCGGGCGAGGACCCGCTGTATATCGCTCGCCGCGTTACAAGATTTGCCGCCGAGGATGTGGGACTCGCCGACCCGAGAGCCCTCGAGCTTTCTGTCGCCGCCTACCAGGCTTGTCACTTTATCGGTATGCCCGAATGCTCCGTCCACCTGACAGAAGCCGTCGTCTACCTTTCCCTCGCGCCTAAATCAAACGCCCTCTATGTAGGCTACGAAAAAGCTAAAAAAGACGCTCTCACCACAATCGCCGAACCTGTCCCCCTCACCATCCGTAACGCTCCGACCTCACTCATGAAAGAACTTGACTACGGTAAGGGCTATCAGTACGCCCATGACTTTAAAGATAAACTCACAAATATGCAATGCCTGCCCGACTCCCTCGTCAATAGAGAATACTATCACCCCACCGACGAGGGGCTCGAAGCTCGCTTCAAAACCCGCCTTAACGAAATAAAAGAGTGGAAAAAATCACAAAAATAACATCAAACAAATCACCACCCCGCGTCAGTCACCGCAGGGTGGTGATTTGTTTGGCGGAGCACGGCTTGCGGTAAGGAATATTTCGCGCTCTGCTGAGCGCGAAGACAGGGGCTAAGGATATTTCGCGCTCTTCGGAGCGCGACGGGGGCTCTGCCCCTCTACCCCGCCGCCTTTTGTAAAGGCGGAAAAACATACGTACGCTCGTACAGTGCGTGCTCGCGCTTTGCGCCGTGAGTCTGTCTCACTACGTTCGACAGATAGCGGTCAGTCTGTATGCGCGCCGCTTCAAGTAAGCTTGAGCGGCGCGTATACACCCCGACCTGCAAACCTTTCGGTTTGCCTCACGGCGCAGAGCTTAAATTTGCTGTAACATTAAAACCTCGTGCGACTTGGTTGTTGCTTACGAAATGTGTCGTAAAGCGGAACGTGTTTGAAAATCTGTACTTGAAATATATAGCAAATTTTTCGCTTCGTGCGGACTTTATGTAACCCATATCGCCTATTTTTCTATCATTTCTTGCCTCATCTTCCCCCACGCTCCCCCGCCGCGGGACGTGGGGGAAGAGGGGGCAAGCCGTAGTAGGGGAAATAAAGGGAGCGGGAACAAAGAACGTGCAATCGCAACATTTTTAGCTATAAACGAACGGCTACAGCTGCGTGAGAGAAAAATTATACAAACCGTAGCCGAAAAAATAGCCGGGACGGCAATGAAAAATCAGCACAATCAACCGTTCCCACAATCATTAACAAGACGTGCGGCGAGGGGGGAAGAAAGGCAAGGCGTTGTCAGAAAAAGTCACTTAACTGCGAGCACACAAAAAGCGTTTTGGGCGCCGTCAATGTTAAAAAAAGCATAAAAAAGTAAGTCATATCGTTTTCTCCGGCACATTAAGTACAACGAACAAACGATATGACCGTTTTTCAAATATTATACAGCTGCATTTTGCTTTACCTTCGATTTCCGAAAGCATAACACATTTTTTTGCAATTTACGCTTTGCGCCGGGAGCAAACCGTAGGTTTGCGGGTCGGGATATATATGCGGCGTGCAAGCTTGCTTGCTTCGCCGCACATATATCTTGACCGCTCTCCTCTGAGCGCAGCGATTGAGGAGAGCGGCGCAAAGCGCATCTTAGCACCATGCGAGCGCCCGTTTGTTTCTCCGGCTTTTCAAAAGCCGGCGGGGTCGAGGGGCTGAGCCACCGTCGCGCTCCGCAGAGCGCGAAATCCCCTTCAGCTACGCGCCGCAGCTGCACTAAACCCCTTCATCAGCAAATCGCCACAGGGACTCCTGTCCCTGTGGCGGCAATGTGTTTTTTTGGTGGAAAGGTTTATTTCCAGCTTGATTTAGTTGTCAGGATGAGGCGGTCAATGACAAGACCGTCCTCGCGTCCCATGAGGGTAATTGTATGTTCACCCGACTGTGAGACGGTGAAGGTACCGATTTTCTTCCACACGAAGCCTGCGGTATCCTTAAAGTCGTTAGTTGTTTGAGCATTTTTGCCATCCATTAAGACGATTATTGAGTCATCCGAGTCGCTCTGGCACTTAACCAAGGCGAAGAGGTTATAGGTACCTGCCGGAAGGTCGACCTTATAGTTAAGCTTAGCCGTTTTGCCGGTATTCGGATCGGTGCTTGTATACTGGCTGTTTCCGTTAGGTCCGAAGAAGAGCGCGGAGCCGTAGATACCGCCGGTTTCCATCCAATGGAGCTTTTTATCGTCGGCACTGGCGGTATTTGAGGCAAATTCGGTATTATTCAGCGCGGATTCCGCTTCGATAATCACGTCGCCGTTTTCGTCTGGTGCAAATGCAGAAGCTCCGCCGACCTCAACATCATTATACTTGCGAATTTCAATTGCCGACACAATCCAGCTGCCGTCAAACGACAGGGTGACTGTACCGTCTGTTGATTCAATGATAAAGCAATACTCGGCGGTATTGCCCGCGGCGACGTTAATTCCGGTTATGACGGAGGTACCGTTTGCAAGAACGTTCATATTGACAGCCGAAATTCCGCTTGCCAAGCGGTCGCCGACAGCGATTGTAAATATATACTTACCTGCGCCGGAGAGCACAAGACGAAGCTCTGCAGGATTATCCGAATAGATAAAGCCCTGATCTCTGTCGGAGGTACCGCTTGCCGACCTCCTTTCGGCTTTGAGCGAATCGAAGCCGGAGAGCCAGCCGTATCGTTTTGTTCTGATCGATTCGGTAAGGTTATCGACACCGAAGTATCCGCTGTGTGCTTTGTCGACGTCCGAGGTCAAATCGAAATTCAGATCGTCGGAAGCCGGCTCATACTTAAGCCCTTCAAAGGAGAGCTCGGGCGGGCAAGGCAGAATTTGATCTTCAATATCGGTGACGGTCTGATAGGTTTCGGGCGCACCCAGACGGGAGGAGAGAGCGCCGAGACTCTCGTGGAGAAGCTCGATTTTGTCAAACGCCATTCCGGCGTCCGCCTGATATATTCTAAGCTCATGCCAGCCGACGGTATCGAAGCTTACCGAAAAGCTCAGCTTTTCGATGTTATATCTCACACCGTAGCTCCATTTGCTTGAGCCGCCGGTATCCACGGTGGTATTTCCGCGTAAGGTAGCAACGTTGCCGCCGTCCACCGAGTAGACTATCCGACAGGTTTTGGCACTTCTGCCGTTTGTCGTCCCCTCATTCAGAGTGGGAATACGGAATAGAGTGCCGTTATATTTGCCGGTTGTGGTTACATAAATTTGGTAGACAAGATAAGCGGATTTTTCGGAATAATCCGAGCCGATATTTGTTGACGAAGCGGAGGTGTCGGGGAAAACCTTCATGGAGCCGCCCGAAACGCCGAGATTTGGCATGAGCTTCCATTCGCAGTCGCCGACCGCAACACTGTCGGTGTAGTGCTCCGCTTCAATGGAGATAATGCCGTTTTCCTCAAAGTAGCCTTTGAACCTTGTCTCGTTTGAGGGGTCTACCAGCGCGGAAATAAGCACGGGAATTTTTGTCGTATGCCCGTAGTTGTCGGAGATTATTATATCGCCCGAATAGGTGCCGGACAGCTTTTCTTTGTTAACTCCGACCCATATTCTTGTTTCCACATTGACGCTTCCGAGATATTCAACCTTTCCGCCCGATGCACTGCCGGTCAAAAGCTTGCCGTTTTGATCGTAGAACGAGAGCGCCTCATCGGCGGTCAGCTTGAAATCATAACCGGTATTGCCGAGCGAAAAGATGTCAATAAAGCGCTTTGAGGTTGTAAAAGAGGTAAAGCGCAGCTCTGCGGGAATGCCGCCGGTCTGCCCTTCGGACGCCGCCTTGACGCCGTCTTCGGCAAGATCAGCCGAGATATAGGTCACCGAGGGCTTGGAGGCGATAGGGGGAGAGCCGTTTGCTGTGGTATAGGGATTGAGAATCCCTCTCCACTTGCCGTTTTGCAGTGAATTGTAGGTTTTGATGTCTGCGGCGATTTCGGCAAACGCCTCTTCGGAGAGAGCGGCGTAGGCGTTAATACTTGCAAACCGCCCCTGACTCATGGCAAGCTGATTTTTTTGCGCATAAACGTTAAGCTCAAGGGTGAGCCTCAGACAGCGGGTCTTGTAGTAAATCAGTTCATAGAACGAATCTTTCCTGATATCGGGCAGCGCATCATATATTTTTGCGGCGACCGCCTCAGCCCGCTTTGCGCGGGTTATCATTATTTCCGCCTCATCGCCGAAATTCACCAAGCTGTACTCGACGCCTTCATTGTAGCCCTGATAATCGGGCTTGTAGGCAATGGCAACCTGATAATATTCGGTCATGGCGGAGGCAATTTCTTTGGCATCGCTTTCGGAAAGCGCAAAATTCGTACGGCAGAAGGACGCAGTGAAGTCTTCAAGATTCTCGGGGCTAAAATCGTCGACAGACCACGCAAGCTTCAAAAAGAAGTCCATGGGTAATTCGGCGGGCTTAAGATCGCCGACGTTGAGTATCCAAAGGTCGTCCGAACCCGCATTGTACGCCTTGTTCATTTCTTCGTAAATCTGAGAGAGAGGGGTGCTGTCTATCCACAGATAGCTGCGCGGAACTCCCCTGTAGGAGACGTGATAATAAACGCCAAAGCCCGCATATGTGTTAAGCTCGGAGGCGTTCGGAAGCTGGCGAACATATCCGTAGTTGTCGTCGCTGTACTCAATAATGCAGTCCTCGGGAAGCGATATGTCATATTTGTAGTATTCAGCCGCTTCCTTGTATGGACAGTAACATGTGACAAAATGCTCTTCCTTTCCGGTTTCCTCGGACAGGATGCTTTCGTACTTTTCAAGAATTGCAAGCTGCGCTTCTATAGCCTTTTTGACATAAGCCGCCTGCTGTTCGTAGGAGGCGTTCGGAACCGCAGAGTGAGCGATTCCCGAGTCGTGTACGCCGCGAAGCCCCAAGGTATAGATATTGTCAAAACGATAGTTTGCGGCAACGCGGTCTTCCCAATAGGCGTTCATGGCTTCGGCGTTTACCGTGTAATCGTAAGAAGCCTTCCAGTCGTTATTCAGCTTTTTCAGGTGGTACTTGCCTTCATTTGCCTCGCACCACGGAACCCATTCGGTTTCGTTGTTGCAAAGCAGCATTTCGCAGTGGCTGGAACCCATAATTATGCCGTAGCTGTCGGCAAGCTCGGCATTGTAGGCAATGCCGGTATCGGGGTTTATAACCGCGTTGAAGGCGGTGGAGGTAGCGTGCATTGCGGGATAGAGAGTATTCGCCTTGAGGCGCAGAAGAAGCTCAAACATATGCCCGTAAACCTCGGGACCGGGGGTCCCGAGATTTTCGGTTCGTCTTACGAACCTTGCCGACCATGCCGCAAGGTTTTCCTCGTCATTGATAAAGATGCCGCGGTATTTCACGTCAGGCGCCTCACTGCCGGACAGCTCGGCAACCGACAGGGTGAGATTTTTATTCTCAATAATCGGAACGTCGCCCCACCAATACCAAGGGGAAACGCCGATTTGAGACGAAAGCTCATAGATACCGTATATCGTGCCGCGAGTATCGCTTCCGGCAATTACAACAGAGTACTCGGCGGTGTCGGTGAGATTCTTGTAAACGGCTATTTTATAGCCCTCCCACTTGTCCGCTATTTCGGAAACGTCAAGAACTCCGGCGTCGATAAGACCGTCTATCATACCGCTTTGACCAATTGTTCCGATAATGATAGAAGTGGACGAAAGCTCTGCCACGTCGACCGAAAGCTCGGGCCTTGTACCCGTGACCTTTTCAAAATCGGTTTGGAGGTCTCCGGCCGCCCTTTGAGCCTGCGGCTCATCCGAGCTGTTTATGTAGAGCGTGGGTTTTGAGAGGTCAAGCTCCCCTTCTGCCACCAGAGAGCAGTCCCCCGAAATCGGAATAAGGACCTCCTCCGGCTTTTTTTCGGAACCTTTTTTCGAGCATCCTGCCGTAGCGCAAAGGAGTGCGGACAATGCAAGAACTGCGGCGATTCCTTTTAAAACTCTTGATTGCTTCATTAAATCATTCCTTTCTAAAAAATTGCCTGTCATTCACGTCAATTCTATTGTAGGATTCTGTTAGTTATAAGAATAGCACAAAGCCGTCGCTTTTACAAGTCAAAAAGCACAGATTTAAATTAAATTTTAATAAACTTTAATTCATAGATGTAAATTCAACCGCCCGCCGGATTTATATCGTTTCATATTATCTGTAAAAATTCATAAAAAATAGCTTGACTTACGGCAAGCGGTGGTTTATACTTATAATAAGTAATTATATGCCAAAGGCTGATTATTAATAAAAACACGGAGGTATTTATGGCAAAGAAAATAGTTCACCTGATAAACGGTACCCACTGGGACCGCGAGTGGCGTCACACTGCCGAGCAGAGCAAGCTCCGCCTTGTGGATCTTGTCGACAACATCATAAACCTGCTGGAGCAGAAGGAAAGCTACAATTATTTCTGCATTGACGGCGGAACAATCGTTATAGAGGACTATCTGACGATCCGTCCCGAAAACAAAGAGCGCATTGTTAACCTTATCAAGGCGGGGAGAATTAAAATAGTCAATTGGTACACTCTTCCCGAAACAAACACCGTAGCTCCCGAGGCGCTTATACGCAACCTGCTTCTCGGTCACAAAATGGCAGCGGAGCTTGGCGGCGGCATGAAATCGGGATACACCGCCACATCCTACGGTCAGCCCTCACAGCTTCCCCAGCTGTATAAGGGCTTCGGCATCGAAACCGCGATTTTCTACCGCGGAACCAACAAGCATGTGCTCACACCCCTGTTTAATTGGGAGAGCCCGGACGGTTCTACTATAAATACCCTGCGTACCTTTGACGAGGTCACAAGAACCAACTGGTTCTTCTATGTGCACGGTCCGGCAGTGCTCGGAAAGGGACTTAAGGACCTTACCTACACATATGACATTACGCAAAAGCCCGTACACATGGCTGACACAAAGTCGTATGAAAAAGCCTTCACTCTGCTTCACGAGGACTTTGACTACATACACGACAAGGAGGTTCAAAAGCGTTCGCTTGACTATCTGCTTGCACAGGCTGAGCCTTACGCCATAGGTGAGCATATCCTTGCCCTTAACATGGAGGACAATGACGAGCCGTACAGATACCTGCCCGAGCTTGTCGCCGACATGAACAAAATTTATGATGACGTCGAGATAAAGCAGGACACCATGGACGATTATATGGACGCCATCATTACCGCCGCCAAGGATAAGGCGACTCACAAGGGTGAGCTTCGCTACACCACCATGGAGTACAACAACTTCAACGCCCTGCTCGGAGCAACCCACTCTTCAAGAATCAAAATCAAGCTTTACAACGACGACGTTGAGAACAACCTTATAAATCTCGGCGAGCCTCTTGCCGCTTTAGCTTCGCTTTACGGCAAGGAATATCCCACGACAAACATTCAAAGAGCATGGCAGCACCTGTTAAAGAACCACGCCCACGACTCGATTTGCGGAGCGGCAGTCGACAGAGCGCACGAGGATATGATGTACAATTTCTCGCTCGCAAAGACGGTTGCCGAGGAGGTCACAAACAGGAGCGTTATCGCCCTCTTCTCGAATATCAATACAAGCGCAAGCTTCAAATCGACCGACCATATTCTCACCCTCTTCAATACCCTTCCCTATGAGCGCGAGGAGGTTGTGGAGCTTGTAATCGACACTCCCAAGGGCAAGGTTCAAGTTACCGACAACGGGCTCCAGGGCATGGCGGACTGCGGAGACTTTTATGATATCGTCGACGCAAACGGCAATGTTCTTCCGTCTGTTGAGCTTTCAAGAGACGACATTTCAATAGGCGTTGAGAGAGAGCTTGACACAAAATCGATTAAATTCAACGCAAACAGAAAGCGTGTGCTTGTCAAGGTCAAGGTTCCTCAGTGCGGATATACCACAATTGCCATGCGTATGCGTCCTCCGGTTTTCGCATATCATCCCGAAATCATGGAGAACAGAAAGCTTATCGCACGCGACGGCGGACTTCTTGAAAACGACAACCTCAAGGTAGTTATAAACAGCAACGGTACACTGACAATCACCGATAAGATTACCGGTCACACCGTTGAAAACGCAATGTACTATACCGACACAGGCGAGGTCGGAAGCGCGCACGCAAGCCAGACTCCCAAGAGAAACTGCGTTTATACCTCGCTCGGCAGCGCCGCAAAGATCACAATGCTCGAATCAAACGAGCTTCGCGGTGTGTATAAAATAGAGCTTTCAATGACCCTTCCCGCCGCCGCAACAATCGACGGCCAGGACAGGACAAGGGAGATAAAGACCCTGCCGATAACCACAATTCTGACGCTTGAAAAGGATGCAAAATATCTCAAAGTCAACACCAAGCTTGTAAATGAGATTCGCGACCACAAGCTTTGCGTCAACTTCCCGACGGGAATTGAAAAGGCGGACTTTGCGGATAGCGAGAGTGCATGGGATGTGGCAAGCCGTACAATCAAATGGAGAGATCATAAGGATAACTTCGAGGGCTTCTTCCCCTTCCAGCCGATGCAGAACTTTGTTGACGTTTCGGACGGCAAAACAGGCTTTGCGGTGCTCACAAAGGGACTTCGTGAATACGAAATTCAGGACGACACCCTCCGCACAATGAAGATAACCCTCATACGCACACAGCGCGCCTACATGACCGCAAACAACAACATGACCTATGAAGAGCTTGACAAGTACACAGGTCAGCACTCCTTCGGAACAATGGAATACGAGTACGCTATTATGCCTCATGCTGGCAGTTGGTTTGACGCGGGCGTTCTCCAGGCGGCTTACGCCCACAAGGTCACAATCAAAGCGGTACAGGGCGTATACAGCGACACGGGCGTGCTTGCGGATACCGGTTCATTCCTTGAATTTAAGGCAAATGACAAGAGCCTCATGATCTCCGCTCTTAAACAGGCGGAGAGCGGCAAGGGCGTTACCCTGCGCGTTTGGAATACCACGGGTGTTTCCGAGACGGTAGACGTAAATACCATTCTGCCCGTTACAAGGATCACAAGGACGCGCCTTGACGAAAAGGCAATTGAGGAGATCCCCGTAAAGGACGGCAAATTCAGCTTTACTTTGGGCGCTCACAAAATCGAAACCTTTATTCTCGAGTGACAAAACAACAAACCGCAATATTGCAAACAGAACCGATGGGAGTCCCGTCTTCCGTCGGTTTTTGCATTTTAGGCGCTAATGTTTGCAATAAGTTAAAAGAAAATATCTTGAAATCCAGCGCAAAATCATATATAATATGAAAGTACCGCCTAATTCGGGAAAAAACCTCTTCTGTGAAAGGAATTTAATATGTCAAAGATAATAATAAAAGATCTGGGAGAATTTGACAAAGACTGCGGTCTTGTTGAAATTGACAAGTGCAGCGACGGATTTAACGCTGTCGGTAAGGATGGAGTTGTAAAAATTTACGCTACGGGTGACCGCAAGGTGGAGCTGCTTTGCTACGCAGACCATACAGTAGCTTACGTTCTCTCGGCGATAGGACACCCCGCCTATTATCCGATACATCCGGTAAGCCTCAAAAAGCCGATAAAAGCGGTGCTTATGGACCTTGACGGCACAAGCGTCAGAAGCGAGGAATTTTGGATATGGATAATCGAAAAGTCAATTGCCTCGCTGCTGGGGGATGAAAGCTTCCGACTTGAAGAGGCAGACCTGCCTCACGTTTCGGGACATTCTGTATCCGAGCATCTGCAATATTGCATAAACAAATATTGCCCCGGCGCTCCTCTTGAAAAAGCGCGCGACTTTTACTTTATGCACACGCACAGAGAAATGAACGAGATAATGGAGGGCAGAGGCAAGGCGGGCGCCTTCACTCCCTCTCCCGGACTCAAACCGTTTCTCCTTCGCCTCAAAGAGCTCGGAATAAAAATCGGACTTGTCACAAGCGGACTTTACGAAAAGGCTTATCCCGAAATACTCTCCGCCTTCAACACTCTCGACATGGGCGACCCAAAAGCGTTTTACGACTGTATCATTTCCGCGGGCTTTCCCCTTCGAAAGGGCGAGGTGGGCACTCTCGGCGAGCTTTCGCCCAAGCCTCACCCCTGGCTTTACGCCGAGACCTGCTCGGTGGGGCTCGGAATACCCTTTGAAATGAGAGACCACGTTATAGGGATTGAGGACAGCGGCGCCGGCGTTTGCTCCGTGCGCATTGCCGGCTACAATACCATAGGTTATGACGGAGGAAACATTATTTCCTCGGGAACCAAGGCTATGTGCGGTAAATATATGTACAGCTTTGAAGAAATCCTTCGTTACATTGAGGAAAATATTTGACAAAAACCGTCGAAAAGCTTATATTTTATGAGCTTTGGTTTTGACTCAAAAAAACTGCATATTATATGAAAAGCAATCGCTTTTTATAACATTTGCCGGAAAGGAACGATCAAAAAGATGAAAATTACATTATACGGCGCGGCAAGCGACAAAATAGACACTGTATACAAGGATGCGGTTTATGAGCTTGGCATAGAAATGGCGAAAAGAAACCACACAATGATTTTCGGTGCGGGCGCCGGCGGTCTTATGGGAGCCGCCGCACGAGGCGTGACCTTCGGGGGAGGAAAAATAGTCGGAGTCACACCCCACTTTATGCACGAGTTTGAGCCGATTTACGCAAACTGCACCGAGCTTATAGATACCGAAACCATGTCTGAGCGCAAAAACATAATGGAAGAAATGGCTGACGCTTTTATAATCGTTCCGGGCGGTATCGGAACCTTTGACGAGTTCTTTCAGATAATAACCCTTAAGGTGCTCGGCAGACACGATAAGCCTATCATTTTATTTAACGTAAACGGTTTTTGGGACAATATGCTTTCTGTTATCGGCTCGGATATATTCAAAGGCTTTATAAATATAAGCGTTGCCTCGGTATTTACTGTCTGCGAATCGGCAAAAGGAGCAATCGACGCGCTGGAGGCGCTTGTCAACAAATAAAAACAATTTAAAAAAGTTTTAGCGAGCTCGGGGGAGCTTTTATTAAAAGGTCCCCCGACTCTTTTTTTAATATTTTTTAAACAAAGCTCAAAAATTTCTCAAACAATCGGGATGTACAATACAGTCAACAAGTGAGCTGTCACAAAAATTTAGAAAAGGAGCAAACGACAATGGCAAACTTTTTGAAAAACGCATTTCACGATATGAAGGAGAGCGCAAAGCGCCAGCACGAGATCGACAAGGCTAATTTTGAGGCCACAAAGATGGAATCCTCCATCGCAGTCGGCAAAGCGAAACGCAAGGCCGAGCAGGAGCAGCAGCTTGAAGCGGCATTGGCGCGCAAAAAGGCGGCGCAGGAACAGTACGACGCCGCAAAAGGCAAAAAGTAATTCCGTAAGAAAGGGCGGTGTTTATCGCCCTTTCAGCGTAAGCAAAGAAGGAGGCAGGCAAATGAACGCAATCGAAATTCGGGGGCTCAGCAAGAGCTTCCGCGGGCTGTATGCCGTGGACAACCTGAACATGACTGTTCCCGTGGGAGCCATTTACGGCTTCATCGGAGAAAACGGCAGCGGCAAATCCACCACGGAGAAGCTAATCTGCGGCCATCTGGTGCCGGACAAGGGCAGTATCAAATTATTCGACAGGCCGTACACGGACGCGGGGGTGCGTGTCCGTGTGGGTGCGCTCATTGAGAACACCGGCTGTTTTCCAAATTCCAGCGTGTGGGACAACCTGATGATGCAGGCCATCAACCTGGGACTTTCCGACCGGGCGGGCGAGATCGACCGGGTACTGCGGATCGTCCGTATGGAGGATAACGCAAAGCTGAAATTCAAAAAATGTTCTCTCGGCATGAAGCAGCGCATCGGCATCGCCATGGCCCTGCTGGGCGACCCCGCCCTGCTGATTTTGGACGAGCCTATCAACGGCTTGGACGCCGATGGCATGAGAATGATGCGGGAGATACTCGTGGACATCACCCAACAGTATGGCTGCACCGTACTCATTTCCTCCCACATCTTAGGCGAGCTTGAGAAGATCGCCACCCACTACGGTATTATCCGACAGGGCAAAATGATCCAAGAGCTTTCCGCAAAGGATTTGGAAGGCCGTGCAAAGGTGTTTACCTCGCTGAAAACACAGAATATGCAGGGAGCTTTCGGATTCCTGCGGCAGAAGTTTCCCGATGTTCGGGCAGAGGACGGCTATATCCGTATTTACGATGTAGATGATACGGAGGGCATTGTGGGACTTTTGATGCAAAACAACTTCCCGGTCAGAGAAATCAAAAAGAACAAGATCGGTCTGGAAGAATACTACATCGAATTGATGAGTAAAAAGGAGGCGTGAGAAGATGGCACAGACACACGAACTGAAATTTGAAAATCCCAGCTTTGCCAAGCGAATCAAGGGTATGCTGGGTGTGGATTTCTACCGGCTGTTCCATACGCCGATGTACTATATCTTCCTGGCCATTGCCGCAATCATACCGGCCATGATCGTCAGCATGACGGGAGCAGACGGCGGCCAGACCATGTACACAAATGTCTGGAACATTGTGGCGGCGGATTCCCCGCGCTACATTGTCCATAACATCGGCGAATATGCCAACATGAATATGGTGTTTATCTTCGGCGGCATCATGGTATCCATCTTCATCGGCCACGACTATCGCAGCGGCTATGTGAAGCAGCTTTTCACCACCCACGCCAAAAAGCGGGATTACATGATCTCAAAATCTCTGGTCAGCGCCTTCTCCATGGCGTGTATGTGCGTGACCTATCTCATCGGCGGCGTGGTCGGCGGAATGATCTCAGGGCTGTCATTTGAGGTCAACATCAGTTCGCTGCTCATCGCCATTCTCGGCAAAGTTGTCATGAGCCTTGGCTGGGCAAGCCTCTACACTTTCCTCAATGTGATTTTCCGGCGCTACTTCGGAATTTCCGTGGCGGCTTCGTTCTTCATCGGCACAGGTATTCCTATCATCGGCGCGGCGGCGATTATCGGCAACAATTCGCTTCTCAACGTGTTCCTGTACGGTTCTTCGGTGTATGCTTGCCTTTCCAGCAATATTGTAACCATGCTCGTGTGCGCCGTTGTTTCCGTAGCATGGACCGTCATTTATAATCTGCTCGGCTCCCTTGTGCTGTCGAGATGCGATGTGTATTAAGGAGGTGGCAGGCATGAATGCAATCGAAATCAGAGGACTTACAAAAAACTTTGGCAGTAAGCAAGCCTTAAAAGGGCTGAATATGACCGTCCCCGCCGGCGCGATCTACGGCTTTATCGGGGAAAACGGCTCCGGAAAATCCACAACCGAGAAGCTCATCTGCGGTCTGATGCCGTCAAGCGGCGGCACCATCAAGCTCTATGGGCGCGATTACACGGACCCGGATGTGCGGGCAAAGATCGGCGTGCTGATCGAAGCGCCCGGCTGTTTCCCAAACATGAGCGTATGGGGCAATATGATGCTGCAGGCGGCAAACCTTGGCCTGAAAAAGCCGGAAGAAGAAATCGGCAAGATCCTGAAGCTGGTCCGCATGGAGGGCGCGGCCTCCAACAAATTCAAGAACTGCTCCCTCGGCATGAAGCAGCGCATCGGCATCGCCATGGCGCTGCTGGGCGACCCGGCCCTGCTGGTGCTGGACGAACCCATCAACGGTCTGGACGCGGACGGGATGCGGATCATGCGGGAGGTGCTGACGGACATTACGAAGGATAAAAACCGCACCGTGCTGATTTCTTCCCACATTCTGGGCGAACTGGAAAAGATCGCCACACATTACGGGATCATCCGGGGCGGCAGGATGATCGAAGAAATGACCGCCGAAGAATTGGACGCGGGCTGCCGCACCTATATCTACCTGCAAGCGGCAGAGAGGAACCGGGCGAAGGCGCTGCTGTCCTGTAAATACGCCCGCGTGGAGGAAGATGAAAGCGACTATATCCGTGTGTACGACGAGGCACGGGCGGAGGAAATCGTTTCCTATCTCTATGAAAGCGGCATTACGGTCAGCGAGATCGGTACATCGAAAATCGGTCTTGAAGAATACTACATAGACCTCATGAAAGAAAGGAGGGCGTGAACCATGGCAGGGAAGGCGAGAAAAACAAATCGGGTAAAAAGTATGCTGGCGGTGGATTTACGCCGGATGTTTACGACACGGTTTCTCTATATCATGATAGGTATTTGCCTCGTTATGCCGATCCTCATTCTCGTGATGACAACGATGATGGACGGCAGCGTAACGGTCGATCCGCAGACCGGCGAGGAAACAGTCATGGAGGGCTTCAAAAACACCTGGCAGACCATTGGCTCACTTCCGGGCGAAGGTGGCATGATGGACATGAGCCTGACGAGTATGTGCAACATCAATATGCTCTATTTCTTCGTTGTCATCCTGGTGGGAGTATTCGTGGCGGAGGACTTCCGCAGCGGGTACGCGAAAAATATCTTCACCGTCCGGGCGCAAAAGGGAAGTTATGTAATCTCCAAAACGGTGGTATGCTTCATCGGTAGCGTTCTGATGTTCCTCGCCTACTTCACCGGAGCGATTTTTGGCGGAGCCATAGCTGGATTGCCTTTTGACTGGGCGGGATTCGGCATAGGCGGTGTGGTCATGAGTATGCTGTCAAAGCTCTTTATGGTGGCTGTTTTTGTGGGGATCAGCTTGCTTGTCAGCGTTGCGGCCAAAAGCAAAACATGGCTTTCCATTGTAGGCGGACTTATGGCTTCCATGCTGCTCTACACGATGGTGCCCATGATCACGCCGCTGGATTCCGGTATCATGAACGTGATCCTGTGTCTTGCGGGCGGCATACTGTTCAGCATCGGCCTTGGTGCAGTAAGTAAGATCGTGCTGAATAAGACAAGTTTGGTATGATTGGATCATCGGCGAAAGAGCGGGTCGGATCATCAGATTCGCCTCGCTCTTTCAAAATTTTTTGAAAAAAGTCAAAACGCAAACAAAACTTTAACATTTGGGTGCTACAATATGTTACAATAAGATAAAAGCTTTTCAAAGGAGCGCCCTATGTTTAAGATATTGGTTTTGGAAGATGACAAGGACTTAAACCGCACAGTCTGTTCATTCTTGAACGCGAGCGGCTATAAGGCAATAGGCTGCCTGAATGCAAACGAAGCCTACAACGCCATGTATGAAAACGTCTTTGACCTGATTGTATCGGATATTATGTTGCCAGGTATTGACGGCTATGAATTTGCAAAAACCGTGCGCTCCTTAAACGAAGAGATCCCCATTTTGTTTATGACGGCGCGGGACGATTTTGCCTCAAAACAGCGCGGCTACAGAATCGGTATTGACGATTATATGATAAAGCCCATTGACCTTGACGAGCTTTTTCTGCGGATCGGCGCCCTGCTTCGAAGGGCAAAAATCGCCGCCTCCCACAAGCTCGAAATAGGCAAGCTTAAGCTCGACATGGACGAGCGCACGGCAGTTTACGGCGGCGAGGACATACCCGGGGAAGCTCCAAGGGAAATTCCCCTTACAACTCGGGAGTTCAATATTATTTACAAGCTCCTTTCTTATCCCGGCAAGACCTTCACCCGCACCCAGCTTATGGACGAGTTTTGGGATGCGGAGACGAACACCGCGCCGAGAGCGGTCGACGTTTATATGACAAAGCTGCGCGCTAAATTTGAAGCGTGCGATGAATTTGAGCTAAAAACCGTTCACGGGCTCGGCTATAAGGCGGTGATAAAATGAATGGGAAAAATTCTCTGCGGCGACATAAACGACTGCTTGCCGCCATACGCAGTTATGTCGTGTTCTTTCTGCTTATAGCGTTTATAATCACCTGCTGTATGCTGCTTTTTCTTCACACCATGCAGACCTCGGTGGGAATCACGTTCACGGAAAAGGGCATTCGAACTGCGGCGATTTTGACTATGGGCAACGTGCTTCTTCTCAGCTTGCTATGCACCGTCATAGACGCTGTTCGCCGGAAGTTTACGGTAGAGCGCCCGGTGCGAAGAATAATACAGGGCGCGGAAAAGATCATGCACGGCGATTTTTCCGCGCGAATCAAACCGTTTCACAGTATCGACAGCGACGCCGGGTTTGACGTCATTATCGACTGCTTCAACCGCATGGCAGAGGAGCTGTCGGGAGTTGAGACCCTGCGAACAGATTTCATTGCCAATGTGTCACATGAGCTCAAAACTCCGCTTGCCGTGATGCAGAATTACGGAACTATGCTTCAAAGTCCAAGCCTTACCGAAGCAGAGCGGATAGAGTACGCCAAAGCCATCGCCGAGCAGTCCCGCCGCCTTGCCGACCTTATTACTAACATTTTGAAGCTTAACCGACTGGAAAACCAACAGATTTATCCCGCCGCAAAGCGCTACAATCTCGGAGAACAGCTTGCAGAGTGCCTGTTGAGCTTTGAGGACGCTTGGGAGAAAAAGCACATCGACATTGAAACGGACATCGAGGAAGAAGTGTTTGTGGAATCGGACGATGAGCTGCTGTCCCTGGTATGGAACAACCTCTTTTCCAATGCTTTGAAATTCACGGAACCCGACGGCACGGTGTCCGTGACGCTGAAAACCGAGGGAGATTTTGCGACCGTCAAAGTGTCCGACACCGGCTGCGGCATCTCGCCGGAGACAGGCAAACACATTTTTGAGAAATTCTATCAGGGCGACACCTCCCACGCCACACAGGGCAACGGCTTGGGACTGGCGCTGGTGAAACGGGTGGTGGATATTGTCGGCGGCGATATTTCCGTGGAGAGCGAGGTCGGAAAAGGAAGTACCTTTACCGTGAAGATCAGGAGGGCAGCGAATGGAGAAATTCAAGGAGATTCTTAAAAGAATATTCTGCCTGCCCCCTATTTGGACGGTGGTTGCGGCACTTTTGGGCTATGGCTTTGTGATCGCGGTGGCGGTGTTCCACATACAGAACCCGATCCTGCAATACACTTCCTATATTGCTTCCGCTTATGCGCTGATCGTCACCTGCACGGGGCTGGTCTATGTCAACACAGCCATAGGAGGCGTCAGGAAATTTGTCTCCGAGCATCCGCTGATGAAAAAATTTCGCTCTACCAAGGTGGGCGAAAAATACTTGACCGATGTGCGCTTTAGGGCGGGAGTTTCTTTATATCAGGGCTTTTTTATCAATCTTCTGTATATCGTCATGAAACTGGTATCGGGTATTGTCTACCGCTCCACATGGTTCATCGCGCTGGCTGTTTATTACATCCTGCTGGCCGTGATGCGTTTTTTACTGGTGCGACGGCTGAATGTGCAGGATGAAGCATCGGAGCTGCGCCGCTATCGGACGTGCGGGGTCATACTCCTGCTTATGAATCAGGCGCTTGTCGGAATAGTCGTTTTCATGGTACAACAGAACCGAGGGTTTGAATATCCGGGTCTCTTGATTTACGCCATGGCGGCATATTCCTTTTATGCCGTCACTATTGCAATTATCAATGTTGTAAAGACAAGAAAGCACAAAAGCCCGATTCTCTCGGCGGCAAAGGCAATAAGCCTTGTTGCGGCAATGGTGTCAATACTTTCCCTTACAACGGCTATGCTTGCCCAGTTCGGAGAGGGCGACGACCCGATGTTCCGCCGCGCTATGACCGGCGCTGTCGGCGGCGGGGTGTGCGTAATTGTGATCGGAATGGCTGTCTATATGATCTGCCGTGCAAATATAAATCTCAAAAAAATCGAAATTAATAATTCTCAAACATAGCTTAAACCTTACAAAAACACTTGAGCGTTATAATGTCCGCAGAACCTTGAAAGGAACAATAAATCATGGAAGAAAAGAAACAAACCTTCACTTACACATATTCCGCAAAGGAGAAAAAAGAAATCGAAGAAATTCGGAGCAAGTACGCGCCCCAAACAAAAGAAGAAACCTCAATGGAGAGACTTCGCAGGCTCGACAAAAGCGCGACAAGAGGAGCCGCTGTCCTATCGCTGATTATCGGAATACTAAGCTCCCTTGTTATGGGGGTCGGTATGTGCTGTGCGATGCTCCCCGGCTGGGACGAGTATTTTGCTTTGGGAATTGTGGTCGGAGCTCTCGGTATAATCGGCGTTATTTCGGCATATCCACTCTACAATTTCATGGCAAGGCGCAAAAGAAAGCTGCTTGCCCCCGAAATCATGCGACTGTCTGATGAGCTTATGAAATAATTTTGTATACCTGTCATGACTTTTTAATGCAAAAGACTGCATGCCCGTTTTTGGGGTTGCAGTCTTTTGCAAAATATCAATTTTTTCTTGTGTCAAAATAATTGACGATATGACTTACCGTAAGAAGCAGTACAACGGCTCCGAGCGCTCTTTCGGTCATAAGCGTTGCGGTGGCTATATTTGCGTTTTCGGAAAGAGAGTACCAAATTATGTAGCAAAAGAAAGCGGCGATAAGCGGCAATCCGACATTGAGAGTTTTTATTGCTTTTTTGGAAATCATGTTTATATATACCTCCGTTCAGGCGGGAAAGGGCTCCCCCGTACTCATTTATTGCTTGGCACAGGCTTGTCCGCGCGCCTGCTTTTTCGACTTACAATGACATTTTAACACTAAAATGCGGTCTTTTCAAACCACAATTGAAGGAAAGTGCACAAAATTTTTCTTTGCGGCGTAATTTTGCGCATTTATGCTTGATTTTCATTTTAATATGTGATAAAATAAAGCGATCATGATATGAGTCAAATATTATATCGGTAAAATATATTCAAAGGAGACAGAAATTATGAGTACTGAAAACTATGAGTACCTGACCAGCCGTGAAGTTGACAATATGTGCTGTGTTCAGAAAGGTCCCAAGCACGGTCCCGCTCCCATCCCCGAGGAGGGCTTGTGGGTTCAGGCAAAGGAAGTAACCGACATTTCCGCGCTGACTCACGGTGTGGGCTGGTGCGCACCTCAGCAGGGAGCCTGCAAGCTGACCCTTAATGTCAAAAAGGGTATTATCGAAGAAGCGCTGGTTGAAACCATCGGCTGTTCGGGAATGACGCATTCCGCGGCAATGGCTGCCGAAATCCTTCCCGGCAAAACCATACTTGAAGCGCTTAACACCGACCTTGTGTGCGATGCAATAAACACCGCCATGAGAGAGCTGTTTTTACAGATCGTATACGGTCGTTCACAGTCGGCTTTCTCGGAAAACGGTCTTGCTATCGGCGCGGGACTTGAGGACCTCGGCAAAGGCACCCGTTCACAGGTGGGAACCATGTACGGCACAAAGCTCAAGGGGGTACGATACCTTGAAATGGCTGAAGGGTACGTTACAAGACTGGCGCTTGACAAGGACATGCAGGTCATAGGATATGAATTTGTATCACTTGGCAAGATGACCGATTTTATCAAAAAAGGCATGGAGCCCAATGAGGCATACAAAAAGTCAATGGGTACATACGGCAGATTCGATGAGGCTTTCAAGTACATCGATCCCCGTAAAGAATAATCTAAGAGGAGGTATTCAGAAATGGCATTGTTTGAAAGTTACGAAAGAAGAGTTGATAAGATTCTCGGTGTGCTTTCCGAGTACGGCATCTCCTCTATCGAAGAGTGCAAAGAAATAACCCTTAGTAAGGGCATCGACTGCGACAAAATAGTCAGAGAGACACAGCCCATCTGCTTTGAAAACGCCGTTTGGGCATACACTGTCGGCGCGGCAATCGCAATAAAGAAAGGCTGTACAAAGGCGGCTGACGCCGCTGCCGCAATAGGTATCGGTCTCCAGTCCTTCTGCGTTCCCGGCTCTGTTGCCGAGAACAGAAAGGTCGGACTCGGACACGGAAACCTCGGCAAAATGCTCCTTTCGGAGGAGACAGAGTGCTTCTGCTTTTTGGCAGGTCATGAGTCCTTTGCCGCCGCAGAAGGCGCTATCAAAATAGCGCTCAACGCAAATAAGGTGAGAGTAAAGCCCCTGCGCGTTATTCTTAACGGACTCGGCAAGGATGCGGCGTTCATTATTTCAAGAATCAACGGCTTTACATACTGCGAGACCGTATTTGACCCCTATACCGAAGAGGTAAAAATCGTCTCCGAAACACGTTATTCGGAAGGTCCGCGCGCCGATGTCAGATGCTACGGCGCAGACAACGTTCCGGAAGGCGTTGCAATAATGAAGCTTGAACACGTCGGCGTTTCCATCACCGGAAACTCCACTAACCCCACAAGATTCCAGCATCCCGTTGCCGGAACATATAAAAAGTGGTGCAACGAAAACGGCGTTGACTACTTCTCGGTGGCTTCCGGCGGAGGCACGGGACGTACACTGCATCCCGACAACATGGCAGCCGGTCCTTCTTCCTACGGTATGACCGACACAATGGGAAGAATGCACAGCGACGCGCAGTTTGCCGGTTCCTCTTCCGTTCCCGCTCACGTTGAAATGATGGGACTTATCGGAATGGGCAACAACCCGATGGTCGGCGCCACCGTCGCCTGCGCTGTGGCTGTGGAAGAAGCTATGAAGTAAGCTTAAATACCTAAATATCAGGCATTTCACGGACTCCCGATGTAAAAGTCGGGAGTCATTTTTTAACTATAGATTAATGAAAAACACTAAAAATCCACATTACATCCACATTTTTTGAGATTGTGGATTTTTTAAATCATTGTTAAACAAGAACAATGCCCCAAAGGTACTTGAAATCCGTACTTTTGAGGCGTTAATTTCAATTATAGTTGTTTAGCCAAACACTGAAAAACTGCTTTTTCTCTATATTTTGGGGACTTTATATTTTATGATCATTCGAATAATATCAAAAAAGGCACTTTTTTATCCCTTTTTAAATGGATAACTGCGAGATTTTCATACTTTGTCCGAGTAATAGTTTTATTATTCTAATAAAAATATTTTTCCCTCTGCTCTTAAAACGGAAATATCATAATACCGATATATCGTTTCAATCATTTTTCCGTCTCCGTGTATGTCTGCTGCTTTTCCAATATCAGAACTCCATACACGAAGAAAATTAAAATCTTTGGTATTATAATTATACTGATGTAAAAAATTGTAGGTGGTAGTATCCTTAACGCTTTCTTCACTGTCAGCCCATATCGATTCAGTATATGTGTATTCCTGTTTGCTTGTATCAACTTGAATACCATAATAGCTATTTTTTCCAGACAACTCAAAAGCAACACTTTGTTCTTTTTCTATATCAATAAGAGCGTGATATTCTTCTTTAAGATAGATTCCCCACCAAACAGCAAGATCATCAATTTCACCAAAAGCGTTTTCTTTCCAATAGGGGTATTCTATTACTTCAAAATACTCTTGCCAATTATCCAATGTTATTTTAATTTCCTTTGATGGGCTTTGCTCAGTAGTATTAGTTAGGGGATTATCATCAATTATAGGCTGGTCATCGTTTGTTTTGGGAACAAATTCTTCCGAACGATAATAATAGCGGTTGTACGTGTCTATAGAGGCTTTGTAAAGCAAGCTTTCTTTGCCGTCTTTCTCTGTTATTTCAAGAGAAGCGCCTACACCATTCCTATCTAAAACAAAAGAGATTTGATTGTTTTCAGTATTATATTTCCATGTTCCGCTGTTGTTTTCATACATGCAAGTACCGTCAAAGTTAAAAGTGATTATTGATACACCATAGGTTATTACACCGCCTATATTTGATTGAATTGAATTTGCTTTCCATTCACCTACATAGATAGGATTTATTTCGGCATTATTCCCGGTATTATTGTCATTAGAGCCTCTTTCACTTTTATTGCAAGCAGATAAAGCGAATAATATTGAAATTATCAACAAAAAAGATAGTAGTTTTTTCACGGTAGAACTTACCTCATTTCAATATGTTAAATATATTATATATTATATCACAAAATTATGGATTTTTCAATTATCCTCAGCAACACTTCCAAATATTTTAAGCCATCAAAAACGGCGGTCTATTTTTGTTATTGAAGTCAACATTTCAACAGCGTTTTGGGACTTCAAACTCTGCAATCAACTTATCAAGTGTTGGACGGCTGATCGAAAGCTCTCTTGCAAGGGCTGATTTCGTCATTTGGCGGTTTTTATAACGGGTATAGTATTCTGAAAAGTTATCAATCCTTTTGCGCTTACCGCCCCTATATTTGCCCTCACGCTTTGCAATGGCAATGCCCTCTCTTTGCCTTTCCAAAAGATTAACACGCTCAAATTCGTTAATTGCGCCTATCATTGTCAGCATCAGTTTTCCGGTGGGCGTGGAGGTGTCTATATTTTCTTTGTTACTTACAAGGTGTATGCCTTTACCGTTTAGCATTTCCACAATGTCAAGTAAATCCTTTGTAGAGCGGGCAAGGCGGGAAAAATCGTGAATATGGATTGTATCACCCTCACGTGCAAACTCTAACATTTCTTGCAGTTTTGGACGGTTGGTATCTTTGCCGGACACCTTTTCAGTAAACCATTTTTCTATATCGTATTTCTGCATTGCTTCTATTTGCCGCTGCTCGTTTTGCTCAACTGTGCTAACTCTCACATATGCTATTCTCATTTTTGGAAACTCCTTTTGTAAAAATCAAGTCTTGATGTGTTTTACAATCCGTAAACAATACCGAAAACCGACTTTGTTTTTACAGTTTTCGGCATTGTTTACGGTGTAAAGACAGGGTACACTCTATTTTAACTTACGGCAAAGGGTAATACTGCCGCCTTTTTGGTAACAGTACACCGAAATACTGTCTATCAATAAAAGTGATATAATTACCGTTTGACAATCCGATTGTATATATAGCTTATTAGCATTGACAAAGTGAATGAGATAGGGACTATCCTTGCTTGCCATTATGCTATGTTGTCGTATGCGTTTTATCTTTCTTCTGCCGTCTATGTAGTCAGCAATGATATAGTATAACATAGTTGTTACCCCCAATTAAAACAATCCCTTGTAGGATAGGAACAGGAACAACACGCCTGCTGTTATCGGCATTACAGCTGACAACAGAAACAATAGAATAATAACCCAATGTATAATCATGTTTGTAACCTCTGTAAATTTCATTCACCCCTCAATCATTGTTTTCATACATTCGCCGCATATCACATTTACTGTTTTTGTTGCTCTGATAATGGTATGGCAACAAGGGCAAATATACCGCCTGCTGTGGCTGTTTGTGATAGCTCCACCGTTGCTTGAATGCGTTCCTACGCCTACAGCGGTATATGCCGTTGTGCGGCATATCTCTATTTCCCGCAATTCATCATGTGACAACAGCCATTCAAGCAAGTTGTCGGCGGGGGCGGTATGTGCAAAGCCGTATTTTTCGGAGCGGGTAACAATTAAGCCGTGTGCTTCTGCTTCTTTTGCAAATTGGCGGTTGTGGTATGTTCCGTTGCGGCTCGTGTCTTGAACATTGAGAATACAATCATTGTACATATGCACCATGATGATAATGTGGACGGAACAATTAATACTGGCTCAAAGATTGTCTTTAATAAAATCCCTCTGAATAGCGGTAAATACCATTCATTAACCAGTACCAAATTTGAGGAATGTTATACTACAACAATCAATGTTTGTAAAGACCCAGATTTATACGATGTTAATGACCGAATAATAACTGATGATGAGTATAGGGATTTAAAGAGATGGCTTAATCGCAGAGAATTTCTAAAATTTTGCTTTATTGGTGATGGTGAAGCGGTCTATTTCTATGTCTCATTTCAGGTTGATAAAATTCTAGCAAATGGCGAACTTAGAGGATTGCAATTAACACTGGAATCCAATAGCCCGTTTGGATATGGGCAGGAAGAAACCGCAAATTGGGCGGTTGAATCAATCGACAAAGTTTATTTGCTTACTGATATTTCAGATGAGATAGGATTTACATATCCGGATGTAAAAATTGTTTGTCATAAAAGTGGTGATTTAGAGATGTATAATAAAGACACTGATTGCCGGTTGGTTATCAAAAACTGTACTACAGATGAAACCATCACTATTAACGGACAAACCCGAATAATTGAAACTGATAATGAAAATCATAAAGATAGAATTTACAGTGATTTTAATTTTCAGTATTTTACAATTGCAAATAGTATTGATAACCGCAGTAATAGAATTACCGTTTCTCTGCCTTCGGAAATAACAATTAAATATGTGCCAATCATTAAATAATTGGTTTGGAGCATATCGGCGTTTTCGGTATGCTCCATTTTGATATAGAAAGGAAAGGATTAAAAAGATGGATGATATTAAAATTTATACGGTGAAAGAAACCGCCGAAATACTAAAGACTAATACTAACTATGTTTATGACCTAATCAAGCGCGGAATGTTACCCGCTTTAAAATTAGGCTCTTATAAGATTAGAAAAGAAAGTTTACATAAATTTTTAGAAGAGTTTGAAAACTATGACTTGACTAACCTTGATGAAATTAGTAAAATAAAAACGATGCAATCGGCGTAACTTTTAACGGCATTAAAGTGAATAATCAATTCTCTGCAATGCCGTTATTTTTTTTGCATTTCTTAGATTTTCATATCGAAACAGTTAATTTTCACGGCAACGCTTGCTTTTTTCATAAAATTAGTGTAAAATGAATCTTGTATTATTGCATCGCTTGATGTTGAATTGTTACCCCGTGTTGAACTCAACATAAACTCAACATTTTCTGAAATTCAACAGGATAATACAAGATACAATAAGATATAAAAAACTGCTTGTAATGCGGGTAAATGCCCATTTTACAAGGGAAAACGGATATAATAAGCCATGGTAGAATATAGAAAAATACGCACAACAGATAAGGGCAACAGCCCGATGGTCGGCGCCACCGTCGCCGTTGCGGTTGCAGTCGAAGAGGCAATGAAATAATAAGCAAAATACTAAAAATCGCGGGCTTTCGATGTTTATCGAAAGCCCCTGTATTTTTAAGGCAAATTGTCAAGCGCGGTTGACAATTCGCGCGCAGTGTGTTATAATCTCGAATATACTCGGTTATCATAAATTTATGAGTTAAAAGAGGAAAAAAATGTTTATTGCTTTAAACGGACAGTTAGGAAGCGGAAAAAGTACAATTTGCAAGATACTTGAAAAAGAGTGCGGCTTTGATACCTTTTCGACCGGTAAGATTCAAAGGGCGTTTGCCAACGAGCTGGGGATAAGCACCCTTGAACTGAATGAAAGAGCCAAAAGCGATTATTCATACGATTATGAAATAGACCGCAGGCTTGTAAGATACGCCGAGGACAACACCGACAAGGACATTATATTCGATTCGAGAATGGCTTGGCACTTTATCAAGGGCGCATACAAGATACATTTATTGGTCTGTCCGGCAATCGCCGCAAAGAGAGTTTACGGTCAAAGGGAATCCTCAGAGGAGACGTATAAAAGCTTTGAAGAGGCAATGGAGGAGCTCATAAAGCGGCGACAGGTCGAAACCGAGCGTTATATGTCGGTCTACCGTGTGAATATGACAAATCTTAATAATTACGACCTCATAATCGATACAAGCTGTTTGACCCCTCAAGAGGTGTGCGATCTGATAGTATGGCACATTAAAGACGGCAAGCATGACAAGCCCGCGCTTTACGTTTCACCCAAAAATATTTATCCGACCTGCAAAATAAGCTCAATAAATGCAGACACGGTAAAAAACTATGAGGAAAAAATCAAAAAAGGCGAGAATGTTGCGCCTGTTGAGCTTATAAAAACGCAGGACAATCTCTATATTTACGACGGGCATCACAGAGTCATGGCGCAAAACCTTTGCGGCGCATCTTTGATAAGGGCAAATTTGCTCTGTCAGGACGGCGAGGAAATTACCTCCGGAGTTTCGGCAAACGATTATGTGAAAACGACCATGGCGGATATTTCCGACTGGGAAAAGGCAAACGGCTTTGTTTTCGGATATTATCCGCAAAGAGCATTGTAAAAAGCATTGAAAATCAAATTTTATGATGGAAAACTCCCTTGCTTTGCGGCAGGGGAGTTTTAATATATTCTTTTCAGTTTACGCCTTCAAGCTTGCAGAGCGCCAAAAAGGCTGCGTTTATCGCATCGTCCTTTGTACTGTATGAGACTTTTGAAAATTCGCTGTCTATTGAGAAGCTCCAGCCGTCTCCTCTTGCCGAAAAAAGAACTATAACATGGTTCCTGATTTTCAGATACGAATTGCCCTTTGCCGAGGTTTTCCACTTTCTTTTTTTGAAATTCTCGTAACGCGCATGTCTGTTTTTATAGTCGCGCTCGCGCTTGCGCGCCCTCTCGGGATTTTCTTCCATTTTTCCGGCGCACACGCACCCGACGCCGAGCGTTTTGGGATAAAGTGGATGTATCATATTGTGAACGTAGCGAATTATTTGATATCCGCACATTTCACAAACTCCGACAGGCTCGCCGAGATCGGTAATGCCGATACAGCTCCAGCCCGAGTGAGGCACATCTTCCCTTTTCCAGAGGTTGTCCGTTTCGGCAAGCTTTTTTCTAAGCTCTTCGCTGATTTTCGTCTCTTTTGAAGGGGTACCGATAACCTCACCTTCTTCAAATACGTCTTTGTCATTTAAATCGGAGCCCGGCTCTTCGTAAAGCTCTGCAACAAAGCTTTGACTCTCGCTTTCCTTTGAAAATGACTTGTCGGCGGCGGGCATCTCGGCGGCAGGTGTCTCGGCGGCGGGTATCTCGGCGACAGGTGTGTCGGCAGTAAGAGTTGAGAGCGACAAGGGCGCCTCTTGCTCTCGTTCTTGTTCTTCTTTCTCTTGCTCTTGCTCAACCTTGCTATTTTCTTTGGGAGAGCTTTTTGCAGTACCCGAAGCGAGTGATTTTATGCTATCCGAAGGCGGCAGTGCGGCGTCAGTGTCGGATAATTTTTCGGCAGGCGACAGGGGGATATATTCCTCATTTGCATGATTTTTTGCAAAATAGTCTGCCGAAATATTTCTCGGCTGAGGCAGACGGTCAAAACGCACCGTATAACAGCCTCTTTTTTCGTCGAACGCCACAATAGTGCCGCAACCGAAAGCATGATGCTCAACGCTCTCCCCGACCTCAAATGCCTGCTCCTTGGCTTTATACTCAAATGGGGTCATGGTTTTTGAAATATAAGCCCTGCTCTCCTCTTCAAGCTCTTTTGAGATTTCTCCCACGCGCACATAATTGCCCGCCCCTATTTCAAAAAGGAAACGAGAGGGCAGTTTTTTTATGCCGTTTTGAGAAAAGCCCTCGGAATCCATCAGAAAAAGCCGCTCCCTTGCCCTTGTGATTGCCACATAGCAAAGCCTTCTTTCCTCCTCAAGACCCGCCTTTTTTCTCTGCTCTATTGTCTTTGAGGACGGGAATATCCCCTCGGAAAAGCCTATAATAAACACCACCGGAAATTCAAGCCCCTTGGAGGCGTGAATTGTCATAAGCTTAACCGAGTCCTTGCCCTTTTCCTCATCCTCCGAGGATTGCAGCGCTATCTGCTGTAAAAATTCGCCCAGCGTAAGATTTTCTCCGTAGCTTCTTTCAAATTCGTCGGCAATGCGCTTGAACTCGGCAAGATTTTCAAGTCTTTCCTCGTCTCCGAGCGACCTTATGTAATTTTCGTATCCCGAATCCTCGCAGACCTTCTGCACAATTTCTGATATTCGGGCGCTTTTTGAAAGCTCTCTCATCGCTTCGATAAATTTTATAAATCCCTCGGCGTCGCTTTGCTTAAAGGGATTTACCGCGATGTTTGCACGAAGCAGTGAGAAGAGACTTTCTCCGCCCGACATGCTCTCCTGCATTGACACAAGGGAGGCAAGCTTGGTGCGCCCGAATCTGCGCCTTGGCGTATTTACAATTCTTTTAAATGACATGTCGTCGTCATATGCAATTAGGCGCAGATACGCAATAACGTCCTGAACCTCCATGCGGTTGTAAAATTTCACTCCACCGAAAATCTCATAAGGTATGCCCGACTCGACGAATTTTTTCTCGACCGTTCGGGAAAGAAATCCCGATCTGTAAAGCACCGCAAAATCCGAATAGCAAAGCCCCCTTTCCCGTCTTATATCCCGTATGATATCGGTTATTCTGTTCATTTCCTCCGTGTCGCTCCTGCTGTGATAATGTATCACGTCGGCGCCTTTAGGTGACATGGTATAGAGGTCTTTTTTTAAGCGAAACTCGTTTTTGTCGATAAGTGAGTTGGCGCAGCTAAGTATTTGCGGCGTTGAGCGGTAATTTCGGGTTAAAAATATTGTGGTGCTCGGGCTGTAAACTTTGTCAAAGTCCACAAGAAGCATAACGTCCGACCCCCGCCATTCGTATATATTCTGGTCGGGGTCGCCTACAATCATGAGATTTTGATATTGTCTGCTGAGAATATCAACAAGCTCCATTTCGCATTTATCGCTGTCCTGAAACTCGTCGACCTGTATGTAGCTGAGCTTATTCTGCCATTTGCTCCGAACCTCGGAATTGTTTTTAAGAAGATACAGAGCAAAGCTCATCAGATCGTCAAAATCAAGTGCGTATATCGATTTTTGCTTTTGCAGAAATTCCTCGATTATCAGGTCGTCAAGCGTGCCGATACTCGGCATTATTTGCATTTTTGAAGGAGAACACATTCTCGGAACGTAAGAAATGTCCGATTTGAATATTCCTATCTTTTTGAGAATGCTTTCAAAGCTGGCGTGGTCAAGCTTCAGCTCATGCTTTTGATATATATCCTCAAGCAGGGTCTTTTGACGTGTGGAATCTATAATATCGAAATTTTTATCCAAAAACAGTTTTTCGCGCTCTTCTCTCAAAAGCCGCGCGCAAAAGCCGTGATAGGTACAAATAAGCGAGGTGTCGTACTCCGGACCGATAAGCGCGCGTATACGCCGCTTCATCTCTCCCGCGGCTTTATTGGTAAAGGTCACGCAGAGTATATCCGCGCTGTCAATTCCGTAGTCCTTTACAAGATAAGCATATCTGCTGACAAGGAGTTTGGTTTTTCCACTGCCCGCTCCCGCGATAACCCGCACGTACCCCTCGGTTGTGCGTACCGCTTCCGCCTGTTTTTCATTGAGACTGTCAAATATGCCGTTCATTGTGCGATAGTATCCTCTCTTTTTTACATCCTGTATAAAACAAAGCATGTGAATGTGAAAAAATTGTCCTTTGCGGGACGAAATTTACCGTCTTTTAGAAAAAGGTGCCAAAAGATAGCTTGACAGGTCCGCCCCGCGCCGCGGGGCGGACCTTCTTATTTTTTAATTATGCCATACCGTGCAGTCTTTTTAAATGATATCTTATTTGCTGACAAACTCAAAGCTGCCTGCCACGGCGTTGAAAATTGCGACGCCGTCTTCGGTTGAAACATACTCAATTCCGTCTGCTTCGAGCGTAAGCGCCGAGAGCGCCTTGCCGTTCACCGTTATATTTGCAAATGAGAGTGTGGGAAGCTTTACCGTTGCGCTCGCATTGGCGGGAATTGTCAGCTTGTAGGTCCAGCTGTCGGTTGTGTATTTTGATTCAACCGAGTAGGTTCCGTAGGCGCTGTCGTAGCTTGCCTTAACGTTTCCTATGCGGGAGTCGGGGTAAGGCGAAATTATCGCGTGCTTAAAGCCCGGATTTTCGGGGTCGGAATTGATGCCCGCCATGGTGTGATACATCCACGAGGCAACCGCACCGTATGCGTAATGGTTAAATGAATTCATTCCGACGTCGCCAAATCCCTTGTCCAGCGTGTAGGAGTTCCATCTTTCCCAAATGGTGGTTGCGCCTTGAAGCACCGAGTAGAGCCACGAGGGATTGTCTTCCTGCAAAAGCAGAGTGTAGGCAAGCTCCGTCTCTCCTATTTTAGTCAGGGTATCCAAAATGATTTTGGTCCCGAGGAAGCCGGTTTGAAGCTTGTTTCCGGCGTCTTTAATGCCGCTGACAAGCTGACCGCACACGGCGTTGTAAGACTTTTCGTCGGGAAGCAGGTCTAAATAGAGCGCGTACAGACATACCGACTGCTCGCTGCGTTTTAATTTTCCGTCAGCCCTCACATATTGCTCGATGAAATATTCCTTCTCTGTCTCATAGAGCGCCTCATACTTTGCAACTTCGTCGTCATGACCGAGCGCCTCAGCCATTTCCGCCATCATCAGAGCGTCCCAAGCGTAGTACGCCACGGCAAGCATTGCCTTAATCTCGTTGTCGTTTGACTGATATGCCAGCCAGTCGCCCCAAACTCCTCTCGGGCCGGCTTTGTTGGTGGTGCCGAGATAGCGGTCAACATACCGCTTCATGGATGTCCAGCTTTCCTCAACCGCTTCGAGATTGTCGTAATGCACATAGAGGATATAGGGGACAATGATGCCCGCGTCAGCCCAGCCGGTGCCGCCCCAGTCGCCGCCGTTATATTCTCCGGTAGGCGCTGTTCCGGGATAGCTTCCGTCTGATTTTTGAGAATCGCGCAGGTCTTGCAGGAATTTCTCCAAAAAGCTCTTGGAAAAGCCGAAATAGCATCCCGCCTCGGCAAAGACCTGAGTATCAGCCGTCCACCCCTGTCTCTCATCACGCTGCGGACAGTCGGTGGGGACCGAAAGATAGTTGGAGTATTGACCCCACATGATATTTGAGATAAGCTTGTTGATATTTTCGTCGTCTGTTTCCATAACTCCGGTGGTCTGCTCAACCGAGGTTACAGTCTGTGCCGACACTTCATGGAAGGTGACCTCTGCGGTGGTTGTTATTTCAATATACCTGAAGCCGTAGAATGTGAACGAAGGATGGTAGCTCTCTTTGCCACTACCCGAAAGAATGTAGCGGGTTGTTGCCGCCGCGGTGCGGTAGTTGGCGTTGTAGACACTTCCACCGGGACCGTCGTTTCCGCGAGAGGTCTCGCCGTTTCTGTCGTTGAGCATTTCCCCGTGTTCGATAGTGAGAACTGTGCCGGCATTTCCCTCGACGGTGAACGCTTCCCAGCCGGCGGCGTTCTGACCGAAATCGATAAGCGCGGTCTCGCCGGGCTTTAAGGTAAAGCTGCCGCTCTCTGCCGTGCGGACAACATGTATTTTTCCGTACTGATCCGCCTTTGCACCCTCTGCGCCGTCATAGATATTCACCGACTGCACCTTACGAAGAAGGCTGTCCTGAACGGTGATAAACGACCCCTTCCAAGCCTGAATTGTACCTTTAAATTCGGTGTTTTCCACAACGCTTGGCCATGCGGAATCGTCATAACCCGGGAGCATCCAATCGTTTGATACGCGGGCGTCGTAGGTCTCGCCGTTGAAAATATCGGCTGCCCGAAGAGGGCTTACCCGTTCGGCTTTCCAATCGGTCCCAGTTGTGATAATCTCCTTGGTTCCGTCGGTGTACGTGAGTATCATCTTTGCAATATATGCGTTGACCTTGCCGTAATTTGCGGCAACAAGTCCCGACCACCAGCCGCTTGTAACGATTGCCGACAGCACGTTCTCGCTGTCCTCTTTGAGCATCCATGTAATATCAAAGCTGCTATAATACTGCCGCTTTGACGCCTCGGTAAAGCCGGGCTTCAGTTCCTGATAGACAATACTGCCGTCGTCTGATTTCCGACCGACTCTCTGACCGTTGATATATGATTCATAGACGCCGAGTCCGCAGGTGTAAAGCTTTGCCGACTTTAACTCCTTGGAAAGCGTAAAGCTCTTGCGAAATCCCGGGATCAAGCCGTTTTCCGGAATTTGAATCATAAGATGCTCCGCATTGCCCGAGCCGGCGGCGCGGTACATTCCGTCAACAAGCTGTCCTGCACCCGCATCGTCAAATCCCGATAAAACGTCTGAGAAATCGTTCTCATACAGAACCTTGTTGTCCTTGTCGACAACGACTATGTTGTCAAAGCGCGCAACCTCGTTTTCGTTCGAATGTACGCGAATTGCCAGCTTCTTAAAAGGAATCACCGACGTATGGGTATAGGTGTTGACCGCCGTCAGCGAGGATGCGTTCTCTCCAACATAGGTTGTGATATTTTGCCCGTCCACCTCGATTTTTGCGTGCATGAGCTTGCCTATTACCTGCGAGGAGTCCTGCAAGCCTGCAGCAGAGGTAATGTCAATATCCCGAAGAGCCGTCCAGATTCCCTGAGACTTCACGTGCGGGCGAAGCAAGAACCTGCCGCGAGAGGTCACGGTGTTGAACTGCCACATGAGCAAATTGTTGGCGTCGGTAACGCCGAAGCAGATTCCGAAATTTCCGCTCTCCAAAATGAAATCGAAATCTATTGTATAGGTTGTGTCGTTTATTGCGGATGTGTCCTTATAGCTGACAAAGGATGCGTCCGCAAAGGGCTTGTCCTCAAGCAGAGCGGTCTCAAAGGTGGCTGTGGGAGATTTTACTACGTTGCCGTTCTTGTCCCAAACCGTCACCTGCCATGTATATACAGTAGAAGAGGTAAGCGTCTCTCCGGCGTAGGGGATATCCACAGAATCGCCCGATTCGGTCTTGCCGCTGTCCCACACCGTCTTTCCTTCCTCGTCCGAAACGGTAACTTGGTATGCGGTCTGTTTCTGACCGATCACATTTGAGCTCATTTTCCAGCTGAATCGCGGTGTGCTGTTGTCTATCCCGAAGGGTTCGACAAAATCATCGGTGCGCATATCATAAATAGCGGTTTCGCCCGACTCCGGCGTATTTGCAGGATCACTGCCACGCTTCTTGCAGGCAACAAGATTCAAACTTGTCATAAGCATTGTTATTGCCAAGAAAAAACATACGAGTCTTTTCATGGTGGTCCTCCTTATTTATTTGTTTTTTTCATTGTAACATATAAACAAATAAAATACAAGCGATTCTGTAAAATAAGTAAAAGTGCACAAAAAAGGACATGTTTTATCTCATAAAAGGACTGTATTCCCCTTTTCGAGAGACTACCGTCATTATTTTCGGAGATTTTTAAGCCCCGAAAACAACAAAATTAGCACAAGCTTATAGCAAAAAGCGTGTTTATGAGGAGTAGTTCTCTGCCCTGCCGCAAGAGTGGCGCAAAAGCACAAAGCGGTAAACGCCCTCGCTCTCATCCGATTTTTTATATACCACCGTAACTTTTAGCATATTTATTTCTTCGGAGTACTCAAAAGCAACACTTGTTATCTGCCGACTGCCTTCTACAAGCTCGTCGGAAGACAGAGTAAGCTCCGAGTCATCCGAGTAGAAGGTGATTTTATCCTCGCTTACCAAAATATCATAATTTTCCGAGTCGTAGCTGTAGAAAAAGTTGTTGATTTTTATCTCTGTCTCGGCAAGCTCGCTTGTTATACGCGATATTGCGGTGTTGTTTTGCATAACGTGTAAAACAATTATCAGCAAAGAAAATATAAAAGACGCAACAACCAGCGAGAGTGACAAACCCACGACAAGGTCGGCAAGCGCAAAGCCCTTGTCGGTTTTTGATTTCATGTTGTCGAGAGCGCTGCTCATGAATTTTTTAATAAAACTCATTTTATTTGACCTTTTTTGTTTGTCCTGCAAAAAGCGTTACCGACATTTGTCACGCCAAAAGCCTTGCGACAAACGAGCGCTCTTCCGGAGCAAAATTTTCATCAACCGCCAAAAAGCAGAGACAAAAGTCCAAAAGAACCTCTTTAAGTCCTTCGTTGCAGGAGTCAAACACTTTGTCGGCAAGGTCGGCGGCTCTGTTGCACATATGCTTTTTTACCAGTTTTTCCGCATCGTCGGGAAGAGTTCCGAAAAGATCGTTTAAAAATTTACATTCAAGCGGTGAGAGCCTTCTGTCTGCGGCAAGCGCACTTCCGATGAATATCAGCACATACGGAAGCCCGTTTTTGTCTTTTGCCATTGAAGAAAAAATCGGAACAAGCAGATTGTAGTCGTTTTTTGCTCTTTTTAGAAGCTCGGCATATTCAAGCTCCTTATAGCTTGCAAATATTTCATTTATACTTGGCATTGTGCTCCTCCGCAATTTATTTTCTGTCGGAATATTTAACATAAACACATCCCGCCGCGCCGAGCGTCGTGAGCAGTAAAAGCGCCGCCCCGACAAGCTGTTTGGTCTTTTTGTCAAAACGTTCGACCTCTATGACGGGAAGCTCGACAACCTCCTCGACAACGCGCTGCATTTCGCAGACTCCGCATGTGTATATTGTTCTTTTAAGTCCGCTCATATCGGATATTCCGTCCGAAACTACCGTGCCCCCGTCCCAGTCGTGTGGCTGTGTTTCATATTCTCCGCACGAGCAAAGCCCTCCGTGCATTTCCTCGTCAAAGGGCGCCCATACAGCTACAGAGTGACCCGTTGCGGGCAGTTCAACTGTCTTTTGCGCCCCGCATACGCGGCACTCGTAAAGAGCCTCACCAGCCTCGTCGGCTGTCGGTTCCTTGAGAATCGAAGCTTCGAAAAAGTCGTGCTCTTCCTTTATTATCTCGCCGCACGAGCATTCGGCGCTGTGGTAGGTTTCGTCAAAATACGTGTACTCTCCAAGCTCATGTCCGAGCGCGGGAAGCACTTCCTTTTTTGTGGCGTCGCAATATGTGCAGTAATAGGTTATTTCGCCGTTCTCGTCTCCGGTAGGTTCTTTTGTGATTTTTGCGTCATGCCATGTGTGAACGCCGGTTGCGGCGCGCACCTTTCCTCGGCTGACGGTTGTGCCGCAAACGGTGCAGACCTTGTCGCCGGTATATCCTTTACTTACGCAGGTGGCGGCAACCGCGCCGACCGTTTCTGTCTTATGCCCCAAAGCCTTTGTCTCGTCGGTTTTGAAGCTCTCGCCGCACAAAGCGCAGGTGTACTCGGTGTAGCCGCCATCGGTGCAAGTGGGCGGCACGGTGTTGCCCGCCTCCCCTTTGGTGTGGGGAGCATAGCCCGCCTCGGTATCGATTAGAGTCAGCGGGCAGTCGCCGCATGAGCATACATAATCGGTTTTGGCAAAGCTCTGGCAGGTGCTCTCGGTAAGGATTTTTTCGTGCTTGTGAGTATGAAGCACCACATTGCCGTCAGAAACGCTCCAGAGATTCTCTTTTTCGGGGTCGGTTCGCGCGGCGTTAAGAAGAGCGGCAATCCCCTCGGCGCCGATATCGGTATCAAATACGGTTACTCCCTCAATATCCTTTGCAGGAGTAACAAGCGAGAGAATATTTGAAAAGGTACAGTTCTCAAAGCTCTGCACTACGTCAGGCGAGCGCTTTGAAAGCGAGTTTACAAACTCACTCTCGGCGGCGTTTTGCGCAAAGCTTGAGAGGTCTGCAACGCAGTTGTAAAATTTACAGCCCCTTGCGATTTTTACAATGGCGCTTTGAGCGTCATTTTCTGCCTCGGCGCCGTCATAGCTCAAAACGCAGGAATCGAAGGAGGAAATTTCCGCATTCTCGGCGAGCGTTATGCCGCAAAAGGTGATGTTTTTAAGCTCCGCCCCGCTGAGATTTTCAAAAACAGCTCCCTTTGAATTAATGACGTTGCCCAAAGCGTTGAAAGTCCCCGAAAAAACGCCGGTTATTTTAAAATCGTCCTCGGTCGTTATATCCTCGGTAAGATACACATTTCTTCCCTCGAACGGGTCGCCTTCATTTACAAGCTTTGCAAACTGACAAAATTCCTCATAGCTGTTTATTATGTAATCGCTCTCCTCGGCATGGCTTGCGCTACAAAGAAGAAGGAGCAAAACTGCCAAAAGCAGGATTAATATACAGCTTATATTGCGTGTTTTCATTTTTTTATCGCCGAGCAAAAGAGAGCAAGGGCTCCGAAAAATTTTTATGAGCGCTCTTTTGAAACGGCATATCTCCACAAGATAATTATACCTCATATAATTGCTCTTGTCAAGAATTGCGGGGGATACTTTTGAGGTAATTTATTGTAAGCACAAAAGAAAAAACGCGCCGTATAAACGACATATTTTTTGGTCTTGGTGAATTATAATGTAAACAGGAAACCGGTAAATGGGGTGATACTTTGCAGGTAATATATGCGGACGTATATTTTATCGTTAATTTCAGCATGGACTTTTTGGCGCTTTTTATTGCCTGCAAGATAAGAAAAATACCCCTGCGGCTTTGGCGAACGGCGTTTGCGGCGGCTGTCGGCTCGCTGTACGCGGTTATCAGCCTGACTTTTAACGGCGCGGAAAATATCCTGACTTTTCTGCTTGCCGCCGCAATTCCGTTTTTAATGTGCTATATCGCATACGGAGGCGGAAGAGCGAAGTATTACTTAATAAACGTCGCCTCTTTTTGGATAATTTCGTTTGTAATGGGAGGCATGATGACCGCAATTTATTATTTTGTCGGCAAGCTGCTCTCTTCAAGGGAAATATACATAAACGGCACATCCTATACCCTTTATTCGGACATCCCTTTTTGGATATTTATCGCCGCCGCCTTTGCATGTGCGCTCTTCACGGTTATATGGAATCGGCTTGCCGCCAAAAAAAGCGGCGTTCATGAGGTTTCTTTTTTTATGGAGGACGGCGCTGTGAGTATAAATGAGGTCGCAATGTGCGACAGCGGCAATCTTTTAAGAGAACCGCTTAGCGGTCTTCCGGTTATTATTCTTTCAAACGAGCTTATGGAAAAGGTAGCCCCGGGAATCGAGACGCTGAAGGAGGGCTTAAATTACCGAAAAATACGCATAATCCCATATAACACCCTTTCGGGAAGCGGCATTCTTTACGGCTATATTCCCGACTGTGTGAAAATAAACAACGACATAAAAAAGGCCTGCCTCTGCTCCGGCAAGGACATCGGCAAAACCTTTGACGGCTATAATGTGATAATTCCCACGTCACTCTTATAAAAATTCAAAATACAAATACGGAGGTATTATATGCTGAAATATCTGCTCGTCTTCATAAACAAAATAAAACAGGGAATATACTATGTCAACGGTCCCGAAACCCTTCCGAAGCCTCTTTCCGCCGAGGAAGAGCAAAAAGTGCTTGCGGATATCGACAATCCCGCCTCAAGATCAAAGCTTGTGGAGCACAATCTTCGCCTTGTGGTGTTCATCGCAAAAAAATTCGAAAATACAGGAGTCGGCATTGAGGACCTTGTGTCAATAGGCACGATAGGTCTTATCAAGGGCGTGAACACATTCAGACCGGACAAGAATATAAAGCTTGCCACATACGCCTCAAGGTGCATTGAAAACGAAATTCTTATGTACCTGCGCAAATTTTCCGGCAGGAGCGAAATCTCAATAGACGAGCCGCTAAACGTTGATTGGGACGGCAACGAGCTTTTGCTTTCCGACGTGCTCTTTGAGGATGAGGACAGCGTGGGCAGGCTCCTTGAAAACGATGAGGACAGAAAAATGGTTCGGCTTGCGCTCTCAGACCTCAACAAACGCGAGCGCGAAATAATCGAGCTTAGATTCGGTTTAAGAGACGGAAAGGAATATACCCAAAAGGACGTCGCCGCAATGCTCGGCATCTCTCAATCCTATATTTCAAGACTTGAAAAACGAATAATCGACAGGCTTCGGGATATGCTGTATACATAAAAACTCCGCAGCGCACCCCGCCGAAAATCCCGACAAGGTCGCCCTAAAAACAGGCAAAAACATTCGAGGTTCACAAAAAATGTGAGGCTCGGATGTTTTTTAAGAAAAAGCGTGTCAGTTTTTATCTTTTTTTACGACATATAGTAATGACCGCATCTTAAAAAAGGATGCAGGGCAAGAACAATCAGAAAAGCCGACGGATTGTTTTGTCTGTAAGCAAAAGAATTTACAAAACAAACCGAATCAAAATGAAAGGACATAATTTTTTCAAGAGGGTCTAAAAAATGAAAAGGTTGTTATCCATTCTTCTATGTGTTTTGCTTTCCCTGTCCTCTCTGCCGATAACGGTAATGGCAGAGGAAAGTCAAACAGTCAATGTGTACGACGCCGAGACATTCGGAAAAATGCCGGCTTCCGACGACAAGCCCGAAGAAACGACCACCGAAAATACAACCTCCGATCCGACGACTGATAACACAGTGTCGTCTTTTGTAGCAACCTCTGACAACAACCCGACCATCGACTCAGACGATCCCGATTCATCCGACAACGGCTCGGTTTTCAGTTGGGTTTCCCTCATCGTCGCGCTCGTCGTTATCGGCTGTGTAGTCGCAGTCCTCATCATTATGAAGAAAAAATATCAAGAAAAATCGGCAAATAAATAAAAAGCCTGCTCTGGTTGCACAATTTTACACTTTTCTCCTGTCGGGTATGATTTCCGGCATCTGTGGTTGAGTTTTTCTCAACCACAGACAAAAAACGCCGCCCGAGTGCAGATTTATCTGTGCTCGGGCGGGGCTTTGCGTTTGTGTTGACAGGTTCAAACTTTGGCAATCGGCAAAAGTTTAAGGTCGGGCGCCTCTTGACGTCTTTCTTTTACGTCTTTACATATCTTTGAATTTCTTGCGCACTTCCACCATTTTGCCGCAGCTCATGCTGCCTTCTGAGCACTTTCCCGTAAGGCAGGACGGGCCGGCGCCCGCAAAAAGAAGCGGGGCAACTCCCTTTACAAGTCGGAGCATCTCACATGCAAGGGCGCGTATTTCCCACTGTGCGCGGTTACAGCATCGAAGCGCAAAAAAGTTATACAGCGACCTTGCGTTCATGGTCATAATTATCCTTGTGTCGCAAGCGTTCGGGAGAACAAAGCGGGCGTCTTCATTCGCCTTCTTTTCGGCGGCGCTTCTTGCTTCCTTTTCGCTCTTGCCCTCGGCAAGAAAAGCCTCCGTGTGCTTTTCAATAAGCATACTGCGAAGCCTGTCATAAACCTTGGCGTCATGCTCCATTTCTTTCTCAAACAGCTCCTTAGCCTCCGGAATATCCGAAATTTCGGGCGGCATTATATAATCAAATCCGCTTTTGTCGACATATCTCTGACTTTGTACCGAAAAAGACGCAATGCGGTGCCTTGTAATCTGAGCAAGCAGTGCTCTTGACACCCCTTCTATCCCAAATGTAAAGCTTGCGTGCTCCACCGGGCTCTCATGACCGAGCTCCCCCAGCAGATTTAAAAAGGACGCGACCTTTTCGTCGGTCAGGTTCTCCATAAGCGTGCCGATGTCGCTTTTGGCATAACACAGCTTCGCCGCCGCAGATACAAGCTTGTCTGCGTCTTGAGTATAGGCAAGAAGTTCAACCTTCATATCTTCAACCACCTTATCTTGTTTTACAATGCTTTGTGCTTTTTCTGTATTTAATATATAATATATTAACATACAAAGCTTTCTTTGTCAACAAACTTTCTCGGTTCTGTTGACAAAAATACTCCCGCTTGCTATACTTTATTATGAAATAAGGTAGTCGATCAGAAAGGATATTAAAATGAATACAAGCTTTTTCGCCCTTGTTTTCAGGCAAAGATATATTAAAAGATGGGGACTTATGCGCAACGTCAACGATGAAAATCTTTCCGAGCACAGCGCGCAAACGGCAATGATCGCCCACGCGCTCGCGTTTATCGGCAACAGCTTTTTCGACAAACACTATGACACCGGAAAAATCGTTACCGCCGCCCTCTACCACGACGCGCCCGAGGTGTATACCGGAGATATGCCCACTCCGGTGAAATATTTTACCGAGCAAATGAGAGAAAATTATAAGGCTATCGAAGAAAATGCCGTCGGCGCGCTCCTTTCCCACCTTCCCGAAGACTTCAGAGAAGAATTTAACGGCATCTTGAACTATCCGAACGAATATGAAATCATTATAAAAGCCGCAGATAAGCTTTGCGCGTATATTAAATGTATCGAAGAACTTAAATGCTCCAATTCGGAATTTGAAAAGGCTAAACAGTCCACCTATGACGCACTCCTTAAAATGAATTGCCCGGAGCTTGCCTATTTTATGGAACACTTCCTACCCGCCTTCGAGCTCACCCTCGATGAAATGCAAAGCTGAGCCTCGCCGCGCCCTCAGCGCGGCGGGCGAAGGAGGTTCGCGCTACAAGAGAGTTTCGCGCAGACTGCACGAGGGTATTTCGCGCTCTGCGAGGCACGGCTTGCGGTAAGGAATATTTCGCGCTCTTCGGAGCGCGACGGGGGCTCTGCCCCCTCGACCCCGCCGCCTTTGGTAAAGGCGGAAAAACATACGTACGCTCGTACAGTGCGTGCTCGCGCTTTGCGCCGTGAGTCTGTCTCACTACGTTCGACAGATAGCGGTCAGTCTGTATGCGCGCCGCTTCAAGTAAGCTTGAGCGGCGCGTATACACCCCGACCTGCAAACCTTTCGGTTTGCCTCACGGCGCAGAGCTTAAATTTGCTGTAACATTAAAACCTCGTGCGACTTGGTTGTTGCTTACGAAATGTGTCGTAAAGCGGAACGTGTTTGAAAATCTGTACTTGAAATATATAGCAAATTTTTCGCTTCGTGTGGACTTTATGTAACCCATATCGCCTATTTTTCTATCATTTCTTGCCTCATCTTCCCCTACACACCCCGCGGCGGCGGATTTTGCGTTGCAAAATCAAGCGCGCCCGCGCTTCCTCGGCTTCGCCGTGGCTCCGCCGCGGGACGTGGGGGAAGATTAGGCAAGCCGTAGTCGAAAAAACAGCAGGGATGGCAACGAAAAATCAGCACTAATCAACTGTTCCGCAATTTTTAACAAAACATGCGGCGAGGGGAGAAGAAAGGCAAGGCGTTGTCAGAAAAAGTCACTTAACTGCGAGCCCGCAAAAAAGCGTTTTGGGTGCCGTCAATGTTAAAAAAAGCATAAAAAAGTAAGTCATATCATTTTTTTCAACACATTAAGTGTAACGCACAAACGATATGACCGTTTTTTATTTTACATTTTACCATTTTACGGATACATTTTGCTTTACCTTCAATTTCCGAAAGCATAATACATTTTTCGCAATTTACGCTTTGCGCCGCTCTCCTCTAAGCGCAGCGATTGAGGAGAGCGGCGCAAAGCGCATCTTAGCACCATGCGAGTGCCCGTTTGTTTCTCCGGCTTTTCAAAAGCCGGCGGGGTCGAGGGGCTGAGCCACCGTCGCGCTCCGCAGAGCGCGAAATCCCCCTTTTCGACAGGTTGCGCGCTCCGCGGGAGGGCGAAACCCTCCTTGCGGCAACGCACCGGCAAAGGGCGCGAGAAATGACCTCCCTTGATTTTTCGATCGAGGGAGGTCTAAATGGGAGTATATACTTATTATTTTCTTATTTTACCCACATACTCGGCAACTTCGGATCTGAAGCGCTCGATATAGGTTTGTGTTGCTCGGCGAGTCAGGAGAGACTTTACGCTTGTATTCCACTCAGATACCGACTGATTATAGTTTGAATTTTCCTTTTTCCAGCGATCGATCTCATACGGCATATCGGCGGCGATTTGATTTTGAATAAAATTCACGCGGGCGGTGACGTTTTCGACCGAAAGGGTTGAGGACAGGTGAAATTCGAGGCGCTCATTGAAATAATTATAAAACTCGTCGTTTTTAAGAAGCTGCCAAAGCATTGCGTTATACGGCTTAGCTTTGAATGAATATTTTTCAAGATAGGTGGAAGCCCCGCTGTTGGCGGTACCGAATCCGAGGTCTAAGTCGAAGAGGATAAATCGCCATTTGCCGTCCCCTTCGGTAGAGCGGCACACACGCACGTTTCCGGTATCGGTATTGTTCGCCCACATCTCCATAATATAGAAATCGATAAGGCTGTCGATGTCCACTCTGTCGACAACATACTTGTAATTTTCGGCTACAGAAAGATCGTTTTTGTTAATAAACGTCCAGAGCTCTTTCCAGCCCGCGTCATTTTTACCGTACTTAACGTCTGTCATATAGTCAATAACGGTAACGCTGTCGGGAGATACACCCAGATGGGACGCCACAAAGTCCTCGTCGATTTTTTCCCTCATAAAGTAAATTCCCATGTATTGGTCATTGATATACAGATTCACGGGCTTGTAGCTTTGCACAAGAAGGGAGGGCATGTTTTTGCTTGTGGAGGCAAGGGAGGTTGCAAACTCATCGTTAAAGAGACGGTTAAGCAGGCTTTGTCCTCCGGCTCTGAGAACGAGGGAGTTAAACGATTCGGTTGCAAGATCGTCAAAAACCTTGTAATCGAGAGTGGAACTGCCGTATTTTCCGCGGAACTTAAGCTGAAAGCTTTTTTTCTTGTAAAACCTTGTCATGCCGCCGAATATTTTGAGCCCGCAGCCCACCGAAAATTCTTCGTTGCCGTCAACAAGGTAGGTTGCCCTTGCGACAAGCTCGGTTTTTTCAGACGTGTTGTACACACCCTTTGAACCGAACACCGAGTTGTTTTCAACGGCAATCATCATAAGCGGCAGTGAGTAATCGGGAATTCCTACGGCAAAGCTACGCGAAACTTCCTCGCTTCTCACGGTTCCCGCACCCTTGCAAAACATCCGCAAGGTGCTGGTCTTGTCAAAGGTTATGCTTTCGCCCTTGTATATTTTTGACGAAACAGTCGGTTCGGTGCCGTCGGTGGTGTAATATATACTGCCCTCTCCGCTGAGCGTCACACTTATGGGACCGCTGTACACACCGCTTTCAAAATTCGATGTGGGGGGCGCAGACATTGTCTCAAAGCCTGATTTGTTGGCGCTTCCGAGGGTCGGGGTTTCAAAGTACGCAAGCTTGCCTTCAAATCTTCCGTAGCTCATGTTGTGAAGCAGCATGGGCACGTTAAGAGCATCGCATACATAACCGCCCTCTTTTGTCAGAAAAATCTTTTCTCCTTTACTGCTGATCCCGAAATCGGGGTCACCGCCGCCGTCTCCGGTGCAGTATATAAGCTGGAAGGCGCCGGGCTTTATTGTCACGTCGGGCAGCTTGTATCTTTGCAGATTACTTGACTTGTCCGAAAGATAATACTCGCCGAGATTTACGCTTTCACTCGTCCCATTGAATATTTCAACTATGTCATAATAATCCGCATTGTACTTCTTGTACTTTGAATTTGAGGATATGACTTCATTTATAACAAGCCCGCCCCTGTCCGAAATATAACGATACATGCCGTCTTTGCCGTTGGGATAGCCGGGGGAGGGAGTTTTGCAGATGCCCAGATCACTTGTATATGAACAGTTTTCATCAAAAGGTTCATAGGTAACGCTACAGGAGGTCACTCCGTCCTTTCTTGTCAGAAGCACCGTTTCGCCGCTCTTGGAGAGCCCGAAGGAGAGCTCCCTGTCGCCGCAAAGCACAAGATACTCGCCCGGCTTCAAGGTGACCTCGGGAAGCCTTGATAAATAAGGGATGTCGGGCTTATCCGACGCCCAATAGTCAGACAAAAGCAGGTCGACCTCGCCCGCATTGAAAATCTCAATCCAGTCGCAAAGTGCGCCGTCAATAGGGTATAGACTGTTGTCGCACATAAGCTCGGTTATAATAAGCTTATCCGCATCAAGCACGTTTTCGTAACCCGGAGTGGGAGTACTGCTCTCACTGCCGTCCTTTACGATATAAGAACAGTTTTCACTGCGGTTAATATATACCAAGCTCTGGCAAAGATAATCTCCGTGCATAAGCGAGAGCCTGGCCGAGGTGTCGGGAGTGATATCGAAACCGTCCTCGTACATAAAAACAAGGTAGTATTCTCCCGCTTTAAGCGAAACCTTCGGAAGATTATAGGAAGAGCCGTCCGAATAAAGCAGAGAATATTCGGAAAGGTCGATACTCTCTTTTGCCATAAGCTCAATCCAAGGGTGCGGCTGTCCGTCGGGCGCGGTAGCCCCCACGGAATTTTGCACCATAATCTCGGTTATTTCAAGCAAGGGGCTGTCTTCCTTTTGCACATCGGGAAGGCCGGGGTCACTGACCGATTCCGAATGTTTGCCGGACGTGGTTGTCTTTTCACCGTTTCCTCTTGTGTTGCCGGAGAAGCATGAGACGGCTGATATCAAGAGCATAGAGAGAATAAGGAATACAGCCGTAAGTTTTATAAAAAATTTCATAGCTCAAACTTCCTTTCGCCATAGATTATGTAATATTTATTATACCGCCTTTTTGCAATAATTTCAAGCCTTGGAAATAGTATTTTACAATATTTAAATTATTATTTACTTTGTTTAAACGCTATAAAAATATTCTTAACATTGCAGGATTGCAGGCAAAGTATCGCTTGGCGCTTACCGATTTACAGCTTTTCCTTTTTTATTCTGTCTATGGTGCTTTCAAGCATGGAAATATAGGTATCATTGTATTTTTGAGTCAGCCTTGAGCCTCTGTTCTTGCACCATTTTTCCCAGCTTGCCATTGTCTCGTTGTTTATTGATCCGTTTTTCCACCGTTCGATTTCATAAGGCATATCCGGCCTTATATAGTCGAGAATCGCGTTGTAAACCGCATTTGTTCTTTCGGGATTGACCGTGGTTTCAAGGAAATTGCGGCATTTTTCCATAAAGTAATTACTGAACTCATCTACTTGGAAAAGCTTGTATATTACCGTGTTCGGCGGCCTTAAAACTGTCGAATAATGTCCCAAATAGGTGTTGACCGTGGCGCTTGAATAGGTGAACGCTCTGTCGATATCGTACAGGATGTAACGCCACTTCCCGTCTCCCTCTCTTGTTTTATAAACTCTCAGGTTGGTATAGTCGAACTGCCCGCACCACATTTCGGCAATGAAATAGTCCACAAGGCTCTCAAAATCGATTTTGCTCTTGATGTACTCGTAATTTTCGGGCTTTGTCAGGTCGTTATTAATTGCAAACTGACGAAGCTCCTCCCATTCCTTTCCGTCGGGACCGCATTCGATTCTCGTATTGATGTAAACTATAGAGACGTTTTTCGGGTCGGCTCCGGTGTGAGCGGACACAAAATCCTCGTCGATTTTTTCTCTTATAAAGTAAATACCGAAATATTCCCCGTTAATGTAGAGATTTACCGGCTTGAACGCCTGCACAAGGAACGCGGCGTCCCTCCAAAGGCAGGTTGTAAATTCGTCATTGATTAGGTTGGTCTGCTGACCCTGACTTCCGCTTCTGAGCACAAGACTTTTAAAGGAAGAAAGATCCGAGTAGTCAAAAACCTTGTACTCAAGGCTGGAGGTGCCGTACCTGTTTTTGAATTTGAGCTGAAAGCTCTTTTTGTCAAACTTTACCGATGTGTTTCCGAAAAGCTTGATACCGCATCCCACAGAAAATTTCGCCTCTCCGTTTTCAAAGAGAACCGCCCTTGCGGAAAGCTCCACTCCCTTTTTGGATTTTGTGTATATGCCGCTTGAGCCGAACATTTCACTGTCGCTGACGGCAACCGAGAAAACAGGCATGGAAAGAGTCGGAAGCCCCACAAGATAGGTAAACGAGCTTTCCTTGCTTGTAATATATCCTTCCTTTTTAACAACGGCGCGCAGACATGCAGAGGACTTAAAATCAATGGTCTCGCCCGCATATTTTTTGGATTTCACCGTCGGTGCGCTGCCGTCCGTGGTGTAGTATATATCGCCGTCTGCCGAGAGAACAAAGCTCACGTTGTCCTCATAAACTCCCTCGGGCACACTTGAAAGCGCGGGAGTGCTGATTCCCACACATCCGACATCTGCATTTTTTGAACCGAAGGTCGGAGTTTCGAAATACCAAAAGCCGTTCTCCCCTCTTCCGTAGCTTATATCGGTGAGAAGCTCGGGAATATTCAGCGTGTCGCAAAAGCTTCCATCTTCCTTTGTGAGATATAACTTATCACCCGAAAGACTGAGGCTGAACTCGGGGTCCGAGCCGCCGAGCCCGGTGCAGTAAACTATATAATATTTTCCGGGCGCAAGCTTGGTTTCGGGAAGACGGTATCTTTGAAGCTCCTTTGACTTGTCGGAAAGAAAATATTCTCCGAGATTTACCGTTTCCTCGCCCGCGTTGTAAAGCTCGACCATGTCAAAATAGTCTTTGGAGTACTTTTTATACTTTGTATTTGAGCTTATAACCTCGTTGATTACAAGTCCCCGTCCGGCTGAGGCGTAGGCAAACGCGCCTTCATTTGTGTTTTCATACCCGGGAGAGGGGAGAGAGCATATTTCGCCGCTTGCAAGAAAGGATGAGTTTTCCTCAAACTGCGTATAGGTAAGGCTTGAGGAAACTACTCCGTCCCGCCTTGTCAAAAGCACCGTTTCGCCTTCCTTTGAAAGGGAAAATCCGAGATTTTCGTCGCAGAAAATAACGTAATATCCGCCCGACTCTAAAGTGATATCCGGCAGTCTTGAAATATACGGCTTTGAGGGTTTGTCCGAGATAAAATAATCCGAAAGCAGAATTTCCTTTTCTCCGGTGTTTGCAATTTCGATCCAGTCGCCCATAACGCCGTCAATGGGATAAAGATTGTTGTCGCACATAAGCTCGGAAATAATAAGCGGATCGGGATCCCTTGCGTTTTCGTATCCCGGAGTCGGAGTTGAGGTTTCTCCGCCGTTTTCGGTAAGATATGAACAATTTTCGCTTCGGTTAATGTAAACAAAGCTCTGGCAAATAGCCTCGTTGTGCCGAAGGGTAAGCCTTGCCGAGCTGTCGGGGGTAACATTAAAACCGTCACTGCACATATAAACAAGGTAATATTCTCCGGAGCGCAGAGCCTTTGCGGGAAGATTGTAGTCGATATCTTCTTCATACAGTAAGGAGTACTCCGAAAGCTGAACGTCTCTTTTTGCCCGAAGCTCTATCCACGGATAGCACTCGCCGTTTTGCTCTCTTGCTCCCGGCAGGCTTTGCACCATAACCTCTGTTATTTCAAGCGCCGGATCCTCTTCGTATACCACCTCGGGCGGTTTTTGCTCTTCCCCTGTCGTCGTGGCAAAGGGCGCTTGGGTATTTTCTTCCTTTCTTGTCGGCTCATTGTTCGAGCACGAAAGGTTCACCGCGCAAAAAGAGAGCGTCAAAACAAACGCCAAGAATAACGATACAGCTCTTTTTCCGGACTTGCGAACAAAATTCATAAAATATTCCCCCATGTTTATCTTTAATGAAAATAAAAATAAAATGCAGCTTCTCTTATATTTTTTCACAGTAATATGTGTATTGTACACCAAACATATTACAAATACAAGTATAAATTGTAAACTACGATATTTTCGGCGATTTTTTGACAAAAAAATTTTTCGGGCGACATTTTTTGCAAAAAAGCATATATTTTTAAAACTATTTTATTTCCGTTATTGAAATGTTAATAAAAGTATTGTATAATACTTAAAAATATCAAAAGGTGGTCAAGAAATGAAAAGAATAACATCTCTGCTTCTTGCGTTTGCTCTCATATTGTGCAGTCTTTCTCTTTTTGCCTGCAAAAACAGCGGCAAGGAAGAAACGCTCGACATTATGACAGAGGGTGAATCGAACTATGCAATTTACAGGGCTGACCGCGCAGACAAAACGGAAAGCTCCGCTGCAGCGTCCCTTCGCAGCCGGATTCAAGAAAAAACGGGCGTCTCTATTCCGATAAGCACCGACGACGACTTCGGAAAGCTTGAAGGAAAGCTCGAAATAGTTATCGGCTCGACAAACAGAGAGGCTTCGGCTATTGCCGCCGAGGGGCTTGGAGAAAATCAGTTCAGATTTTTAGCCGTCGGTACGACTGTTGCGATTGTTTCAAGCAATCCCGATTGCTTAAAGCTTGCCGCACAGACCTTTGTAGACGAATATGCGTCCGAAAATACTATAAAAGTGCCGAAAAATCTCGACAGAACATGGCAGTGCAAGCCGGAATTTTCTTATTATGAGGTGGAAAATCCGATAATTGACGGCGGAAGCGACCCGTACGTTATAGAGCATGACGGAACATTTTATTATTGCTGGTCGGGCGGAAACGGCGTTATGGTTGCAAAATGCGGCGATAAAATCGACTCGATTTCACCCGACGGCGGAAAAAAGGTTTACACCTCACCTGCAAACACAAATTACAGCGGTGAATACTGGGCTCCCGAGCTCCACTATATAAACGGAGAATGGTACATTTACGTTGCAGCCGACGACGGAAATAATGCAACTCACAGAATGTTTGTTTTGAAGGGCACCACACAGGACCCCACCGATCCCTTTGAATTTGTGGGTCAAATAACCGACCCCTCGAATAAATGGGCAATCGACGGAACGGTTGTGACCTGCAACGGTGAGCTGTATTTTGTATGGTCGGGCTGGCCGGGTGACAGCGACGTTGACCAGAGGCTGTACATCGCTCATATGAGCGACCCGACAACCATTGACAGCGAAAGAACCGAAATATCAAGACCGGTGCTCGGTTGGGAGGGTCGTATAAACGAAGGTCCCTGCGCGGTCTACAACGGAGACGACGTGTATATAGTTTACAGCGGAAACGGCAGCTGGAGCGAGGATTATTGCCTCGGATATCTGAAATTGACGGGCAGCGATCCGCTCAAAGCCTCCTCGTGGACCAAGAGCCAGACCGCCATACTGTTAAAATCCTCTGTGGCAATGGGACCCGGTCACTGCTCTGTGGTAACCGCACCCGACGGAACGCAGTGGATTTACTATCACGCAAACCTTGAGGTGGCGGGATGGAACGGACGCTCGGTCTGGATACAGAAGCTTGAATTCTCAAGCGACGGCAAAATTAAGCTTATGCGCACCACAAAAACCGTGAAATTGCCCGAGGCAAGCTGGGCAATAGACCAAGAGCTTTGAGCCTTATAATCTATTGACTTTAACTGCAAAGTAATTAAATTTCGCATCATGGGCAGAGCCGCGTTTATCGCTCGGCTCTGCCCTTGTTTTTTACTTTCAAAAAACAAAAAACGTTGCAAAATAAGCTCCCCCGCCGCGCCAAGGCGCGGTTTTTGTTGAAAATTTGTAAATTTACTCAAAGTCTCTTGCAATGTGCGATAATATGTGCTAAAATTTTTATATTGCAATAAATCAATTCCCGAAAGGTCGCACCCGAGGATGCCGAAGAAGATATTTAATAAATTTATGGCGATGTTCCTCGCATATTCCATGCTTATCGGAACCGCCGGTCAGTCAATAAGCCTTGTGCTTTCTTCAATTATACGTTCGCCCGAGCCTGCATATACCGACCTTGCCGATAATGCGGCAAGTATTGACAGCGCCTATGCGTGCGACGCTTCAGGTCACACTTACACTGTCGAAGACGGAAACATTATGCATGGGGGCATTGTGCTTGTTTCGGATAATGCAGACCAGATATTATATAGCGAAAACAGAATATATTACAACAAGGATAGTGAGATAAAATCTCTTGACCTTGACACCGGGGACCTTCGCACCGAGGGGATGGCAAATGGCGATATTATCAGCTTTTCAATGTATAATAACCGGCTTTACACATATGACGGCGACACTCTCTCAAAGCTTGACGGCGCCGTGGTGCTTGACATGAACCGAAGCGTATTTGTGGAGGAGCATGAGGACGAGTGGATAAGCCTTGAGCTTGACAAATGTCTCTTTTTCTCAGTCTTAAATGAGGACGAATATCTTCTTTATTTTGACAATCCCGACTACGACCCCGAGGATGCATTCGAAAATCCCGAACAGCGTATAGTCTGCAAATATTCGGTGTCCCGAGATATTGCGCTCTTCTATAACCCCTATGACCTTGACGACGCAAGCCTTGACCCCGACTCTTCGGGAGATATCAAGAATTTGTCCACAGACTCGTCCGGCGTTTCGGCAACCTCTCTTGCCACCGCAAAATACGCTATCGGAAACAATACCTTCCCGCTTGACGAGTACCCCGTTAATTCTTTCTTCACCAAAAACGGCAAATCGTGCACATGCCACAACAAGGGAATTTGCGTGGCGGCAAGAGCTTCAAGAGGCTGTAACTGCATGAGGTACTACCCCTCGGAGTCAAACTGCGAAATTGACCTGATGAGCTCCCAGTGCTACGGCTTTGCGGAATTTTGCGAATACCGCGCATACGGTTATATCGACAAACGCTCCTCCGCTAAATTTTACAACGCCTTCGGCGGCAAAAAAAGCGCGAAGACATGGACTGCCAACACAGTTAAGGAGACCCTCACAAAGGTCGGCGCGGGCGGACATCTCCGTGTCGGCGGACATTCGCTTTTCGTTATTTCGGTCTCGGCTACCGGTTTTATTACATATGAGGCAAATAAGTCGAGAACCAACTACAACTGCATAGTTTACACCACCTCGTGGACCTGGGATTCCTTCTATTCTTCAAGATCCTCAAGCGATATTCTCTTCTATTATATGCCCAAGGACGTTTCAAACGATCCGATTACCCAGTTTGAGTACACCCCCGGCAACTATCAGGTAAAGGCGTCAGCCCTTAATCTGCGTAAGGAGCCCACAATCTCTTCAAACATCCTTACAAAAATCCCCGACGGAACAATTATTTATATCGAGAGCTTCAACAGCGACAAGACCTGGGGCAAGACCTTCTACAACGGTCACTCCGGCTGGGTAAGTCTCGACTATGTATTCTATTTGTCGGAGGGTATCGGCATAACCGGAATTACCATTGAAACTCCGCCGAATAAAACAGCCTATTTTGTCGACGACAGCTTTACCACCGAGGGAATGTCGGTATACGCGACCTTCACCGATGGCACAACGTCCGAAATATCCGGATATACTTGCAGCGGATATAATATGAAGTCGCCCGGAACGTACACCGTTATTGTTTCCTATAACGGACATACGGCAAGCTTTAAAATAACGGTTGAACTCAAAAGAATATACCCCACGGCAATAAGCCTTGACGTCAATAAGCTGGCGCTGCTCACCGGCGACAGCTATGAACTGCTTCATACAATACTGCCGGCAAACGCAAACATGTTAACTCTTGCGTGGAACAGCTCAAACCCCGATGTGGCGACTGTGGAAAACGGAGTTATAACAACATATAAAGCGGGAAAAACCACAATAACCGTCACAACGGTTAACAATATATCCGCTTCCTGCGTGCTTAGCGTCGTGGATATGCCCGAGGGAACCTCCTGGAGCGTGGGCGCGGACGGCGAACCGCTTGACAGTCTGCCGCTCGGCATAACGCCTATCGACTATTCGGTAAGATACAGAATAATGCAAAAGAACGGCAGTTACGGCGAATGGATATACCTTTCGGTAGGCGACGACCTTCCGCCGCTTGAAGGTCAAACCGTTCAGTATCAGTACCGCGCAATAACAGTCTCCTTTATATCCGACGGCCGAAACGCCTTTGAGCCGATGGCGGTCGATATTGACACATATGTTGAGCTTAATAAATATGTGCTTGAAAAAGAGGGCAGCTTGTTTGCAGGATGGTTTAAGGACGGAACCGCCGCTCAAAATCTCGATACCTCCAAAGCTTACGGGAGTCGGGTGCTTATAGAAAGCGACACCGAATTTTACGCGGGCTGGATAGATATCGACATGGTGGACGCCGATCTTGCCGACCCGCTCGCCGCGTCCGAGCATTTGGAGGGCTTCGGCTTTGCAGGCGCACAGTTTGCAATGAACAACGACTATCCAGGCATAAGATTCTTCACTCGCATACGCTCTTCGATACTTGACGATCTGAAAAAGCTCACTAAAAATTACGAGTACGGAACCGTCGTAATCTTGAAGAGCGCGCTTAAAAAGGAGCTTGTTATCGGAGGCTCCAAGGCGTACCTCAACAGCAAAGAAGCCGTCAAGGTGCCGGCAAACAACACATACGCGGTTTACGGCGATTATATTATCTACAACGCGCTTGTCACCGGCTTTACCGACAGTTATCTTGCCTCTGATTTTGCCGCCCGCCCGTATATCACCTATAAAGACGCAAACGGTCTTTCCCACACCTATTATTACACCTGCACGGGTGAGGACACCTCATACGGAGCTTACTATACAAGCCTTTACGACGTTGCGCTTATCGCTTACGAATCTGCCGACAATATGCTAAGGCTTTGGATTAAACAAAATATTCTCGATAAGGTGTAAAACAGCAAAAATACTGTTTTTCCTACCTTTGGGCAAGTTAAAAAGCGGCAAGAATTTATCCTTGCCGCTTCAGACTGAAGACAAAGCGGTTTAGAGCTCAAACGCCCAAAGCGGCTTTTTTGTAATTTGTAGAAAAGATGCAATAATTCGTGAAGAGGTACAAAAGCGGTTCAAAATGCACAAGAAATGGTGAATGGACGAACTATCCTTGCCATTTTTCCACAGGAATGTGGCTAACTTTTTGAGATTCATGCACGCGAAAGTAAGCCCGACCTTCATATTCATCCGGGCTTTACCAATCATATTCGTATATCGGAAACCGTGAAACTCCTTGGCTGTGCCGAAAATTCGTTCAATGGTTTCTTTTCGCCTATTATATATTTCCTTGGTTCCGCTTGTATGACGTATGTCCTCGCAAATCTCCATATAATTTTCCCAAATATGTCGGGTGACAATTTTTACATGGTTTTTGCTTTCGGTACATTTAGAAAGATAAGGGCACTTCTCGCACTCTGTAGGGCAACTTTTGTATTCGCGGTATCCCTCGCGGTTGGTCGTAGAGTAACGGAGTATTTTGTCGTTGGGGCATATGTAACAGTCATATTGTTCATCGTAAACGTATTCATATTTCTTGAAGAACCCGTCTTTGGTTTGCGGTCGTTTGTAAGGAAATATCGGTTCGATACCGTCGTCGATTAACAGCTTTGCGATTGCGGGAGTCTTGTAGCCCGCGTCTGCTATGATCTTTTCCGTGGACGTCTTGTCCAACTTGTCATATAGTCCCTTAAAGGTTCTGCTGTCATGAAGATTTCCTCTGTTGACGGTATATCCTAAAACCCATCCGTGCTTGTCGCACGCGGTTTCTATGGAATAAGCAAAAACTTCTTTATGCTCTCCCTTGTGAAACCAACCGCTTTCAGGATCTGTTGTACTCCTCTTTTCCTCTTTGGTTTCCTCCCCGTTTCCGTTTCCGCCTCTATCATCATCGTCGTCTTTCAACGGCTTTTTGCCGTGTGCGTCGCGGTCTTCATTTATCTCTTTCTTTAATTGCTCCTCATAGAATAGGACTTCTTTTTTTACCGTTTCAGATACACTTTTCTTGCTGTTTGCACAGGCTTTTACGTGCGTTGCGTCAACGAATACCTCTTTCGGGTCGACCAGCTTATGCTTTATGCACTCTTCCAGTATCCTTGTGAATATCTGTTCGAATATATCCGTGTCCTTGAATCGCCTTGTATAATTCTTCCCGAAGGTCGTGAAATGGGGTACCTTATCCGTAAACCCCAGTCCAAGAAACCATCTGTATGCAACGTTTACTTCTATCTCTCGGATGGTTTGGCGCATACTTCTTATTCCATACAGATACTGTATAAATGGGATTTTAATCAGCGTTACCGGATTGATACTCGGCCTCCCGTTATCCGCACAATATTTGTCCTCCACCAATTCATAGATGAAATTCCAATCGATTGCCGCTTCGATCTTCCTCAGCAGATGATTCTCCGGCACAAGCTGCTCAACGCTTACTATCTCCATTTGCTTGCTTTTATCTTCCTTTGCGCTCAGCACTTCTTTCACCCCTTCCTTTGCTTCTATTTTACCATCTCGCTAAAAAAACAAAGCCCTTTTCAGGACTTTGTCTTCAGTCTGAAACTCCGAGAATCATCGGAGTTTTTATATTTTTTTATTTCTTGCCGCGAAGCTGATTAATAGCGTTAAGGAAGGTTTCGATATCCTTGAACTCGCGGTAAACCGAAGCAAAGCGCACGTAAGAAACCTCGTCAAGCACACGCAGCTTTTCCATCGCCTTTGTTCCTATCTCCTCGGAGGTCACCTCGGTTTTCATGGCGTTCATAAATTCGTTTTCGATTTCGTTTACAAGAGTTTCAAGCTGTTCGGTGGTGACAGGTCGCTTGTAACAGGATTTTAGCAGACCCGAAAACAGCTTGTTTTTGTCGAAAAGCTCTTTGCTTCCGTCCTTTTTAATGACCACTATCGGAGTCATTTCAATGGCTTCATAGGTTGTAAAGCGGTACTTGCAGGAAAGACACTCTCTCCGCCGTCTTATAGTGGAGTGTTCCGTTGGGCGAGAATCGACCACTTTGCTGTCTGTACAGCCGCATATGGGACATTTCATATATTACTTGTCCTCCTTTTGTATTATTTGCTTGGCGTTTTCGTAAAGCTCTCTGCCGCCGAGCAGATTAATCGCATCAACAAGCGCACTACCGTTAAGGGTGTCCGGAAGGTCGAGAGCCAAAAGAAGCCTTTTTCGCTTTTCCTTGCTGTTGTCGCCGCCGGAAAAGCCGTCGTTAAAGAGGTCGACCTTTGTGACCTTTTCTTTTTCCTTTTGAGGATATTCCGCCTGAAAGGGCTTTAACAACTCATAAAGAAGGGAAACATCCATTCCCTCTACGCCGACAATACCTTCCTTTGAGGGTTGCTCTTTTCTTTTTTCTTTTCCTTTTATTTTTGGAATATAAAGATCTATAATTTGGTCTTTTGGCACAAAGGAGCGTATGTGCGCTCTTATGAGCATTCCGGCGCTGTCGCTGTCTGAAAGGACAATAAGCCCTTTTTCATTGGCAAGGCGCCGTATCATGCGGCGTTTTTCCTCTTTTTTAAAAATCCCGAATCCGTCGGTTGTGACAATCATGGCGTCGGTTATCGACGAAAGCTTTATTTTATCGTATTTTCCCTCAAGTATTATCACCCGATCTATATGAAGCTTTTCCATACTCCCTATCCTTCGGTCTGCAAAATCAGTTCTTCAATAATATAATACTTGTTTACGGGGGCGCTTTTTATCGAGTTATCGGCATCATAGCAAAGAGAGATGATTTTTTCAAGCCGTTTTGTCGTAAAGCGCGAGGCGGCGCGAAGCCTGAGCGAAAGAGCGTATTCATTCATTTTAAGCGCCGCGGAGATATCGCTCTTGTTCATTCCGCTCTCATAGAGAACCTTGATAAGGTGAAGCTCGGTATAGCTTTTTGCAATAGTCACCATTATTTCCTCAGGGCGTGTCTTTTGTCTTATCATATGGTCAACCACATGCAGTGCGGCGGGAATGTTTCCCTCCAAAAGGGCGTTTGACAAATCAAAGCTTCCGAAATCCTTTTTTGGTGAGCAGACTTTATAGACGGTGGAAGCATCCACCCTCTCCTGCCCGCGAGAGCGCGCATAGGCGCAGAGCTTGAACACCTCGTTTGAAAGAATGAACATGTCCGCCGTGCAGTAATCAATCAGCGCCCGACAGGTATCGTTATCCGCAATACAGCCGTTTGAGGCAAAATGCCTTGAAAGCCAAGAGATAAGCTTTGCGGGAGTCTGCCTTTCAAAATTCACGGCACTACAGACCTTCATAAGCGCCGCAAGCGGTGCGGAAGGCTTCTTTTTTGTCCCCTCGGAAAGCTCAGAGGGCAAAGTGTATATCAGCGCGGTGGTGTTCCCCACGTCCGAAAGGGCAAGGCAGAGCCGTTCAAGCTCTGCTTTTGACATTTTATCAAAATTTGCGTCTCGAAGCTCCACAAGGCGATGCCCCGTGCCGAGCATATCAAGCATCGGCAGAGAGGCAAGCTCAGCCTCAAACGCGTCAAGGTCGCCTCCGTTTACAATAACATGGTTAAACGCCGCAAAATCCGAATCCCCCACAAGGGATTTTCTTGTCATATTCAGCCAGTGTCGTTTTAAGTATTCCTCTTCACCGTAAAAAAGATATGCGCCCGGGGCTTTAGCCCTCAGCTTTGTGTCGAGTTCCAAGGTCGAAATAAGCATACTTTGCCTCTTATTCGCCTCTTAAGTCGGGAAGATAGATGATAAAATATTTAACTCCCGAATATATTGTCATAAATGTCATAATTCCGAGCGAAAGATAGGTTATAACAGGCGCGCTCCAAATAAGCGGCTCAAGAAGGGCTGCCACAACAAATACCATTTGAGAAACGGTTTTAATTTTTCCCGCCATATTTGCGGCAATAACGCCGCTCCCCTTGCAGAGCATGCGCAGAGAGGTGACCGCAAACTCACGAAGAAGCACAATAAAGAGCGCAAACGCAAGCAGGGTTATAAAGAGAAAATCGCCTCTTTTAAAGACCATAAGCGATACAAGCGCGCCGAAAATCAGCAGCTTATCAGCCAGCGGGTCGAGAAATTTTCCGAAATCCGAAATAAGACTGTATTTTCTTGCAAGATATCCGTCAAGCATATCGGTCAGTGATATGACAATAAACAAAAGTGCGCCGACAATTCGGGTAACGCTTTCATCCAAAATGGGGAAAATAAGCGTCGCCATGAAAAAGGGTACAAGAATTATCCTTGCAACCGTCAATATGTTTGGTATATTTTTATTAATGGTTTTTTGACCGTTCTTTTCGGACATAAGCTCTGTTTTTTCCTTTCTTAGCTTTATGAAGCTTACTTGCTGGGCTTTACAACGCCTATAAGGTCATAGTCGAGAATTTCAGTCACCTTTACATTGACAAATTCGCCGCTTTTATACCTTCTGCTTCCGGTAAAATATATCTTTGTGTCAATTTCCGGTGCGTCGGCGTAGCCTCTTCCGTAAAACATCTCGCTGACCGGGTCGTAATCCTCAACAAGTACCGTTATTGTCTTTCCGAGCAGCTTTTGGTTGTTTTCAATGACCACTTGAAGCTGTTCTCTCATTATTATGTCATATCTGTCCTGCTTTGTCTGCTCGTCTACCATATTATCCATTTTTGCGGCGGGAGTTCCCTCCTCAACGCTGTAGGTAAACGCGCCGAAGCGATCAAAACGGTATTCTTTTATAAACTCGCAAAGCTCATTAAAATCCTCTTCGGTCTCTCCCGGAAATCCCACAATTGCGGTGGTGCGTATGGCGATACCCGGAATTTCTCTGCGAAGCCTTGTTATGGCGTCCTTTATTACGTTTGAGCCTCCGTGACGGTTCATGGCTTTCAGAATACGGTCTGATATATGCTGAATCGGCAGGTCGATATACTTTTGCACCCTCGGATTGTCCCTTATTTCCGCAATAAGTTCATCGGTTATTTTGTCCGGATAGCAATATAACAGTCTTATCCAAGGAATGTTTGTGTTTTCGGTTATTTTTCTTATAAGCTTTGCAAGGGAATATTCCCCGTAAAGGTCAAGCCCGTATCGGCTGGTGTCCTGAGCGACAATATTCAGCTCCTTTACCCCGAGCTTTTCAAGCTCCCTTGCCTCCTCGACAAGCTCCTCCATCGGGCGGCTGCGAAAAGAGCCTCTTATAAGCGGTATAGCGCAGAATGTACAGCGATTGTCGCACCCCTCAGCCACCTTGAGATACGCCGTATACTCTGGAGTCGTTACAATTCTTTCGCCGCCGAGCTTCATTTTTTCTTTGTCTTTGAAGGAGACGTACTTTTTGCCGTCATATGCCGCTCTTACCGCCTCGGCTATATCGGAGAGAGAGCCGACGCCCACAAGCGCGTCAACCTCGGGTAATTCTTCAAGCACGCTTTCCCGATAGCGCTCAGCCATACAGCCGCACACCACGATACCTTTGAGCTTTCTGTGCTTTTTAAGCCACGCGATATCGAGAATGGAATCAATGGATTCCCTTTTAGCGCTTTCGATAAACGCACAGGTATTGATTATTATAACGTCCGCCTCAATATCCTCGGAGGTGATTTCAAATCCCTCTTTTTCGAGGTTATGGAGCATAACCTCGGTGTCAACCTGATTTTTCGGACAACCCAATGACACAAATCCGACCTTCATATTATCTTTTCATCCTTGTTTTTTATTGTTTTTGCGCTCTGCCGAGCTCTTCAAGCGCATACCGTATCTCCTCTGAGGAAAAACCGTTGTTTTTCAGCTTTGAGAGAATATACATCCGCTCTTTTCCCTTTCGCGCCAAAGAGCTTGCAAGCGTTCGGGCGTTTTCAAAAAAATCCACGTCGCCCTCGATTTTAAGCAGCGCCTCTTCTTTGTACAGCTTTACGCTTCTTAAACCGAAATACCGCGCAAGCTCAAGCTCTATTTTCCGCAGTCCGTAAAATTTTCGGTTCGCAAGGAACCTTATTTTTTCTTCCATAAGGCGCCTGTCGCTAAGGTACTTTTTTTCTTTAAGCCGTATTACAACATCCCTTATCTCGTCTTTGTCAAAGCCCTTTTCAAGAAGCTTTTCGGTAAGCGCCTTTTCGCTTCGGTCACAAAAGGCAAGAAGCTTCATTGCCACCTTCATACAAGGGGTGCTATTATTCTCCTCTGAAGTGGAGGACGGCCCCTCAATGGAGCTTTGCGCCGCTGTTTGGTTCTCCCGAGTGTTAATATCGGTGAGTTTTACAGCCCTTATTGCTCTTTTTTCGCTTTCCATTTTGGGCGCTTAAATAGAAATATCAAACTCCTCATCAAGAAGGGCTTCGGTATCTACCTCTTCCACGGGAGCGTCACTGCTCTTAATTTTTGCTTCTATTTCGCTCATGATATCAGGATGCTCTTCAAGAAACTGCTTTGCCTTTTCCTTGCCCTGTCCTATGCGGTCCTCATTGTAATAGAACCACGCGCCGCTCTTTTCGATAATGCCGAGCTGGACTGCCGCCTCTATTATTTCGCTTGACTTTGATATGCCCTTGCCGTAAATAATATCAAATTCAGCCGTCTTGAACGGGGGCGCAACCTTATTTTTTACAACCTTACAGCGCGTGTGGTTTCCGTATGAGACCGTGCCGTTTTTGAGCGTTTCCACTCTTCTCACGTCAATTCGCACAGAGGCATAGTATTTGAGCGCGTTGCCTCCCGAGGTGGTTTCGGGATTTCCGTACATTACTCCCACCTTGGTTCTGAGCTGATTTATGAATATAACGATACAGTTTGTTTTTGAAATGGCGCTTGTCAGCTTTCTCATTGCCTGAGACATAAGTCTTGCCTGAACCGCCACCTGAGATGAGCCCATCTCGGAATCTATTTCCTGCTGAGGCACAAGCGCCGCAACCGAGTCGATAACCACGATATCGACAGCCCCAGAGCGCACAAGCGCCTCGGTTATATCAAGCGCCTGCTCCGCGCTGTCCGGCTGTGATACAAGAAGCTCGTCTATATTAATGCCAAGCGCCTGCGCGTAGACCGGGTCAAGGGCGTTTTCAACGTCTATGTACGCCGCGTTTCCGCCGGTTTTCTGTACCTCTGCCACGCAGTGCAGCGCCAGGGTGGTCTTACCCGAGGACTCGGGTCCGTATATCTCGACAATTCTTCCCTTGGGCAGTCCTCCGACTCCCAGCGCAATATCAAGCGTTAAGGAGCCTGTTGATACCGCCGTAACGTTCATTGAGGTATTCTCCCCGAGCTTCATAATAGCGCCCTTGCCGAATTCCTTTTCTATGTTGGTAAGCGCCGTCTCAAGGGCGCGCTTTTTCCCCTCGCTGCCCTCGGGCATTGCCTGCGGCTCGCTCTTTTTTGCCTTTGCCATAATATTTACCCTTCCTTACTTATTTATAAAATGAATTGTTTTGACTTTTTAAGTATGCCGAAAGCCGCGCTTATTCGTAGCTTACCTGACATATCCAGGTTTGGGTGTCAAGCTTCCAGGCATCTCCCTCTTTTAAAAGTCTTATCTCCATAACGCTGCGGCGCTCGGAGGCTCCCGCCGTTATTTCGATCTCCCCTTCTATCATGGTTTTTGTTGACCTCTTTACAACGGCGGTATTTACATACGCTACCGCAGTCAGATTGTAGGGGGTGTGATTGTGGGTTATGTCGATCCTTAGCCCCGTTACTTTCCCGTTGTCGTCAACATCGTCGCAAAATCTTGCCATAATGGTGTCGCTGTTCTCAAAGGCGTATTGATTTACAATAACCATAAGGTCTGCGCTGTACAGCTCCTCTGCCGCCGCTCTGAGCTCTTCAACACTGCGATAAGGGGATGACAACGAGACGGCGTAATATATCGGTGTTCTTGCCTCAATATCCTCCTCCGAGGGAGACGACGAGGTATCAAAAGAATTACCCCAGATATATCCCGAAAGCAGTGCGTCCTTCTCAAGCAGAGGAGCCACTATTTCGACTAATTCCTCGTCGGTTATCGGTCCTTTGAATAACGAACATGAGGTCATGCCTGTAAGCATAACTATCGCCAAAAATATGCACAAGACGCTCTTTTTCATAGCAATCTCCCGGTTTATAGTTAAGTTTCATCCTCCGCGGCGGTATCCTCTGCGGTTATATCCTCAATTGCGGCATCCTCCCCGTCGGCGTTCTCTTCCTCTTCGATCTTTTTCACCTTTGCGAAGTTTACAATCCTGCTTTCCTCAGAAAGCCTCATGACAATAACGCCGCTCGCGGTCCTGCCGTAAATCGGAATCTCTGAAACAGAGGTGCGGATTATTGTACCGTCGTCGGTGATGAGCATAAGATCATCGTCCTCCTCTACAGAGGCGACTCCGCACAAGGGTCCGGTTTTTTCGGTAATATTATGGCAGGTAACGCCCTTACCGCCACGATTCCGACATGCGAAATCGTCAAAGGAGCTGCGTTTTCCGAATCCGTTTTCGGTAACGGTTATAAGCGTTTTGTTGTCCTCAACAAGCGTGCATCCGGCAACATAGTCGTCCATATCAAGCCTTATGCCCCTAACGCCTCGTGCGCTTCGTCCCATGGGACGGGCATCGTTTTCGTCAAAGCGGTTCGCGTTTCCTTGGTGAGTGGCAATTATTATGTTGTCACTGCCGGTTGTATGGCGGACGTAGACAAGCTCGTCATCCTCGTCGAGTGACAGCGCGATTTTACCGCCCTTTCGCTGAATTTCAAATTCAGAAAGCGGCGTGCGCTTGATGATACCCTTTTTGGTGACAAAGAGCAGATACTCGTTCTCGGAAAAGTCCTCAACGCTTATCATGGCGGTGACCTTTTCTCCCTCGCGCATATCAAGCAGATTTACAATATTGGTGCCTTTTGCCGTGCGGGCAGCCTCGGGAATTCGGAAGGCTTTTATTGTGTAAACTCTTCCGAGCGACGTAAACATCATCATAATCGAATGACTGTTGACCGCCAGAACGTGTTCTACAAAATCCTCTTCCTTGGTTTTCATTCCGACGATACCCTTGCCGCCCCGTCTTTGAGCGGAGTATGTATCGCTGTTCTGCCTCTTGATATAGCCGGCGTGGGACATTGTTATAATGCAGGTGTGGCGTTCGATGAGATCTTCAAGCAAAAGCTCGTCCTCAAGCGCGGCAAGCTCGGTTTTTCTTGCGTCGTTGTAGCGCTGTTTAATGGCGATAAGATCGTTTTTGATTATCTCGACAATCTTGCTTTCGTCCCCGAGAATTTGCCGCAGATTTCCCACAATTTCCGCAAGCTTTACAAGGCGCTCTTCTATCTTGTCTCTTTCAAGACCGGAAAGCCGCCCGAGAGTCATTTCGACTATCGCCTGCGCTTGAGCCTCAGACAGCCCGCTCTTTGCAGATTCGTAGTCGTTCAGCTCGCTGAACTTGTCGGCAAGCTCCTCGACCTTAAAGGCGTTCATAAGATTTTCCTTGGCGGCGTTTACGTTAGGACTTTCGCGTATTATTGTTATTATCCTGTCTATATTGTCAATAGCGATTTTGTAGCCTTCGAAAATGTGCATCTCTTTGAGTGCCTTATCAAGCTCAAAGCTTATCTTTCTTGTGACTACCGTTTTTTGATGAGCTATATAATATTCGAGTATTTCTTTTAGGTTGCATATTTTCGGAACGCCGTCGACAATGGCGAGCATATTGACCGCAAATGTGTCCTGCAAGGCGGTATATTTGTAAAATTGATTGAGTATAACCTGCCCGTTTGCATCGTGACGGTATTCCACAACGATTTTAAGTCCGTCCTTGTCGGATTCGTCGCGCAGAGCGGTGACCCCTTCGATTCTTTTGTCCTTGACGCAGTCAGCCATTGAGGTTACAAGCAGCGCTTTGTTCACCTGATAGGGTATTTCTGTGATTACTATGCGGTGCTTATTCTCTTCAACCTCGGCTCTTGCCCTGACGGTTATCCTGCCGTGCCCTGTGGTGTACGCCTCATATATTCCCATCGAGCCGCAGATAATTGCGCCTGTGGGGAAATCGGGACCTTTAATATACTGCATAATGGCGGGAATGTCGGCGTCGGGATGCTCCATTAAAAAGATGGTTCCGTCTATGACCTCGCCCATGTTATGGGTCGGGATATTGGTTGCCATACCGACTGCAATTCCCACAGAGCCGTTTACAAGGAGATTCGGGAATCTTGAGGGCAGAACGTCGGGTTCTTTTAACTTGTTGTCGAAGTTCGGCGAAAAATCCACAACGTCCTTATCGAGGTCGGTAAGCATCTCTTCCGCAAGACGGCTCAGCCTTGCCTCGGTGTAACGGTATGCGGCGGCTCCGTCGCCGTCAAGGTTGCCGAAGTTTCCGTGACCGTCTATCAATGTATAGCGAAGCGAAAACGGCTGTGCAAGACGAACCATCGAGTCATATACCGCCGAGTCTCCGTGGGGGTGATATCGTCCGAGCACGTTACCGACGGTTGTTGCCGATTTACGGAAAGGTTTATCGTGAGTCAGATGATCCTCATACATGGCGTACAGTATCCGACGGTGCACGGGTTTAAGTCCGTCGCGCACGTCAGGCAGAGCCCTTGAAACAATAACGCTCATGGCATAGTTTATAAAGGAGTTTTTTACCTCCTTTTCCATCACCACGTCAACTATCTTCTGATCCTTATATTCAATGTTTTCTAATTCTTCTTTATCTTCTTTTTTCATAACCGACCCTTTGATTTACGCCCTTTGAGGTTAATGCGTACCGAGTAAAATTGTCTTAAAATTATATATTATCTTTGATATTGTTGCCGAAATTTAAATTCTTCAAATAAAAATTTGCAAAAGCTTACCAAGGCCCCCGTGTTTTTGGCATTTCAGGGGCGACAAAAACGTTTTTGTTTTATGTATTTTGGACTTTTCGGGGCTGAGCCTCGGGATTTCCCTTTATGAACAGCCCCGAAATTTTCTTTTAGCGACACAGGCTTTTATAATGCAGATAGAGAGTTTTAAAGAGATTTACAAAATCGGAGCTGTTCATTGCCGACCTTGTAAGCTCAAAGGAAAAACCTTTTTTGTCGTTCTTGAACCTTGCGGAAAGAAGGAAGGACGAAAGGTAAAACTCGCTCTTTTCTTCCGAAAGCTCAAATTTCAGAGGAAACAGCCCTGCAAAAAGCATAATCTTTGAGGTGTCTTTGAGCGCTTGTCTCATCTTTTCGCCAACGTCTGCCTCATTAATAAGGCTCGGATTTTGCAAGGCCTCCTCTTTGATTTTTTTATTCTTTTTCTTTTCCCGTCTTACAGACATTCAACCGCCTCGTTGAGGGCTTCCTCTTTGGCGTCAAGTTCTTTTTCCGCTGTGTCTTCGCAAGCTTCTTTGCAGCATTCTGCACTTTCGCAGGGCTCCTCACAGCAGCACTCAGCCTCTTTTTCCTCTTTCTTGCCAAGCTCGATGTGTTTGCAAATGTTGATGAGGTTTACATTCTTAACATTGGGAACCTTTAACTCGATGTCAACTCCCGTTTTGTCTGCGTTTGCGGTGACGTTCAGGCTGTAGGTGAGCGCGCGGAGCTTAACCCCCGTGGTTTTTTGGGTTTCCTCATCCTTTTCTGTCTTTACCTTGTAGGGTACGAGCGCTGCAGCAGCGACTGCGACCGCTCCGAGTGTAATAAATAAAGCTTTCTTTGACATAATTTTGTCCTCCGTTTTTTTGTTTTATTTTTATTTTATTTTTTTAGTGTTTATACCGCTTTCACGGATTTATTTAATATCTTGACTTTTTTAAAGTCAAGCGTGTATGCACAAGTTTAGTCTTGCGGAATATGCGGCATATGAGACTTGATTTTTTCGGCAAGCTCTTCCCAACCTTCTTTGGTTATAAGGACCTCTCTTTTGCCCTGCTTGTCTGCCGCGCTTATTATATTAAGTCTTTGCATGTTAGAAATGAGATCTGCGGCTCTGCCGTATCCTATTTTCAGCTCTCTCTGGAACATTGACACCGTTGCCTTGCCCTCTTTTATCACAAGCTCGACCCCTTCAAAGAACTTTTTATCAAGCTTTAAGAAAAAATCAGCCTCTTGGTCGATATTTACTTTTTCTTCCTTCTTTTCTTCCTCTTCGTTCTCTTCTTCGTCTTCTTCTTCAAGAGTCTCCTCGCCGTCACGGCCGTTCCCGTTGTCTAAAGGACAGTCGAAGAGATTATCGCAGCTGTCGCACTTTTTGTCACACATTACAGCTCCGTCATCCTCATCTTGTGATTCTTCGTCGCAGACGGAGGGAAAAATATTAATTTTAACGCTCTTCTCTCCGTTCTCCTTTGAGGTGGCTTCTATCTCATATGTCAGGGATTTAAGCTTTAAAGTTTTGTTTTCCTTGTCGATCTCAACCCTGTATGGGATGACGGCTGCCGCGGCGCACGCGGCAATCAAGGCGCCTATAAGTTTCATGGTTTTCTCCTTTCGGTTCGGTAAATTAAGTTAATTTGTTTATTAAATATTTAACAGTCAGATTTGCGCTTTATTTTGCCGGTTAACTATCGTGTAAAGCGGCTTATAATTTCCTTTATCAGGCAAGTTCTGAAAAAGCCTCTTTCGTTTCCCGTACCCACAAGATGATAAACTCCCTTTTCATCCCTGACGTACGGCAAAAATAGCGCCGATAAAATTGTGAATATACTAAACAGCTTTAAAAAATCTTTCATTGCATGTCACCTCTTTTGCTTTTGCCGAGCGGTACAAATTTGTACTCTCGAACGTAGTATTTGCCTTTTCCCCCGTTTATCAACAGTATTTATCCTTCCGAGTTGTGGAAAAGCTCAGTAGCTGTTTCAACACCTTTGAGGTTTTTGCCCTGCGGTATTTTCAAATACCCGAGAAGCCTTGAAAATTCGGAACGGTCTCTTGTGGAAAGCTGTTGATTTTACGGTTTTTAAATACGGTTTTGTTTTTAGCTCCGCCGGTTAATTCCACAGCTTTCAACCGCTTTACAACATGGTTATACACAGGAATATCAACAACATGTGGAAAACTTTTTCACACAGTCGGTATACTTATTAAAAGCTTTGAGAAAAAGCGGTTTAAATATCGAGATTTGTGACAAACACAGCGTTTTTCTGTATGAAATCGCGCCTCGGCTCGACTTTTTCTCCCATCAGCAAAGAGAAAATCTCATCGCACTGCATCGCATCCTCGATAGATACCCGCAAAAGCGTTCTTGTTTCGGGATTCATGGTTGTTTCCCAAAGCTGTGCGGGGTCCATTTCTCCGAGACCTTTATATCTTTCGGCTTCGATACCCTTGCCTCCGAGCAGCTCTATATAATTATCTCTTTCCTCATCCGAAAATGCATAGTAGGTCTGTTTTCCCTTTGACACCTTATAAAGGGGAGGTTGAGCCAAATATATATGCCCTTCGTCAATAAGCTTTGGCATATAGCGATAGAAGAAGGTGAGCAGCAGTATCTGAATATGCGCGCCGTCAACGTCCGCATCCGCCATGATTATAACTTTTCCGTATCTTAGCTTTGTTATGTCAAAATCACTGCCGATTCCGCATCCCAAAGCCTGTATAATCGGTATTAACGAGGGATTTGCGTATACCTTGTCAAGCCGGCTTTTTTCAACATTCAAAACCTTTCCTCTCAAAGGCAAAATGGCTTGAAATCTGCTCTTTCTCGCGTCCTTTGCGGAGCCTCCCGCGGAGTTACCCTCGACAAGGTAAAGCTCGGTGACGTCAATTCTCTTTTCCTGGCAGTCCCAAAGCTTTCCGGGAAGACCGCTTCCTTCAAGCGCGCCTTTGCGGCGTGTCAAATCTCTTGCGCGCCTTGCCGCTTCTCTTGCGCGGGACGCGGCAAGTGATTTTTCAAGAATACTCCTGCAAACGGCGGGGTTTTCTTCAAGAAATTCATTCAGCTTTTGAGTTACAAGGCTGTCGACAAACGAACGAATATCGCTGTTTCCGAGCTTTGTTTTGGTCTGCCCTTCAAACTGCGCCTCTTTAAGCTTTACCGAAACTACCGCGCAAATTCCCTCTCTCACGTCGTCTCCCGTGAGCTTTTCTTCGCCTTTTAGCAAATTCAGCTTTTTGGCGTAATCGTTGAGTACCTTTGAAAGAGCGCTCTTAAAGCCTATTTCATGCATTCCGCCTTCAACTGTGTGAATGTTGTTGGCAAAGGTCATTATAGTTTCGTTGTAGGTGTCGTTATACTGTATTGCGACCTCCGCCGTGGTATATTCGTCCCTTTTGCCTTTAATATAAATTACGTTCTGGTTTATTACCTCGCAGTGCTTTATAGCGTTCAGATGCTCGACAAAAGAGACAATTCCGCCTTCGTAATGAAGGGTGTTTGAGACCTTTTCATCGTATCTTTCGTCATTAAAGATAATCTTTATTCCCGCGTTCAAAAACGCCTGCTCCCGAAGCCGGTTAAGAAGGGTTGTATAGTCGAACTCGGTTTCGTCAAATACCGTCTTGTCGGGCATAAAGCGAACGTACAAGCCGTGAGCATCTGTTTTTTCAACTTTTTTGAAGGGGTCCTTTACCTTGCCTCTTTCAAAAGAACCGGTAAATTTCTCTCCGTTATAACAATCCTCATAGTAAAGCCACTCGGAAAGGGCGTTTACCACAGAGGCGCCCACTCCGTGCAGTCCTCCGGAAATAGCGTACCCTTCTCCTCCGAATTTTCCTCCCGCATGAAGGACAGTAAATATTACCTCGGGGGTCGGTATGCCCATTTTGTGGTGAATTGCCGTCGGGATTCCTCTTCCGTTGTCCTGAACCGAGCAGGAACCGTCCTTATGAAGCGTTACGGTTATCTCGTCGCACGCGCCGGCAAGCGCCTCGTCTATCGAGTTGTCCACTATCTCATAAACTAAATGGTGAAGCCCGCGAATAGAGGTCGAGCCTATATACATTCCGGGTCTTTTTCTTACGGCTTCGAGTCCTTCAAGTACCTGAATTTGATTTTCATCATAATGTTGAGTGTTGATATCTGACATATTTGTCTGTAACCATCCTTTTCCGGCAACTTTATAAAAACCTTTTGTTTTTATAGCATTGCCCCATGAAAGCGCGCAAGGCGCAAAAGTTATTATAAAATTGTGAGCAAATAAATTATTTTAGTTTTACACGTTTATAAACTTACCGTTACTACATAGTATAACCCTGTTTTTTCTCTTTTCTGCGGCTGAAATTTCCTCGCAGGTGGTGATTATGACCTGCCTTCCCGATATACCCTTCATAATATATTCGCGGCGGTTTTTATCAAGCTCGGAAAGAATATCGTCGAAAAGAAATACCGGATATTCGCCCGTTATTTGTTTTGAAATTTCGCCCTCGGCAAGCTTCATTGAAAGCGCGGCGCTTCTCTGCTGACCCTGAGAGGCAAAAACTCTCGCCTCACGGTCGTTTATTTTTATTTCAATATCGTCCTTGTGAATGCCGTATAAGGTCGAACCGTAGCGAATTTCCCGTTCGGTATTTTCGGTAAGAAGAGCAAACGCTTCTTCCTTTTTCACAGGTCCTTTATAACAAAAGTCAAGCTTTTCCCTTTTGCTTGTCATATCGGAGAAAATATTCTCGCAGAAAATCGAAAGACTGTTTATATAATTATTCCTGACGCTTGAAATCTTCTCACAAAGAAGAGCAAGCTTTTCGGACCACAGCTCGGCGGTTTCATCAAACGCACTTCTGTTTATTGCGGCTTCTTGAAGAAGCTTGTTTCTTTGAATTAAAATACGGTTATACGTTTGAAGATCGCCAAGGTATGAGGGATAAAGCTGTGAGAGCGCACAGTCAAGAAAGCGGCGCCTGTCCGAGGGACCGTTTTTTACAATCGACAAATGCTCTGGAGTAAAGAGAATGGCGCGAAAATTTCCGATAAAAGAACTCATTTTTGTTACCGGAATACCGTTTTTTTCGCAATACTTTCTTCCGCTTTGCGTATATTTCACACAAAGCGAAGCGTCCTCGCGTTTTTCGGAGGAATACTCCACGAGAACTTTTGCAAATTCGCTTCCGAATCTTATAAAATCCTTTTCCTTTGAGCTTCTGTGACTTCTCCCCTGAGCGCACAAAAATATTCCTTCAAGCGAATTTGTCTTTCCCTGCGCGTTCTCTCCGTAAATGATATTTATGCCGCTGTCAAAGCATATTGTCTGCTCTTCGATATTTCGGAAATTTTTATAAGACGACCTTTTGCAAATCATGAAATCCCTTTTTAATCGTTCATTTTCACAGGGCAGACCATATAAAGATACTTTTCGCTCTCTTTTTCGTCATCCTGCTTTGTATGGCTCTTGGTGATTTTTGTGCAAAAACCCTCTTCGCTCTCGACTCTTTCGGCATTGTCGCCCTCACCGCTTCTTACCAAAATGCTCAGCAGCGGGCTTGACATAAGTATTTCAACAGTTTCTTCCTCGCACGCCTTGAGCGTTTCAAGCAGATAGCGGCAGTTAAAACCGATAACAAGGTCAGCCCCCACCTTATCTATATTTATTTCGTCATAAACGCTTCCCGTGACCGATCTTGACGAGATTTTAAGCACGTCTCCTTCAAAAGCGCATCTGACAGGCGATTTTGTCTGACCTAAACCCTTATCCTCGGTGACAAGCAGCGCTCTTTCAAGAGAAGAAATTATTGCCATTCTGTCGGCTTTGACAGAAATTGAATGAAAGGCGGGAATTACCTTATTGTAATCTATATAATCTCCGTCGATAAGCCTTGAAAAGAAGGTTTTGTTTTCCATTTGGAAAATAACGTGCTTTCTTCCGAGATATATGCACACGTCCTCATCGTCGGCCATAAGCCTTGTCAGCTGGGCAATTGTCTTTCCGGGAACTATAAATTTAAGCTCAAGCTCGCTTCCGTCTTCGTTTTTATTTGTGATATCGCACTCTTTTTCTCTTATGGCAAGCCTGTTTCCGTCGCAAGTCACGACTTTAAGCTTATTGTTTGTAATTTCAAAATACGCGCCGCAAAACATCGGTCTCTGATCCGTAACTGCAATTGAAAATGCGGTCTGAGCGATTATTTTTTTGAGCGTTCCGGCGTTTATTGTAAATCCGCGCTCCCCTTTAAGCTCTGGGAGAGAGGGAAAGTTTTTTCCCTCCAATGCGTGAAGCTCAAACTTAGAACGACCGCCCGTTATGCTTACAAGACAGTTTTCGTCAACCTCTATCGTGATAAAACGGTCGGACATGGATTTGATTATGCGGCTGAGCTTTTGCGCGTTAATGACGTAATTTCCGCCCGAAAATACGTCGCAGGGAACCTCACTTTGAAATCCTTTTTCAAGGTCATAGGTTGTAAGCGAACACGTTCCGTTATTTTCTGTGCGAAATCTTATTCCTTCCACCACCGGAATTGTATTTTTGTCCGAAACCGCACAAAGCGAGTCGTTTACCACCGATTCTAAATTTGTTTTTTCAAAAGTAACTTTCATATACGGATTTTTCTCCTTCTTGTTTGTTTTGTTGTCGGCGTTTTTTAAAATCTTTCGCACGCGCAAATACAGGTTAAGATAAGTTAATTAAAAAATAGAGGTAGTAGCAGGGGCTGTGTAAACTGTTGAAAAATCAAAAAAGCGCCTTGAAAAAATGATTTTTGAATTTTTTCTTTGTGGATAAGCTATTAAAATAAGGTCTGAAAAGCTGTGTAAAATTTCTTAGCTTAAAGTGCCGTAAATAAAAATCGGCGCGGATTTTGGAATTTGTCGATTTTTTTGTTGAAAAAAGGGCTGTTAAAATAACAGACTGGCTGTGGAAAAGTTTGCTTTGCTTAAAGGTGAGACTTAATTGTCACAACCGACTGTCTTAAAAGATAAACCCTGTCGTCCTTTGTCACCGCGAAGCTTTTGGGAATGTCCTTTGCAAAGGTCTTGACCTTTTTTTCCTTTTCCCGAACTCTTAAAAAATTTCTCGTGTCCCTTGAGGTTGCTGCGTGATCAATATCAAAAATTCCGACAATATCGTCTTTTTTTATCGAATGTTCCTGTGAGAGATTTAAAAACATATAAAAACAAAGACCTCTATTCGGTAATTTCTTTTATTAGGTCGTTTATTTCTATTTCAAGCAGCGGATTTTTGGCTATTTCCTCGGCTATCATCTGATTTGAGCTTATAATTGTCGAGTGGTCACGCTCAAAGGTTTTGCCTATTACCGGAAACGACATATCGGTTATCTTTCTGATTATGTAGATAGACACCGCTCTTGCGTATGCGATATGCTTTGTCCTCTTCCTGCCGTAAATATCCTCTGTGGATATTCCATATTTTTTGGCTACCCTGTCCACAATTCTTTCAGCCGTTACCGACACAGGCTCATCGGCTGTGACAAACGCGGCAATGCAGTTTTTTGCCATGTCAAGGGTTATTTTTTCTCCCGAAAGAAAGCTTCTTGCGCAAATACGCTTTACAGCGCCTTCAATCTCACGCACATTTGTCTTGAGCTTTTCTGCAATATAGGTCAACACCTCGTCGGGAAGGGTCATTCCGATAAGTCTTGCCTTTTTCTTCATTATTGCGATGCGAAGCTCAAAGTCCGGAGGTTGAATATCTGCGATAAGTCCCCACTCAAAACGCGTTCTCAGTCTGTCCTCAAGCGTTTTTATGTCTTTTGGAGGACGGTCTGAGGTTAAAATTATTTGTTTGCGGTTTTCATAAAGAGCATTGAAGGTGTGAAAAAATTCCTCTTGGGTGCTTTCTTTTCCGGCAATAAACTGAATATCGTCGATAAGAAGCACGTCGGTATTTCTGTATCTGTCTCTGAATTTGGCTTGATTGCCTGTTCTCAGCGACTCGATAAGCTGATTTGTAAAATCCTCGCCCTTGACATAAACTATCGAATAATTTTTGTCACTGTGCCTCAGTTCATTCATTATCGCATTGAGAAGGTGGGTTTTTCCGAGTCCAGAAGAGCCGTAAATGAAAAGAGGATTGTAGTCGGTTGCGGGATTTCTCGCAACCGCCGTGCAGGCAGCGTGAGCGAACTGATTTGAAGTTCCTACTATGAAGTTTTCAAAGGTATATTCGAAATTTATGTCGCTGAGGCTGAAGCCCCCGGCATTTGAAGGAATGCTGCGGGGCGCGGCTTTGTCGGGCGCGATACTGTTTTCCGACTTTTCGTAGCTGCTTTTTTCATCCGGCAGGATAAGGATTATTTCGGGATCATACCCGAGCTCTTTCGTGAAAAGAGTATGCATGGTATCCATGTACTTTCTCTTGACGGTCTCGATTTTAAGTATCGAAAGTATGGAAATTACAACCTTGGTTTCATCGATAAGCACAATTTCCGAATCGCCGAACCAAAGCTGTATCGAGCTTGGAAGATAAGCCTTTTCAAGCCCGTCTATTACGTTTTGCCATATCTGCTTGTAATCTCTCATTTAACGTTTCCTTATATAATAGTTCTCTTTATTATAGCATATAAAAAGAGAGTTGACAAGAGATAAATGATAATTTATTATTAATTTTATATGTTTATATGTGAAACCCAAATCTTCACAATAAATTTATGCGCTGAAGGGTTTTGATAATAAAATTAATAAAAAATTTACAATTTAAATGCAACGGTAAAGACCAAAGAGGCAAAAAATCAGAAATAAGCTATTGACAAATCGCTAATTTAAGATGTATAATATGAGAAGTCGCAAAAGAGGCTTGCTCTCCGGTGTGGGGATAAAGCCTGTAAATAACACTCAGCTTTAATTTAAGCGCAATGAAAGGAAGGTGCGGGAAGTGATCAGAACATATCAGCCCAAGAAAAGACAGAGAAGCAAAGAACACGGCTTTAGAAAGAGAATGAGCACGGCAAACGGTCGCAAGGTTCTGAAAAGAAGACGTCAGAAGGGCAGACTCAGACTTTCGTACTGAGAAAAAGCGGTATCGCTGCCGTTTTGGTATTTCAAATATCGGGCATATGACAACATATGATTTTTCATATGTTTATTAAAAAAAGCGGCGGCGGTCAGCTTTTAGCCTTTGCTTTTATGGTAAATGCAAAATGGCGCATTTATTTGAGTTTTTTGCAGGGTTTAAAAACAAAAGCTCGGTGCCAAAAAGCTAAATAGGCATGAAAAACATCAAAAACCGCACTCAATGCGGCTTTTTGTTTTATTCGGGAACCAAAGCTTCGGCAAAAGCTGCAATTCGCGACTAAAGCAGACTTTGTCAAAATAATATTTGCCGCATTTTAATTTGCGTATAACGTAAAACGTTTTTTGCGGCAAACAGGCTTACAGAGGGTATTTTTTTGAAATATATTTCACTTTGCGAAAATCACCTTTTTACAAAAGCATATACAGCGGGAAAAAAATACCGAAGCGGAAAAATCACTCTGTATGTGCTCACGGACAAGCACGCATGGCTTATTGAAAAGCAAAACCCCCTGCATGAAATGCTTAACAGAGTGGGATACGCTGTGCCCAAAAAAGGGCTCGGCGCGGTAAAAAGAAATAGGGTGAAGAGAATTTTAAGGCACGCTTATGCCGAGCTTGAGAGAAAATTTCAGGTGAAAAAAGGCTTAATTCTCGTAATCGGCGCCGGAATAAACGCGCAAAACGCTAAAACGCCCGAAATATACCGCGACCTTGAGGGCGCGGCATGGAGAGCAAATATAATATGCTGAAAATAAAAAAGCTTTTTATAGCTCCGATAAGGTTTTATCAAAAACATATTTCTCCGAATAAGGGCGCGCCCTGCTGTAAATATCTTCCCACATGCTCCGAATATGCTATTGAAGCTATTGAAGAATGGGGAGTTATAAGAGGGCTTGCCTTGGCGCTTTGGAGAGTACTTCGGTGCAACCCTTTCAGCAAGGGCGGGCTTGACCCTGTGCCTCAAAGAACAAAAAAATCCCGAAAAACAAGCAAAACAGGTAAAAAAGAAAAACCGAGCGAAAACGAAATCGACGCTTAATACGGGCAACAATGCGGAATATTTTGTATTTTACATTGGTCATAAAACGGCTCCTTGCGGCTAAAGCGTCAAAAAAATTTATGAAGGAATCAGCCGATGAACTATTTTAATTTTAGACTTGCATTTAATCCGATCGATTGGATTCTCGAGCTTTTCGGAAAGCTGCTTGCTTTCTTTAATGATATAACGGGCTCCTATATGGTCGCAATTTTGCTGTTTGCCGTACTGGCGAAAATTATTTTGTTTCCCTTTTCGATAAAACAGCAAAAATCAATGATAAAACAGGCAAAGCTCCGCCCGAAGGAACAGGCAATCAGAAATAAATACAAGGGCAGGACAGATCAGGTATCTCAAAACAAAATGAGAGAGGAGATACTTGAAATGCAGCAGAGCGAGGGCTTTTCGCCGTTTGGCGGTTGCCTGCCGCTGCTTCTTCAATTTCCTATTATTATAGGTCTTTATCAGATAATCAGAAACCCGCTGAGATATATTTGCGGACTTTCCTCCGAGACGGTAAATAGCATTAAAGAGGCTATTATTTCGCTTAAGGACAGCCTTAAATACAGCGGTACAATTGCCGACAGCGCGGCAAGGATTGATGAGCTCCAATGCGTTACAATACTCAAAGATAATTTTGACAGCATTAATGCCAAAGTCGAAAACGGTATCGGCATTGGCGTTGACAATCTGCCGAACTTCAAATTTTTCGGCTTTGACCTCTCCGTGGTACCGGGAAATTCCCTGCTCTCTTTCTATATTCTCGTTCCGGTGCTCACCTTTGTCATTCTCTATTTCAGCATGAAGCTCACAAGAAAGCTTTCTTACCAGCCGATTCAGGACGATCAGCAGAACATGGGCTGTTCAACGAAAATAATGGACTTCACCATGCCGCTTATGAGTACGTGGATCGCATTTATCGTTCCTTCCCTGCTCGGCGTTTACTGGATGTTTAACAACATTTTGGGCGTTCTTCAATCTTTGCTGCTTAAGAAAATGTATCCTTTGCCGGTCTTCACCGAAGAAGATTTTAAGGCGGCGGAACGCGAATATAAGGGTAAAAAGCCTCTTAACTCCGGGGATGACCCGAGAGTGGACAAAAATAAAAAATACGTCTCTCTCCATCACATCGATGATGAGGATTATGACGAAAAAGGCAATTATATCGGCTCCCCCGAAATCCCCGAGAAGAAAGACGCAAACAAAGATAAATCGCCGGCAAATACCGGAAAGAGCAAACCGCGCCTTTCGGACAAGGCTCCCGAGCTTAAAGAAGATGATCCTCACGGTAAAAAGAAATAAAGCTTGTTAATTAGTTAAATTGTTAAACTGTTTGAAAGAAGGATATTTTAAAATGAAAAAGGAAATAGAAGTCAGCGCAAAAACCATTGAAGCCGCAATAGAAAAGGGCGCGGCGTCCATTGGTGTTGATGTAAGCCTTGTAAAAAGTGAGGTTATAACCGAGCCGAAAAAAGGCTTTTTGGGTATTGGAGAAATTCCGGCAAGAGTTAAGGTCATTTATGAGCCTTCTCCCAAGGCAATCGCGCTCTCCTTTGTGAAAACCCTTATTGAAAATATGGGTATCGACGCCTCTGTCACTCTTGTGGAAAATGAAAACGGCGTCACAATAAACGTAAATGGCGGAAACTGCTCCTCCCTTATCGGGCATCACGGCGAAACGCTTGACCAGCTTCAATACCTTGTGAGCCTTGCGGCTAACAAGGACAAGGATGAAGAACACGGCAACGACTACACTAAAATTACCGTCGACGTCGAAGATTACAGGGCAAAAAGAGAAGCAACCCTCCGCTCCCTTGCAAGACGCATGGCGTCAAAAGTACTTAAATATAAGAAAAACGTCGCCCTTGAGCCGATGAGCGCTTACGAAAGAAGAATTATTCATTCCGAAATTCAAAATATCGAGGGCGTTACCACAAACAGCGTCGGTCAGGAAAATAACCGCAGAGTTATAATTATCTACGAACGCAAATAAAATATTATCGGTATAGTACTTATAAATACAATTCTAAGTGAAATTCAATTTGCCCCATCGCAGCTTGATTTAAATTCACGAAAGGAAAAACCATGGCGTACAACATTTTAACTGTAAGCAGAGAGTTCGGCAGCGGCGGACACAGCATCGCCAAAGAAGTGGCAAACAGACTCGGTATTCCCTTCTATGATCGGGAAATCGTAGATAAAATAGCGCTTGAAACCGGTTTTTCTCCTGAATTTATCGTGGAGGAAAGCGAGTACGCTAAAAGCAGAAGTATTTTTGCCTACGCCTTCTCCTTTAAGGGTACCCCCGGAGTGATGGGCGGTCTCTCCCCTTGGGATTATCTCTGGACAGTTCAGAAAAAAGTAATACTTGAGGTCGCTCAAAAGGGTCCCTGCGTAATAATCGGTCGCTGCGCAGACCATATCCTAAAGGACCGCACCGACGTACTCCACGTCTTTATCCACGCCGATAAGGAATATAGGGCGCAAAGAATTGTCGCCCTTTACGGCGAAACCGATAAGCCCGCTATTAAAAGACTTGAGGAAAAAGATGGAAAAAGAAGCTACCACTACAGACATTTTACCGATAAAGTCTGGGGTATGTCCCAAAATTACCACCTCAGCCTCGATTCCCACGTCATGGGCGAAAAGAGATGCGTCGACCTTATCGTCGACCTGATGCAAGGTAAATAATTTGCCCTCATTCCCACCCCCGCCGAAAGAGCGTCTGACGTTCTGACACGGGGGTTTTTCTTTGCGGCGGCGCTGATTGGGAGACGGGGGCTTTCGCCGCTGCGGCGGCGACGGGGGCTTTGCCCCTCGACCCCACCGGCTTTTGAAAAGCCGGGGAAACCTTGAATGGGTTTAATAAAGCTTGCGTACGGTCAAAAGGGCGCGTCGGCTGTAAAAACGACGCTGAATTTGAGATAAATATAAGTTAAATCGGTTTTTCGCTTTCCCGCCTTTGCGCCCTTTTGGACCACTCTGCCGAGCTATCGGCAGAGCGTTTCACGTATCTGTCTTGAAATACGCGCAACGTACATTAAAGGATGAAATATTGTATATTTTAGTTGTATTGATATTAAAACTGCATTATAAGCAAGGTGAAGCACATGAGGCACCTTTTTGCAGAGAGAGCAAGATTTTCGTAAGTCATATATGATGCCAAGTGGGTGAAAATCTAAAGTATCCCGCAAAAATACGGTCATAACAAACATGTTGAGCAAAATATTCCCACAATTTGAGCTCTGCGCCGCGGGGCAAACCGAAGGTTTGCAGGTCGGTATATATATGCGGCGTGCAAGCTTGCTTGCAGCGGCGCGTATATATACCGACCGAAGTCGTCCGAGCGAAGCAAGGAAGACCGCGGAGCTGAGCGCGAGTGCGCGCTATACGAGCGTCCGTATGTTTTTCCGGCTTTTAAAAGCCGGTGGGGTCGAGGGGCAAAGCCCCCGTCGCCGCCGCAGCGGCGAAATCCCCTATTTCTCTTATTTCTCATCTTTCTCATATTTCACAGCTGCGAATTTCCCTACCCCATTTAAACAAATGCGGCAAAAAAGAACTGCCCCGCTGCCATACGGCAGCGGGGCAATACTAAAAACATGTCAATTCTTTTTTTCTTTCACAGCCTTAATCATAGCGGGGACGACTTCCATGACGTCGCCGACGATTCTATAGTCGGCTATTTTAAAGATAGGGGCGTTAGGGTCGGTATTGATAGCGACTATAGTATCTGAGCCGGACATACCGACGATATGCTGAAGGGCGCCGGAGATACCGCAAGCGATATAGAGTTTAGGGGCGACGGTTTTGCCTGTTTGTCCCACCTGATATGCCGAGGGGAGCCAGCCGGCGTCGACTGCGGCGCGCGACGCGGCGACCGAGCCGCCGAGCGCGTCGGCAAGCTCGCGGAGCATTCCGAAATTTTCGGGTTTTTTCATACCGCGTCCGCCTGAGACGATTATTTCCGCTTCTTCGAGATTGATTTGTTCGGTAACCTCTTTAACGCGTTCCAAGAGCGAGACGCGGATTTTTTCGGGGTCGATATGGATATTTTCTTTAATTATTTCGCCGGTGCGGCCTTCGTCAAAGGTTCCCTTTTTGAAGGTTCCGGGGCGGACGGTTGACATTTGGGGGCGGTTATCGGGGCATATGATAGTTGCCATAAGATTGCCGCCGAAGGCGGGACGGGTGGAAAGCAGATTACCCGTTTCGCTGTCGATGTCAAGTCCGGTACAGTCGGCGGTAAGTCCGGTTGAGAGCTTACACGCAACGCGGGGACCGAGGTCACGGCCGTTTTTTGTTGCGCCGATAAGGACTATTTCGGGCTGATATTTTTTGATAAGCTCGTTTACGGCGTAGCTTGAGGCGTCGGAATTATAATTTCTGTATTCCTCGCCTTCGACAAGGATAGCGGCATCTGCGCCGTAAGCTATTGCGTTTTTGGCGACTTTTTCGACATTTTCGCCGAGAATTACAGCAACAAGACTGCCGCCGAGCTTATTTGCAAGCGCCTTTCCGGGAGTGAGAAGCTCGTAGCCGACGCTTTTGGCGTTGCCCTCTTCCGTTTCAATATATACCCAAAGACTTTTAGTCTGCATAGCTCGTCCTCCTCATTTCAGAATGCCGGCGTCAAACAGAAGACCGACGAGCTGTGCGCCTGCCGCTGACCCTTCCACGCCGGAAATTGTTTGTCCGTTTTTCTGCACTTCTGCGGTATAGGTGGATTTCACCTTTGTGGGGGAGCCTTTGAGTCCCCTTCTGTTTTCGTCGACAATAACCTCTGCGGAAGTCAGAGTGGGAATTGTCGCCTTTCTTGCCGCCAGTTTGCTTTTAATTGAGGGATAGCGCGGCTCATACGGGGTTTTTTCAACCGTTACAACCGCCGGAAATTTTGCGGCGACTATGTCATAGCCCTCATCGCTTTCGCGCCTTACCTTTATGGTGTCGCCCTCCACCTGCGATTCATAAGCGTAGGTAATGAGCGCTCTGTCAAGGTGTTCGGAAATTTCAGGACCAACCTGCCCGGTATCCCCGTCGATTGCCTGTTTTCCGCAGAAAATAAGATCGAACGGAGAGCCGTTTTTCTCTTCCAAAAGCTTTATTGCAGTTGAGATAATACAGCTTGTGGCAAGGGTGTCGGAGCCTCCGAACACTCTGTCACTTATAAGATATGCTTCGTCGGCGCCGACTCCGAGACATTCTCTGAGGGTGTCCTTTGCCATTTCGGGACCCATGGAAAGCACGGTGATTTTTCCGCCTGTTTTGTCCTTGATTCTTGCCGCCATTTCGAGCGCGTAGCCGTCATACGGGTTGACAATTGAGGGAACTCCGGTGCGGATAAGCGTGTGCTTTATAGGGTCGATTTTAATTGAGGTGGTATCGGGAACCTGTTTTACACAAACGAGTATATTCATAAGCAATATTCCTTATCAGTATTTCTTCAAAAGGCAGCCGGCGATAACGCCTCTTTGTATCTGATTGGTGCCCTCATAGATTTGAAGGATTTTTGCGTCGCGCACCAGCTTTTCAAGGGGATATTCTTTCATATAGCCGTAGCCGCCGAGCACCTGCAGTCCGTCTATAGCGCACTTCATTGCGGTGTCGGAGCCTTTGGTTTTTGCAATTGCCGACTCCATTTTGTAAGGCGCGCCCGCGTCGATAAGCTCGCCCGCATGGAGGTAAGCCTGTCTTGCACATTCGATTTCTATTGCCATGTCGGCAAGTATGTGCTGAACTGCCTGGAAGTTTGCGACAGGCTGTCCGAACTGTACGCGCTGTTTTGCGTATTTTGTGGCTTCCTCAAGCGCTCTTTGAGCAATGCCCACGCCGAAAGCGCCGACGCCCGCGCGGGAGTGGTCAAGAGTTTCCATAATGATTTTGAAGCCGCGGTTAAGCTTGCCAAGCAGATGATCCTTCGGCACGCGCACGTGATCAAATATGACCTCGGTGGTGTTAGAGAGCCTCATTCCCATCTTGTCCTCTTCTTTTCCGATAGAAACGCCCTCGCGGTCGCGCTCGACAATGAAAGCGGAAAGCCCCAAAACGCCCTTTTTGGGATCGGTCACGGCAAGAACCGTATAAATTCCGGCAATTCCCCCGTTGGAAATAAAGCATTTTGTTCCGTTTATGATATAATCATCCCCGTCGGGTACAGCGGTGGTCTGAACTCCGCCCGCATCAGAGCCCGCGTTTGGCTCGGTGAGACAGAAAGCGGCGTACTTTTTCTCGGTAAGGGTGTCAAACCACAGCTTTTTCTGCTCATCGGTTCCGGCAATAAGAACCGGATAGGTCGCAAGGCAGTTGCCGAACAGTGTGGTGGCAATACCGAGGTCGCCTCTGGCGATTTCTTCCGAAAGAGTTAAAAACGCAACGTTTGAAAGTCCGGCGCCGCCGAACTCCTCGGGCTGGCAGAGACAGCCAAGTCCCATTTCATCTATCGCTATGTCAAGAATCGGAGCTGCAAATTCGTTCTTTTTTTCGTATTTGGGAGCGTTTGGAATGATTTCGTTGTTCACAAATTCCCGCACCATGTCACGAAGCTCTAAGGTTTCTTCATCAAGTATCATGATCTGTATTCCTTTCGTTTTTACAATTAACCAAGCGCCATGCAAGCACATAAACAGGCAGTTGTACTTATACTGTTAAATTAAATTATAACATCCGTACCGTGCTTTGTCAAGTGACAGTTTCTTGCCGTATGTCGCGGTGCTGCCGGTATACGTGCAGCAGTACCCTTTTTGGACTACCCTTCTTTTTGGGGAGAGTGTTTATTTAATAATATTTGTTCCGAGATATTTAACAAGGCAGTCGGGAATATTCACCGAGCCGTCGGCATTCTGATTTTGTTCCACAAGGGCGGGAAGAATGCGGCTTGTGGCAAGCCCCGAGCCGTTTAATGTGTGAACGTAGTCGATAGAGCCGTCGGCGCGGCGCACTCTTATCATGCCGCGGCGCGCCTGATAGTCGCGGGCGTTTGAAACGGAGGAAACCTCCTTGTACCCGTCCATTGAGGGAATGCTTATCTCGATATCATAAGTTCTTGCCATGGAGGCGGAGCAGTCCTCGGCGGCAAGCTTTACGGTTCTGAAATGGAAGCCCAGACCTTTGACCAGGTTTTCAGCGTTGGCGACAAGCTCTTCAAAGGCTTCGTCGCTCTTTTCGGGGAGAGTGTATTGGACCATTTCGACCTTGTTGAACTGGTGTCCTCTGACCATTCCGCGTTCATCGGCGCGGTAGGATCCCGCTTCCCTTCTAAAGCAGGGAGTATAGCTGAAATATTTTTTCGGAAGCTCGCTCTCGTTTAATATTTCGTCGCGGTGGAGCGACACAAGTGCTGTTTCGGCGGTGGGAAGCATGAAACGGCGGCGCTCGTCCTCGGCGGTCTCGAGCCAGTACACCTCATCCTTGAATTTCGGGAACTGACCCGCGGTAAGCCCGCACTCATAGCCCAGCATGTGAGGAACAAGCATAAAGGTGTAGCCGTTTGAGATGTGAAAATCTATAAAATAGTTCAAAATTGCCCATTCAAGGCGCGCGCCCATGCCGCTGTAAATCCAATATCCGTTTCCGGAGAGCTTAGCGCCCCGCTTGTAGTCGATAAGACCGAGATTTGTGCAGAGATCGACGTGGTTTTTGGGCTCAAAATCAAAGGTTCGGGGCTCGCCGAAATATCTTAAAGGCTGGTTGTTTTCTTTTCCGCCTGCCAAAAGGTCTCTGTCGGGCAGGTTGGGCAATGAGAGCATTAAGTTATTTAGCTCTTCTTCTACCTCTTTGAGCTTTTTGTCGTTTTCATCGATAATAGCGCCGATTTCCTTCATACGGGAAAAAATTTCGGCGGTATCCTTCCCTTCTTTTTTATAGGCGGGTATGAGCTTTGAGACCTTGTTTTTCTCGGCTTTTAGCCCCTCGGTGCTTTTGATGAGATCGCGCCGCTCGCCGTCAAGCGTATTTATGCGGCTTATCTCCTCTGCGGCATCCTTCCCTTTCTTTTTGAGCCGCTCGATAACTTCTTCGGGATTTTCACGTATATATTTGATGTCTATCATTTTTTCTCTCCTTAGATATTGATATATTGTTAATATTTGGTATTATGTTTCATCATCGAAAATTTCCTTACCGAAAAAGCAGGTAAGCAGCAGTTCAAGATCGTTGTTGTCGGTGTATTCAAATTCGATTTTTTTCACTCTTCCCTTTTCGCTTATATGTACGGGTCTGCCTATTCTGTTACGGATTTTCTTTTCAAGGGCTATCCGGTAGTCAACGCTTATAACGCGGGAAGGTACCGGAGGAATATCTTTTTTAAGATTTATACTTTTTGCAAGCGCCTCGGTCTGACGTACCGAAAGTCCTTTTTCTATAACCGTGTTGGCGGCGGATATCATCTTTTCCCTGTCCTTTATGGCAAGAAGCGCGCGCGCATGACCGGCGGAGAGCTTTGTTTGCTTGACAAGAGCCAAAAGCTCGTCCGGAAGATCAAGAAGGCGCATTGTATTTGCTACTGCACTGCGGCTTTTTGAAACGCGCTCCGCAAGCTCCTCCTGCGTCAGCCCGTATTGGTCGATAAGCTCCATGTAAGCGCTCGCTTCCTCAATCGGGTCAAGGTCCTGCCGCTGAATATTTTCAATAAGTGAGAGCTCGGCGGTTTTTTTGTCGTCCGCTTCGATTATTATAACCGGAATTTCGATAAGGTTAGCCATTTTTGCGGCTCTCCAGCGCCTTTCTCCGGCAATAATTTCATAAAGCCCCGCGCCAGCCGCTCTGACTATTATCGGCTGTATAACGCCGTGCTTTTTTATCGACTCGGAAAGCTCAATAAGGCTTTCGTCTTCAAAGGTCTTTCTCGGCTGTTTGCTTCGGGGTTGGATTTCGGATATTTTCAGTTCTGTAAAAGGGCTGTCTTTTTGCTCGGCATCATTATCGTACATGAGATCAAGATAGCCTTTTCCAAGTCCGGTGTTTTTTGATTTGCCCATATATTTTCCTTTCCTTTGCGGTTTTCGGTAAGTTATATTCTTTTTAGAAGCTCTTGGGCGACCTTGTCGTACATTATCGCGCCTTTTGAGTATCTGTCGAAAAATATCACGGGCATCCCGTAAGAAGGAGCCTCGGTTATCCTTATATTTCGAACTATTTGGGTTTTAAAGAGCTTTTCTTTGTAATATTTCTCAATTTCGGCAAGAACCTGCCGTGCAAGATTTAAACGCTTGTCATACATAGTGATGAGTATGCCGGTTATATCGAGCTTTTCGTTGTAAAGCTTTTTAACCTGTTTAATTGAAAGCATTATTTGCGAGAGACCTTCGAGCGAGTAATATTCGCATGTCATAGGAATTATCACACCGTCCGAGGCGGCAAGCGCATTGATGGTCAGTGTTCCGAGGGAGGGCGGGCAGTCGATGATTATATAATCGTATTCCTCTTTTATAGCTTCAAGTCTGCCTTTAAGCTGCAAATTTCTGTTTTCATATTCGGATAAAGCAAGCTCTGCGCCCGCAAGGTCAAGATTTGAGGGGATAAGATACAGCCCTTTAAATCTTGTTTCAATTACCGCTTCATGAGGATCTATTTCCGATGTTATAAGGTCAAAACTGCTTACCTTTACCTCTCGTCTGCTTATTCCCAACCCGCTTGTGGCGTTTCCCTGCGAGTCAAGGTCAATTAGCAGAATTTTTTTCTTTTTTACCGTTAATGCGGCGGCGATATTTACGGCGGAGGTTGTTTTTCCGACCCCGCCTTTTTGATTAGAAAATGAAATGATTTTTCCCATATTTGCCCGTCCTTAATGCTTTACCGAATTATATCATTTTATATCTGTTCGACTATATATTATAAACTTTTTAATTTCAAATGTCAACACTATGAAGCGCGATATTTAAATTTATGTTTCATGTGAAACAATTCGACTGCATGTTTTATAAATTCTTATTAAACGGCAAAATGTTTCATGTGAAACATTACGGCTTTTTAACCTTAATAACGTATGTGTACTCTTCGTCACTTTCGCATTTTTCCGCAGTTACGCGCACGCCCGATCGCCTGAGCTTGTTAAGCGATCCCTCAATGCTGTTAAATACAATTCTTATGTCTTTAAAAATCATGCGATCGCTCGGGGTGTAGTGCTTGTCCTTGTTCGCAATCACTTTTTGCATATCTTCTTCAAATGCTTTAAAATAATCAGTCAGGGTGACTATCACGTAGTCTCTAAAACGAACGTCGCGTATTGCCGCTATTTCACAAAGCAGATTTTCAAGCGATATCTTTTTAAGAGCGACGATTTCCGAAGCTTTAAGCAAACTGATGTCAATCAGCGAGCCTATCTTTTGGTCGGACAGCAGGGAGACAGAGCTTATAAGCTCTCGGTCAAGCGCGCCGCTGCCAAGTATGTCTCCTACCTTTCGCCCGTATTCCAAAATGTCGCCGCATTCGCCGCAAATTCTGAGCACTTTTGCTACCTGTTCGGAGCAGGGAAGCAGAGTGCAAAAAACCTCCTTGCGACCGAGCATTTTAATTGCCTCAAGCCGCTTTGCACCGTCAATTACTTTGTAGCGCTTCTTGTCGGTTTTGTATATTGTTATCGGAAGCATCATTCCGTGCTCCCTGATACTTGCGGCAAGCCTTGCCGTTTCGACCTTGTTTAGGCTTTTAACTCTTTCATCCGCTTCGATCTGCTCTACCCTTATGTACTTGCTTACAGTTAAACTATCTCTATGAAAAAGCATGTCAAGAGGCGTTGCCTTTTTTTCAAGATAGCCGGCAAATTGCTTTTCGTCCTCTCTGTATATGCTGTTTTCATCTTCCGACTCTGTGATCTCTTCGGTTTTTTCACTATTGGTAAATATTAGATTTAGAATTTTTTCCTTCATGTTCCTATCCTATCTTCGTCTTGCGAAGCCTTTCTTTGACTTAAGTACAGATATTATATCACTCTTGAAAGGAAAAAATTGCTATATTATGTCTAAATGCATTGCAAAATCAAAAAATATGAATTGACTTTGCGTTCTCACCTGTGCGTTGAATCTGTAGGGAAGGGTCCGTAAGGGCAAGACGGCGAAACGCCCCTGCGGCATTTAGCCGAGGAGCGTTTCAATTCTATGCAGAGCCTCACGGGTACGGTCAATATCGCCGAAGCCCGAAAGTCTGAAATATCCTTCTCCGTTTACTCCAAAGCCCTCGCCCGGAGTACCGACCACGTTGCATTTTGTCAAAAGCAGGTCGAAGAAGTCCCAGGATTTCATGTCGTTCGGGCATTTGAGCCAGATATACGGGCTGTTTTTTCCGCCGTAATACTTTATGTTCAGCTTATCGAAGGTTTTCATCATATTAGCTGTGTTGGTGCGGTAGTAATCGATATTTTGACGAACCTGTTTAATGCCTTCTTCGGTGAGCACTGCCGCCGCGCCCCTTTGAATTATGTAGGCAACGCCGTTGAATTTTGTCGATTGGCGGCGCTTCCAGAGAGAGAGCAGGGAAGTGTTTTCAAATATAAGCTCGGCGGGGATTACTGTATAGCCGCATCTTGTGCCGGTAAAGCCGGCGGTTTTTGAGAAGGAGCAAAACTCAATTGCGCACTTGCGGGCGCCCTCAATTTCAAAAATGCTTCTCGGACAGGATTTTTCGCTTACGAAAATCTCATAGGCGGCGTCGTACAGAATAACTGCGTTATGCGAGAGAGCAAAGTTTACCCAAGCTTTAAGCTGTTCTCTTGTATATGCCGCGCCTGTGGGATTGTTGGGAGAGCACAGGTAAATTATGTCGCCCGACATGCTTTCATCCGGAAGCGGGAGAAAGGAATTTGACTCGTTTGAGGAAATAAACTTGATTTTCCGACCGTCCATTACGTTTGTGTCATAATACACGGGATATACCGGATCGGGGATAAGCACGGTGTTGTCGGTTGAGAAAATGTCAAGGATGTTTGCAACGTCTTCCTTTGCGCCGCTCGTGACGCAAATCTCGTTTGTATCGACCGTGACGCCCATTTCTCTTTTGTAGTAGTCTTGAATGGCAAGAAGCAGAAAATCCTCGCCGTACGCTTCGGGATATCCGTGGAAGGTCTCTTTAACGCCCATTTCCCGCGCGGCGTTCTCCATGGCGGTAACGGCTGCCTGACAAAGGGGCAGGGTAACGTCGCCGATTCCCATTTTAATAATATCCGCGTCGGGGTGGGACGCCTTGTAGGCGGCGGTTTTCTGAGCTATATCTCTAAAAAGGTAAGAAGGTTTGAGGTTGTTAAAATTGCTGTTTATCTTCATGTTATGACCGTCCAATTCTCTCTACTTTCTGAAAAAGCCTATATTTTTCGGACTTTGCGAATCAGTAATCAATGTCGATTACTCCTCTGAAAGCCTCCACCGCCTCGCCGGTCATATAGACCGTCTCGTCGGTGTAGCGTATGGTAAGCTCGCCTCCGAGCAGTTTTACCTTTACGTCGGTATTTTTATCGCACAAGCCGTTTTCACATGCGGCGACAACCGCCGCGCAGGTACCTGTGCCGCACGCCCAGGTTTCGCCGCTTCCGCGTTCCCAAACGCGCATTTCAAGGTGAGTTTTGTCAATGAATTTAACAAATTCGGTGTTGACTCTTTCGGGAAAGATAGAGTCTCGTTCAAATCTCGGTCCTGCGCTCTGTATGTCAAAGTTCTTAAGATCGAAATCCTGCGGCACAAAGAGCACGCAGTGCGGATTTCCCATACTTACGCAGGTAACCTTGTGATAATGCGTGCCGACAAATATTGTCTCGCCGATTATCGGCTTGTTTGAAGCGCTTTTTACGGGTATACTGTCGGGTGTGAAGGAGGGGGTGCCCATATCAACGGTGGCGCGCACAACCTTGTCATTTTGTATTTCCAGTTTGATTTTTTTAATTCCCGCGGGGGTCTCGATGCAAAGCGGATTGTTTTTTGAGATATTGTTATCGTAGACGAATTTTGCGACACAGCGGATTCCGTTTCCGCACATTTTTCCCTCGCTTCCGTCGGCGTTGAACATTCTCATCGAAGCGTCGGCTTTCTCAGAAGGACCGACAAGAATTATCCCGTCTCCGCCGATGTAAAAATGTCTTTGAGAGAGCTTAATTGCAAGCTCTCCGGGATTATGTATTTTGTGCCTGAAACAGTCAATGTAAATATAGTCGTTTCCGCAGCCGTGCATTTTAATAAAGTCAAGCTTCATACCGTCACTATCTCCTAATGCCATATGAAAATAAAATTATAGGTGGTGCGGCATATACAGAAGCGCCGCACACAACACCATTTTAGGATTATACACCTTTTTTCACTCAGTGTCAAGACAAGGCGCCGCACTTTTTAAAAGTTTTTGCACACTAAAAAGGCGCCGCGCGGCGTAAAACCCGCGTGTCATATTTCAAGCTTCATATCTCCGGTTTTGATAAATCCCGCTTTTCTCATTATTTCGTTAAACACAAACGCCGCGACGGCGGGAACAACAAAGCAAAGAAGCAGAACCCCGACAATCACAGAAGTTGAAGCGCCGCTTGAAGCGAATATGCCGAGCGGTCCGACAAGTCCGCAAGTACCCATACCGGCAGAAACGCCCGAGCATTTCAAGTTGAATACAACGGCGGAAAGCGCGCCGCAAATCCCTCCGGCAAGGGTCGGGGCGATCCAAATCTGAGGCTTTTGACAGATATTCCCCATTTGAAGCATAGAGGTTCCGAGCCCCTGCGCGACAAGCCCGCCCCATTTGTTCTCTCGAAATGAAATGACGGCAAAGCCTATCATCTGCGCACAGCAGCCGACTGCCGCCGCGCCGCCCGCAAGGAGCATTGCCTCGGAATTTGCAGACGATTCGATTATTGCGGGATTAAAAATCATGGCGCAAAGCGCGGCGGAAGAGATTGGCAGGGTAAGTATAACGCCCACCACAATTGCAACGACGATACCCATAAACAGCGGAGCCCACGCCATGGCAATGCCGATAAATTCCGCAAGATAGTAAATGAGAACCGAAACGGCGGGGCAGATGACAAGCGATATCCCGTATCCCGCAAGAATTGTCACAACCGGAGTTACAAGTATGTCAACAGGAGTTTCCTTTGAGACGATTTTTCCTATTTCACAGGCGACTATCACCGCAAAGAAGGCGCCCGCAGGTCCCGCGCTCAGCGTGCTGCCACCGAAGGTAATTGTGAAAGAATTGCCGATGTGACCTACCACGGCGCAGGAGTACATAACAAGAGCGGGGGCTTTTAAAGAATATGCAATTGCAACGCCTATTGCCATTCCGGTTGCCGCCTGAGCGTAGGTTTTTATATCGGTGCAGAATTTTAGATTGAAGGTGTCGCCGAGCGAGCCGAAAATAGTTCCGATAAGGAGCGTGGCAAAAAGACCGAGCGCCATGGCGCCCATAGCGTCGATAAAATATCTTTTTGCGCTTATTTCAATATTTTTCCTCTGAAAAAAGCTTTTAATTTTTCCCATTTTTTATTCCTTTCGCCATAAAGTCAAAAGAGATTTTAAAACCGGATACCCGAAATAATTGTAAAACATCAATTATTATGAAGATTATATACCCGTAAAGCAAATTTGTCAATGTAAAAATGTCACAAAGTGCCGTAAAATAAGCCTAAAATTATTGACAAGATGCTTAATTTGTGATAGAATAGTTCCAACTACAAACACAACAACCTTAATCTTATCATTATACGGAGGGGCACATGGAAATAGCAATTATAGCGGACGATACGAAAAAAGAGTTACTGACCGAATTCTGCATGGCATATTATGAAATACTCAGCAAGCATTCCATATGTGCCACCTCGACCACCGGCAAATATATTGCGGATGCGACAGGGCTTGAAATAGAGCGAGTTATGGCGGGCTCGCAGGGCGGGGCAGAGCAAATCGCCCAAAGAATTGCTTACAACGAAATCGACCTGCTCCTCTTCTTCAGGGGAACTCTTATGAACAGGACGGTAAGCGAGGTGGAAAACACGCTTCTGCGCCTTTGCGACACCTATACGATACCTGTTGCGACAAACATTGCCACAGCGGAGATTCTTGTTATGGCGCTTGACCGAGGAGATCTTGATTGGCGCAAGCTTGTCAACCCGAGACACAGCAAATAAAAGCGGTACGGGCTGCCCTGTTTATTTTTTTAGTGGGGCAGTCTTATTTTGTATTGACCGTTTTTGTCACCTAACGGTTAAATTAATATAAAAGGAGAAAAAACATGAGTAACAGCGGTCAAATAAGAAAAACCAAGATAGTTTGCACTTTAGGTCCTGCAAGCAGCAGTGAAAAGATGATAGAACAGCTTATTGACGCGGGAATGAATGTGGCAAGGCTGAACTTTTCCCACAACACCCACGACTATCACAAGGAGGTTATCGACAACGTCAAGAGGGTGCGCGCAAGGCTTAAGACCCCCATTGCAATTATGCTTGACACCAAGGGCCCCGAAATACGCCTTAGAACCTTTGAAAACGATTCGGTAATCCTTAAAGAGGGAGATTTATTCACCCTTACCTCAAGAGAGGTTGTCGGAAACGAAAAAGAGTGTTCGATATCATATCCCGACCTGCCGTCACAGCTTAGAGAGGGCAATATCATACTTATCGATGACGGAAAAATCAGATTGCGCGTTGAAAGCACCGGCGAAACGGATATTGTCTGCCGGGTTACCGAGGGAGGCAAGGTCTCAAACCGCAAGAGCATAAACGTGCCCAATACTCATCTTGAAATGCCGTATATGTCGGCGGCGGACGAAAGCGACCTGCTTTTCGGGATTGAAAACGACGTGGATTTCGTTGCGGCTTCCTTTGTGAGGTGCGCAAAGGACGTTATCGATCTCAGAAAATTTTTAAATTACCACGGCGGACATAAAATAAGAATTATTTCAAAGATCGAAAATATTGAAGGCGTTAACAATTTTGACGAGATACTCGAATATTCGGACGGAATAATGGTCGCAAGAGGCGATATGGGCGTTGAGGTCGACTTTGAAAAGCTACCGGGTATTCAGAAAAAGTTCATCAGAAAATGTTACTCGGCGGGAAAAATGGTCATAACCGCCACCCAAATGCTTGAATCGATGATACACAGCACCACGCCCACAAGAGCCGAAATAACCGATGTGGCAAACGCCGTTTTCGACGGCACCTCCGCCATTATGCTTTCAGGCGAGACCGCCATGGGCGATCACCCGGTAAAGGTCGTTCAGGTCATGGCAAAAATAGCTCTGCAAGCGGAGGAGGACTGCTTTGAAATGGAAGTTTTCAAGGGCATGACTCACGATATTGATTTTTCGGATATCACAAACGCCATATGCGACGCCGCCTGCACCACCGCCAAGGATTTGAACGCCGCCGCGATTATTGCCGTTACCAAGGGCGGCTCAACCGCAAGGCGCGTCTCCAAATTCCGCCCCTTTATCCCGATAGTTGCGGCTACCCCCGACCCGAAAACCTTTTGCCAGCTTTCGCTGTCCTGGGGTGTGTATCCCGTGCTCTCGCTCGAACAAAACGACACCGACCGCCTGTTTATGCACGCGATTGACTGCGCGCGCCAGATAGACATTGTAAACAAGGGCGACCGCGTTGTGGTAACCGCAGGAGTGCCGCTCAATATTGCGGGAACCACAAATATTCTAAAGGTTGAAATAGTGTAAGCTCAAAAAAGACGAAGAATAAATAAAGATTCTGCAATAATTTTCGGTTTTTACCGATAATTATTGCAGAACTTTTTATATGAAATTTTGCCGCGTTTTTGCTCAGCCTTCCTTGCCGTTTTCACCGCCGGTATTTGTATCGTTTTGCGAGTCGCCGTTTTCGGGTTCGTCTTCGACAAGGACTATTTTGCCGTTTTCAAAATATCCGGTATAGCTTTGCCTGTTACTTCCTGTTGTCCAATAATAGGTTCCGTATCCGGTAATGGCGTTGCGCAAGAACTGCCCTTCATAGCTTTCGCCGCTTGCCCAGGTATACTTTCCGTCACCGGTGCGGGTGTCCTCAAAAAAGTCGCCCTCATAAACGTCGCCCGTCGAAAAGATAAGCCGACCTTCGCCCTGCTTCATGTCGTTGACGTAGGTTCCGGTGTACATATTGCCGTTTGCCCAGGTATAAGTGCCGCTGCCGTTTCTCAAATCATCCGAGTAGGAGCCAACGTAAATATCGGATTTTCCGCTGCTGTCCGGAGCCCAAGTATAGGTGCCCTGTCCGGATTTTTTGCCGTTTGAAAATTCGCCGATATACGTGTCGCCGCTAAGATAGTAATAACTGCCGACGCCGCCAATATCATTGTACAAAAAACTGCCCTCATACACGTCCCCGCCCGAGAAGGTAAGGCTCCCCTGCCCGTGCCGCATCATTGAGGAGATTTCACCGACGTATTTGTCGCCGCTTGAATAGCTTAGAGTATATATAACCCGTCCGTCCAAAGTGGAGCCGTCCTTGAAGGAGTATGAGTCGGAATACGGGGTAATTTTTGCATTTGTGCCGTCACTGTAATAGATTTTGCCGCTTTTGGGGCTTCCGTTTTTGTCAACCGTTCCGATATATCTTATTTTGCCGTGTTCATTGGTGTTGTAAGTCACATAGCCAAAACCGGATATTTTCAGAATGAGAAAGGTGGCAAATATTAAGAGCGCGGCGCCGACTATTATAAAAATCAGCATATTTATTGGCTTCGGGCGTTTTTTTGCTGCCATGCTTAACACCGGCTTTCTTTAAAATAAACTAATTAGCTGAGTATAAACCTTGTTTTATCGGCTTATAGCCTGTATGTTTTTACTTACATGCCGGTAACATCGCCGAAAAAATCAATTATAAAGGGCACAAACAGAGTTACGGCGTACGAAAGTGCCAAAAAAACCAAGATAGAGATAATCAGCATGAAAAGGTCGCTTCCCTTTGCCGAGTAGCGAAGCTCGGCTCTGATTCTGTGCTCTTCGCGTATAAAAAATCTTGCACTTTCGATTTTAACCGGCGTTTCTCTTGTGTAATAGCTTGAGCCGTCCGGCAGGTAGACCGTTTTGTCGTCCACCTCACTTACAAGCTTGCGCAGTGCGCCGTGTTTTTTCAGCGCCGCGGCGACAAAAATATTGTTCTTAAGCCCTATCTCGGCAAGCGTTTTTGCGCTGTCGGCATCCTTGGCGTCTGCCTTCAGCAGAGCGCGCACAACCGAGCCTATAACGGTTTTGTTGAAATATAACATGATGCTTGCAAGACTGGCTCCGATAAATATCGAAAAAGCCGCAATTTGAAGTGGCGACAGCTCGGATATAAAACTCAACATATGACCTTCCTTAAAAAAGTGCGATTGTCAAAATAAAATATCATTTATATAATTATAGCATTATACGGCAATGATAATTTAAATTTTTTTTTAAAAAAGAATTAATAATTATAAGCGAGAATATATCTTATTTGCAGTCAAACCACCGTTTTCCGAAGGACACCTCGCAAGTGAGCGGAACAGAAAGCTTTACGGCGTTTTCCATTTCGCGCCGCAGCAGCTCGCCCGCCTCCGCCACGCAGTCGTCTGCCGCCTCAAGAATAAGCTCGTCATGCACCTGAAGCACAATTTTGGCGTCGATTCCGCTCTCTTCAAGCGCCTTTTCGGTGTTCACCATGGCAATTTTAATAATGTCGGCGGCGCTTCCCTGAATGGGGCTGTTCATTGCCACCCTCTCGCCGAATTTTTTAAGCTGGTTTTTTGTTGAGGTGAGCTCGGGAATGTAGCGGCGCCTTCCGAACATCGTTGAAACGTACCCCGTTCTGTACGCGCCCTCAATCGCGGCAGAGAGGTATTCGGATACCCCCACAAATTTGCTCTTGTAGCTTGCTATATATTCGTCCGCTTCCTTTTTGCCGATTCCGAGATCGGTTGAAAGCGAAAAACCGCCCATTCCGTAAACTATTCCGAAGTTTATAGCTTTTGCGCGCTTGCGCAGCTCGGGGGTCACGTTTTCTGGAGCCACGCCGAACACTCTTGAGGCGGTGGAGGTGTGAATGTCCTCGCCGTTAAGAAATGCACGGGTCATTTCGGGGTCGGAGGAAATGTGAGCAAGGAGTCTGAGCTCAATCTGAGAATAGTCTGCGTCAACGAGCGTATAGCCCTTGGGCGCGACAAAGCATTTTCTCATCTCATGACCGAGCGGGGTTCTTATCGGTATGTTTTGCAGATTCGGTTCGGCGGAGGAAAGCCGTCCTGTGGCGGTGACCGTCTGATTAAAGGAGGAGTGAACGCGGCTTTCGCTGTCGGCGGCGTTTAAAAGACCGTCGGCGTATGTGGATTTGAGCTTTGCAAACTGGCGATAATTTAGCACAAGGTCGATAATCTCATGATAAGGGCGCAGTCTTTCAAGCACCTCCGCGTCGGTCGAATAGCCTCTTTTGGTCTTTTTGAAGGGAGGAAGCTTTAGCTCCTCAAAAAGCACCGTGGCAAGCTGTTTTGTGGAATTGACGTTGAATGTATGACCGGCAATTGTATAGATTTTTTCAAGATGCGAATCTATCTCCTCCTGGAGCTTTTCGGAAAATTCGGCAAGCCCCGCTTTATCCACCATAAAGCCGTAAAGCTCCATTTTAAAGAGCAGGGAAGAGAGGGGCTGTTCAACCTCGTAATAAAGGTAGGTGAGTTTGTCGGTCTCCAGTCGGTTTTTGAGCCTTTTTGCAAGCTCGAAAAGCGAAAGAGCGCTCTCTGTCGGACTGCCGAGATACGCGCCGGCAAGCCTTGAAAGCTCATAGGATGAATCGGAAGAATTAATCACATAAGCGGCAAGCATCACGTCAAAATCGATATTTATATTTTTTATACCGTTATCGTAAAGCAAATGCCTCAGTGCCTTGCCGTCGTGTACAATAAAGCGATTTTTTTCAAAAAGCGGCGCAAGGGTTGAAATGTCCGAAAATTCGGCGGCAAAATATTTCGTGTTGCAGCAGAGCTCAACCGTATTGCCGCAAATATAAAGCGCCGCGGCGTCCTCAAGCTTTAAGGCACATAGCTCGCCCGCCTCAATTTTGGTCGGCTTTTGTTCGGAGTCGTCGTCCCCCTTTTCCTCAAGACCGAGCCGTTTAATAAACGCGGAAAATTCAAGCTCGGAAAAAAGGGAGAGCAGTTCCTGTCTATTCATTTCTCGCAGGCTGATTTTTTCAAGATTGTCAACTCCCAAGGGCGCGTCGCACACAATGGTTGCAAGCGTTTTGGACAAAAAGGCAATGTCCTTGTCCTCTTTCATTTTTTCAAGCGCCTTTGAGCCAAGCTCCACTCTGTCTATTTGGGCGAAGATATTTTCAATACTGCCGTATTTTGAAATAAGCCTCAGTGCGGTCTTCTCTCCTATTCCGCGCACTCCCGGAATGTTGTCTGAGGAGTCCCCCATAAGCGCCTTGGCGTCGACAAAGCAGTCGGGCGTTATGCCGTAGCTTTCGAAAAACGCCGCCTTGTCATAATCTATGGTTTTGTTGTTGGTGGCAAGCAGGACGGTGCAGTTGTCGCTGATAAGCTGTAAGCTGTCGCGATCTCCGGTAAGAATATAACAGGAGGTATCTTTTGAAATTTCCGCAAGATGAGAAAGCGTTCCCAAAATATCGTCCGCCTCATAGCCCTCTTTCTCAATAACCGTGATTCCCATGGCGGCAAGGCATTTTTTAATGTACGGGAACTGCATCAAAAGCTCGGGAGGCGTGCTCCGCCTTCCGGCTTTGTAATCCTTATACATTTCGTGCCTGAACGTGGGCGCATGTACGTCAAAGGCGACTGCGGCATACTCGGGCTTCAGCCGGTCAAGAGTCGAAAGCAGAACGTTTATAAATCCGTATACCGCGTTGGTGAATATGCCGCTCCCCGTTGTGAGCGGGCGTATACCGTAAAATTGACGGTTCATTATGCTGTTGCCGTCTATAACAAGAAGATTTTTCATGGCTTTTTTCCTTTTTTGAATGCGAGCCGAATTTATATATTGGAGGATAAGTGCGCCTGCCATAGGCAGGCAGGCGGCATTTGCTGCCTTTCGCAAATATTATATCACATATTTATCGGAAATAAAAGATAAAAATTAAATTTAATATACTGTTGACAAATGGCGTTTCAAAGAGTAAAATATGTACGCTGGAAAATAAACTTCAGAGGGAAATGCGTGAAATGACAGATTTATCTTCACAAATAAGATACAGCGCGGACGTAATGCTCGGGGCGGCGCTTGACATGGCGGCGGAGCTTATGGAATGCGGCGCGGAAATACAGCGAACCGAGGACACGGTCGAGAGAATTTGCCGCGCTTACGGAGCAAGTCGGGTGGACGTGTACGTGACAACCTCCTTAATAGTTGCGACGGTCGGTATGCCCGACGGATACCACAAGACGCAGACAAGAAGAATTTATTATTCTCAAAGTAATCTTTCAAGAATAGAGGAGCTTAATTCCCTCTCAAGAGAAATATGCGAAAACATACCCGAGCCGGTGGAATTTGAAAAAATGCTTCGCCAAAGCAAAAAGACCGAGAATCCCCGCCGCAAAATTATAATGCGATATGTCGGTTCACTGCTTTTGGCGGCGGGTTTTACTGTGTTTTTTGAGGGCAGCGCCATGGACGCCCTTGCGGCGGCGGTGGTCGGACTCTGCATTCCCACGCTTAATTTGTTTAAATACAAGCACACAAACGCAATGGCGCATACCGTCATGTGCTCGCTTGTTGCCGGAGTGCTTTCTGTGCTTGCAATTGCCGTCGGGTTCGGGGACCATGCGGATAAGGTTATGATAGGGACAATAATGCTTTTAATCCCCGGGGTGGATATAGGCAACAGCTTAAGAGATCTGTTTTTCGGGGACATAGTGTCGGGTTCGATGCGGCTTATAAAGGCGCTTCTCACCGCAACGGCAATTGCTGTCGGATATTCAATAGCAATTCTTCTGGGAGGGCTTTTAAATGTCATTTGATTTTGTTGTTGTATCCGAGCTTTTAAAGTACTGTATATCGGGAATTGTCGCAACGCTCGGCTTTGTTCTTGTTTGCAATATTAATTTCAAGAGAATGCCCACCGCTCTTATCGGAACCGCGCTTACTATTGCTTTTTGGTATTTTGCTCTGGGACTCACCTCAAACGATTTCTTTTCAAATCTTGTCGCGGCAATGGCTGCAACCGCGTACGCCGAAATAATGGCAAGGGTCACAAAGACCCCGACGACCGTCTATCTTGTTCCCGAGATAATCTCTCTTGTGCCGGGGGGAAAGCTGTATTACACAATGGCGTCTCTTATGGCGTCAGATACCGAAGGTTTTAGAAAAAACGGCTATGACACGCTTGCCATCGCTTTGGGAATTGCTGTGGGAATAGTGATAATTTCAACGCTCTTCTCAATCATCACGGCTCAGAAAAAACATTTCACCGCAATAAAATAAAAAACCTGCCTGCGAAAGCCGCAGGCAGGAAATTTTTTAGAGTGTATAAGCCTTATTAAAGGTCAAATTCATTCGACAGGAAAATTCCCGAGGGGGCGACAATAGGTCTGTTGCCGCCGTCCGGCCATGAATCCTTCGGTACCCACCAGTCATCCATGCCGTTTCTGACTGTTCCGGCGCCGCCGTAGACGTCTTCGTGCTCGGTCTTCCATGCAACGCCCACGTCAATTGTGTTGTAGAGGATATCGCCTTCCGAAAGGTTCTCGGTTGCTACAAATACCTCGGTTACCGTGTGGTAAACAGTTGCCTGATCGATTTTCTCGGTTTTCATTGCAACAGAGGTGATTAAGCCGTTTTCGTTGTTGCTGGTCGAAGGCTCGGCGTCAAAACCTCTTGCGTAAACATAGCAATGGGTTTTGTTGGCACCGACAAAGAACTCAAAGTTAGAATTAGTGTACCACTCGCCTACCGAATCGGAGACATAAGTGTCATGATATGCGTCGCAGGCAAGGTAGAGACCGTCTTTGGCAAGCACGCCGTAGAAGGTCGCTTTTCTGTTTTCGGAATTTTCTTGGTTGTATCCGTCGGTTTTTGTTCCTTCGAACTTCTCTCCCTGCACGGCGATGGTGTGCAGTCCGAGCGCAGTCCAGTCCTCAAGCGAACCGTCGATAGTAATCTCAACGTCTGCAAGCTCGGGAGCTTCGGGTTCGTCCGGTGGTTCCTGTGAGCCTTCTGTTCTTCTTGACGGTGTGGTCACCTTCGGTGTTGTGGTAGTCTGATCGGACGTCGTATCCTTGTCGTTTGAACATGCAACAAATAACGCAGATACAATCATAATCAGAGCAAGGACAAATGAAAGTTTTTTCATTGGGTTTCCTCCTTAAAAAATATATCCGGCTCGTTTGGAGCCTGCCGTCTGTCCGTACGGCAAATTGAGCTTGCCGCTTTGCGGCTTGGTGTTTGTATGTATTGTATCATATTTATTTATAATTGTCAATACTTAAACCTGTTTTTATACACAGTGCATAAGCATTTCGGCGTATTTGCCGACCCTTGGCAGTAACATTGATTTTTTAGAAAATGCGCCGCCCGCAGTGCCAAAAGCCCGCCTCAGACGGGCTTTTCTCCCTCTTTTGCAAGAAAGGGCGCTTTTCATACGTCGGCAATTTTAAGCCGAAAATATTTTTGCCACTGCAAAATGTCACAAATAATTTACATAAAAATCACCATGTAAAGAATACTTAGGGAGTAAAATAATAAATAAAGTTATCTCTATGGGAGGGAAAACGAAATGATAAAGCGAATGTTTTACCGCCTTGGTAATTTCATAGCGACATTTATGCGCGGCAGATACGGGCTTGATAATCTGGGAAATTTTCTTACATTACTGTTCTTTATTCTGTGGCTGATAATGATTTTTACCGGCTCGATAATTGTCGGCGTACTCGAGCTTTTGGTGCTCTTTTTGCTTTGGTTTCGAATGCTTTCCCGAAACAGGGAAAAACGCATGAAAGAAAATCAGCGGTATTTAAGTATAAAAGCCGGAATAAAAAACTTTTTCAGCTTCAAAAAAGACAAAGCAAAGGGTCCTTCGATAAAAGAGGAAAAGAGGCGCTACCGCAAAACGCACGTTTTTGTTAAATGCCCCGAGTGCAAAAACAATTTGCGCCTTCCCAAAGTCAAGGGCAGACACACCGTGCGCTGTCCCGTGTGCCAAAAAACTTTCGATGTGAAAATATAAAAAGAAAGCGAAAAACGCGCAAAGCTGCCGTTTTTCGCTTTTTTACCCTTTATAAAGAGTTTAAATTTTTAGCCGCCGCAAATATTGCGGCGGCTAAAGGGTCTGTTATTGAATTTCAAGCTGTCTTGACTCGGGAAGGGAAGGCTGCTTTTTGGGAAGCGTGAGGCTGAGCACGCCGTTTTCGTATTTTGCGCTTATCGCGTCGGTGTTTATCTCCGAGATGTCGAAGCTGCGGCGGTATTCTCCGCAGAAGCGCTCAACTCTGAGGTACTTGCCGTTTTCGCCCTCTTTTTCCTTCTTCTCGCTCTTGTGGTTTGCGGTAATTGTCAGGGTGTTGCCCGAAAGGTCAAGCTTTATGTCCTTCTTGTCAAATCCGGGAAGTTCTGCTTCAAGCAGATAGGAATCTCCGTTGTCCGAAATGTCGGTTCTGAAGCTCAGCGCTCTGTCTTCGTTCCAATTTGCAAAGAGGGGTTCGCCGAAAAAGGTTCTTTCAAGTTCTTCGATTTCACGGAAAGGATTGTATACTTCATAGTCGTTTTTACGATAAGGTCTGAGTGCAAACATAATTAATACCTCCAAAAAATTTTATTTAATGTTGTCAAGTTTATTATTTTGTTGTTTGTGGTTGTCTATACGTTGTATTGCTGTTACTAAGTTTTGCCGGGGCGTTTTGAAACGCCCGCCACAAGGTTTTTCATTGCCCTCGCCTCTTTCTTTTTTCTTTGTTGTCTATATTATATCCCCTAAAATCGCATAATGCATGTCTTTTGTATGAACAAACTGTAAATATTAGCACTCTAAGCTCTCAAGTGCTAAAAATTTTTTGATTTTTCATCCCGCAGGCGCTTTAAAATATTCATATTTTAAGCATTTAACAATTGCTAACTGCTAAAATCGGCTGTAAATTTGACACAATATCCCATCGCGTGTTTGTGTAAAAATCACAAAAATTATTTTTCTTTGCCTTGCAGACAGGGCAAAAAAACGCCACAGGGTGCCGTGTTGTGCTGGCGCATAGGTTTTATGCCCTGTTTTGCGCATAAACGCAAAATGACCGCCGCGCAAAATTCTTTGCGCGGCGGTCGAAAAGGTATAAAAACCTGCAAGTCGGGTTTTAATGAAAATTACTTAGAAAGTCAATTGCTTCAAGATATCCTTGGAAGCCTTTGCCCGCTATTGTTTTTGAAGCGTAAAAAGACACATAGGAGATTTGTCTGAACGGCTCTCTTGCACCAACGTCGCTTATATGCACCTCCACAGTGGGAATACTCACCGCTTTGAGCGCGTCAAGAATTGCGACGCTTGTATGAGTGTAGGCGGCGGGATTTATGACAATGCCGTCAAATTTGCCGTACGCCTCCTGAATCTTATCAACAATGGCGCCTTCGTGGTTCGACTGGAAAAACTCACATTCGATATGCTTTTTTTCGCAATGGGATTTTATCATTTCGACAAGCGAAAGATAGGTGCCCTTGCCGTAAATATCAGGTTCGCGCTGTCCCAAAAGGTTGAGATTCGGTCCGTTTATAACAAGAATTTTCACGTTTTTTACCTGCCTTGCTTATTTTAGTCCAAGAATGGAAAGTATTTTGTCGGCGCATTGCTTTGAGCTCTCGAACTTTATTTTAAAGTCGCTGACCGCCTCATATAACGGCGCTCTTTTTTCGTACATTTGTGAAAGCTTTCCGACCTTTGAAAGTGGACGGTTTGAGGTGTCAAGCTCGCAAAGCTCCCTATCGATGTAAAAAATCTTTGAGTTCTGGCGCATAAGGTCGAAATTCTCGGAATTTGTAACTATGCCGCCTCCCGTGGCAATTATCTTGCCGCTTTGTTTTGAAATTTCCTCAAGTATTTCATGCTCGATTTTCCGAAAAGCCGCCTCTCCGCTTTCCGAAATAATCAGAGCGGGGGATTTGCCTTCCCGTTTTTGTATCAAATCGTCGGTGTCAAGCAGCTCTCTTCCGGTGGTTTGCGAAAGCCACGTACCTATCGTGGTTTTCCCGCAGCCGGGCATACCGACAAGAAGAATATTCATCATATCGGCTTCAAGTCTGCCTGTTATGTCGTCAATTAAGGAGTCGTCGCGCTTTATGCCGAAAAAAAGCTCGTTTGCGGCTTTTGCCTGAGCCACAAGCATTGCAAGCCCGCCGATATTCGGAATACCGAGCTTTTTGGCGTTAAGCAGGAGCTTTGTGCGGTGGGGGTTGTAGATTATGTCTATAAGCGCCTCGCACTTATTGAAATCCTCAAGGCGTATGGGGGAATTTCCGTTTTTCGGGTACATTCCGACGGGGGTGGTGTTGACTATGATATTTGCGTCATGATGTCTTTCGATGTTGCTGTAATTATCCTCTCCCGTGCGTGATATGACGTGTACCGAGCCGGCACCCAATTTTTTCAGCACATATGTAACCATGACGGAAGAGCCGCCGCTTCCAAGCACAATGCACTTTTTTCCTTTTGGGTCGACCTTAAGCTTTGAGATAAGGTACTCAAAGCCGAAAGCGTCGGTGTTAAAGCCGCAGAGTCTGCCCTCTTTGTCTACCACAAGGGTGTTGACGCTGCCTATCTGCCTTGCCTCGGGGGAGAGTATGTCACAGCACTCATAGGCGAGCTTTTTGTACGGGATTGTAACGTTATAGCCTGCAAAGCTGTGTCTTTGGAGAAACTCTCTCGCGCCCGCCTCGTCAAGCTCGGTGAGAACATAGGGGTATGAGCCGAGCATAGAATGGATTTGCGGCGAATAGCTGTGAGGAAGAGCGGCGCCGAGCAGTCCATAATTATTCATAATATCCTCTTTACTTTGTCGAATTCAGACTATTTCGGTATAAGTTCCGAGGTATTTGAACTTTTCGCAGGTGTTTTCAAGCTCGGTGATAAGCTCGGCAAACTGCGGCGAGGCAACCGATTCTTCAACGTCGAAATAGAACATTGACTCAAAGTCTCTTTCGGGAATGGGACGGCTTTCAAGCTTGAGAAGGTTAAGACCTATGGCGTTGAATCTTGAGAGAACGCGGAAAAGCGAGCCGGCTTTATTGGGAATGACCATCATAATGCTTGTGCGGTCGGCGCCGGGATATATTCTCGGATTTTTGGTGAAGCAGATAAAGCGGGTGTAGTTGTTGTCAAGGTTTTGCACCGACTGCGAGAGCGTTTCAAGTCCGTATAACTCTGCGCAGAAGCGGGAGGATATGGCGGCGCACTTTTTGTCCTGCGCGTTTGCCACAGCCTCGGCGGCGGAAGCGGTATTCGCGTACGGAATTATGCTGACTCCCTTGAGCTCGGAAAGGAAATTACTGCACTGGCTTATCGCCTGCTCGTGTGTGTATATTTCCTTGATGTCTGAAAGCTTTGTTCCCGGGATGACAAGAAGGTTGTGATCCACCTTTATGCGCACGCTTCTGACAATTGATACGTCGTATTTTATCAAAAGGTCATAGACGGCGTTTACCGAACCCGCGGTGGAATTTTCAACCGGGAGAATACCGAACTCGCAAAGTCCCGAGCTGACCGCTTTGAAGACCCCTTCAAAAGCGGCGTTGTATACTATGCTCGGAGCCACGAAAAGTCTTTCGGCGGCAAGCTGGGAGTATGCGCCCTCGCGCCCCTGACAGGCGACCGACGCTCTTTTGGGAAAGACCTTATCGGTGCTTTCGGCGGCTGCGATGATTTTTTTGTAGCTTTCGTTTTCGCTCCCTATCAGTCTTGTCTGATACGAGCGGCTGACGTCGAATATCGTTTTGTAAATCGTTCGAATGTACATTTCAAGCTCTTCGCCCGAAATTGCCGAAAGGCGGGATAAAATTTTCCTTTCACGAATGGGAGCAAGAATCGGCAGATTGTGTTCCTTTTTGTATTGCGCGATTTTATAAGAGGTCTCCATGCGGGTTTTCAGCAGTTCACAGACCTTATCGTCCGTTTCGTCGATTATGTTTCTCAGTTCTTTGATATCCATTTCAAAATACCTTCTTTCAGATTTTATGAGCATATATATTTCGGAAATTCAAGTAAGACGTCGGTAAGCGTTATGGCGGCGACCGCCTCCACAACGGGAACGGCGCGGGGAAGGATACACGGGTCGTGGCGCCCGCTGACCGAAAGGCGGGTGTTCTCCATTTTTGAAAGCGAAACGCTGTCCTGCTCTCTCATAAGAGTCGGGGTGGGCTTGAAGGCGCACTTAAAATAGAGCGGCATTCCGTTTGAAATTCCACCCAGTATTCCGCCGGAATTGTTGGTGCGGGTCATTATCCTGTCGCCGTCGCTGTAAAAAAGGTCGTTGTTTTCGCTCCCGCAGAGCGCAGCGGAGCCAAAGCCTCTGCCAAACTCCACGCCTTTTACGGCGGGTATGGCAAAAAGATTCTTTGAAAGAAGATTTTCAAGCCCGTCGCACATCGGGGCTCCCTTTCCGGCAGGCATTCCGAGCACCGCACATTCAATGGTGCCTCCCACGCTGTCGCCCTCGGCGCGGCGTTTTTGGATAAGCGCTATCATTTCTTCCCCTTTTTCCTTGTCAAGCGTGGGGAAGGGGGCGTTTTGTATTTTTTCAAGGTCCGAAATACTCACCTTCAGCGGATCAAAAGGCGCGTCGCATATATCGCCGACAGAGGCTATATGAGCGCCGATATATATTCCGCGGCTTGCAAGGAACTGTCGGCATATTCCGCCCGCAATGCAGAGAGGTGCAGTGAGCCGTCCGGAAAAATGACCTCCGCCCCGAACGTCCTGAAAACCCCCGTAAGCGACATGGGCAGTATAATCGGCGTGTCCCGGACGGGGAATATCCGAAATGTTTGAATAGTCCGAGGAGCGGGTATCGCTGTTGTAAATCACGGCGCAGAGCGGCGCGCCGCAGGTGACAAGGGTATTTTCATCCTCGGCGGGCAGAACGCCGCAGAGAAACTCGGGAAGGTCGGCTTCCTTTCTGGACGTGGTATAGGACCTGCCGCCCGGCGCCCTTCGCGCCATAAACGCATGAAGGTCGGGGATATTTATTTTGATTCCCGCGGGCAGTGTGTCAATAACGCAGCCGACTGCTCGGCTGTGAGACTGACCGAATATTGCGATTTTTATGTTTTTTCCGAAAATTGAAGACATAGAAACCTCTGTTTGGCGTTTAATGAATATAAATATTTTAAAATAAAATGCACAATACCGCGCGCAAATGATAAGAAAGAGCGCCTTATTGCAAAAAATGGGAAAGGCTGTTAAGATCGTCAAAGAAATTCGGATAGGATTTTTTGACGCACTCCGCGCCCTTAATCGTGCACTCACAGCCGCAGGAGGCGGCAAGAATCGCTCCCGACATCGCAATGCGGTGATCCGAAAAGGAGTCGACAAAATTCCCCATAGGGGCTCCGCCGTGAACCGTGAGAGTGTTCTCTGTGGCGTTTGCGGAAATTCCAAAGGCGGAAAGAAGGGCGCATATTGCCTCAACTCTGTCGCTTTCCTTTGTCCTTAGCCGCGAGATGTTGCAAAAAACCGTGTCGCCTCTTGCAAATGCGGCGGCAACCGAAAGTATAGGAACAAGGTCGGGAAAGTCCGAGCAGTCGATAGTACAGCCCGAAAGCATAGAAGGGTACGCTATGTAGCAGTCCTTGTCAAATTTAACTCTTCCGCCGAGCCTTTTAAGGCAGGAGAGCACCGCCATGTCCCCTTGCGGGGAGTCTTTAGAAAGGGACAAAACTCTGATTTCCCCTTTTTTGGCAAGAACTCCGGCGGTGAGCCAAAAGGCGGCTGACGACCAGTCTCCCTCCACCGTCAAGATACCGGGAGAAATATATTTTCCGCCGACTTTTATGACGTTTTGCACTCTTTTTACATCTATTCCGAACATTTTAAGGCAGGAGAGGGTGATATCGATATAAGGCGAGCTTTCGCATTTTCCGGTAATTTCAATTGTCGCACCTCCCATAATCGGGGAGGCAAGAAGCAGACCGGTTATAAACTGAGAGGAGACTCCCCCGTCTATTTTAAAATAATTTCCCGTAAGGGTTCCCTCGCATTTAAGGGGCATGACCCCTTTTTCGCTCATTTTAACGCCGTTTTCACACATCAGCTCATACAGCGGCGAGAGAGGACGGCTTGGAAGGCGTCCCTTGCCGATAAAAGAGGCGTCTGCCCCGAGGGCGGCGGCAAGGGGAAGAATAAAACGCAGTGTCGAACCGCTTTCCGAGCAGTCAAGAATGCATCCCTTGTTGACTTTTTTTATGGGATTTATATAAAAAGCTCCGCTTTTGTACTCTATATCCGCTCCGAGCGCAGTAAGACATGAGATGGTGGCGGCAATATCCTCATTGGTTCCCTGACAGTAAACCTTGCAGGGAGTATTTGAAAGCGAGGCGCATATCAAAATTCTGTGAGCCAAGGATTTTGAAACGGGTGCCGAAACTGTTCCCGAGAGGGTGCACTTTTTTACAATAACGTCCATATTTGTCTCCGAAACGTGAAGTTAAAGCTTGACTGCTTCAAGCAGACTTAAAAGACTGTCTGCGGGTATGGGATAAATAACGCACTTTCCTATTTTTTCGGGAAGAATAAGAGAGAGCTTGCCCTGCGCCTTTTTTTTGTCGCTCATGGCAGAGGATGCTATCTCTTTTGCGCTGTAAGCGCAGGAAAGGTCAAAGCCGTATGAAAGTAAAATTCCGCTTATCTCATGTGTAAGGTCGGATATACCGAGCGCCCTTGCGACCTTTGCCGCAATGACCATGCCCTTTGCCACAGCCGCACCGTGAGATACGCTGAAATTACTCAGCTTTTCTATCGCGTGACCGAAGGTATGACCGAAGTTTAGTATTGCGCGCATACCGGTATCGCGCTCGTCACCTTCTACAATGTCGCGTTTAAGCTCAATAGAGCGACATACGGCGTATTCAAGGCAATTTTCAATGCCGCCTCCGAGCTTGTCAAACAAGGCGTCGTCAAGTATGACTCCGTATTTTATAACCTCCGCGCACCCGTCCCTGAAGACCTCTTTTTTCAGAGTTTTTGTAAAATCAGTGTCGCAGATGACGGCGGACGGCTGCCAAAAGCTTCCGGCAAGGTTCTTTCCCGCTTTGAGGTCAACGGCGGTTTTGCCTCCTACCGAGCTGTCAACCATGGAAAGAAGGGTGGTGGGTATTTGTATAAGCTTTATTCCGCGCTGGTAAACAGAGGCAGCAAAGCCCGCAAGATCGCCGACCACTCCGCCTCCAAACGCCACAACGCAGTCGGAGCGCGTTATACCCTCGCTTGCCATAAATTCAAGAAAGGCAAAAAGAGTTTCGGGATTTTTTGAGGCTTCTCCGTTTTTTATCACATATTTAATATAGGAATATCCCGCCGCTTGAAACAGTCCTTCAAGCTTGTCTTTGAACAAAGAGTCTACATTGTCGTCGGTAAGAACGGCAAGACGGCATTTTCCGACGCTGTTTTCAAGGCTCGGTATAAGCTCGCAAATTGCGCCGCTCCCCGAGATAACGTTGTAGCTTTTTGAGGGGGTGTTTACTTTTATTGTTTTCACTTTTTTTCCTCCGACATTTCCTTTGCGATGCGCCCTTCACGAAGAAGGCGGCAAAGAGTCTCGCCGTCCGACCTTTCAAGGGCGTCCTTGTACTCGGTAAGGCGGTCTATGAGAAATGAAAGCTCGCGGGTCAGATTGTCGCCATTTTCAAGAAAAAGCTCGGTCCACATGTTTTCGTTGAGCCATGCGACCCTTGTTAAATCCTTGAAGCTTCCTGCGCTGTACCCCTTGTGCTCCAAGGCGGAGGGGCTTTTAATATAAGCGTTTGACACAATGTGGGCAAGCTGTGAGGTGTACGATATCATTTTGTCGTGATTTTCTGCGGTGGTTATCGCAATTTTGCCAAGCTTCATGGGAAGAAGCATACTCTTTATCCTGTCAAGCAGGGCTATGTCGTCAAAAACCGGAGGGACAATAACCATGGGCGCGCCGTCAAACATTGTCGCCCTTGAGTATTTGTAGCCCGAATAATGAGTTCCCGCCATAGGATGCCCGCCGACAAAGGTAAAGCCGTACTTTTGCGCTATCGGGAAAAGCCTTTTGCAGATTTCCCGCTTGGTTCCGCAGTCATCAATGACCATGCAGTGCTTGTCAATAAGCTGCGCGTGCTCTTCAAGCCATTTTATTGACGCCTCGGGATAGAGGGACAGATGGATAAGATCGCATTTTTTTATATTTTCATCGGTGAGCTTGCCGTCGGCTGCCGAGGACAGAACGGCAAAGTCCGCAACGCTTTCGGTGCGGTTGTAAACAAACACACGCCATGAGGACGCTTTATATGCTTTGGTTAAAGAGCCTCCGATAAGACCCAGTCCCACTACTCCGACTGTCATATAAGGATATTCCTTTCAGAAATTTTTTGCCCGATATTTAAGCTTATTTTGCGAGTATCTTTCTTATCTCGGAAACTCTCTTTGAAACGTCGTCGAACTGCTCGGGAGTGAGCGATTGAGCGCCGTCGCAAAGCGCGTTTTTGGGGTCGTTGTGTACCTCGATAATAAGTCCGTCCGCTCCTGCGGCGGTTGCCGCCATTGCCATTGGCTTTACAAGCTTTGCAACGCCCGTCGCGTGGCTAGGGTCAACGATTATCGGAAGGTGAGTAAGTCCTCTCAATACGGGAATTGCGGAAAGGTCAAGCACGTTTCTCGTATATGTGTCATAGCTGCGTATACCTCTCTCGCAGAGAATGACGTTTTCGTTTCCGCCCGCCATAATGTATTCCGCGCTCATAAGCAGTTCTTTTATTGTCGCCGCGAGACCGCGTTTTAAAAGAATCGGCTTTTTCTGCCTTCCGAGCTCTTTGAGAAGCTCGAAATTCTGCATGTTGCGCGCGCCCACCTGTATAAGGTCGACGTTTTCAAAAAGCGGAATGTGGTCCGCGTTCATTATCTCTGTAACAATGGGCAGTCCCGTCGCTTCCTTTGCCTTTGTAAGCAGCTCGAGACCCTCCGCGCGAAGCCCCTGAAAATCATAGGGTGAGGTTCTGGGCTTGAACGCGCCGCCGCGAAGAAGAGTTGCTCCCGAGGCTTTTACCGCCTTGGCGACGGTAATTATCTGTTCTTCCGATTCAACAGAGCAGGGACCGGCAATAATTGCAAAGTTGCCGCCGCCTATTTTTACCGCGTTCTCTCCCTCGCCTACAGTTACCACCGTGTCGTCCGGGTGGAACTTTCGGTTGGCGCTCTTAAAAGGCTCGGTCACCCGCATGACAGATTCCACAATGTCAAGCCCCGAAAGCAGGTCAATATCAATCTTTGTAGTGTCGCCGATTAACCCGAGCACCGTCTGATATGCTCCCTGTGAAATATGCACGTCGATATTTTGAGATCTCAACCATGTGATGAGATTGTCCATTTGGTCTTTTGTTACTCCGTTTCTGAGTACAGCTATCATAATTTACCTCCTGAAAACGCATTGGCGTTTTTTAATTTTAAATTTCTTTTGAGGGCGATTAAATAAAAATCCGCAGCCTCTTGCTGCGGAAAAATATCAGAATATCTTTAAGGTAAACCGTATTTTATGCAGCACAAATATCTTTTGCCATAAAGAAATAGCAAAAGTAAAAGTAAAATGTGCCGTATGCCATAGGTTTCATAACTTTACCCTCACACAAAAGTGTGCATTACAAAAGATTTAGCGTTATTATAACACACATTTTTTTGTGTGTCAATAGTTTTTTTAAAAAATTCCGATAAAGCCGCGTTTTATCAAAAAAAATGAAGAAAAATGTCGGTAAAATTCAGCCGAGCGGCTTTTTCTTTATTTTGGCAAAAGGACGGGGCAGATTATCGGGCGTTGCTTTTGTTTTGCGGCATATAATAAGCGCTCTTTCTCCGGCATCCCCGAGAACAAAACGCTCGACCGTCTCTATTTTCCCTCCCGCTTTTTCTATGCCGCTCTTTGCCTCAAGCATCTCCACCTCGGCGCCCGAGCCTTTCATTGCGATAAAAATACCGCCGGGTTTGACAAACGGTATGCAGAGCTCGGAAAGTATATTCAGCCTTGCTACCGCACGTGAAACGGCAACGTCGTATTTTTCGCGGTACTTTTCAAGGCGGGAGGCATCCTCCGCCCGCGCCGAAAGAGTTGTTATATTTAATGACAGCTCTTTTGCAGCCTCTTCGACAAAGCCGAGCTTTTTGGAGGTTGAATCAAGCGCCAAAAAGCAAAGATCGCTCCGCACAATCGCCAAGGGAAGGCAGGGAAAGCCGCCCCCGCACCCGACGTCAACAACGTCGGCAAAGAGGGGGAGCTTGCGACAAAGCGTTATGCTGTCGGCAAAATGGCGAATAGAGACTCCGTAAGGGTCGGTTATTGCCGTTATGTTTATGTTTGCGTTTGTCTGTATCAGACGCTCATAAAGAAAATTCAGCTTGTCGCACGCCTCGTCTGTTATAAGCTCAAGACAGGCGTACGGTCGGAGCGTGCGAAAAAGAGTGTCTTTAATTATTTGTTTTGTCTCTGTCATGATTCTTTTCTCTTGATGAAAGCCATATTAAGAGTACCGATATATCGGCGGGTGATACGCCGGATATTCTTCCCGCCTGACCGATGCTTGCGGGGCGTATCTTTGAAAGCTTCTGCCGCGCCTCGATTCTAAGCCCTTTGATATCTTCATATTTAATATCCGGGGGAAGCAGGGTCTTTTCAAGCTTTTCGTTCCTCTTTACCTCGGCTATTTGCCGCTTTATATAGCCCTCGTATTTTATTTTTGTCTCAACGCTCATAATAACTCGGCGGGAAAGCGCAGAGCGACCGCTGTCAAAGGGCGCAAGCTCATTATAGCTCACATGAGGGCGACGCAGAATATCCGCAAGAGAGGTTTTGTTTGTAATTTCCGACATACCCAGAGTGGTAAGAAAGGCGTTTATTTTTGCATCGGGAGATACAAAGGTGCGCTCTAAGCGGCATATTTCGTCCTCGGTCTGCTTTTTGTAAAGCAGAAAGCTCTCGTATTCTTTGTCGTCCACAAGCCCCGCGGCGTATCCGATGGGGGTAAGGCGGTCACGGGCATTGTCCTGACGGAGGAGCAGACGGTATTCGCTCCTGCTTGTCATTATGCGATAGGGCTCGGACGTTCCTTTTGTCACAAGGTCGTCAATCAGCGTTCCGATATATGAGCTGTCTCTGGTGAGAATCAAGGGGTCTCTGCCCTGAATTTTCAAAGCGGCGTTTATTCCGGCTACCAGCCCTTGGGAGGCTGCCTCTTCATATCCCGAGCTGCCGTTAAATTGCCCCGCACCGTACAGTCCCGGGTGATTTTTAAATTCGAGCGTGGGATAAAGCTCGGTGGGGTCGACGCAGTCATACTCAATGGCGTACGCCGTGCGCATTATTACCGCATTTTCAAAGCCCTCTATAGAGTGAAGCATTTCTACTTGCACCTCCTCGGGCAGGGAGGAGGAAAAGCCCTGAAGATACATTTCCTTTGTGTTTTTGCCGCAGGGCTCAACAAAAAGCTGATGGCGCTCTTTGTCGGCAAATCGCACAACCTTGTCTTCTATTGAGGGACAGTAACGCGGTCCCGTACCCTCAATCACGCCGCTGTAAAGCGGACTTCGGTGGAGATTCGAGCGTATGATTTCGTGTGTGCGGCTGTTGGTGTAGGCAATATAGCAGGAAATTTGAGGCGCCCTTGTAAACGCATCCTCGGGAGTTTTTGAAGAAAAGGGAAGCGGATTTTCCTCCCCGGGCTGGAGCTCAAGCCGACTGTAATCAATGCTGTCGCTGTGAATGCGAGGCGGCGTTCCGGTCTTAAAGCGCATAAGCCTTATTCCGGCTTTTTTTAACGACTCCGAAAGCTCGGGCGCACTGCACATGCCGTCGGGACCGGATATCTCCACGGCTTCTCCGGTTATTGTTCTTGAGGAAAGATAGGTGCCTGTGCAAATCACCGCCGCGCGGCACTCCCAATACGCCCCGTTTGAGGTAAGTGCGCCTTTGACCGCGCCGTTACGCTCGTCAAAATCAATTTCAACTATCCTTCCCTGACGGAGCACGAGATTTTCCTGATTTTCAAGCCTGTTTTTCATGTAGTCTCTGTACGCCTGCCGGTCGGCTTGTATTCTTTTTGAGTGAACCGCGGGTCCCTTGCCTAAATTGAGAGTGCGGCTTTGCAGGGTTACAATATCCGCCGCGCGCCCCATCTCGCCGCCCAAGGCGTCTATTTCAAAAACAAGATGCCCTTTTCCCGAACCGCCGATAGAAGGATTGCAGGGCATGTTGCCCACAGCGTCGTTGCAAAGGGTGAATAATATAACCTTAAGCCCCAGCTTTGCGGAAGCCAGCGCCGCTTCAATACCCGCGTGCCCCGCGCCTATTACGATTATGTCGGTTTTGCCCGCGTTGTACTTTGTCATGGCTACGCCTTTCTTTAAAATGAAATGGAGAAAAAATTTGCTTTTGTCGAGCGACAGAAAAATTTTCTACTTATAATATACAAATACCGATTCAAAGCTAACCAGTCCAACCTGCTAAGGCAAGCTTGTACGATTATATTGCTTTGCAGGGTAAGGCTCAGACGGCGGCTCTGCCGACCATAAAGGTCGGCAGAGAAGGGGAACCGTGCGCGGGGAGGGGGCAAAACGGCAAAACGGCAAAACGGTTTTACGTGTGGTTTTGCGGGGTGCGAAGGATATTTCCAAGTCGAATGCGCACTATTTCCCGTACCCGTAAAGGGGCGCCGTTGACGCCGCGGGCATTTGCATACCCTATTTATATTTGTCCGGCTTTTAAAAACCGGCGGGTCAAGGGCGGAGCCCTTGTCGCCCTTGGCAGAGGGCGAAACTCCCATTATTTATCCCTGCTTTTTAGAAGTACCTCACCCGATAAGCTTTTCAAGTGCCGCGATTTTAACGCAGCAGCAGAGCACGTTTGCCGCGACTTCAAGCTCTTCTATGGGCGGATAGGAGGGTGCGATTCTGAGATTGGAGTCGTTAGGGTCAAGGCCGTATGGGAAGGTATCGCCCACTTTAGTGAGGGTGACGCCGCACTGTGCGCAAAGGTCATAGACGCGTTTTGCGCTTCCGCAGGTTATATCGAAGCTTATAAAATAGCCGCCTTTCGGTTTAGTCCACTTGGCGATACCGAGGTCAGAGAGGGATTTGTCAAAGATATTTAGCACCATATCGAACTTAGGGCGGAGTAGAGCGGCGTGTTTTTTCATATGGGCTCGGACGCCGTCGGCGTTTTTGAAATAGAGAATATGGCGAAGCATATTCAGCTTGTCACAGCCGATAGTCTGATAGGTCATTATTGATTTTATGTAGTTTATATTGCGTGTGCTTGCGGCAACGGCGGAGATACCGGAGCCGGGGAAGGAGATTTTCGAGGTAGAGGTGAAGATATAGACTATATCGGGATTGCCTGCCTCTTTTGCAAGGGTAAAGATATTTAAAAGCTTGTCGCTTTCATTCTCATAAATGTCGTGAACCGCGTAGGCGTTGTCCCAGAAGATGCGGAAATCGGGCGCGGCGCATTTTAGATATGCAAGACGTTTTACCGTGTCGTCCGAATAGGTAATGCCCATGGGGTTTGAGTACTTCGGAACGCACCATATGCCCTTTATCATGGGGTCGCTTGCGGCGTATTTTTCGACAAGCTCCATATCGGGACCTGTTTCGGTCATGGGAATTGTTATCATTTCGATTCCCAGCGAGGCGCATATTCCGAAATGCCTGTCGTAGCCCGGAGCGGGGCAGAGAAATTTAATTTTTCCTTGCCTTACCCACGGCTCATACTCGGGAGCGCTGCCGTAAAGCATACATCTTACCACAGTGTCGTACATAATGTTAAGCGAGGAGTTGCCCCCGACAATTACGTTTTCCTTAGGCACCTCAAGAATATCCGCAAAAAGCTGTTTTGCACCCTCGATTCCGTCAAGCAGTCCGTAGTTTCTGCAATCAAGCCCGGAGCTTAAGACGCACTGCTCGGAGGACTTTAAAATTCCGAGCATATCCTCGGTGAGGTTGAGCTGATTGGTGTCCGGCTTACCGCGCGACATGTCAAGGCTAAGCGAGAGCGCCTTGTAGGAGTTATATATTTTTTTCTGCTCCTCAAGCTCGGCGCAAAGCTGCGGGACATTCATCTTAGTGTATTCTTTCATTTGGGAGTTTCCTTTCAAGCGCAAAATAGTTTAAACTCAAAATTCCGCGTTTCCCGTGGTTCGCGGAAACGCCTCAACGTCACGAATATTGGACATTCCGGTGACGTACATAATAAGTCTTTCAAAGCCGAGACCGAAGCCCGCGTGTTTGGTTCCGCCGAATTTACGAAGCTCGGTGTACCATTCATACTGCTTTTTGTCAAGCCCGAAGGTTTCGAAGGCTCTTTCAAGATAGTCGACCCGTTCTTCTCTCTGGCTTCCTCCGATAAGCTCGCCGACACCCGGCACAAGCAGGTCGACCGCGGCGACGGTTTTGTTGTCGTCGTTAAGGCGCATGTAAAAGGCTTTAATTTCTTTTGGCCAGTTTGTCACAAAGACCGGACGGCCGAAGACCTTTTCGGTGAGGTAACGCTCGTGCTCGGTTTGCAGGTCATAGCCCCAGCCCACGGGATATTCAAAGCTTTCCCCGCTTTCAGAGAGCTTCTTTACCGCATCCTCATAGGTGATAACGCCAAAGTCGGAGGAAACTATATTTTCAAGTCTTTCGATAAGACCCTTGTCAACTCTCAAATTAAAAAATTCAAGCTCGTCGCGGCACTGCTCCAAAAGCCCGTTTATCACGTATTTAAGCATACTTTCGGCAAGCTTCATGTCGTCTTCAAGGTCTGCAAAGGCGATTTCGGGCTCAAGCATCCAAAATTCAGCCGCATGGCGGGGAGTGTTGGAGCGCTCGGCGCGGAAGGTCGGTCCGAAGGTGTATACTTTGCCGAACGCCATTGCAAACGCTTCGGCGTTAAGCTGTCCCGAGACAGTCAGGTTTGCGCTCTTGCAGAAGAAATCCTTTTCAAAGTCCACCTCGCCGTTTTCATTTCTCGGCAGATTGTCAAGGTCAAGGGTCGTAACGCGGAACATGTCACCCGCGCCCTCGCAATCGCTGGTGGTAATAAGCGGGGTGTGAACGTATACAAAGCCGTTTTCGGCAAAAAATGCGTGAAGCAGCTGAGCTGCCTTGCTTCTGACTCTGAACACCGCGTTGAATAGGTTGGTTCTCGGACGAAGGTGGGGCTTGGTGCGAAGAAATTCGAGAGACTGCCCCTTTTTCTGCATGGGATAGTCAGGAGTGGAGGTTCCCTCTATTTCGATATTCTGAGCTTTTATTTCAAAGGGCTGCTTAGCCTCGGGAGTAAGCTCGAAAATTCCGCTGACTATAAGCGCGGCGCCGACGTTCTGCTTGGCAATTGCTTTGTAGTTTTCAAAGTTTTCCGCTTCAAAGACAACCTGTAAGTTTTTAAAGGAGCTTCCGTCGTTGAGCTCAATAAAGCCGAAGGTGTTGGAGGAACGAATGGTGCGGCACCATCCCGCAACCGTTACCTGCTTTCCGGCGTAGCTTTCGGGGTCGTTGTATAATTGCTTTATTTCAATGCGTTTCATAAAAATTTATTCCTTTCCGATATGCGGCAAGACGCCTTTTGCATATAAGTCATATTATTTTTGTCCTGCCGGCGTAATTTATTATAATCTTAACGTCCCGACCTTGATATTTCAAGTCGGCAGGCGGCAAGCCGCTTTTTGACATCCTTAAAGCTCTCACGGCATTTTTCATACCATGTAATTGCCGCTTTGGGATCGTTGACGCCGGTTATATAGCCGACCTCATACAAAAATCCGAGCTGATAAGCGGCGCTTTCATATCCCAGCTCTGCGGAGCTTTTATAATACTTTATGGCTTCTTCCTTGCTTTGAGACGTTCCGTAGCCGAGGCGTTTGCAGTTGCCCATTTCAAACATCGCGGCGGGGCTTCCGTTGTCTGCCGCGGCGGCAATTAGCATCATCGCCCTTTCGGTGTTCTTGGGACAGCCGATGCCGTTCTTTTGGCACATGCCGAGCTCATAAACGCCGTCAACGCTTCCTTTTACCGCGGCTTTTTTATAATATTCAAACGCCTTTTTCTCGTTTACCTCTGTGCCGATACCCTCGGCGTAAAACCTGCCGGCAAAATACGCCCCTTCTGGTACAGAGCCGTCGGCGCTTATTTCAAACCAATGAAGCGCCTCGGCGGGCTTGTTGGTCTTGGCAAAGCACACGCCGAGAACGTACGGCACACTGTCTTTGTATTCAAGACTTGTCGGCAGAAGCTGGAGTATCGCCTGCTCGAATTTGCCCTCTTCATAATATTTCATTCCAAGGTCATATTTTGCCGGAATGTAGCCCTTTGACGCCGCCTCAATGAGCAAATCCTCCCTGTCGGGATTTGCCTTTGCCATTTCGTATATCGCCTCGGGTCTGCCGAGCCCTGCGGCTTCTTCAAGGCTTTTTTCGGTGCCGAGCCCGTTAAATTTACACTCGGCGTAATATTTTTTTGCCTCTTCGTCGGTAAAGGTTTTTACCTTCTCATAGTATTTGACAGCCTCGGCGTAGTCTTTGTCGACCCCTTTTCCGGTGTACAGCATATTCCCGAGCTTTTGTGCCAAAAAATCATATGTGTCGGGGTCGGCTTCCTTGTCGGTAAGCTCAAAGGATTTTTTATAATTGTTGTAGCCCTCTCTTGCCTCTCCCAAGGCTTCATGGGCTTTGGCAAGACGGATATAGTTTTCACTGCCGTTAAGTATTCCGCTCTCTGCGGCGTTTGTAAGAAGCTCTCTTAGCTTTTCGGCGTCCTTTTTATCCGAGCTTTCCGAAAGAAGCTCGGCGGCAAGCAGCATTGAGGAGGTGCTGCTATTTTGCTTTGCGTCTATTATAAGGTGCAAGAGCGCGCCGCGCCTGTCGCCCTTTTCATTTAGCAGATAATTTGCAAGAAACGCGCTGTCACACTCACCTCCGCGCTCGTAAGAGGCGTTGTACCAATAGGCGGCTTTTTCGTTGTCGGGACTTGGCGCATAGCGGTACATCTGCGCAAGCCGCGCCGCCGCCTCGATTTTTCCGTGCTCCCACGCTTTTTCAAGCCAGGGCTCGGGACTGTCGTAATAGCTTGAATACCCGTCGCGGTCCTCGATGGTGAACGCTCCGTTGTTTATTATCATTTCCGAAACGGCATATTCCGCTTCGGCGTTGCCCTTCAAGGCGCTCTTTAAAAACCACCTGAAAGCGTAGTCGTTGTTATGGTCGGTCAAATATATGTTTGCTATTTGAAGCTGACTGTCGCTGTCTCCTCTTTTAGCCTTCAAGAATATTTTACCGACAGTTTCCTCGGATATACCTTGGGAGGCGGCTGTTATTTTCAGCTCCCTGAACTCTTTGTCTAAATTAAGTAAAAACATTTCTAAGCCCCCGTGACAGCGTTTTAATGCTTATATTATATCATTATATATTGAAAAGTCAATGACTAATTTAGTATTTTTGCTTTATTTGGCGATTTTGTTGCATATGCTATTGAAATTACGGGCGGTAATATGTTATAATTTATTGTAATTTTGATAAGCAAATAAGAGGGTACTTTATGCAAAGCCAAAAATATATGTTAGGAATAAACGTCATGCCGTTTCCCTTGAGCGATATTCAAATACTGGATATAATCAAAAACGTCGGCTTTGACTCCTTCTTTACAAATGTGAAAAGCAAAAAGGAGACCGCCTCTCTTGCCGAGCACGCGGCAAAGCTCAATCTTATATTTCAGTCGCTTCACGCGCCCTTTTCGGGAATAGACTGCATGTGGAAAGAGGGAGAAGCGGGGGAAAAATATCTTGACGAGCTTAAAAGGTGCGTCGATGTTGCCGCCTCTTGCAATGTGGGCATTCTTGTGGTTCACCCCTTTATCGGCTTTTATGAGCACAGCCCGAATAAGCTCGGGTGCGATAGGTACCTGCGACTTGTGGAGTATGCCGAAAGCAAAAAGGTGGTGATAGCCTTTGAAAACGTCGAGGGTGAAGAATACCTTGAAGCCATAATGAAGAGCTGTCGGTCAAAATACGCGGGATTTTGCCTTGATACCGGACATGAGCTTTGCTACAACCGCGGAATTGACAGGCTTGCGATTTACGGGGACCGGCTTGTCGCAACTCATTTTAACGACAATTTGGGTATAAGCTCCAAAGAGGGAATTATAACTCCCGCAGACGACCTTCACCTGCTCCCGTTTGACGGTATTGTCGACTGGAAAAACGTTATGGAGCGGATAAGAAATCACGGGTACCGGGGAGTCATAACCTTTGAACTCAAGCTCTCCGAGAGGTACTTTGGTATTTGCGCCGAAGAGTTTTACAAAAAGGCTTATCAGAGGGCAATTAAGGTTGTAGCTCTCTGATAAACCTGCATAGAATTAACCGTATAATTAAAATCAGGAAAGGAAATAATCGAAATGAACCGTTTATACATACCAAACGGATACGTATCAAGGCTTGACGCCTATAAAACCCAAAGGGCGATCGAGTTTGTAAAAAAGAATTTTGAGGCTGAGTTTTCCGAGGCTATGAATTTAAAAAGAGTTTCAGCCCCGCTGTTTTTGGAGGGTAATTCGGGTCTTAACGACAACTTAAACGGAGTGGAACGCCCCGTTTCCTTCGACATCCCCGCAATTCCCTGCGAGAACGCCGAGGTTGTTCATTCCCTTGCAAAATGGAAGCGCTTGGCGCTCAAAAGATATGATTTTGCGGTGGGAAAAGGACTTTATACCGATATGAACGCCATCCGCCGCGACGAGACGCTTGACAATCTGCACTCGGTCTACGTTGACCAGTGGGATTGGGAAAAGGTAATAACCGCAAAGGAAAGAAACCTTGATTATCTTAAAGCCACTGTACAGACAATAGTCGATACCGTCTGCCGCACTTCAAAAAACCTTTGCCAAGCCTTTCCCGAAATTGACGTAAGCCTCAGTAATAAGGTCGCGTTTGTGACGACAAGCGAGCTTGAAGCCATGTATCCCGACCTTACCCCGTCGCAAAGGGAAAAGGAATATGTAAAGGCGCATCACACAATTTGCCTTATGCAGATAGGCGCGCCGCTCTCAAACGGCAAGCCTCACGACGGTCGCGCCCCCGACTATGACGATTGGGCGCTCAACTGCGATATAATCTTCTATAACAGCTTGCTTGACTGCCCCTTTGAGATTTCCTCAATGGGTATCAGAGTCGACAAGAGGTCCCTCTTAAGTCAGCTTGAGAGCGCGGGCTGTCTTGACAGAAAAGAACTGCCCTTTCATAAAATGCTGCTTTGTGACGAGCTTCCCCTGACAATAGGCGGCGGAATAGGTCAGTCAAGACTTTGTATGCTGCTTATGGGATGCGCCCATATCGGCGAGGTTCAGTGCAGTATATGGGATAAGGATACACAAAACAGGTGCCAAGAGGCGGGGATAAGACTGCTGTAAACAGACCGAGGATATTTATGTCGAAAAAATTCAATAGCGCGCCTCACCTTTTAAACGGCGAGGAGATTATAGGCAGCGCTCCCTTCAACATTCTGCATAAGAGCTATACAGGCGAGAGCATTGTACATTGGCACGATTTTTACGAGCTTGAAATAATCTGCGGCGGAGAGGGCGTTTATGAGGTGAACGGCAAAAGCACCGCGGTCTCAAGATGCTGTGCGTATATTGTAACGCCCAAGGACTATCATAAACTGAGCGCCGGAAACGCCGATATGTACACAATTTCATTCAGTAAAGAAGCGGTTGATTGGGAGATACTCTATAAGCTTAACAATTGCCAAAACGGCATAGTCGTGCGCTTTGAGGAAGAAGAGTTCGAAAGAATTGAAAGAGTGCTTGCGCTGCTTGAGGTCGAGTTTGAGGCAAAGCGGCAGATGAGCGAAAAGGTTATAAAAAATCTGCTTGAATATATTCTTATAAGCCTGCTCAGAACTCCGATGCTCGCCGACGGCAAAGCAGGAGAAATGAGCACCGCGATAATGAAAGCCGTGGCTTATATAAAGAGCAATTTTAAGGACGACATCAAAATAAAGGACGTCGCAAATAAAGCCGACGTCTCGCCGAACTATTTGGGTGTGCTTTTTAAAAAAGAGCTTAATGTCACCTTCAGTCAATACTTAAACGCCACAAGACTTACGTACGCTTGCAGTCTGCTTCGGGATAAGCGCTACAGAGTGGAGGACATCGCATACGCCTCCGGCTTTGTGTCGCACGCGTATTTTGGCGCGGTGTTCAAAAAGCAGTACGGATGCAGTCCTTTGCAGATGAGAAAGACCTTTGAGAATGATATATAAAATAAACGCCGACATGCGCAAAACGCCCCCTGCCAAAAAGCAAGGGGCGTTTAAAATAACTAAGCGCTGAAATTTAAGTATCCGAATTTTGTGTGCTGTCGGTGCTGTCGGGACTGTCGGAATTATCGGGACTGTCAGAGGCGACGGAGCTGTCGGGACCTTCCGCGCTTTCCGAACTTTGCGAAGCTGCGGTATTAACCGAACTGTCAGAGGCGGCGTGTGTTTCCGAACCGACGGCACCTTCAAGGCTGTCCGCAGTTGCGGTTTCGCTTGCCGGAGTATTGTCAAGAGTCAGCTCAAAGGGTACTCTTTCCTCTTCTATTGGGAGCTTTTTAAGCTTGTATCCGGCAACGACGCCGCGTGCGATACCCCAGATAGCCAAAGCGTGGATTGCAAGGTCGAGAATCGCGGCTGAATTAAGCATAAAGAGGGTAAACAGAGTGTCAATGCCGAACAAAACGAGAGCGGCGACCAAAAAACCGACGCGATTATTCTTAGAAAGGAACCACATAAGCAGGTAGACGACGATTATTATTATGGCGATAACCAGCATTGTGTAGAGAATGGATTTGCCAAAGACAGGCGTTTCCATTCCGATTTCTTCTTGAAGCTCATTATAAAAATCCTGCGACATGGAACCGCTGAGAATAAGCCCTAAAAGTACGAAATAATACGGGATCATAGCGCAGAAAAGGAAGTATGTACCGTCTTCGGTTGCAAAAGCGGCAGCAATGATGTTTACTAATGTGAATAAAGCAATCAGCAAAACGTCAACACGACCGGCGTTGTATTTGCCTTGAAGCATTGCCCGCGAATTTTTACCCGCCAAAGACGGTCTGCTTGCGTTTGTTTCCGGTGTCATAAAGAATCCTCGTATAATATAAAGTGTAGTAGTTTTTAAAGTTCCTCTCCAAGAACTTTGAAAAGGTGCTATACTGTAATG
>CANRMP010000007.1 GCA_947631765.1 uncultured Clostridia bacterium
TTACAACATAATGCCGTTTATGTTGCGTCCGCCGGTTTCGGCGGATTTTTGTTTTTGGGTCAGGTAATCAGATGCATGGCTTCCATCTTGCGGCGGTGTTCCGTTCCGGTGCTGACGATATAAATTCTTGTCGTGTTGATACTGCTGTGGCCGAGAATGTCGGCAAGCTTGGCTATGTCTTTTTCGATGCCGTAAAAGACCCGTGCGAACAGGTGGCGCAGATTGTGCGGGAAGACCTTTTGTTGATTTACACCGGCTTGTTCACATAAGCCCTTCATTTCCCGCCAGATATTGGTGCGACTTATCGGCTTGCCCGTGCGGGTTACAAATATTGAGCCCGACTGTATTTTCTGCTCCGCTATATAGCAAATCAGCTTTTTTTGCAGGGGCTTCACAAGAAAAACAGTCCTTGTTTTGCCCTTGCAGCTCACCACCGCCTCGCCGCTTTTGACCGCCTCAACCGTAATAAAAGGCAGCTCGCTCACCCGAATACCCGTGCCGCAAATGGTCTGCAAAATAAGATTTAGTCGCTTATTGTGCAAGTCCTGCGCCGCGCGGCAAAGGCGGCTGTACTCGGCTTTGGTGAGTTCCTTTTCCTTGGGACAAAACATTTGCCGCTGAAGCTTTAAGGCTTTCACCTTGCAGTCGTGTCTGCCCAGAAATGCCAAAAAGCTGTTAATGCTTGCTAAGCTTGAATTGACGCTTCGCACGGCATAGCCGTTTTTGATAAGCTGTTGTTTATAGCAGACAACCGTTTCCTTTGTCACCGGCTTGCCGCCAAGGGCGGCGGCAAACGCCCGCACGTCGCGCAGATATTTTTCCACGGTATTTTTGCTTTTTTCCTCACATTTAAGCTGTAGAGAAAATCTTTGAATTGTTCTTTCTGTAATGACCTTTTCCATGTGCATTTACCTCCGGGTAATCTTTATACACATATTTTACCCGAAAAATATGACTGCAAATTATCGTTCCTGTTTTTGGCAAACACATTTCTTTTAACAAAAAGTAGCCTCGCCCGAGGCAGTTTTCTGCACTCGGGCGGGAAGCTTTGAATTTATTTGCCTTTGCCTTTTCTCTTGTCTTTGCAAAGCGCTGCACTCGACATTTTACTGTGCCAAGACTTTTGAAAGATAATTTGTCACGTCCCCGACGGTTCTCATTTCGATAAGCTCGCTGTCGGGGATATATATTCCGTAAATGTCCTCAATATTTGCAAGAAGTTCGACAATATCGAGCGAGTCAAGGTGAAGCTCTTCAATAATAAGAGTTGAGGGCTCGATGTGCTCGGAGGATATTCCGGTATATTTTGAAAGCATTTTGATAAGATTTGTTGCGATTTCGTCCATAAGTTCCTTTCTTTTTTCAGGCTGTTTCAAATTGAGAGTTGTAAAGGGAACGGTAAAAGCCGTTTTCGATTTTCATAAGCTCGTCATGACTGCCCGACTCTATGATTTTTCCGCTTTGCATCACGAGTATTACGTCGGCGGAGCGGACTGTTGAGAGGCGGTGAGCCACCACAAAGCAGGTTTTGCCCTCCATTATCTTTTTCATCGACTCCTGCAAGCGCTTTTCTGTATTTGAGTCGACGTTTGAGGTCGCCTCGTCAAGAATAAGAATAGGGTTGCTCAGCAAGAGCGCGCGGGCGTTGGCAAGCAGCTGTTTTTGCCCTTTTGAAATATTGACTCCGTTTTCGTCAATTACCGTGTCATATCCGTCGGGCAGACTCTTTATATAGCTGTGCATACCTACAATTTTTGCAACATTCTCTATTTCCTCTCGGCTGACCTCTCGGTCGCACCCGTAGGAAATGTTCTCCGCAATTGTACCGCCAAAAAGCCATGTGTCCTGAAGCACCATTGTGAACTTGGAGCGCACATTCGTCAGAGGTGCATTTTTGGTATTTTTGCCGTCTATTCTTATTTCTCCGCTGTCCGGGTCGTAAAAACGCATGAGCAGATTAATAATTGTGGTCTTTCCGCTCCCCGTGGGACCGACAAGGGCAACGGTGCTTGAAGCGGGAATTGTTACCGAAATGTCTTTTAAGACCTGAAGCTCCGGACTGTAGCCGAAATTCACCCTGTCTATTTTCACCTCGTCTTTAAAATCTCCGATAGGAGTTTTTCCCTCATTTGTAAGGTCCTCGGGCTTCTCGTCAAGCAGTCTGAAAATGCGCTCGGCGGCGGAGGTTGCGGATTGTATTTCGCTTATGATGTTGGCGGTCTCGTTTATAGGACCTGAAAATTTTCGTGAATACAGAATAAATGAAGAGAGATTTCCGAGTGACACTCTGCCGGTAAGATACAGCAGTGCGCCGAACATGCTGATAAGAGAGAGGGAAAGGTTGTTTATAAAGTTTACCGAGGGACCCACAACGCTTCCGTGATAGTCCGCCTTATAATACGCCTCAATTGCGTCGTTATTGTGCTTATCAAAGCGTGCAATCATTTGCTCCTCTTTGCCGTAGGCGCGGATGGTCTTCTGCCCCGAAAGCATCTCCTCGGCATAGCCGTTGAGCCTTCCGAGCTCCGCGGAACGGGCTTTGAAAAGCGGTTTTACCTTTTTTACGCGGTATTTTGTGAAAAATATAAGGGCAGGTACGGTAAATACGAAAATAAGCGTGAGTATAGGGGCGATTTTGAGCATCATTATCATTGAGCCGAGGACGGTTATGACACCCGCGCATATCTGCATAAGGTCGTTTGAAAGGGAAGCGTTGACGGTGTCGACGTCATATGAAAGTCGGCTGATTATGTCGCCTGTCTGATTTTTGTCAAAATACCCGACGGGAAGGTCGGAAAGATGGTTGAATACCTGCTTTCTCATCTTGTAAACGACCTTTCGGCTGAGATTTATCATCACAATGGCGAGAATATAGCTCAGCAGTGCGGACACGGCGTAAAAGAATATCATCAGCCCCGCGTAAAGGTAGACGGTGTTAAAGTTCACATTTCCCACATCCACGATAGCGTCAATTGCCCGCCCGGAAAGCTCGGGAGCGACAAGCGCCAAGAAGTTTGAAAGAACCGTAAGAGCGGCGGCTATAACAAGCAGTCCCTTATAATCGAGAAGATATTTTAAAACTCTGATAATTACGGCGCTTTTTTTCATTCTGCCGGTTTCTTTTCTTTCAGCCAAGCAGATCACCTCCCATCTGTGAAATATAGGTTTCACGGTATTTTTCACAACTGTTTAGAAGCTCGGCGTGAGTCCCCGAGCCTATGATTCTGCCTTCGTCAAGCATGATAATAAGGTCGGAATGCATTATTGAGCTGATTCGCTGTGCGACTATTATTTTGGTGACGTTTGAGAATTTTTCGGCAATTACCTTTCTGAGCCTTGCGTCGGTTTTATAGTCGAGCGCCGAGGAGCTGTCGTCAAGTACGAGAAATTCGGGATTGCCGGCAAGCGCGCGGGCAATAAGCAGTCTCTGCTTTTGACCGCCGCTTATATTTGCGCCCTTTATGTCGAGCATGTGCATTGTCTTGTCCTCGTATCGGTTGACAAAGTCGAGCGCTTGGGCGTTTTCAAGGGCAGCTTCAATTTCCTTGTCGTCAAGGTCTCTGCAAAAGCTGACGTTTTCCTTTATTGAGTCGGCAAAGAGAAAGTCGTTTTGAAAGACAACGCCGAATTTTTCGCACAGCTTTTTGGTGGGGATCTCCTTTATGTTCCGCCCGTCAAGATAAATTTCGCCTTCCTCGGCGTCATAGGTTCGCATAAGCAGGGAAATGATAGTGCTTTTTCCGCTTCCCGTCGCGCCTATTATCCCGAGAGTTTGAGAGTGTCTTATTGCAAAGCTTATGTTGCTTAAAACTCTTGTCTTGCCGTAGGAAAAGGATACGTTTTTAAATTCAACGTGGTAATTTTCCCCCTTTTCTCCATTTGTCGTCGGGGTTTCATTTGCTTTGAGGTCTTCGACAAACAGTTCTGACTTTGAGGTTATTACCTTTTCTATGCGATTCATGCCCGCGCTTCCCTTGGATATTGAGGTAAACATTCTCGAAACGCTGAGCATGGCGTTTGAAATAATTGTAAAATAGGACATGAAGGCGATTATATTTCCGACGCCGCTTTTGCCCGAGTAGACAAGGTGCGCGCCCACGACAATCACCGCCGCAAGTCCGGCGTTAAGGAAAAATGTGATAAGCGGATTGGTTGCCGCCATTGTGGCGCCCGCCTTCTTTTCGTTTTCGATTGCCTCTATGTTAACCTTGTCAAAGCGCTCTTTTTCGTATTCGCTCTTTCTCAGCGCCTTGATTATACGTATTCCCGAGGCGTTGTCCCTGACTACCGCCGTCATTTTGTCTATCGACTGCTGAAGCTTTGTGTAAAGCGGGATTCCTTTCTTTGAAAAATAGTATATCGAAAAGGCTATAAATGGCATGGTGCAGAGCATAACCAGAGAAAGCCGCGCGTCAAGCATGAAGGTGACGGTGATACCTCCTATAAGCAGTATCGGCGCACGCACTCCGAGGCGCTGTATCATTCCGAGCATTTGATGCACGTAGTATGTATCGCTTGTAAGGCGGGACTCGAGAGATGAAATTGTAAATTCATCAATTTTGGAAGAATCAAGATATGAAATTTTGGCGTACAGATCGTGGCGGATGTCCCGCGTGCAGTTTCCCGCAACTCTGGACGCCATGCGATTGGCAATAATGTTAAACAAAACCGCAAAAATCGAGCATATAACCATTATGACCCCCCAAACGACAATTTTTACTGTGTCCTTTTGGGGTATCACCGTGTCGATTATGTAGGCAAGTATCCACGGCAGGAACAAGTCCATAATTGTCCCCGTGAATTTGATTGCAAACCCGACAATGATCTGCAAAATATGCGGCTTTATGTATTTTGTTAAGATCCTCAACTTTTTGTTCCCATATACCCTTTATTTTTAATCTTATCCTATTAATTATAAACCCTAAAATATAAAATGTCAAGTTAAGAGAGAAAAAAACAAAAGCCATCGGGCAAAACCCGATGGCAAGCAATAAATATACAATAAAAATATATCAGTCACTGATGTAGGGGAGAAGCGCAACAGCTCTGGCTCTCTTTATGGCAACTGCAAGCTGACGCTGGTGCATAGCGCAAGTTCCGGTGACCCTTCTGGGAAGGATCTTTGCGCGCTCTGAGGTATATTTGCGGAGCCTTCCTGCTTCCTTATAGTCAATAACCTTGACCTTGTCAACGCAGAATTGGCAAACCTTTGTCCTCTTGTGAGGGTTCTGAGCGCGGTAGGGCTTTGCGGGCGCCGCTGTTTGAGCCGGAGTCTCGGCAGCCGGAGCTTCGGGAGCCTGCGTTTCGGCAGCCGGAGCCTCGGGAGCTTTGGTCTCGGGGGCTTTGGTCTCGGGGGCTTTGTCGGCTTCTTCGGGTGCTGCCTGCTGTTCTATCTCTTTTTCGCTATCCATTAAAAATAATTCCTGCCTTTCGTTAATTCAATTCATTCTTTCGATTGAAGGTTTGATTGGCTGTTACAGCCGGTGTTTAAAAGGGTAAATCGTCGTCATTGGAAATTTCTTCAAACTTGGGAGCGCTCTCTGCCGAGCTGGCGTATGAGGGAACCGGATTGTAGCTTTCGGGGGCATATGGTGCGCTTCCGGTGCGGCTTGCCGCACTGTCCGACTTCGAGTCGACGAAGTTCGCTTCGTCTATTACAACCTCGGTGGCGTACCTCTTTTGACCCTGCTGGTCAGTCCAAGAACGCGACTGCAACGAGCCGACAATACAAATAGAGCTTCCTTTTTTGAAGTATCGGGAAATAAACTCGGCAGTGCTTCTCCATGCAACGCAGTTGATAAAATCAGCGGTCTGCTGCTGCTCAGTGTTTGAGCTTGAAGTTCTGCGGTTTACCGCAACGGAAAATGACGTGACCGGTATTCCGTTCGGAGTTTGGCGAAGCTCGGGATCTCCCACGAGTCTTCCGCCGAGAATTACCTTGTTGAAATTAAAGTTTGCCATGACTTTCCCTCCGCATTATGATTCTTTTGCAACGACAATGGAACGCATAATGCCTTCTGTGATATTGAATACACGCTCAAGCTCGCTTGTGAAGCTGGCGGGAGCGGTAAAGTCAATAAGCACATAGTAACCTTCGTTCATGTCATTGATAGGATACGCAAGTCTGCGTTTGCCCCACTCTGAAATCTCTGTGATTTCACCGTTGCTGCTAATAAGCCCGGTGAACTTTTCAACAAGAGCCTTAACGCTGTCTTCACCGTTTGTAAGGTCAACGATGAACAAGGTTTCGTAGTTCTGACTTTTCTTTTCCATTTTTACACCTCCCTATGGACATAAGACCGCGACTTAATATTTTTTCGCGGTAAGGAGAAGCCTGTCTGCGCCTTAAGCTTCAAACAGACCTCGACTTTTCTATTATACATGAGCATTTTTTGTTTGTCAAGTATTATTTCAAAAAAATTTAAAAATCGGCCTTTTTCGGAGTACGCGCCCTTTGTATCAGCACTTTTTTTGCAAGAGGGAAGCGGCTGATAATGCAAAAAAATCAGCCAAGGTTAAGTGGCTGCTTTCTCTTGGCTGATTTTTTGATTAGTATTTTAAAATGTTTTAAATTTTAAAGTGTGCATTTTGCAACCACTTGCTTTCAGGTTCCCGAGCCGATGCCGTTTTCGGTAGCGTATGTTTCGCCGGCGGAGCCCGCGGTGTACTTCATTGTGAAGGTAAATTCAACGTCAACCTTGGTCTCTTGCTCGATTTCCTTGGGATTGTCTTCGCCGTCCGGCTTTTCGGGGTCATAATCGGGGTTAGGAACCATTTCCGTTTTGGTTTCGGTCTTTGTGCCGGTGTGAATCTTGTATTCGCCGTCTACATAGTCAAATCCGAATGCGTGCTCTCCGATAGTCTCAAGAGATGCGGGAACGGTAAGCTCGGAAAGTCCGGTGTTGAGGAACGCTTCTTTGCCTACAGAGGTAAGCGAAGATGAGAAGGTAACGCTTGTGAGCGCCGCGCAACCCGAGAACGCTTCGTTTCCGATTGTCTTAACCGTTGAAGGAATAGTTGCGCTTGCAAGGCTTTCGCAACCCTTGAACGCCTTGTCGCCGATTTCGGTTGTGCCCGAAAGCGTGATGGCGGTAAGCGCCGCACATCCTTCAAACGCGCTGTTGCCGACTTTTGCGACTGATGCGCCCGACATTTCGAAGGTCGTAAGAGCTGTGCATCCGCGGCAGAGATTTGCGGGAATTTCGGTAATAGTTGCCGGAACGGTTATGCGTGTTATTTCGGTATGTCCGTCAAACGCGCCGCTTGCTATTGCGGTAACGGGAATGCCGTTGATTGTTGTGGGAACGACTACAGTTGCGTAATCGTATGTGTATTTGTTAATTGTCACAAAGGCGGGTGTTACAACGTTATTGCCCTCCTCGTCCTTTTCGGTTACCTCGGGGGTTACCGTGTAATCAAAGTCGGTAAAGGGAGACTCGCCGTTGTTGCCTATAACCGTGAAGGCAAAGCCGTTTGTTTCGGCATAGGTCTCTGCGGTGTTTCCCGCAAAGCCGAGGATAGAGAAGTTTTCGACAGGTACGGGAATTATATCCTCCTCGCCCTCCTCGGGCTCTTCGTTGACTCCGTCGACAAAGCCTATGGCGTAATCGTTTATTGTCGAAACTCCGGTAGGAACAGTTATTTCCGTGATTGCGCAATTGTAGAAGGCTTTAGCGGAAAATGATACAAGCCCTCTGCCAAGCTGTACGGATGAAAGCGAGGTGCAACCGTCAAACGCGCTTTCGAAAATTGCCGTGACGGTGTGGGGTATTGTCACCGATTTAAGCGAGGTGCAGTTTACAAATGCGGAAGCGCCGATACTTGTCATTGAGTTACTGAGCTTGATTGAAGAAAGAGAAGCGCAGTTTGCAAAAGCGGAGGCGCTGAGCGATCTTACCGCGTCCGGAATTTCGTAGCTTGTAATTGCAGTTCCCGAGAACGCGCCGCTGCCGATTTCATTTATTTCGGCTGCAAATCTTATGTCGGTGAGCTTTTCGCAGTCATGGAAGAGGAAGTTGCCTGCTCTCTTGATCCCTTCGGGAATGGATATGCTGGTTATAGAAGTGCAGTATCCGAAGGCCCCGTTTCCGAGAGTTGTAAGCCCTTCGGGAAGGTTGAAGCTTTCAACAAGACCCATACCGTAGAAAGCGTAGCTACCGATAGAGGTGACGTTGCTTCCGATCTCAACCGAGGTTACCGCGGTGTTGTTGAAGAACGCATAATCGCCTATCGAGGTGAGCGCTTCGGGAAGCGCTAAGGAGGCAATCTTGTCGCAGTAATAGAATGCGTTATTGCCTATTGTCAGCAGTCCTTGGGGAAGAGTTAAGCTGTCAAAGCTTTGGCAGAAATAGAAAGCGTCGTTTCCGATTGCCGTAACGTTTTCGGGAATAGCTACCGAGGCAAGCGCACGGCAGCCGTAGAATATACCCGCGGGGATTTCGGTAAGACCCGACGGGAGCTTTGCCGAGGTAAGGGAGGTGTTCTGATAGCACACCTGTGTGCCGAGAGTCGTTACGCTGTCGGGAATATCAAGCGAGACAAGGGAGGAGCAGAATTTAAACGCGCCGTCGCCGAGAGCGGTAAGTCCCGAGGGCAGGGTAACGTTCTTGAGCGCAGAACACATATAGAACGCGTATCTTGCAACGTTCGTGTATCCTTGAGGAATTGTGACCGATTCAAGCGTGGTGTTTGCTTTGAATGCAAAGGAGCCGAGAGTCGTGATGCTCTGTTCGGCATATGTAAGCGGAAGAGTTACCTCTTTGTCGCTGCCGAGATATTCGGCAACCACGACGCCGTTTTCATAAAACTCATATCTGAAGTCGCCGTCCGTCGCGGTGCTGAGATAAGCGCCGAGCCCGTATTGGTCTGCCACATAGGGTTCATCCGGCACTATCTCCGATATAGAACCGGAATCGGTCGCATCGGGATCGTTTTGAGGTGTGGTGGTGCTTGTTGTATCGTCGTCTGACTTGCAGGCAATAAACGACACCGCAAGACAAGCTGCCACAAAAAATAAGAGAAATTTTTTCATGTCAATCTCCATTCTGCCGTAATCGGCTGTATAAATATCGATGAATTCGGCGTGCCGGAGCCGGACGAAGACAATATGCCCCAAAAAGCGCTCATCTTCAAAGCTTCGGCGTAAAACGACCAAACCGCAAAGCCGGCGGCAAGTCGCCCACGCTTTTACCCCAGTACGTTATTTATCTCAATTATACAATAAGTGATGGCTGTTTGTCAAGTGCAATGTGCTATTTTAATAAAAAAGCTTGTTAATTTTCTTTTAAATCTTGACAATTATTTTCTCGCGCGGTATAATACAGCTGAATTTTTCCGACCTCCCGCGTTTATCGGAAGTCGGAAGCGACTTATTTGTTTGTTACAAGGAGGAGTTAAGCTTTATGCTTCCTGCGGAATTTGAAAGCAGAATGAAAATTCTTTTGGGCGACACCTTTCAGAGCTTTATAGAAGAATGCTCAAAACCTCCGGTAAAAGCGATAAGTATAAACACCCTTTACGACGTTTCCTTTTTACCTCTGCCCGACTTAAAAAAGATACCGTACGCCGCGGGGGCTTACTACATTGACGAAAGCTTTCCCGAAAAGCCCGGCAGAACCCCGCTTCACCATGCGGGCGCGTATTATATCCAAGAGCCCTCAGCTATGGCTCCTCTTTCCTCGCTTGAAATAAAGGACGGCATAAAAATACTTGATATGTGCGCTTCCCCCGGTGGAAAGACCGTTCAGGCGGCGATGAAAAACCGCAGCGGTGTGATTGTCGCAAATGAGATTGACAGACAGCGCGCCATGACTCTTGTACAAAATATAGAGCGCATGGGGATAAAAAACTGTATTGTTACAAGCCTTGAAAGCTCGGCAATAGCCATGCGTTATCCCGACTTTTTTGACCTTGTCGTGTGCGACGCGCCCTGCTCGGGAGAGGGGATGATGCGCAAAAATTCCCTTGCGATTTCAATGTGGAACACAGGTAATATAAAAATGTGCGCCGCGCGCCAGAGGAAAATACTAAACAATGCCGCGCTGACGGTAAGGCACGGCGGCAATCTTATATATTCGACCTGCACCTTCTCGCTTGAAGAAAACGAAATGACAATCGACAGCTTTTTGGAGACTCATCCCGATTTTAAGCTTCGCGCCGTGCCTGAGGTTCTGAGGCAGGCAAGCCTTGACGGGATATGCTTTGACGGCTGTAAAAGCAAAGACCTTGATAAATGCCGCCGCTTTTACCCGCACATTTCTCCCGGAGAGGGACAGTTTTTCGCTCTTATGCAAAGAGACGACGATGAGCAGGGCGAATTTTTGCCCCACGGCGCCGCCTTGCAGGAGCTTTCGCCAAGCGAGCTGAAAATTGTGTCCGATTTTTTTGATTCCTCTCTTGAGAGTGCGCCGATAGGTGTAAAAAAATTTCTTGAGAGCGCCGTTATTTCTCCCGATTTTCCTCTTCCCGACACGGGCGTGCTTCTTGCCGGAGTAAGAATAGGGCAGATAAGCAAGGGGCGCATAATACCCCATCATCAGTTTTTTTCCGCTTACGGCAGGCTTTTTTTAAGGCAAAAGGGGCTTGATAAAGAGGAGGCGAAAAGGTATATTTCGGGACAGACGCTTGACGCCGATATTAAGGACGGCTGGGGCGCGGCGCTGTTTTGCGGCATACCGCTCGGAGGCTTCAAGGCGGTTTCGGGATGCCTTAAAAATCACTATCCCAAGGGGTTTCGGCAAAGTGGCTGACAACGCCGAAGAAGCTTATACAAAAACGGCAGGTTCTTCGCAAAAAACTTTTTTAAAGCTTTGCGGTGCGCCTGCCGTTTTAAGGCTTGGTACCTAAAAACCCTTGTCGGGTTTTTGGGGTATTTACGCGGCAAAAGAACTCTCAGTCGAGTTCCTTTTTGCCGGTATAAAGCTCATAGTATCTGCCGCCGAGGGCAAGAAGCTCCTCATGCGAGCCGCGCTCGATTATCTCTCCCGCCTCAAGCACCATAATGGCGTTGGCGTTTCGCACGGTCGAAAGACGGTGAGCGATAATAAATGTCGTGCGGTTTTTCATAAGTCTGTCCATGCCGTGCTCAATGTGGCGCTCGGTTCTCGTATCGACGGAGGAGGTCGCCTCGTCAAGCACAAGTATCGGAGCCTTGGAAAGCGCGGCTCTTGCAATGTTCAAAAGCTGGCGCTGACCCTGCGAAAGGTTCGAGCCGTCTCCTGTCAGCACGGTGTCATATCCCTTCTCAAGGCGCATTATAAACGAGTGCGCCGAGGCTGTCTTTGCGGCGGCAATTACTTCCTCATCCGTTGCGTCAAGCCGACCGTAACGGATGTTTTCCATCACCGTTCCCGTGAAAAGGTGGGTGTCCTGAAGCACCATTGCGATATTTTTTCTCAGGTGATCCCGGTCAAAATCCTTTATATTTTCGCCGTCGATTGTAATTGTACCGCCGTCTATGTCGTAGAATCGGTTCAAAAGGTTGGTTATTGTGGTTTTCCCCGCGCCAGTCGAGCCGACAAAAGCTATTTTCTGCCCGGGATGGGCGTAAAGCGAGATGTTTTTAAGAATTATCTTGTCGGGATTGTATCCGAAGGTGACATTGTCAAACACCACGTCTCCGCGCATCGGGACGGTAAGTCCTTTTGTGGACAGAGCATTTTTTTGCTTTTCGATATAGCTTTCGATTTCGCTTTGAGGAGTATTTTCGGGGAATTTCGGAAGGTCGGCGTCAAGCGGCGTTTTATCCATTATTGCAAACACACGCTCCGCGCCCGCAAGCGCTGCAAAAATCGTACTTGTCTGCTGAGCTATCATGTTGATAGGCATCGAGAACTGCCGCGAATAGTTGCAGAACACCGAAACGCCGCCGATATCAAAGCCGTTGTAAATGCAGAGAAGTCCTCCTATACCTGCTGTTACGGCATAGGATATCTGCGAAAGGTTGCCGAGTATCGGTCCCATTATTCCGCCGTAAAACTGAGCTTTGAACTGCTTTTGGCGAAGGTCCTCGTTAATAAGCCCGAATTCCTCCTCGCAGACGCTCTCGTGATTAAATACCTTTATGACCTTGGAGCCCGAAACAGTCTCCTCTATGTATCCGTTGACCGCGCCGAGAGCGGACTGCTGTGAAGAGTAATACTTTCCCGAGCGCTTTGCGATAAACGTTCCGCCGAGCATTACAAGCGGAATAAAGCAAAGCGTTACAAGAGTGAGCCATATGTTGGTATATACCATCATGATAAACGTGCCGATAAGGGTTATCGTTCCCGAAACAAGCTGAACTATGGTGTTGTTTATCATCATGTTTATGTTGTCGATGTCGTTTGTAAAACGGCTCATAAGGTCGCCTGTGGTGTTGTTGTCAAAAAAACGCACCGGAAGCTCCTGAAGCTTGCAAAACAGGTCGTTTCTTATCTTTTCCACCGAATCCTGCGCAATTTTCATCATCAGCCTTTGCTGTAAGTAGGTGGCGCCTATTCCGACAAGATATATTATTCCGATGAAAATCAGAATAAAAAGAAGATTTTGTATGCGTTCTGCGGCGGGAATATTTCCGTCTGCCACGTTGTTTATAACAGGTCTTAATATATATGAGCCCGCAAGGCTTGTCAGGGTACTGCAAAGCATGAGAAATATAACAAGCATCAATGAAAGCTTGTAGCTTGCAACATAGCTCCACAGCCTTTTTACCGTGCTGCCGGTATTTTTGGGCCTTCCGGAGACCGGTATTCTGCCTCTCGGACCGCCGCCCGGTCTGCCGGGTCCCATGCCCATTTTCGGACCCTTGACCTCGCGTGTGTAAAGACGTCTGAGGTCTTCAAGCGTTCTTTTATTTGCCATATTGCTCCTTTCCTCACTTTGCATCAGACTGAGAGTAGTAGATTTCCTGATACTCCTTGTTGCTTTCAAGGAGTTCTTCGTGGGTTCCTATACCCTTTATTTCTCCGTCGTCCATAACAACTATCATATCCGCGTCCTTTACCGAGGATATGCGCTGGGCGATAATGATTTTTGTGGATGAGGCAAGCCCTTCTCTGAAGGACTCGCGTATTTTCGCCTCGGTGGCGGTGTCAACCGCCGAGGTGGAGTCGTCAAGAATGATGATTTTCGGCTTTTTGAGCAGTGTTCTTGCAATACAAAGCCTCTGCTTCTGACCGCCCGATACGTTTGAGCCGCCCTGGTCAAGCTTTGTCGCGTATCCTTCGGTGAAATTCTTGACAAACTTGTCTGCCTGCGCGTTTTCGGCGGCGGCGTACAGCTCCTCTTCTGTCGCGTCCTCGTCTCCCCAGCGCAGGTTTTCTTCAATGGTACCCGAGAAAAGCACGTTTTTCTGCAGCACCATGCCGACGCCGTCTCTTAAATTATACAGCGAATAATCCTTCACATTCACTCCGTCAATGAGTATCTCGCCCTCGTCGACGTCATACAGCCTCGGAATCATCGATACAAGAGTGCTTTTTCCGCATCCGGTCGAGCCGATAATACCGACGACTGTTCGCGGCATAATGACAAGATTTATATTGTTTAGCACCTTTGCCTCGCTGTTTTTGTAGTAACGGAAGGACACATTTCGAAATTCTATTTTTCCTTCCGTGATGTGGTAATTTGAGCTTGAGTTGACGTCCGAAATATCGATTTTTTCATTCAGAACCTCAAGAACACGTCTTCCCGATGCAAGGGCGCGGGAGAACATCATAAACAGCATCGTTACCATCATCAGCGAGCTGAGTATCTGGGTTATGTAGGTAACAAAGGCGGTAAGGTCGCCCGAGGACATGCCCCCGCTTACCACCATGTTTCCTCCGAACCACATGACGGCAATTGTGGAAATATTCATAAACAGGGTCATGATGGGGGACATAAGTATCATCATGAGCATGGCGTTAATACCGGTCTTTTTCAGGTCGCTGTTTGCCGCATAAAACTTTTCTTTCTCGTAATCCTCACGGACAAAGGACTTAACGACACGAACGTTTGTTATGTTTTCCTGAACCGTGGAGTTAAGCGCGTCGACTTTTTCCTGCATACGCTCAAATCTCGGAAACGCCTTTACGGTAAAAGTCAGTATTGATATCAAAAGAAGCGGTATGACGACCGCAAGCACAACAGTCAGCTTCGGGTTCAGCGCAATTGCCATGATAAGCGCGCCGATAAGCATTCCGGGCGAGCGAAGCGCCATGCGAAGCAGGGTGTTTATGAAGTTTTGAAGCTGGGTGACGTCATTTGTAAGTCTTGTTACAAGAGAGGCGGTTGAAAATTTGTCAATATTTGAAAATGAAAATTTTTGTACCTTGGCGTAAAGGTCGGCGCGCAGGTCGGTGGAAAAATTGACCGCCGCCTTTGCTCCGAAATACGCGCCCCCGACGCCGCCTATCATCATAAGAATGGCGGTTATTATCATCGCGGCGCAGATAGCAAGGATAAACGGCGCGTTTTCGCCTAAATTTTCATAAAACACTCTCAAAAATTTCGGCATTTCGTCAAGTTTTTCCTTCTTTACGCCGTAGTCGATAATGTAAGCGAGAAATCTCGGCATGAGCACCTCTCCTATAACCTCGACTATCATGCATATGGGTCCCAATATAAAGTAGGGAAGATAGGGTTTTATGTATTTTGCCCACGTTTTCAATGCTTATCACACTCCGTTTCCTGTCCGAAATTCACAATAGGGTTGTCGTTTCCCCCGAGATTTTGATATATGCGCAGCAGATAAGCTTTGAGCGCCGCTTGCTCCTTTTCTGAAAAACCGTCAAGGGAGAGCGCCTCGGTCTCGGTTGCCTTTTCGTGCGCCCGCTTTTCTATTTGCTTTCCGGTTTCGGTCAGATAAACAAGCATCTGCCGCTGGTCGTTCTCGTCGCAGTGCCTTACTATATATCCGCTTTCCTCCATTTTGTGAAGCGTCACGCTCACTGTGGGAGCGGTGATATGTAGCCTTTTTGCAAGCTCTAACTGACTTAACCCGTCATGGTGGGCAAGATACATAAGCAGATGTCGGTATCCGGACGGCACCCCTGCCTTATCCGCCTCTTTTCGCATCTTAGCGCCAAACAGGCGGGATATATCGTTGATTAACATTAACGGGGTCTTGTTAAAATATCTTGGCTCTGACATGGCTTTTTCCTTTCAAAAACAATTAGTTTACTAACTAATCGATATTATATTCACACACGCCAAAGATTTCATTAACTATTTGTGAATATTGCGTAAATAAAAAATAAGCCGCCGCAAATAATAATTCGCGGCGGCATTGGCGCTGTGCGCCCTTGCGGCATCTATTGTAATTTGTCTTTATTTTGTGGGAATGGCGGTAAGAACGGCCTCTATCTTGCAGAAAAAAACGTTATAGGTTTCAAGCTCCGCCTTGTCGTATTCGTCGGTTTTGATAACGTCCATAGCAAATCTCTCGAAAAATTTGATAAGAGGTACTATCATGGTTTTTCTCAGCGTGTAGATTCCGAGCACCTTTTCCGTCTCGGCAATAACGTTAAAGGTGGTTCCTATCTTTTCGATAATCGATTCGTCGTCGGTAATAAGGGAGGTTATTTCCTCCGGCGTGCGGTGCACTCCGAAAACCGCGTTGAACACCTCGGCTTCAGACTCTGAAATAGAACCGTCGGTGCTTGAAAAATAGCAGGCAAGGGAAACAAGATCCGCCGTGACAAGGTCGACAAGGGGCGTTTCCGAATACTCCGCAGGGATATTTGTCTTGTCGTATTTGTCAAAGACCTCGATGATTCGCTCAAATTTTTCTCTGGTCTCACTGTAATCGGTCATAACGTTACCTCACTTAGCCGTATTAAATGTAACAACTGAATCCGCGTTTTGCGACGCTTTATTTTACGATTATATTGTATCATATACCGCCTTTCTTGTCAAGGCGAAAGGGTAAATAGGCGTTAAAGAAAAAATAAAAAAATTGAGGCGATAAAAAATAAAAAAATGTATTGACAAACCGCGTTTGTTCTGTTATAATAACGTGGTAGGTGAAACGAGCAATATTTTACGCTACTATGGCGCAGTCGGCAGCGCGCATCCTTGGTAAGGATGAGGTCATGAGTTCGAATCTCATTAGTAGCTCCAAAAATCGGCAGAGCGATAGCGATGCCGATTTTTACTTTCTACTTTCTCACTATTCACTTTTCACTAAAAAACATCTCTTGCTGATTTTTGGCAAGTAATAGGTAATAGTGAATAAGTTTACGTTGTGTCCGCTCCGCGGACTTTTTTTAATATTCCTTTCAAATGAGGCTTGCCTGCGCTCAGAAAAGCCTCGCATCATTGCGACCAACGGGAGCAATATCATACTGCCAAAGGCGGTGCATCATTACGCTGAAGGCGTAACATCATTTTTCATATCGCTGCAAGCGATGCTTCATTTAGACTAAGACAGAGCGCCGCGGTTTTATACTGCGGCGCTCTGTTTAATCGAATTTGTTTAAACTTGAAATACGAAGTTAAATATCGTATTTTGCAAGAATTGCGCTCGGGGTCTTTTTGAGCAGAGATATTACCGGAAGCGTTCCGAACAGTGCGCACACGGCGTATATGAAGATATACAGCGCGGCGGCAAGCCAGAACGGGAAGTAGATGCTCTCGCCGACAAGCGGATTCGATTGCATGGATATTACTATCGCCGAGGTTAGGGCGTATCCGATAAATACAGTAAGCGTTGTCAGCACGCTGACGTAAATGAAGAATTTGAATATCAGGTTCTTTTTCGAAACGCCTATAGCCCTGTATATGCCTATCTCCTTCACGCGATTCATGGTAATCGACCTCATAATGAAGAACACGCAAACGCATAAAAGCGCGAGCATTACGACAAACGAGGTTAGATTTGCTATAATTTCGGGCAATTTATCCGAGAGGATAAAGCTTTTGTAGTTGTCGGGCGTGACTATTCTGTCGCTGTCTACATAATTTGAGAGAAAGCTTGCCGCTTTTTTAGTGTCCGAGGCGTGAATGAAAAAGTATGTGTGGGGATAATCGTCATCATACGAATATATGAAATCGGAGTGGTATATATTATTGCTTGTCTCCCCGAGCCTGCAAAAGAGCTTTAAATAGTCCTCGTCGGAAATGACAAACATTTCCTCATAGTTGTCAAAATTGTGGTAGCTGTTGTAATAATTCGACTGGTACGCGTCGTAAGCCGCTCCGTATGTCCGCCATGCATTCTCCGATATTATTTCGGCAGTGTTGAGTCCGGAATAATATTCGTCGGTATTAAGGCTGTTTAAATACTGCATTGCAGTATCGGGATCTGCCGGATATTCACCCTTGTCGCGCTTGTAGATATATCCTGCATAGCAAATTTGCGCTTCGCTCCAGTAAATTTCGGCGATGTCTTCGTCGTAATACATAGCCAAAAACAGATAATCCGGCGAGTAGTGCTCGGTGAGCAGCCAGAGCTCAAAGGTCAGGGCACGGTAATTCTGCATTGCTTTTAGATAGTCGGAAATACCGGCATAATAGTAGTCATAAAGCCAGAGACATTTTGCCTGATACGAATTGTAATTGGCGGATATTTCATCGCTTGAAGCAAAATCGGAAAAGCTAAGCAGCTTAAGCTCGTTTTCGGCGTATATCGAATATTCCTTCTCACTTGTGTATACAGTAAAGCTGTCTGTGATATCAAACGTCATTCCTGCAATCTTGACCGGCTCTAAGGTCGGAAGAGCGGACATCGAGACGCTGTTTATAACCACGGCGCTTTGTGCCGGTATCTCGGGAAGAGATGAGGCTTTTGGTCCGTTATAGAGAGATTTCGGCATCAAATTGCGGTACATATCGAAATTTCTGTAAGTGTTATATGCAAGCGACAGGCGGTCGAGCACAAAGTACTTTTCATCGTTTTCGACAATTCCGACGATTTTTTTAGACGAGTCAAGATTGTATTTTATCCGTGTTGAAAGTCCTATAAGGTCGTCATACGAGTGTATAATATTTACCGGACTTGAGGAGAGCAGCTGGTCAGCCGCTGCCGTGGTGATTATCATTTCGTCTGCGCTCTCGAGTTTGTTTTTGCCGGCTACGGTGCGACAGTCCTTTATCAGCTCTTCGGGCACCCAGTTTCCGTTTGCCTGCAAGGTCACGCTTCTTGCCGTCATGAAATCAAGAGCGGTAAAATATACCCAGGAATTATCTTCGTAAATGTTTTCGACAATACCCATGTAGTCGATGCCGTATTCTTCGAGCTTATCGTTAAAGTCAACATCCTTCATGGTGCTGAGCACCGGCATGTATAACACGTTCTCATCAAAGTTGCTCATTGCGTCAAGATAATCCCTGATAAACACCGAGAAGTTTGCGCTCGATATCACGAGCACCACCGCAAGCGTGAACATACAAAGCTTTAAAAGTCCGCTTTTTATCCCTCTTTTTTTGCCGGGATGCAGTTCTTTAAAGGATTCCGCCACCGAGCTTTTGAAGGAATAGAGCTTTCCGAAATTTTTTCCTTCAAAGGAGGGAAGTGTTTTTATGCTTGTTTCCCGCCTTGAATGTTCGGTTTCCTTGTCATAAACGCCTTCATGGAGCTTTATTTCTCCCGTGCCGTCAATCATTTTCATTGCCGGATCGCTTGACTTTATATACAGCTTTCCGTTGTTCTTTATGATTTGAAGCCTCAGTCCGGGCGTTTTCTCACCGTAATACTCAATGTCTATTCCCTCAAAAGAATCCTTTGAACATTCAAGCTCACCAAGATATATAGTGTTTTTGTCCCTGCCGACATATCCGCCGGTCTGGTCGTTTTCGTAAATGTTTGTTATATGTCCGTCTTGAAGCTCTATGACCTTGTCGCAATAATAGTCGACAAGCTTTGCTTCATGGGTGACAAGAAGCACAAGACTGTTTTTTGAGATTGCTCTGAGCATATCCATAATGGCTATGGTGTTCTTCTCGTCGATGTTTCCCGTCGGCTCATCCGCAAGAATTATCGAGGGACTTTTCACAATGGCGCGGGCAATAGCAACTCTCTGCTGTTGACCGCCCGAAAGAGCGTCGGGAGTGCGTTTGACGAATTTTTTCATGTTGACCGACTCAAGGGCGGCGATAACACGCTTTTCAATCTCGTCCTCGTCTGTCATGCCGCACAGCCTCAGGGCGTCTGCGACGTTTTCATAGACTGTTTTGTCCTTGCTCAGATAGTAATTCTGAAAGATATAGCCGATATGACGGTTGCGAAGGTAATCGGTGTCGGTATTTATGCTCTTGCCGAAAATACGTATATCTCCGCTTTGAGCCTTGTCAAGCCCTCCGATGGCGTTAAGCAAGGTGGTCTTGCCGCATCCGCTTTTTCCGAATATCGCAACCATGCCCTTTTCGGGAAGCTCAAGGCTGATATTGTCTATAACGTGTATTTCGTTTTGCTTGTTCTTGTTATACCATTTGTTGACGTTCTTTAGCTCTATCACTTAATGCCGCCTCCTTTCAGCGTCTTTTTGACGGTTGATCCGAAAATTCTCTTTACATAGCGCCTTGAAAGAACAATAACCGCAATAATAAGCGCCACGGCTATCAGAGTATACTCCCCGGCGTGCAGGAAGGTAAAGTTACCGTTTGTACTCGGGATGACAAATATGGTAAAGGCAAATAATGCCGTTGCGATAAAGGCGGGAATGAGGGCAATAAGTGTCTGCACGTAAATGCTCGCCTTAATAACCGACACCGGTATGCCCATAGTTCTCAGTATCGCTATATCTCCCGAGGTCGCCTGCATTGCCCTTGAGGTACACAGCGAGAGAAGGATTCCGATAAACGCCGCAATTACCACCCATGAGATTGCCGCAGACAGCGGAGCGATAATCGAAATAACATAGTCAAACGCTTGGGGCTTAATAACCGTATTTGAGGGCGCCGCCCGATATCCTTCCTCCCGAAGCGCCACTGCCGCGTCTTCTGCGGCTTTGTCGTTCTTTAAGAATATGGAGGACTGATAGTATTTGGTTTCAAAATATTCTTTTTCGACAAATTCCCTGATGACCTTTGGGTTCATCAGCAAACAGTTGTCCGAGTAATATCCGCCGAAATAGTTGCTTTTAAGCAGCTCGCGTATTTCATTGTAAACGCCGGTAGTATCGGTGTTTATCTTAAGATTATCGATATTTGTCTCATACGGCTCTATGACGGTAACCTCGCCCCCGTAATAGCCGTCGAATACACCGTACGAGCCTTCGCCATAATTTGATTTTGAGTATTGTCCGCGAAGTGTCACGGTTTGAGTTACTTTTTCCTTGGAGTCGCTTATAAATGCTTTTATTGATTTTTCATTTGAGGAGGAAAAATAACAAAATTCATCCTCCTTAACTTCAAAGGAAGCGACAACATTTGAAATATCCGAGTATACCGCCCTTCCTTTGTCGCTCTCAAGCGTCAATTCGCCGGTCGGCGAAAGGCATTTATAAAAGAAAGCCAAGGCGTTTGCGGTCTCGTATCCGTCCTCGGACAGCACCACGGCGCTCTCTTTTGTATTGTCGTAAAAGTACTTAATTCCGACAATGTCGTATATCATACTTCCGCTGCCGCTTCTCTGAATGGAGAGGTTTATTTTGCTGTTCAAAGAGGACTCGTTGTAATCTTCTTTCATGCATATCGGTATATACAAGAGCGCCTCATTATCCTTTTCGGGATATCTTCCAAGGTCAGCCTCTTTGTAATACTCTTTGGAAAAGCCGTCAAAATAAGTATAATTATCGTTACCGTTGTCGTAAAGATATTTAAAGTCACAGAGAAAATCGTCTTTTAAGTAGCTTGAGGCGCCGAATCTTTCGGCAATACCGCGTATTTCATCGTCGGTCATGACGGTTTTATCCGAGCGCATAATAATAAGTCTGCCGTTCTCATGCTCGAACAGATAGTTTTTATCAAAAAGCGACTCGCCTTCCGCAAAAACGCTTGTCGCAAAGGTCAGGGCAATACTTGTAAGTATCATCAGAGTGCAGATGAAAAGGCTGAGCTTCGGCATCGAAAAGAATCTGACCCGTCCGAGCATGGCGCTGTTTTTGATAAAAGCGATTTTTTCCTTTTTTGTGCGCTTTCTTTTTACAACACGGTAGCTGTCGGTCTTTTTTGTTTCTTCTTCGACGGGCGTTTCGTGCTCTTTTAACACGTGGTCAAACTCCACTCCGCCGTCAAAAATGCGGATGTGCCTTGTGGCAAACTTTTCAACCTCCTCAAAGTCGTGAGTTACGACAATAAGCAGCTTGTCTTTTGAAACATCGTGAAGCAGCTGAATTATTTCCTCCGAGGTCTTGCTGTCAAGATTTCCTGTGGGTTCGTCCGCCAAAATAATGGGGCTGTCCTTTGCAAGCGCACGGGCTATTACCGTTCTCTGCTTTTGCCCTCCCGAAAGCTGGCTTCCGCGGTGCTTAATATGCGCGCTCATGCCCACGCGTTCGATAAGCTCCAAAGCCTTTTTGCGGCGCTGTTTCGGTTCGTCGATGTGCATTAGCGCAAGCTCGACGTTTTGAAGCACGGTGAAGCTTTCGATTATATTGTAATCCTGAAATATGAATGAAATATATTTTTTGCGGTACTCCTCGTAATCGGACTGAATATAGTGAGAGGTGGGCTCGCCTTCGATGTACATTTCCCCTTCTTCATAGGTGTCCATTCCGCTGATGATGTTGAGAAGGGTAGATTTTCCCGAGCCCGACTGACCGGTTATCGCCACAAATTCGCCTTTGTCAAAAGAGAGATTCACTCCTCTTATTCCGACGGCGATTCCCGAGTCTCCGGCGTAGATTTTTCCTATGTCACATAGCTTTAAGTATGACATTTTTTTCTCCTTTCGTTTTGGTTTGGGTGAGTTAATTATACAACGTTTCTTATATTGATACAACGCATACGGGGTAAATTATTGTGAATTTTTTTAAAACATAATAGTTTTAGAACAGCGCTCAAAGGCTTCTCTTGCTTTGGGGGTCAAAAAAACGGCTTAAAACCCCTTCCTGTTTGTGAAAAATGCGCATTTTCAAAAAAATATCGAAAAACTATTTACAAAAGGGATACTTTCTGCTATTATTTTTAAGCGATATAATTTTACGCCGCAAACTGCACCTCCACTCATATATCATAGACGAAAAAAAGCGAAGACGGTTGCGCGGTAACGTAATTTTTTATTTTTCGGGAAAGGAAGGTTTTTGATATGGTCAAGGACATGACCGAAGGCAATTCGGCAAAACAGATACTTATGTTCACATTGCCGCTGCTTGTGGGAAACCTCTTCCAGCAGTTTTACAATATGGCGGATACGATCATTGTCGGTCAGACTCTCGGAAAGGGCGCGCTTGCCGCAGTCGGCGCCACGGGTTCCTTTAATTTTCTGATAATCGGTTTTGTGCTCGGTACGGCAAGCGGCTTTTGTATTCCGGTGGCGCAGTATTTCGGGGCAAAGGATTATAAGAAGATGCGCGCCTGCGTTGCAAATATAATATATCTCGGCGTCGCTATTTCTGCCGTTTTGACGCTTTTGACAATGCTTTTTACAAAAGACATCCTAAGACTGCTTGACACGCCTTCCGATATAATTGACGACTCTTACAGCTACATAATAGTCATATTTGCGGGTATGTCCGCAACAATGTTTTACAATATCTTGGCTGGGCTTTTAAGAGCCCTCGGCGACAGCCGCTCTCCTCTTTATTTTCTGATCATCTCCTCAGCCCTCAATATCGGCATGGATTTCTTTTTCATCCTCGTGCTGCATACTGGAGTTATGGGCGCGGGGCTTGCAACCGTGCTTGCACAGCTGATTTCCGGACTGCTCTGCCTATTCTATATCATAAAAAAGTCACAGGTGCTTCACCTGACAAGAGAGGACATGAAGCCCTCGTTTATGCTTTCGAAGAAGCAGCTTTTTCTCGGGCTTCCCATGGCTTTGCAGTTTTCAATAACCGCGGTTGGCGGACTTATACTGCAAAAATCGGTGAACGGACTCGGCTCAACCGCCGTCGCCTCGGTGTCGACCGGAAACAAGGCGTCAATGATTCTCACTCAGCCGATGGAGTCTCTCGGTATCGCCATGGCGACCTTTTGCGGTCAGAACCTCGGAGCAGGAAAAATAGACAGGGTACGCCGCGGCGTGCATCAGGCAATAGGAATGGTGATAATCTATTCGATTGTTGCCACCGTGGTGTCTTTTACCGCCGGAAAGTACATGGCACTGCTTTTTATAAGCGGAAACGAAACGGTTGTAATTGGCGGAATATACCGAATGCTTTCGATATGCGGCTGTTTTTATTCAGCCCTTGCAATTCTTTTTGTGTACCGCAATTCCATTCAGGGGCTGGGATTTGGAGTGCCGGCAATGGCTGCGGGACTTTTCGAGCTGGCGGCAAGAGCGGCGGTCGGAAGCTTTTTCGTGCCGGTTTACGGCTTTGACGCCGCATGCATTGCCGGACCCGTTGCGTGGATTGCCGCCGATATTCTGCTTATTCCCGTCTTTTATATCGTGCTTTCAAGGCTACTAAAAAAGTACGGCTTCAAAAAGAAAAGGGAAGAGAGAATAAAGCCCGAGGCGGAATAAAAATAAATAAAATTTAATCTTAAAACCTTAAAACCTTCCCGCGTATCGGGGGAGGTTTTTTGGATAGAATTTATCAGATATTCTCGTTTTTGAGCGCGTCGATGGGATTGTCCTTTTTGATTTTTCTCATTGCGTAAATCATTGTGGCAAAGACCACGGCAAAGACCGAAAGAGATGCTGTTATCATCGGCATTATCGGAATAGCAAAGCTTGCTTCAAAGCCCTCGGATATTCCGAGATAAATAAAATAACTCACAATAAGAGACAGGGGAAGCCCGAGCAGCAGTGCCCTTGTGCCGTAGAGCAGACATTCATAACAGGTCATTTTGTTAAAAGCGCTCTTTTCCATTCCGATTGATTTTAACATCGCCATTTCCCGTCGCCTGAGAGCGACGTTTGTCGATATGGTGTTAAACACGTTGGCAATACAGATAAGCGAGATAAGCACAATAAATCCGTATGCAAAGACCATGACGACAGTAACAAGATTACGTTCTTCTTCATCGGCTTCGGCATAATCGTAAAGCGAGCCGGTCTTCATTCTCTCGTCACTCAAAATTTGTTTTATCGAGAGATAACATTCGGCATGTTCCTCTGACGTAAAGAAAAATTCGTATTCATAATCGTACCCTTCAAGAGCGCTTGCCATCCCTTCCGCGGCGCCAAAAGGAAATATTACCTTCACCTCGCCGTAACCGTTGCTAAAATAGGGAGGCTCGGATATGCGGACGGCATTGCTTATTTCCATCTTTTGAACAGCCTCCTCAAGCGGCACTTTAAATGTGTCGCTGTCGTCGCGGAGCGAGACATATTCGACGTAACCGTCCTTGATATTATCCCGATAGTAGCCGTCGTACTGTTTGTAGTTCATGAGGGTGAAACGAGAGGCGGGATCTTCAAACACGTTGAAGGTCACGTATTTGTTGTTCATTCGGTCAAAGCGCGTTATTTTGTCGCAGATTAGTCCGTTTGCGCCGTCGATATTCGGATAATTTTCCTCAATAAAGGCGTTGTATTCATCATCGTTTACAAAGAGAAGCGCAACGTTTATTTCATATTCCGTGTCCTCTCCATTCACGTCGATATAGCTTTGGTCGACCTCGGAATTTAAAAGGTTGCAGTTCATGAAAACCGAAAAGGTACAGGCGGCTTTGTCGACTTTATCGGCGCCTCTGAGCTTTTCATACAGTCCGAGTATCTTTTCTTTGTCATAGATATTTCCCGAAACGTAGTAATAAATATCATAGCTGTCGCCTCCGAAAGCTCTGTCGGTAGAGGTTATAAGGTAGTTTGCAAAGCTTGTGGCGGATATGAAAAGAATAACGCTTATCGCAAGACTTATTACGGTTGTACGGTACTTTTTTCTGCTGCGCCTGTAGTATTTTGAGGCAAGTATGCCGGATATTCCGAACAGTCTGCCGATAACGGGTCCTCTTGAATGTTTTTCGGCTTTTATGTCCCGGCTCATGCGAATTGCCTCAATGGCTGACACTTTAGAAGCGCGAACGGCGGGAATAAGCGCGGATATAAGCACCGTCAGGAGCGCGAGAATACAGGAAACCAAAAGTCCCGAAAAGGAAATATGAAGCCTTATCGGCACGTCAAAGCCTGTAAAGGAATCAAGCTTTTTCCCAATCAGCATTAAGGTGACTCCTATTCCCGAAACTCCGCTTAATACCCCTATGGGTATTCCGAGAGCACTTACCGCAAGCGCCTCGAAAATCACGCTTTCAAGGAGCTGTTTTTTGGTTGCGCCGATAGAGGAGAGAAGTCCGAACTGCTTCATCCTTTCTGAAACCGAAATTGAAAAGGCAGTGTAGATGAGCGATATTGAACCTATGGCGATTATAAGTATTATAATGGCCTCCAGTATGCGCACCATGTCGGTAAAGTTCGAGTATTTTGAAATGCCGAGCCCCATAAGGTAATTTGTATTATCGTTGTATTTGAGATGCTGCTTGTCTCCAAACTCAAAAACATTCTTTGGGTTCTTGAGCCTGCAAAAAATATCAAAGGTTTTTTCGGGGCTGTTGTCCTGAACTGTAATAAAGGTGTAGCCCGGAGCATAGCTTGCCTCAAAGCTCGGTCTTTCGTAAAAGCCCGAAACCTTGAAGGTTTTGGCAGAGGTATCGATTATCTGCTCGTTGCTTTCTCCGAGAAATATGCCATAAAGAGGTGTGCCCTGCCAGAGAACATCCCCGTCAAGCACTCTTGTTCCGATATCAAGGGTAATTTCATCCCCGACCGACAGGTAAACTCCGCCGACACTTGCAAGGTGCTCGGGCAGAAGAATTTCATTTTCTGAGGAAGGGAAGCTGCCATAGGTTATGTGAATTGCCAAGGTGTCTGCGGCGTCCTTGTTTATCCCCGCCACATAGGCGTAAGGCTTGTATTCATTGTCGTTTTGAAAGGTCGCATAGCCTATTTTTTCAATGGTAACAGCCCTTTCGACCTCCTCGTTCGAAGCAAAATATTCGCAGTCCTTTTTGTCGCCCGAGTAAAAAACGACATGCCAGTTGCCGTCGGAGTAGCTGTAGCTCTCTTCAAGATAGTTAAAAAGGCTTGAAATCGAGACAATAACCGCGCACATCATGGCGGCGGAAAGAATTATTCCGATAATTGTCACGGCGGTGCGCACCTTATTTTTTTTGAGCGTGCAGAGGGTGGTTTTAAAAAGTATGTTCATTATCTTATCACCTCGTCGCTTTTTATCCTGCCGTCTTCAATTGAAATTATGCGGTCGCTTTGCAGGGCGATATTTTCGTCGTGGGTGATAACTATTAGGGTCTGTTTGTATTTTTGGTTCGAATATTTTAAAAGCTCCACAATCTCGCGGCTGCTTTTGCTGTCAAGGTTGCCGGTCGGCTCGTCGGCAAGCACCACTGAAGGCGCGTTCATCAGCGCGCGTCCTATCGAAACTCTCTGCTGTTGACCGCCCGAGAGCTCGGAGGGAAGGTGCTTTTCCCGCCCTTTAAGCCCAAGTATCGAAATCAGCTCTTCAAGCCGCGCACGATTTACCTTTCTGCCGTCCATAAGCACCGGAAGGGTTATGTTTTCCGTGACGTCAAGCACGGGAATAAGGTTGTAAAACTGGTATATAAGTCCGACGTGTCGCCGCCTGAAAATCGCAAGCTCCTTGTCGTTTCTCGAATAGACGTCACTGCCGTCCATATAGACCTTGCCGCTTGTGGGCTTGTCAACTCCCCCGAGAATGTGAAGAAGGGTAGATTTTCCCGACCCCGAGGGACCGATAATCGCCACAAACTGTCCTCGCTCGACAGAAAACGACACGTTATCAAGCGCTCTTACCTGGTTTTCTCCGCTTCCGTATATCTTGCAGAGATTTTCGGCTCGCAGTATTTCCATTTTTTCAGCTCCTTTGCATGTTACTTGGCACATTATACATCCCTTTGGTGACAGGCAGGTGACTTTTATATTACAAAAATGTCACTTAGAGCCCTAAAAACAAGAGAAGCCTTAAACGGCTCCCTTGTAAAAGCGTATGACAAAACGCGCTCCCGTATTTCCCGTCCTGTTTTCCGCCGTTATGTTCCCGCCTTGAGAGGTTACAATAGTCCTTGCAAGCGAAAGACCTATCCCGAATCCGCCGCTCTGCTTTTTGCCCTTGTAAAAACGCTCGAATATATGAGGCAGGTCGTTTTCATCTATCCCGCTTCCGTTATCCTCAATGACAATTTCGGAAAAAAGCGGGTTTTCATGGGCGCTTATTTCGATTTTTCCTCCCTGTGGGGTGTAATCGATGCAGTTTTTTATAATATTCGTCACGGCTTCGGCGCTCCACATTATATCCCCTTCAAAATTTCCATCGACCTTCTTTTCAAGGGAAATGTCTTTTAATTCGGCGGGTACAAGCAGAGAAATGCAGGCTTTGTCAATCAGCGCCTCAAGACTTGCCTTTTCCTTTTTAAGCGGAACCGTTCCCGCGTCAAGCTTTGAAATTTTAAGCAGAGTGCTGACAAGTGTTTCAATCTTCAAAAGCAGCATATAAAGCTCTTCTTTTAGCTCCTGCTTTCGGCGCTCGCCTGTTTTTGGGTCGGTGAGCATCGAAATTGCAAGGTTAATTGAGGTAAGCGGAGTTTTTATCTGATGGGAAATGTCGGCAAGCGAGTCAGCCAAAAATACTTTTTCGGCTTTAAGCTGTTCCTCGTTTTCCCGAAGGGTGAGAACCATTTTATATATTTCGCTTTTTAGCACCCCTATTTCCCCTTCGCAAAGCGAGTCAAAGGTTATTGACCTGTCGCCGTGGAGCACTCTGTCCGTTTCCTCGGAGAGCGAGGAAAGTTCCCGCCGCTTTTTTTCAAGATATATAACAAGGGTTACAATAAAAAGAAGCGAAAAGAAAAGGGAAACAAGAAGAGCGCGCACCCCCGCAAGAAACAGCATTGTCAGCGCAAAGGCGAGAGTTATAAGGAGCTCGACAAAAAGGAGAAATTTAAAATCGGAATTACGAAGCAGCTTCATATTTATTGCACCTCAAGACGGTATCCGAGCCCGCGTACCGTCTTTATTATTTTCGGGTTTTGCGGGTCGTCCTCGATTTTGTCCCTCAGTCTCTTGATATAGACGCTGAGCGTATTGTCGTTTACAAATTCTCCTGCGGCGTCCCATATGCACTCAAGCAGCTTTGCCCTTGTAAGCACGCTTCCGCGGTTGTTTATGAATATAAGAAGCAGCTTGTATTCAAGAGCCGAAAGAAAAAGCTCCTCGCCCTCCTTTATCGCGATTCCCCTTTTGGTGTCGACCTTCACTTTATCCGAAAGCTGAACAACCCCGCCTCTTGCTCCCGAAAGGCGAATGGCGTTTTTTATTCTCGAAAGCAGCTCTCGCGGGCGAAAGGGCTTTGCAATATAGTCAAGTGCGCCGAGCTCCAAGCCAGCAACGGTTGTGTATTCGTCCCCGGAAGCGGTCAAAAATATAAACGGAAGGGACGCCTCCTTTGCCGCCTCGGCAATTGAAAAGCCGTTGCCGTCGGGCAGGGAAATGTCAATTAGCGCAAGCTCAAAGCTCTCGGAGCCTATAGCCTCAAGTCCTTCTTTTTTTGTGCCCGCAGCATATACGGTAAAGTCCTCAAGCGAAAGGTATTCGGAAAGCCCCTTGGCAAGGGTAATATCGTCCTCGATAAGAAGTATTTTTGACATTGTTAATTCTCCTTTAGCAGATATCAGCCTCTATTATAGCGCAAAAAATCAAAACATTCAAGCGTGCAAAGCGCAAGCGGAAAAAAATAAACGGCGCCTTTTTGCATAAAGACGCCGTAATCGGTTTTTTGCGTTTTATTTTACTCTGAACGATTCGCAGTCGGTGCAGGCAATCTCGGTGGGGCACTTTTCATGAGTTACCACCTTGATGCAGTCAAGAGAGCAGAAATTCTGCTCACCGCAGTGATGAACGCACTGACTTACCGTGCATTCAATGCTCGGATTCGCTTTTTTGTTGTTTTCCATACTTTTTGTTTGCCTTTCTTTAAGGTACACTAAAAGTATGTCACGTCGTAAAATAAGTTATGCGTTTAATTATTTAAATTTAAATTTAAAATTCTTTACTCCTCGGCACCTTCGTCAAGCTCGAAGGAGGCAATAAAGCGCTCCGCACGCTCTATCTGACGTTCCACGGATGAAATCGACGTCCCGCCGTATGAGGTGCGGGAGTTTGTCGCGTTTACAAGCGAAATGGCGTCATACACGTCGGTATCAAACAACTCGGACATGCTTTTAAATTCGTCAAGCGTTAGCTCCTCAAGCGTTTTGGAGTTTTGGATGCAGTAAGCCACAAGCTGTCCGGATATTTTATAGGCACTGCGGAAGGGGAGCCCCTTTTTGACAAGATAGTCCGCGCAGTCGGTAGCGTTTATGAAGCCCCTTTGCGCCGCGCGATACATATTTTCCCTTAAAGGCTTCATTGTCGCAACCATCGGAATGAACACTTTAAGCGTCATTATCAATGTGTCAAGCGCGTCGAAAATCGCTTCCTTGTCCTCCTGCATATCCTTGTTGTAGGCGAGAGGGAGCCCTTTGAGCATGGTAAGAAGGGTCATAAGATCGCCGTATACGCGGGCGGTCTTGCCCCTTGCAAGCTCCGCCATATCGGGATTTTTCTTTTGCGGCATTATTGAACTGCCGGTTGCGTACGCGTCGTCAAGCTCTATAAATTTAAATTCCCACGAAGACCAAAGGATTATTTCCTCCGAAAAGCGCGAAAGGTGCATCATGACGGTCGAAAACGCCGCCGTGAGCTCAATCGCAAAATCTCTGTCGGATACTCCGTCAAGAGAATTTTCGCACGGTCTTGAAAATCCGAGCAGGGAGGCGGTCATATTCCGGTCGGTATCATAGGTTGTCCCCGCCAGCGCGCAGGAGCCCAAAGGACACTCGTCCATCATTCGCATTTGCGCGTCGTCAATTCTGCCGATGTCGCGCATGAGCATTGAAACGTACGCCATGAGATGATGCCCGAAGGTTATCGGCTGTGCTCTTTGAAGATGGGTGTAGCCGGGCATTATTGCGTCTTTATTCGCTTTTGCAACTTTTACTATCGCCCGTATCAGCTCGCATAAGAGAGCCTTTATCTCTTTTGTCTTGTCGTTAAGATAAAGTCTTATGTCAAGCGCCACCTGATCGTTCCTGCTTCTTGCCGTATGCAGCCTTTTGCCGGTGTCGCCGATTCTTTTGGTCAGCTCGGCTTCGACAAACATGTGTATGTCCTCGGCAAGCGGGTCTATTGTCAATTTTCCTTCGTCAAGGTCGGAGAGAATCTCGCCGAGGGTATTTATAATAAGCTGTGCTTCCTCGGGCGATATAATGCCGCATCTTCCGAGCATTGCGGCGTGGCACACAGACCCTCTTATGTCCTGGGCATACATTCTTTTATCGAACTTTATTGAAGAATTGAAGTCATCGGCACAGGAGTCAAGAAGACCTTCGCTTCTCCCTGCCCACATTTTTTCGCTCATGTTATATATTCGGCGCCGCCACGGCGGCTTCTCCTGTATTTTTGTATTTTATTTTCTGTTTGCGTCAAGCTTGGCTTTTACTTTGATGGGAAGACCGAAGAGGTTTATAAATCCCGCGCTGTCTTTTTGATTATATGCGCCGCCGTCGTCGCCAAAGGACGCCACCTCTTCGCTGTAAAGCGAGAAGGGAGAGGTAATTCCGGCGTTTATAATGTTGCCCTTGTAAAGCTTCAGCTTTACGTTTCCCGTTACCGTCTGTTGTGTGGAATCCACAAAGGCGGAAAGCGCCTCTCTTAAAGGTGTGAACCATTGACCGTAGTATACAAGCTCGGCAAATTTTTGCGCCACAAGCTGTTTGTAATGCTGTGTGTCGCGATCAAGGCAGATCATTTCGAGAAATTCGTGCGCCTTGTAGAGTATTGTTCCGCCGGGAGTTTCGTAAACGCCTCTCGATTTCATTCCGACAAGGCGGTTTTCCACAATGTCAAGGAGCCCTATTCCGTTCTCACCGCCGATTTTGTTGAGATACTCCACAATTTCAACGGCTCCCATCTTATTGCCGTCAATTGACGTGGGAATGCCCTTTTCAAAGCCTATTTCAACATAAGTGGGCTTGTCGGGCGCCTGTTCGGGAGCGACGGAAAGCTCAAGGAAGCCCTCTTTTGAGTACTGCGGCTCGTTTGCGGGGTCCTCAAGGTCAAGTCCTTCATGAGAAAGGTGCCAGAGGTTCTTGTCCTTTGAATAGTTTGTTTCGCGGTTTATGCGAAGGGGAACGTTGTGAGCCTCGGCGTAATCTATCTCCTCATCGCGCGACTTTATGCTCCACTCTCTCCAAGGCGCAATTATAGCCATGTCGGGGGCAAACGCCTTGATTGTGAGCTCAAAGCGAACCTGATCGTTGCCCTTGCCGGTACAGCCGTGGCATATTGCGTCCGCTCCTTCTTTAAGCGCTATTTCGGCAAGCGCCTTTGCAATGCAGGGGCGCGCGTGAGAGGTGCCGAGCAGATAGGTTTCATAAGAGGCGCCCGCCTTGAGGCAGGGCCATATGTAATTTGTGACGTAGTCTTCCTTAAGGTCAAGAATGTAGAGCTTCGAAGCGCCGGTTTTAATAGCCTTTTCTTCAAGTCCGTCAAGCTCTGTTCCCTGACCGACGTCTCCCGAAACGGCTATGACCTCGCAGTTGTTGTAATTCTCCTTGAGCCACGGAATGATTATTGAGGTGTCAAGTCCGCCCGAATAGGCAAGGACTACCTTTTTGATATCCTTTTTGTCCATGTAAATGATCTCCTTTTATAAATATACATATTTCTCGCATAATTATGCAACAAATCGGGTGTTTTGTCAATAGAAAAGTTAATAAATATACAAATAATTCACAATGCGTATAAAAATATATACCCGAGCGCCGCATGACGAACTATTATAACATATTATCGGCGATATTTCAATCACCTAAAGGGAAAATTTATGCCGAAAGGTAAAAAAATTACGGGCGGATGCAAATAGATTTGCAACCGCCCGTAAAAATCAAGCCAAGCGTATGTCAGTCGACAATCGTCACGTAGTCGACAATTGTATCGTACAGCTTTTCCGTGAGGAACTGGAGCTTCAAAGCGTCTTTTCCGAGGTACTTTTCCATAGCCTTTTCGGTGTTCACTCCGTAATAGTACACAAAGTAGATCTGATTCTCGGTGAAATACTCGCTTCTCTTTTCCTTGTACTCTTTGTTTGAAAGCTTGATGTTAAAGTGCTCGATAAGAGCCTCAACCACAAGTCTTTCCTTGACTGCGGCGTATGCGGAAGAAGCGGCGCGGGCGTAGATATCCTCGTAAACCTCATCGGTGAGAATTTCTTTTAACTCGGAGTTTGTATAGCTACTCGGTGAGTTGCCGTTAAGCTTTTCGGAAACGTAGCTGTCTACGTATGTCTTATAGGTCTTTTTAACCTCACTCATCGGGTATTCGTTGACCTCGGTAGCCTCAAGAATCGCGTCGTACGCCATTTCCTGCTTGACGCTCTTGTCAAGATACTCGGTAAATGAATCAACGGTTTTGTATTCATCGCTTGTGTATTCGGCAACATAGTCGTCATCCCATTCGGGCAGGCTTGTAACCTCGCAAACCTTGAGGGTGACAATTATCCTTGTGCCTACAAAATCAGCGAATTTCTCATCAACATCCTCGGGTACCGTGTATGCGAAGGTGTGCTCGAAATACACGTGCTGACCCTTGAAAATTTCGGCGTAATCTGCAATATTAAAGAGATCGTTAAAGAAGGTGCCTTCAATTTCGTCGGCGGTGTAGTCAATTTCAAACTCGCCGTCCTTGAAGAGATCGTCAAATCCGTCGTCCTCGGCCTCTTCGCCTTCTTCGCCTTCTTTACCTTCTTCGCCGTCGGTGTTATCGTCCGACTTGTCGGTGTCGGCATCCTCTCCCTCTTCGTCTTCGGGAGCGTCGGCGCTTTCGGTAACCTCGGAGTTATCTTTGCTTTCGGTATTGTCGTCGCCCTCGGCGTCGGTATTTCCGCCCTCGGTTTCGCCGCCCTCGGTTTCACCGCCTTCGGTTTCGTCGTCGGTTGAAGCGTCGTCCTTTTCAAAGCTGAAATCTATGCCTACCGTGCTGTCGTCGTCGATAAGGTTTCTTGAAATCGAAACAATCTCAACGTCGAAATTAGCAATCTTACCGCGGAAAGCAGTCGTTTCATAGCTGTCAGGGAAGGTAACGGTTATTGTCAGCTTGTCGCCTTTTTTCGCGCCGATAAGCTGTTCCTCAAAGCCCTTGTTGTTATTTTCGGGGTGCTCTTCGCTCTCGTACGCGCCGATAAAGCTGTCGGAACCGATAACAAGGTCGTGAGGCTCGCCCTCCTCGCCCTCAGCCGGTCTGTTGTTCATACCGTTTCTCTCGCTTTCAGTAAGTTCAACCGACTCGTCGACAAGAGTTCCGGTGTAGTAAATTGCAACACTGTCGCCCATTTGAACCGTGGCGTCTTCATCCTCAAGCTCGGTGTAGTGGGAGTCACGTCCTTCCTCAAGAATGTCGTTTATCCGCTCGTCAAGCTTTTCCTTGACCTCTGCGGCGCTTATTGTCACGTCGCTCGGAAGGGTAATATACTTTGTAGGATTTTTGTAAGCGCTGCAGCCCGCAACATTTGCGGCAAGCAGTATGCCGGCAATAGCGCTTGTTACGATTCTTTTCATTTTCATATGCTGAAAACTCCTTTGATTTTATGTCTTTAATGTCTTTTGACTGCTGAATTTATTCACACACCATATACTTATACCACAAACGATTGAAAAAATAAAGATGCTGACAACTAAATTTACGTTTTTGTAACATTTGCTGCACTATTCTTTTGCCAAATTGCGGTATTTTACCTCTTTCGCAAGGATAAAATAGCTCATTCGGAGGTATCCTCTGTCACGTTTTTCTCCTCTTCTTCGTCTTCTTCACCGCCGTTGCCGCTGTCCTCGGCGTACGGGTCGATCATTATTTCCTTGATTTTAGGCCATGCGGCATAGATTGCAATAAACGAGCAGAGCGAAACGGTTATCATAAAGGGAAGAATTACGCCGAGCGGGATATATAAAATTGCAATCATAAGGTTTAGAAAAACGGTAAGGACTATTCCGAGCAGGGCGAGCAGGTTTCGCTTTATGCCGAGTATTGTAAAAATAAAGGCGTTTTTGAGTATCTTTGCAATCGAAAGCTTGAAGGTTATAAGCATAAGATAGATATAGAAGCGCATGATGAAGTACACAACAAGGATGCTGACGCTGATAACTATAAATGCTCCCGATATGCCCGCCGCGTCGTTTAAATAAAAGAAATAAATGTCGTATAAAAGCAGGCACACGAAGGAAATATCAAGCATTCCCGTTATAAGCCCTTGGCGGAAATTTCTTTTTATCGCGTACCAAAAGTCATGCCAGATAAATATCGGCTCGCCTTTCACGATATTTCTTAAAATATACGTCGTACCGACCATTACCGGACCGAAGGTGAAGAGCAGTATTAAAAGACCCGCAACAAGCACGCCTGCGGCAAGCGGGGTCCAGAGAGCGACGTTTGTCGCTACGCCGTAAACACCGTAGAGCGCGGTGCTTGCCGGCGTGAAGGCTCCAAGTCGCATTGCGCCGTAAATCGGCGCAAACTCGGGAGCAATGGGGGAGGTAGCGTGTATGTGCAGATTCTGACTGAGCGCCAGCATTATAATAAATATTGAAAAGTTTCCGAATACAAAAAGCAGGTTGACAATAAAAATTCTGTTTAAATTGTGCCAGCAGAACGGGAAAAAATATTTAAAATTCCTCTCGTGCCACTGACCGTCGTCGTCGGGAAGATCGTTTCGGCGTGAGTAAATAAAATCAAAGAGATTGAATTTCTTTTTCTTTTTCGGTTCTTCTTCAAGGTCGTCGAACCGTATCCTATCGTTTTTTGCCACTTTGTTCTTCCTTTCATATTATATTGGTATTTTTAACAACCTGAGCGCGGATCATATAAGCGCCAATAAAAGGTGTCTTATAAGCACCGAAAAAAATATCGCTCCGAGATAAAACAGGCATTTCGAAATATAGCTTAGTATTTCGCTTGAGGACGGAGAATTTTTCTGACAAATGTATTTTGCCGAAAAATCCCCGCTTATTTTGCATATACAGCAAAGAAACACAAGAGCAGTAAGGGATGAAAGCGTGTGAATTAAATATATTTTGACAGAGTAAGCGCCGGCAAAAATATACGCCGCGGAAAAGCCGGTAAGCCCCGCCTTGAAGGCAAGCGCGAAAAGACCTGCGACCTCGCCGAAAAAGCAAAACCCCAAAAGACAGATAATAAGCGCGTACCTCATCTCTCTGCCAAAGCAGGAAAAAAGCGTGTAAATCGCCGCGTCGGCTTCAAACGCTGAGGTCATGTCGGGAGACGGAACGTCAAAGAGCGCGCCCCCGAGGCAGGCGTAAACTACAACGCCGGTCAAAAATCCGAAAAAGGCGAATATAACGGGCAGCATTTTGCGCACAGACTTATTTTGAAAAGCAACGGGTTTTACCATGGTATGACACGGGCATCCTTTCGCAAAAATGTAAGGCATGGGCTCATGTCATTTTATGATATTTTATTTTGCAAATATTACTTTGTGCTCTCTGTTGCGCTCGGCGCCTTGTCATTTTTTGCTCCGGAAGACTCAAGACTTTCTAGTATCAGCCTTGAAACCTCGGCTTTTGCATACCTTTCCGCCTTGCATATCGCGTTGCAAAAAGCCTTGGCGTCCGAGGAGCCGTGAGATTTTATAACCGGCTTTGAAATGCCAAGCAGCGGCGCGCCGGCGTGAACGCTCGGGCTCATGGAGAGACGAAAGGCGGAAAGCCTATGAAGAACAAACATGCCGCCCACCTTTCCGGAAAATGAGGAAAAGATGTCCTTTACCGAGGAGGAAACGAATTTTCCCATGCCTTCGATGGTTTTCAGCACTATATTTCCCGTAAAGCCGTCGCATACAACAACGTCGCATTTTGCAAAGGGTATCTCCTTGCCCTCGATATTGCCGACAAAATTTATTGCGCGGGTTTTTCGCAGAGCCTTGTAGGCTTCAATGTAAAGCGGAGTGCCCTTGCAGTCCTCGCCTCCGATATTGAGAAGCCCGACCTTTGGAGAGTCAACTCCCAAAACCTTGTTCATATATATCGACCCCATAATTGCAAACTGCGTCAGCTGTTCGGGGGTTACGCTGAGATTCGCTCCGGCGTCAAGCAAAAGCACCGGAGCTTTCATTGGCAGCAGTGCGCTTATTGCCGCGCGGTGTATGCCGGGTATACGCTTTACATAAAGAGTTGCGCCCGTGTGCAGTGCTCCCGTGTTGCCGCAGCTGACCAAAGCGTCGCCAGCACCCTCACTCAGCATTTCAAGCGCCACTCTCATTGAAGAGGAGCGCATTGAGCGTATCTCAAACGGGTCGCTTTCCATGGATATAACGTCGGGCGCGTGAATTATAGAGCCGCTATTTATTTTAAAATTGTTTTTTGCGGCGGCGGTCTGTATGACATCGGCGTCTCCGACGTATATAATATCCGCCTCTATCCGCTCTCTTGCCGCCTCGGCGCCCTTTATAAGCTCCTCGGGTCCCTTATCGCTTCCCATTACATCAAGTATTATTTTCATATCGTATTTCAAGTTCCCGCATTATAATAATGATAATAATGAAAAAATCATTTGTATTTAATTATCTTACCACAAAGCGCTCCTTATTTCAAGTGCTTTTATAAATAATTATGTAAAAAGAGCGCTCAAAAGCGCTAAAACTATTTAAGACAGTAAAAAAGTAAAAAAACTATTGACAAATTTTTAATTTGTGCTATAATGGGTTTACAAATAAAAATTGTGCAATATGTCAATTTCACAATTAATTTTTCAGGTGGACTTTATGAAAAAAGCACTATCAACACTTTTGGCAGTCTGCATGTTGCTTTCGGTAATCCCCGCGTTCGGATTGGTATCAAATGCGGCGCCGAGCGAAAAGGCTGCTCAGACGGTCGAGGGTCTTACATTGACCTCATATGCTTTTGTCGCACACCAGCCCGAATGGGGCGACGCCTTCAAGCATCTTATGGGTCAGAAGTCAATGGGCTATCAGCTCAACTATGACACAAACAAGATGTATGACCAAACAATCGACGATCTTCTTTACTGGTCGGAAAAAATGGGTGAGCCCGAAGAAACCACCGAGTTTGGCGATCCCGACAGTATCGTAAGAAGAGCCAGCACCAAGGATACGGGCAACTACCTTAACAACTATCTCATTAAATGGGAAGGAACAATAACCGCAGCCCAGGATATGAAATTCACAGTAGTCGGCAATAAGATTGACAACGGCTTCATTATGACAATCGACGGCAAGCGCGTTTACGAATACTGGGGAACCGGATATTTTGACCACGACGACGACAAGCTTCCTTCCGATCTCGGACAGGTCAGCCTGAAAAAGGGCGATCACAAAATTGAAGCGTGGTTCCTTGAAATAGACGGCGGCGCGCCCCTTGATATGGGCGTTTATCCCGACGGCACCGAAACATACACTTCATTTGCAGACGCCGGTCTTACCTTCAAAATGACAGCCACTACATACCATACGATAATTGACCGTTGGGGAGCGACCGACGACGAAAAGCACGCATGGGTTAAGGCGTTTGCCGACGCAGGCCAGAAAATGGGCAACGGCGCGGACGGTGAAGGAAAAGGCGGAAACAAAGGTCAGTGCATACCGGAGAACCAGATGTACGACGAAACGATCGACGCGCTTCTTGCCGCATCGGTTAAAATCGGCTCTATTGTTGTTCCTCGCGTTGACACTCTGACTCTGCACGTTACCGACGAGTCATATCTCAATATGTATGACGGCTTTATCACGGTTGACGAGACGGGTTATTACCTGTTCGGCTGCGAGAAGGTCGATAACGCCTTCATGATAGACATCATTGACGGCAATACGACTCACCGCGCATATGAGTTCTGGGCAAACGCAACCTGGAACGATGCCGACGGCACTTGGACTTGGATGCCTGAAGGGGATGCGGTTTATCTTGAAGCCAATAAGACCTATGGATTTAAGGCGGCGTTCGCCGAGTTTAACGGCGGTCAAAAGCTTTGGCCCAGAGTTACCATTTCTCAGGACGGCGAGACCTTTGACAAGAACAACTATAAGGAAATGAACGAAACCCTTCACTACACCACCGTTCCGCCCACAGACAACGACACAGTCGATCCGTCTGTTCTTAACGGCAAGCTTATACTCAACTCCAAGGTGGATCTCGAAAGCGTTGCCACCGACATGTCGGAGATTTGGGGAGACAGCCCCGTAAAGGATATCTTTGATAACAACAAAAATACAAAGATGGGCTCACACAAGAAATGGGAAGGCGGAACAGTAACATGGCAGACCACCGAGCCTATCACGGTCACCAATTATCTTATCAGAACCTCCAACGTCACAAAGATGTTTGACAGCGTTCCCGTCGCATGGGTGCTTCTCGGTTCCAACGACGGCAAGGAGTACACAATTATAGATAAGGTCAGCCGCGGAAATGCGGGTATCGGAGCCGATGACTTCTCAGAGGGCGTGTTTGCAGTCGATAAACCTGCCGCATACACATATTACAAGCTGCAGCTTGTCAACACATGGAACGGCAACGGAGACGGAGACCAGGACGTCAGCGTTTCAATAGCAGACCTCAACCTCTACGGCGACACCCTCAATGTTGCTAATGCCGAACAGCTTCAGGCGGCAATAGCTACAATCAACTCCACCTCGCAAATTACAAGAGCAGAAGGCTATCCTTACTCCGGCATCAACATCAATATCACCGATGATATCGACCTTTCTAAGGTTGAAAGCTGGACTCCTATTTACCGTTATAACGGCGTTATAAACGGAAACGGACACAAGATAACAGGTCTTGATTTCAATATGGTTGTTTCCACAGACAATATTCTCGGAAATGACAACTCAAAGACTCCTTACGTCTACCAGTCGCTTGACGGCTCTGCCGGCAACTGCTTTGCATACGTATCGGTAGCAGCGCTCGTTGTTGAAATGAGCGGAGGAGAAATCAAGAACATCACCGTTAAGGACAGCTCGCTTGATTACTCGATTAATCCCGATAAGTTCACCAACATGAACTACAGAACTGACGTTGCATTCCTTGTAGGTCATATGACCGGAGGAAAGATTAACAACGTTAAGCTTGAAAACGTTGACGTTGCCGTTAACTCTCATGTTAACGCAAGAGAGGATTACCTCGGCTACACCGCACTTGCAGTCGGCAGATCCGAGAACACCGTAACGCTTAACAAGATAAGCGCCGATAAGAACTGCTCTATCGATACTTCCGAAAACGGCAGAATGGAAGCTGCCGCTATCCTCGGAAAGCATGAGGGCGAGGAAAAGTGCACGGTTTCAGGCTGCACAAGCGAGGCTGAAATAACCGTTTGCGCCAATATCGACAGCGCTTTCACTTCAACCGAACGTCCGAACGGCGAAAAGACCTCGGGAGTTGCGGGTGATCTTTACAAGGACGGAGACGTCACTGTACCGGCACCCAAGACCGGAGATCTCACCGCCATTGTCGCAGTCATTGCCATTGTTTCCATACTCGGCATGGCAGTCACGGTGGTTGTTAAGAGACGCAGAGTCAGATAACTGCAAAACAAATTAAACAAAATACGGGAGGGCTTCGGCTCTCCCGCTTTTTTAAAAAAATCGCATATAAGTCCTTATTCGCTATTGCTTTATTTTTTTTGGTGAGTATAATAATATTAAATAGTCTCTCAAAGGACAAAATGACATGGTAAACATTGAAGAAATAAAAAATCTCAGATATATCGAGTCGGAGCGGCTGTATCTCAGACGACTTGACAGGCGGGACAGCGAGGACATGTACGAATACGCAAAGCTCCCCGAGGTGACAAAATACCTGCTCTGGAGCCCTCATCCCTCTCTCAATTACACAAGAGATTATATTAACTCTGTTCAAAGGTTTTATCGAAACGGCGAATATTTTGACTATGCGGTAATCCTGCAAAGCGAGCGCAAGATGATAGGCACCTGCGGCTTTACCAAAATTGACAAAAGCAACAATTCCGCCGAGGCGGGATATGTTATAAATCCCGCTTACCACGGGAAGGGATATGCAACAGAGGCGCTGCTTGCCCTCATGCGATTCGGGATAAACGACATGGGCATAAACCGCATCGAGGCAAGATACATGGTGGGCAATGACGCCAGCCGAAGAGTTATGGAAAGATGCGGCATGAAATTTGAGGGAATTCACAGACAGCAAATGCTTGTCAAGGGCATCTATGTCGACATAGGGGTGTGCGCGCTTACCCACAGTGACTTTGTTTTCCGTTTCGGTCCGGACGGCTCCCGCTACGCCGTGTACAGCGGCTCGCTTTTCGAGCGCCTCGCGCGCCCAGGAAGATGAGGTATTTAACAAATTATTAATCAATTAGAGGTCGGAATGTGATAAAATACAATATATGTTTTTGACCTTGTGATTTTCGGGATAATCTATGGAGATGCGCGATGTTGATAAAAAATAAAAACGGCGCGTCACGTCGTCTGAAAAAATTGAAGCTTTCTCCACTGCAATATGTGGTTGTGGGCTTTGTGCTTCTTATCGCTGTCGGTACGCTTCTTTTAACACTGCCGCTTTCCGCCGCTTCCCATGAGCTTACCCCTATTGATGACGCGGCGTTCACCGCGACAAGCGCCGCCTGCGTCACCGGACTTTCTGTGTACGATACCTTCGGTTATTGGTCGTTTTTCGGCAAGCTTGTGATTCTTGTCCTTATTCAGATAGGCGGGCTCGGGGTTATGTCAATGGCGGTGCTCTGGGCGCTATTACTGCGAAGAGCGATTTCCCCGAGAGAAAATCTTATTGTCGCCCGTTCGTTAGGGCTTTCCGGCAGCAGCGGCGCTGCAACTCAGCTTATGAAAATTATTATCAGTGGAACGCTGATATTCGAGCTTTTGGGTGCGGCTGTGCTCTCGATAAGATTTATACCGCTGTTCGGAATACGGGAGGGAATATTCAAAAGCATATTTCACTCGGTTTCGGCTTTTTGCAACGCCGGCTTTGATATAATGGGCAATTTTAACGGAGGAAGCAGTCTTTCCGCCTTTTCCTCCGACCCTCTGGTGCTCGGCACTCTTTCAGCGCTTGTGATTACCGGCGGAATAGGATTTATCGTTTGGGCTGACATTTTCACCATGATAAAGGCTAAAATAAGGGGAAGAAAAAATTCTGCCCGTCAGGGGCCGTGGCTCATAACCGAGAGCGCTTCAAGGCTGTCTGCCTATTCGAAATTCGTTCTGCTTATTACCTTTATTCTTCTGTTGCTCGGCAGCGCCGTCACCCTTTTTTGCGAATGGAACGGAGCGCTTGCAGACATGTCAATCCCCGACAAGATACTAAATTCTTTCTTCCACTCCGTGTCATTGCGCACGGCGGGCTTTGCATCATTTTCTAACAGCGGGACAAGCACACCGGTAAAAATCATGTCAATAATGCTTATGTTTATCGGCGGCGCGTCCGGCTCAACCGCGGGAGGCGTCAAGGTCTCCACAATAGGCGTGCTTGTCTTTTCGGTGTTTGTCATCATGACAAAGGGAAGCGACCGTCCGGTGGTTTTCAGGCGAAGAATACGGCATGACGTGATTTTGCGGTCAATGGCAATTGTTTTTACCGGCGCCTTCATAGTCTTTGCCGCCTCCTGTATTCTGTCTCTTACAAACGGCGTTTCGGCAATGGAGTCGGTTTACGAGTCGGTCTCCGCTTACGCCACGGTCGGACTGTCGCTCGGGATAACCTCGGGGCTGAATATTTTAGGAAAAGTGCTGATTATAATACTTATGTTCCTCGGAAGGGTAGGCACGCTTACGGTTCTTCTTTCGGTTGCAAGAAAATCGTCTGTGCAAAGCACCACGATTGATTATCCGGAAGCGCGTTTTATGATAGGTTAAAAAGCTCTACAGAGGGAAAAAACAAAAAAGGAGTAAATCATGGAGTCATTCTGCGTCATAGGACTGGGAAATTTCGGGCAGACTATCGCCACGGTGCTTGAAGAGACCGGGCATCAGGTGCTTGTTATCGATGATAAGGAAGAAAATATCAACAAAATAGCTCAGTTTGTCACCGACGCCGTCATAGGAGACGCCACCGATGAAAATGTACTGCGCGAGGCGGGAGTTAGAAATTACGATACGGCGGTCATATGCTTTTCGGACAGAATACATGAGACGATTATTCTTTCAATGATGCTTCGTGAAATGGGAGTACGGCGCGTTATTGCAAGGGTTAACAGCGATATTGAGTACAAGGTGCTTCAAAAGGTCGGAATTGACCAGATAGTTTTTCCCGAAAAGGATACGGGAGAGCGAATGGCGCACATTCTTGACAAGCACGACGTGCTTGAATATCTCCGCTTTTCGGACGAGTATTCGCTTGTCGAACGCAAGGTTCCGAAGGGGTGGATAGGAAGTACCATGATTGAGCTTGAAATTCGCAAGAAATACGGCATAAACGTAATTGCCGTGCGGGACGGTCAAAACGGTAAATTCGATATATCCTTTCCTCCGGACAAACCGTTTTCGAAAAATGATATAATCACACTTATAGGTTCAAACAAAGCCATTGAAAGAATATCGAAGGCTGAGTAAACAATATAATCAGTTAAGGAGTAAATTTGAAAATGAACATTTTATTTAATCTTGCCGCAGAGAACGCCTCCTCGGGACCCTTTATGCTTATAATGCTTGTGGCAATCGGAGTTATCTTCTACTTTTTCATGATCCGTCCTCAGAAAAAGCAGGACAGAGAAATGGCGGCAATGCGCAACAGCCTGAGAGTCGGTGACGAAATCACCACAATAGGCGGAATAATCGGAAAAATCGTCAGTATCAAGGACCCCACCTGCATTATCGAGACCGGAAGAGACGGAACGAGAATCCGCATTTTAAAGACAGCCGTAAAGTCGGTTGACGTTCCCGCCGCGGCAACTGTCGCAAAGCCCGAGGACAGTGAGGAAAAGCCTGAGGAAAAGCCCGAAGAAAACGGGGAAGGAGCTAAAGAACAGCTACCCGAGGGAAAAGAAAGCAACACGGGAAAAAAGAAAAAGAAAAATAAATAAGTCATAAACAAATTTCCGCCCGCATAAAGTGTTACAAAGCGGGCGGTCTTTTTATTCTCCGCGCCGCAATTTGATAAAGGGAAGGTTTTGCGCGTGAATAAAAGTGTGATAGGAAAAATTATTATTTCGGCTCTCTTGGCTCATGCGGCGGCGCTTGTCTTTCTTGCCATTGCCGGAATGTTTATGGTCAACATGAACAGCACAGAAGGGGCGCCGATTTACATAGGATTTGTGGGAATAGGAGTTGGAACGCTTATATGCGCACTGCTTTCAAGAAAGAGCGGCACGGGGGTAGGCGGAGCGTTTGCCGGCGGTTTTATTTATGCGGGCGTTCTTGCGCTTATTTCACTTATTGCTGGCGGTGAGAGCAATATGTCTGTCGGTATGCGCCTTGGCGTTTTTCTTGCCGCGGCGCTGATTATCGGGCTAAGCTCTCTTATACCGGCATCATCAAATAAAAACACGCGCGGCGCCATAAAGAAAAGGCGCTCGGCGCTGAGTAAATATATTGACAGCCATTGACCGCTCTTTCTTTTTAAATCGAAAATAACGCCAAAAATAATATTGAACGGAACGCGCTCCCTGTCGGCACACGAAAGGAGACCTTTGCGCGCTCCGTTCTTTTTTTCTTTCGCACCTTTTCAATAATTTGGTATATATCAAGTTTTGGTGAGCAAAATACATAGAGGACTTTACATGTTCAAGATTTTATGTTAAAATAGGAGATATGATATGGGCTGTCTTCGTGATTTTGTCACCGGATTTCTTTCGACACTGATAATTTTCGGAGGCGCGGCAGGACTTATTCTGTATTTTGTGAGATGACGCGAGGTTGTTTTTATGAGGCTTGACAAGCTTCTTGCGGGATGCGGCAAATGTACGAGAAAAGAAGCCGGAAGGGCTGTGGCAAAGGGACTTGTCACTGTCAACGGCAAAACAGTTAAGGATAAAACCTTTGACGTTAACGAGGCGGCGGACGAGGTGACCTTTTGCGGAGAAAAGCTGTTTTACAGCCGTTTTACCTATATTATGCTCAATAAGCCGAGCGGTGTTTTGAGCGCCACGGAGGACAAAGAAAAGACGGTTATCGATCTTCTCCCGAAAGAGCTGCAAAGGCTTGGACTTTTCCCCTGCGGAAGGCTTGACAAAAACACCGAGGGACTTTTGCTGCTTACAAACAACGGTCCTCTTTCCCACTTTCTGCTCTCGCCAAAATGCCACGTGGTAAAAAAATATTTTTTCACACTCGCTTCGCCTCTTATCGAGTCAGATGTACAAAGGCTTGAGAGCGGAGTCGATATCGGAGAATATGTCACCGCCCCAGCGCGTGTTACTATGGTCTCGGAAAAAGAAGGGTACATAGAAATAGGGGAAGGGAAATATCATCAGATAAAGCTTATGATGAACGCGGTAGGCAATAAAGTCGAATATCTCAAAAGAGTGGAGTTTGGTGCACTTTCCCTTGACAAAAGCCTTGAAATCGGGTGCTTTCGCCCTTTGAGCGAGGAGGAAATTGCCGCTCTTCTTGACTGTATGCCAAATTGAAATTTTAATATATTAAAATTGCAGCTTTGATATTTCTGCTTGCAAAAGCGAAAATGACGTGATTTTTTATGCAAAATGCACAAAAGAAAAGAGATAAATTTGGGTAGTGATATACTACAAATGTTCACAATTATATGATAAAATAATATACAGTAAAAAATAATTAAAGGTATGCGGCTTTTGCATATCGCGCAGGAGGAAAAAATGGCAAGTCTATCATTCAGACATATTTACAAGAAATATCCCGGCGGAGTTACCGCCGTATCCGACTTCTGCCTTGAGGTTAAGGATAAAGAATTTATTATTTTCGTCGGTCCTTCCGGATGCGGAAAATCAACCACTCTTCGTATGATCGCAGGACTTGAGGAAATCACCGAAGGCGAGCTTTTTATCGGCGACAGACTGGTAAACGATATCGCACCTAAGGACAGAGACATTGCGATGGTGTTCCAGAACTACGCTCTGTATCCTCACATGACTGTGTTCGACAACATGGCATTCGGTCTTAAGCTCCGCAAGGTTCCCAAGGAAGAGATCAAGAGAAAGGTCGAGCAGGCGGCGAAGATTCTTGATATCACCCACCTTCTTGACAGACGTCCGAAACAGCTTTCCGGTGGTCAGAAACAGCGTGTGGCGCTCGGTCGTGCTATCGTGCGTAACCCGAAGGTATTCCTTCTTGACGAGCCGCTTTCCAACCTTGACGCTAAACTGCGTGCCGCGATGAGAACCGAGCTTACAAAGCTTCACAAGAGACTCGGAACCACATTCGTATACGTTACCCACGACCAGGTCGAGGCTATGACCATGGCAACCCGTATCGTCGTTATGAAGGACGGTATTATTCAGCAGGTTGACACTCCTCAGAACCTTTACGATCTGCCTTGCAACCTCTTTGTTGCTCAGTTCATAGGTACTCCTCAGATGAACTGCATCGAGGCAACTCTTGTTGATAAGAACGGCGACGTTTATATCAACTGGGGCGCAAACATGATAAAGCTGCCCGCAGAAAAGGCAAACGATCCCGCACTCAAGGATTACATCGGAAAAGAAATCGTTATGGGTATCCGTCCCGAGTGTCTCCATGACGACGCCGCATCGATTGAAAGTATGCCCGACTCGCTTATCACCGCAACGGTCGACGTTACCGAGCTTATGGGTTCGGAAATCTTCCTCTACTTCACCTCGGAAGAGCAGAACTTTGTCGCGCGTGTTTCCCCGAGAAGCAAGACAAGACCCGGCGATACTATTAAGGTTGCGGTAGACACATCAAAGGTACATATCTTTGATAAGGATACCGAGAAATTCATTATCCACTGATTTATTATAAGGCGCGCGGTAATTTCCGCTATGCCAAAAGTGCACGACCGGAAGGCTTTTGCCTTCCGGTCGTATCTTGTATTGTAACGCAAAAGCCCGTAGCTACGGCATTTTGAGAAGCGGCTGAAGCTGTTTTCCGGCTAAAGCCGAAATAAGGGTACTTTCGACAAGCGAAAAATCGCAGACAAGCGAGCTTGGCTTTGAAAAAGGATCGTCCTGACCCAAAGGGACAAAATACACGTTTTTTCGGGAAAGCATTATACCGATATTCTGCAAATTGGAGGAGAGCGCGTCGTTAGTGGCAAGGGCAATAACGAGCGGGCGGTTGTTTCTCAGGTGCGCCTTGGCAGCCATTGTCACCGAGGTGTCGGTTATGGCGCTTGCCATTTTTGCCAAAGTATTTCCGGTACACGGGGAAATAATAAGCGCGTCAAGCTTTGCCGAGGGTCCTAAGGGTTCCGCTTCGGGAATGGTATAAATGCCCTTTTTGCCGCATATTTCCTCAATGCTTGTTATAAAGCTTTGCGCCTTGCCGAATCTTGTGTCAAACGCCTGAAAGGCAGGGCTGAAAATGGGCAGTATATCGTATTTTGAGGCAAGCCCCTCAAGCGCGCCGAGAGACTTTTTGACCGTGCAGAAGGAGCCGCAAAAAGCATATCCTATCATTATTTCACCTGCCCTTTTTCAAAAAGACAGCGCCTTACCGTCTGATAAATAAGCGTTCCCGCGCTTTTCGGACTGTAGAGCGCAGGAAGCGAGGGTGCGTAAATTATATTGTCATGGGATTTGGATACGCCTGCAAGCTCAATTATCGGCGTATCGGGCTTTGTATACTGAAAATGCTCACATATCTGCTTGTCGGGTACGGTATTAAAAAGAAAATCACAATCACAAAGTATATTTTCCGTTTCGGTATACGGCGCAAAATTATATCCGCAGTACTCGGTAAACGCTCTGTCTTTTGCATCCCGCGCAAACACCGTCACATTTGCCCCGAGCGCCTTTAGCGCCAAGGCAAGGTATTTTCCGATTCTTCCGAACCCGAACACAGAGCAGCAAGAGCCGCAAATTGCACGGTTGCTTTTTTCAGTGGCGATTGACAGCGCTCCTTCAACGGTATAGCGCGCGTTTTGCGTGCAGAAAAGCTCGTCACTGCCGTAGTCGAGAACGGAAAAAGCGCAGTCATCGAATATGCTCCCGACAATTCCCGCGCATACGGTAGAAGAGCTTGGAATTTCATTTATAATATCCCTGAAAAACAGTTTATTTTCGCAAAAAGGCGCGTTTAGCGAATACCCGTCCTTGGAAAGAGGAATGGGAAGAAGGACAATTTGGCATTTTGCGAGCGCGTCGCTCAAGGTCATGGCTTTTGTGTACTCTGCATTTTCCGCAAACACGGCGTTGTTAGCATATACCGCACATTCTGCGCCCGATTTTGCAAAACAATTTGCCGCATAAAGCATACGTGAATCGCCGCCGACCACGGCGATTTTGTTTTCGCTGAAATTCATCTTAGATGACCACCTTGCTTTAAATGAAGTTTGCTTCATCTTTTGTTATAGACTAAATAAAAGAAGCCGTTTTAAACAGCTCTTTGCTATAATGATATGCCAAATATTAATAAAAGTTAAAAAGTGAAGCTAAAATAAGCAAAGCATAGAGCGGTTATTAAAAATATTGCAAGCTTTGTTTTGGTCTTAAGGCAGGAAAAAGAAAAAACCGAGCAAGGATACTTTTTTTGAGTTAACCTTGTCGGTTTTTATTACTTTTTTTATGGATAATACGTCCTTTTTCAGTTGTCGTCGGTTCTGTCGCTAAGGGGTATGTATTTTTTTGCCGGGGCGACGCTCATATACGCGGGGCGGATAATTTTTTTACCGCAGATGAGCTCTTCGAGGCGGTGTGCGCTCCATCCTGCGATACGCGCGGTTGCGAACATGGGAGTGTAAAGCTCAAGGGGAAGCCCGAGCATACGGTAAGCAAAGCCGCTGTAGAAATCTACGTTGGTGCTCAGCCCTTTATAGATTTTTCTGCGCTCTCCGATAACCTTCGGCGCAAGCTCTTCAACCTTTTCGTAAAGAGCAAATTCTTTTTCAAAATGCAGCTGGTCGGAAAGCTGTTTTGTGAACTTTTTCATCATTATCGAGCGCGGGTCGGATATGGTGTAGACCGCATGTCCCACGCCGTAGATAAGCCCGGTCTTGTCAAAGGCTTGCTTGTCAAGAAGCTTTGCAAGATATTCGCTTATTTGCCTGTCGTCATTCCAATCACGCACGTGCTTTTTTAAATCCGCGAACATTTCGACAACCTTTAAGTTGGCGCCGCCGTGCTTTGGACCCTTCAGAGAACACAGAGCAGCCGCTACCGCCGAATATGTGTCGGTTCCCGAAGAGGTTACCACGTGCATTGTAAAGGTGGAGTTATTTCCTCCTCCGTGTTCGGCGTGCAGAGTGAGCGCAAGGTCGAGCACCTTCGCCTCAAGCTCGGTATAAGAATGATCGGGTCTTAACATATAAAGAATGTTTTCCGCGGTGGAAAGCTCTTTTTTGGGCGGTACGATAAAGAGCGCCTGCCCGAGATTGCTGTGCTTGTGCGCCTGATAGGCGTAAACGCAGAGCTGAGGCATAAGAGCGATAAGCCCGATGCATTGACGCAGAACGTTGGACACCGAGGTATCGGTGGGGTTTTTGTCATAAGAATAAAGAGTGAGTATGCATCTTGTCAGAGTATTCATTATGTCGCCCGAGGGCGCTTTCATAATTACGTCTCTTGTAAAATTGCGGGGAAGCACGCGCTGTGAGCTTATTATCTTTTTGAACTGTTCAAGCTCGCTCACCGTAGGCAGCTTTCCGAATAGCAGCAGATATGCGGTTTCTTCGTAACCGAATCTGTTTTCCTCGGCACAGCCCTTAACGAGATCCACCACGTTATACCCGCGATAGTAAAGCTCTCCGTCACAAGGGATCACTTCATTGCCGACTTTTTTATTTTGAAGAATGGTGGATATATTGGTAAGACCGGTAAGTACGCCTTTTCCGTCGATATCACGAAGACCGCGCTTTACGTCGTATAAGGTGTACAGCAGTTCATCAATTCGCGCATTTTCCTCACAGAGGGCAGTCAAGTGCTCAAGTTGGTCACCAAACGTGTGGTTCTGTTTCAATGTACTTCCTCCTTTTGCTGTAGTTTACTGTATATATATATTCTCAATTATATCATACTTTTTTACCTTTGTAAACGTTAAATTTGCACAAAAAAGCATAGAATGAGAGGCAATTTTTTACGCACGGTAAAAAATTGCCTCTCATTCTGCCAAATATTATATTTTAAATCTTTCACGTATTCTAAGCTTATCAAGCGCAAAAGAGAGCAGAACAAAAAGAATACTGCTCAGCACTGATTGGGTTATATACCCCGGAATACCGGCAAGAGGCGCAATAAAGTTTTGCGTTATCAGCGATTCATAAAGGTAATAGCCGCCGATACACAGCGCAGAGGCTGGGATAAGAGATAGAAGATTTCTTGTATTTATTATTTTTTTGTCCTTGTTTTTGCTTGTAAAGAAGAGCACTGCCGCCGCCTTGATTATTGCCGAGCCGGGAGCCCACATTGCAAAGCCCGTCAGGCAATCGGCAAGCACCGCTCCCCCGCACCCCACAAAAATCGCGTAGGGCATTGGAAGCATACACGCGGCAAGGTATATAAATCCGTCTCCCACGTGGGTATAGCCTGTATGGCTCGGAATGTGCAAATAAGCTGTGGTTACAAATACAAGGGCTGTAAATATGCCGGCAAGGCATAAATATTTAATATTGTTTTTTTGCATAAGTGGTACCTCTTATAGTTTTTTCTTACAGCTCGCACAAAAATTCTTCAAAGCAAAGTCCGTCGGTTTTGGGAATATCAAGCTCCATGGTTCTTTTGAGAGTTTTTGCGATAAAGGACGCGGCGTGAGCGACAGACGAGGTAAGGTCGAGCTTATTTACCGCATCTGCGGCAATAATCGAGGAAAAGATATCTCCCGTGCCCGAGCGGCAGGGTCCCACCTTGTGCACCCTGACGGTTATAGGACTTTTCCCCGCTTCGAATATGAAGTTTTCAAGGTCCTCGCCCCGCTCAATGCCCGATATGACTATTTTTTTCGGTCCCATATCGCTTAGCTTTTCGCAGACAGAGGCAAGCTCTTCCTGCTGCATATCGGCACGGTATTCCGAACCGGTCAGAATACACGCCTCCGTGAGGTTGGGGGTCAGAATATCCGCATAGGGCACAAGTGTGGACATTTGATTTGCAAGCCTTGGCGAGTACGTCGGGTAAAGCTTTCCGTAGTCTCCCATTACAGGGTCAATTACCGTTACCGTGTCGATTCTCTTGAATAATTCAAAAAACCGTCTGACTATTCCTATTTGCTCCGGAGAGCCGAGAAAGCCGGTGAGTATGCCGTTAAATCGCAAATCAAGCTTTTTCCACTCGTCCATGTATGCATCCATATGGTCGGTAAAGTCTGTGCTGTAAAAGCTTTCAAAGCCGGTGTGATTTGAAAAAATCGAAGTCGGAAGCGGACAGCACTGAATTTTCATTGCCGAAATTACAGGCAGTGAGGCAGAAATGGAACAGCGCCCGAATCCGCAAAAATCATTTATGACAGCTATCTTTTTTTGATTGTTATGTGACATTTTTTATCTCCGAGACATTTGTTATGACATAGTATACAGCAAAACTGATAGCGTTAAAATAGCCAGTTTCAAATAATTCTATATAACCAGATTTCCCGACTTCGGATGAAGAAACACCGCCGTTTTCCACCCGCAAGGGTGAAAAACGGCGGCATTTGAAAAGCGCTTGTTTATATATGATTGTCTCGGCGATACCGAGCTAAAAAACAATTTTTGCCCCCTTTTCAGCCCGACTTTTTGGTATTTGTTTTTCCGGTCTGCATATTTGGCTTTAGCTTTACGCGGAAGAAAAGCCGCACAAGCGCGTCCTTGTTGAAGGGAATCAGGGGATAAAGATAGCTTCGTCCACCCGACACCGAGTTGTTGAGTATTATAAAGAAAATAATCGCAAGAATACCGACGGCAAGCCCGATATAATTGAAGAGAGCTATGAGTATAACAAGCAAAATTCTCATGAATTTAAAGGCGTAGCCCAGCTCAAATGAGGGCTGAGTGAAGTTTGCCATTGTTACAAAGGACATATAAAGTATCACGTCCGGCATGAGCCAGCCTACCTCTATTGCAAAATCGCCGATTATAAGTCCCGCGACAACGCTCAGCGAATTGTTGAGACTGCCGGGCGTGTTTATCGAAGCAAGCTTCAGCCCGTCAACCGTAAATTCTACAAGCAGTATTTGAAAAACAATAGGAAGACCTGTAAATTCATGCGGCTTGATAAAGCTTAAAAAGCTCGGAATAATATCCGGATTTTTGACAAACAAAAACCAAATCGGAACAAGAAAAAGCGAGACTAAAAAGACCGACATTCTCACAATTCGCAGATACGTTCCGGTAAGGGGCGGAAAATAAAAATCGTCGGTTTCCTGAAGAAAATCGAAAATCGAACAGGGAAGGATCATCGCCTGCGGGGAGTTTTCGCATATGACAATAACGCTTCCTTCAAGCATCATGGCTGAGGCGGCGTCGGGACGTTCGGTGTATCTGAATTTCGGAAAGGGATTGTACCATTTTCGCTTTACAAGACACTCCGCCAAAGATTCCTGCGACATCGAGAGGGCGTCTACCTCTATTGAATTTATTTTATTTTCAAGGCTGTTTACAAATTTTTCGTCCGCCCTACCGTTTATATAGCAGAGTATTACCGAGGTTTTTGTGGCTTTTCCCACCGACAGCTTTTTGAGCACTAAATCCTGAGTTTTAAGGCGAAGCCGCAAAAGACATATGTTGTCGTTAAGCTTTTCGGTAAAGCCGTCCCTTGAACCTCTGAGCACTCGGTCGCTTTCGGGCTCGTCCACGCTTCGTGAGGGAATTTGCTTTGTGTCGCAGACAAGCGCACTTTTAAACCCGTCGACAAGCAGAGCAGAGGAGCCTTCGAATATTTCATTTGCACATTCGTCAAGGTCGTCGGTGTACTTTATAAATCCGAAGGAGCCGCACCGCTCTCCAAAGGAGGTCGCGTTGTCGTTTTCCATAATATTTGAATTAATATATCGACTGACAACCTGCTCTGTCAAAAGGTCGTTGGCGTAGGTCGCGGCGTAGCAGAAGAACGCACGGCGTCCGCCGATTTTAAGATATCTTCCTTTTATGTCAAAGCATTTGTCAATGCCCGCCTTTTTTCCGAGAGAGTTCGAATCGCTTTCAATATTTCCGGTCAATTTATCCATTGTAAATTCCTTTCGGTTTTCTGCAATATGTTTACAAAAAATGCTTTACAAACAATGTAGAAATGATTATAATAAAATAAGTATGGATAAATTACGACCTTTTTAAACATAATGAGGTCAATGATTATTACGATATACAAAAAGAAATGCGAGGCGATCGTTTTGGAGCTTACACTGTCAAGGAAAATATATTTGCTGCTCGCTGTTTTTGCAATAGTCGCGGTGTTTTTTCTCATAGCGCTCAAATATGAGGATAACTATCACGAAGACTTTACAATTGAGCAAAATGAAGACGGGACTACAGCAAGTATTACAGGATTTTCGGGGAACCCGAGAAAGCTTGAAATACCCGCGGAAATTGACGGGTATAAAATCACCTCGATCTCAAAATCCGCCTTTACGGGGCTTGAAAAGCTGCGCACGCTCAAAATAGACGGCAATGTCGAAAGTATCGGAGAATATGCCTTTGCAGACTGCACCTCTCTTAAAAAAGTGACGCTTAACGAGGGGTTAAAGGTCATCGGGCTTTACGCTTTCTCCGGCTGTACCTCGCTTAAAAGCATTAATTTGCCCGATACCCTGGAGGTTATTGACGATTTTGCCTTCAGTCTTTGTTCAAGGCTTGAAAGGGTAAAGATTCCCGCCTCCTGTACCACAATAGGAAAGGACGCTTTTGCCGCCTGTGAGTCTCTTGTGATGGACTGCTCGGAAAACGAGCTTGCCTTGCAGGTGGCAGAAGATTACAATATCCCTAAGACCTTTGACGAATCCTTTGATTATCTTATGGTGAAGGTCGCGCTTATAACTCTCGCACTCGGAGCCGTCGTGATTGCCGCGTTTATCATTGTGCCGAAAATTATCCGCAGAAAATCAAAAAAACTTCCCGAATGATATTGACATTTTATTTTTATTGTGCTATTATATTAAAGCACAATAAAATGCGCTTGTAGCTCAGTGGATAGAGTGCCCGGCTACGAACCGGTAGGTCGTGGGTTCGAATCCCCCCAGGCGCGCCAGAACAAGGCGTTTGCTTTTGCAAACGCCTTGTTCATTGATGTTTGACAGCCGCGCGTAGCGCGGCTGTCAAATTATATAGGCTTCGCCTAATGATATTGCCTTCGGCAATGATGTGTGCCTGCGGGCACATAGGGGCAAACATCGCATCATTGCGCGCAACGCGTGCAACATCATTACGCCGACAGGCGATGTATCTTTTCAATGAAAATGAGAAGGTGTTCCCATGAAGGACAATAAGCTTGCAGAACTCTCCATGGATTTTTCGGTGGATATTATAAACCTTGTAAAAAAGTTAAAATCAAGCCATGAATCCATCATCTCCAATCAAATCGGCAGGAGCGGTACATCCATTGGAGCAAATATTCATGAAGCACAATATGCACAAGGGAAAAGGATTTTATTTCAAAGCTTGAAATTGCTCTAAAGGAAACAGCTGAAACGTCATATTGGCTTGTACTGCTTTATAATACAAAATATATTGACGGGCAAACATTCAAATTGATTTCTTCAAGATGCACGTCATTAAGAGTAATGCTGATTACATCCTGTAAAACCGCAAAGGCAAAAAACGACGAACCTGTCTAAAACAAACAGCTTAACTCTTTCCAAAAGTGTATAATCCGAACCTGAAACCGATTATCGTCGGCATAGCGTTCGGATTATTTCTTTTGTAGCTTTCTGTCTTGCTTTTCTTTCATTATTGTGATATAATCAAAGCGATAAACATGATTTTTCGGAGCTAATGATATGACAGCAATCAAAGATATTCGCATATATCGGGGTACGCCTGATAATATCGACGGCAATCCGCTTCCTTGTGGTTTTGAAAATTAAGAACTGTAATGTATTTATTATCTACTGAATAGTAGTGAAGTTAAGAAAAACTAATTTTGATTTTCATACACAGACCGTGCATGTTCGGCAAATACATACTGCAAAAAATCCTAAGCCCGAGGGAAAAAGATAATATGGTGATAAAAAATATCAAACGCGCGAGCGTTTCTGCCGCCTTTTTAATAGTGTTTGTCCTTATGACAGTGCTGCTTTTTTCCTGCAAACAAAGCGGCAGCACAGAAGCCCTTACAACAACCTTCTCGCCTGAGCCTCCGCCAAAGCTCACCTCGTTACAAATAGAATGGAACGGGAGCCAAGCGGATCCGACAAGCGCCGTTTCTTTTGCCGCATCTTCCGACGGCGTGCAGAGGCTTACGGTGCAAAACGGCAATGAAAAAGAGGCTTTGCTTAGATTTCTCTTTGAAGGCGAGGTTGAATGCACCGAGAGCGAAAATGCCGTTTTGAAGGACAATATTCTCATACTTACCCTAAAATCCGGGGAGAGTTATGACGGGGAGATTAAAACCTTCTCTTCTCCCGCATTTTTGCAAGTGATATCGGAGGATTTTGAGAGAGCCTATCTCTACTCCGAATATGCGCTGAGCTATGCCGCGGAAAATGACGTTTGCGAAAGTATTGTCATTTGCGCGCCCATAACTTTTGACCGTGATCTGAAGCTCTGCCGCCCGTGTACCTTGGAGGTTTGGGATAACACCTTAAAAGTTGACGGAAAAATTTTGTGCGTCAGCGAGAGCAGCGGCGTATTTGCTTTAAAAGAAGGCGGAAAAGGGAAGATTATCTCCGAGGGCTTTTTTGCCGAGGCGCCGGAGTGCGATATTGTTATCGGGGAGATATTTGACTATGTGCTTGATGATATTTCATACTATTGCAGGGCAAAAACGCTAAACGGTATTGAAATTCAAGCGGGCGAGCGCAAGGTCACCTCATACTCTATGCTTAAAGACCTTGTTGACCCCGAGTCCTATCCCACCTTACATGCCGGAGATACAATAATTTTTTCCGGAGACTATACAGTTGAGGACAAGCTAACCTTTGACATGCCGCTTTCTTTTGCCTTTGAGCGCGGGGTTGTTTTGTCAAATCCGATATCGGTCATAACCGAAGAGGAGGGGACGATAAGACTTATTGCCGATGACTTGTCGGTGACTCTTCCCGAAATTCCGATTTTGCCGACAGCGCCGAGCTGTGATTTTTTGTGGGAATCCTGTAAACTGCCGCTCTTTAAAATATGCTCCGCTATGAATGTGCGCTCGATAAACGGGGAAAATATCTCCGATCGCATACTGGGAGGGAGCGGCAAGGCGAAGGTGCTTTCCGTTTTTCTGAATAAGAGCGGCAACCGAAATCTCTCCGAAAATATCGAGTGGGAGGCTGACGGCTACGTTCTTTATGCCAAAATTGACTGCATGGTCGACCCCGCAACCCTTAAAGCCGCTCATCTTACAATTAAAATAAATCAAAGCGCGGATATTTCCTTTCATTCAAGTGCTGTGAGCGAGGACGGAGGAATCAATTTGCTAAATGAGGACGGCGCGTATTTCACACTCACCGATGACATGGGAAATACCACGCGGTATGCTATAGTTACCGACTACACGCCCACAAGGCTTCCGATAATAGTTATCGATACCAAGGACAACAAAGCCGTCACCTCCAAAGAAGAATACATAGACGCCGTAATATCAATAAATTGCGAGTTTGCGGAGGGCTTTTCTTCGCTTGACCCCACGCACGTATTTATACGCGGGAGAGGAAATTCCACTTGGCTGTGGGAAAAGAAGCCTTACAAATTGAAATTTGACGTCAAAACGTCGGTGCTCAATCTTCCCGAGGCGAAAAAATGGACTCTGCTTGCAAACTATGCGGATAAATCGCTGATGCGCAATTCTCTTGCAATGTTTGCCGCAAAGCGCCTTGACAACATGCCGTTTGTACCCACGCAGTATCCCGTGGACGTTTTTCTTAATGGTAAATATGTAGGAGTTTATTCTATAGGCGAGCAGATTGAGGAGAAGAAGGGGCGAGTTGAGCTTGAAAACAACCCGGGCGAGCTTGACACGGGCTATCTTCTTGAGGTCGGAGGGACCTCGGATGAGGATACGTGGGACGTCACCTGCTTTTATACCGAGCTTATGAAATATGTTAAGATTCATTCCCCCGAAGGCGAAGAGCTGTCAAAAGAGCAGGTCGCCTTTATCAAGGATTTTGTCACAAAGGCGGACAAGGCGGTAATGGCGGGCGAGGGGTACGAGGAGTATATAGACGTTGATTCGCTTATTGACTGGTATATAATCCATGAGCTCAGCTATAATCTCGATTCCAGCTTCAGGCGAAGCTGCTTTTTGACAAAGGACGCCGGCGGAAAGCTCAAAATGGGTCCCATATGGGATTTTGATCTGGCGTTCGGCAATTTTTCAAAGGACCCCGCCGAGCCCTACGGCTGGGCTTGCCTCTACCTTGAAACCGATTACATATGGACAAACTGGATGTGCTACTTAATGAAAAACGAGGCTTTTGTCGCAAGGCTCAAGGCGCGCTGGGAAGAGGTGAAGGACGGGCTTTTGTCCGATATGATGAGCTATATTGACCAAATGTACGAGCTTATATCGCCTTCGGCAAAATACAATTTCAAGGTATGGGATATTTTAAATAAACGCGCGGGATACGAGCCGCGCAAAATGGTCAAGTATAACACTTATGAGCTTCAAATACAGTATTTGCGCGATTTTATAAACAAGCGCTGGAATTGGATGAATGAGAATATGACGGTTGTGACCGACTGAAAAAGTATCTGTTACGCGTTTTTTTCCGCTGTTTTTCGAAATTATGAATTTGTCATATCAAATTCCTAATTTTCATTCACCGATATACACGCTTTTCCTATCAATTATTTCGGACTTATGATATTATTAAGTTAACAATAAATAACACGGAGGTATTATATGAAAAAACGCATTTTATCATTTGTTCTTTTGTGCGCAATGCTTGTAAGCATGCTCGGCGCTGTTCCGATGATGGCGGCGTCCGCAGACGAGGCAAAGACAGAGGTCGTTTATGACCAGGTCGTTACCGACGACGCGTACATTCGCGGAAACAACGCAGACAACCGCAACAAGAACTTTAACTTTGAGGATGCAGCGGCAGGTCACAACGCACCCGGCGTTAAGGTCGTTAATATCAAGTATCAGGGCGGCGAAATCACCGGCAATATTAACGAGATTATATCGCTTTTCAAGGTCAGTATTCCTTCAAAGGCTGATATTGAATCAACCGGCGCCGACAAGTTTGAGTTCCGTTTCACGGTTTTCAAGAACCCCAACGCATACAACTGCCCCGAGACCTATAAGTTTTATTATATTGCCGAGAGCGATATGATTAACTATCTTAGCGCATACGGCGCCGAGGATTGGACCGAAACCAACGTAAAGTGGAATTACGGCAGCATGAAATGGATTACCACAAGATATCACGACAATATGGATGCAATACAGCATGCCGATAAGAAGGTCAGTGAAATTGCCGCCAATGAGGTCGGAAGCATCACCATTGCCAAGGATGAAGATTATGCCGAAAAGGTTGTAAGCTTTGATATTACCGAGGCTGTGAAGGCTCTTGCACAAAAAGGCGAAACCGCAATGACAATTTTTGCTTATGCCGAAAATGACGTTAAGGGCGACGACGGCAACGGAACCTCTCTTATGATTCATTCAAAAGAGACCGAGGTCGAGAGCGCACGTCCCCGCCTTGTCGGCACAAAGACCACAGCTCCCGAGGTTAAGCCCGATGATAACCCCACAACAGGAGATATTGCAACAGTTGCATTTGTTGCGCTTGCTCTTTCTCTTGTCGGAGCTGCAGTTGTAGTGAGCCGCAAAAGAATACGCGAAAGATAATTCTTTAAATTAACCTTTGCAAAGTGCTTTTGTTGAGTTTGAACAAAAGCACTTTTTGCATTGTTTGTTTTTCATATAATGTTACCTAAAATAGAACGTTTTTCGTTTGTAAAAATGTATAATAAATAAAAAGCCGTATTTTGTGAGGATGTTTGCTTTATGAAAAAAATCAATAAAAAATTCGTGCTGTACTCACTACCCGCGTTTGCGGCGCTTCTCATCTTGGCTACGCTTATACCTGTATTTGTCAGAGCCGCCGAGGTGAAGCCCGAGACAAAGCTTGTAAGTGTTGTCAAAGAGGACGCTTATGTGCGGGGCGGGGGAAACGCCGACAAGAACTATAACTTTGAGGATATCACCTCCGCTCACGGGGCGCAGTATGTCGGAAAAGACTTCAGGGTGATAAATATAAAGCACAAAACCGGCAATGAAATAATGGCGCTTATGAAATTCACGCTCCCCACCAAAGACACCGACGAGAAGGAAAAAATCGACACCTATACTCTGGAGCTTTCTGTTTTCAAAAACGCCGATTACAACAACGGAAACCAGGACTACATATTCTGCTATACTACCGACAACAGCTGGTCTGAGACCGGCGTCACATGGAACAGCCTGCCTTCCTCGGTAGTGCGTGACTCAAAAAATCGCCTTGGCGTTTTGTCTGTTGTCAAGGGTGATGAATACGAGACAAAGGCTGACGGGGACAAGGTGATAAAAATGGATATCACCGAGACCGTCAAGGCGCTTATAAACCAAGGAAAAGAGGAGATAACGGTGTTTGCATATGCCGAAAATGACCTTGAAACGTCGCTTCTTATACACTCAAAGGAGACGTCCGACGAAAATAAACGCGCCCGAATTGTCGGAGTTTGCGAAAATATCGGGATAAACAATTTAAAATCCCTTGTCGGCGAGGCGGCAAAGAAAAAGCAGAGCGACTACACCTCCTTATCCTGGAAGAGCTTTAAAGAGGCGTATGACACAGCCTCAGCCGTGGCGGCAAAAAGCGCGCCCAAAAGCCTTGAAATAATAAACGCTTATAAGGCGCTTGACGCCGCAATGAACGCCCTTGTCGTTGTGACGGGTAACAATTTGGCGTACGGGAGGACAGCCCGCTCGAATTTAAACAAGACCGCCGTCTCAAGGGTTACGGACGGCAACCCCGCTACTCATTGGTCGGGAGCCTTCTATCCTTCATACGTTGACGTTGACCTTGAAGACAACTATGACATAGACAAAATAATTGTAAGGGTGCCGGCGAGGAAAAAGGTGTATTTCACCCTTTACGGCAGTACCGACGGCGAGAATTACAGCCGTATTTATCAGCTGCGCGAGTTTAAAAACGAGAGCACGGGCGTGCATGAAATAAGCTTTTCAAAGCCCCAAAGACTTCGCATAATCCGCGTTTATATGGAATATACCTACAACGAGGACGGCGCGTATCTAAGTGAGCTTGAGGCATACGGCAAGAGCGTCGGTGGCAACAGCACACCCCTTCGCACCGGAAGCCTTGAAGAAATACTCGAAATAAAGCCGTTTGACAAGACAGACTACGCAAAGCCCATTACTGTAGACGAGACTATTGAAAACGTTTACGGAATAATTGACAGAACGGTGGGTTCAAAGTACAGAGACTGGTTCTCTTTTGAGATAAAAGAGGGTGGCAGTGACAAGGACTACTTTACCCTTGAGGATAAGGACGGAAAAATCCTCATCACGGGAAACGAGGGACTGTCCCTTACTATGGGGCTTAACTACTATTACAAAAACTACCTTAACGTTCACATTTCCGAGCAGACAAAGCAGGTGAAAATGCCCTCTTCCAGTGTAAAGGTGGGCTTAAAGCTTACAAAGGAAACGGATTTTGATATACGCTACGCCTATAACTACTGCACACTGAGCTATACCTTCGCTTTTTTTGACAAGGACGACTGGCAAAGAGAGCTTGACTGGCTGGCGCTGAACGGAGTCAATATTGTTCTCGACCTTGCGGGGCAGGAAGCCGTATGGATAAAATTCCTCATGAACTACGGCTACTCCTTTGACGATGCCAAGGACTGGCTTACAGGTCCCTGCTATTATGCATGGCAGTTCATGGACAACATGGAGACCTTCGGAGGACCTGTTCCCGACGGATATATAGTTGACCGCGTTGAGATGGCGCGCTCCACACAGCGCTGGAAAAATTCGCTCGGAATGCAGACCATTCTTCAAGGGTACGCCGGAATGGTTCCGACGAACTTTAACGAGTTTCAGCCGAGCATTAAGACCATAGCGCAGGGCGGCTGGAACGGTTTCACGCGCCCGAGCATGATAGCTACAAATTCCAAGGAGTATGACGAGCTTGCGGCAATGTTTTACAGCTGTCAGGAGTTTGTTTACGGCAGTTCGAATCATTACTATGCGGTCGACCCATTCCATGAGGGCGGAACTCGTCCCGCGGGACTTGGCGATGCGGATATTTCAAAAAATGTGATGGAATCGCTCCTAAAATACGATCCAGAGGCTGTATGGGTGATACAGGGCTGGCAGAGCAACCCGACAAGCGGATTGCTTCAAGGGCTCGGAAGCTATAAAAACACCAACGCGCTTATTGTCGACCTTATTAAATACCCGATTTCCACAGGCACAAAATACGATGACAAGTCTTACGGCTCCACCACTCTTGCCGCAAATGAATTTAACGGCACAAACTGGGTGTGGGGACTGCTTGCAAACTTCGGAGGCAACCCATCAATGCACGGTCAGCTTAAGGCGATGGTGGAAGATATACTGAAAGCTAAGAAGACAAGCAGTTATATGAAGGGAATAGGCATTATTTCCGAGGGACAGTATGACAATCCCGTAGTTTACGACCTTCTTTTTGAGATGGTGAACGCCGACGATAGCTTTGACCTTGATACATGGCTTGAAGGATATATAAGCCGCAGATACGGCGGAACAAGCGAAAACGTGCTTGAGGCGTGGAAGATTATGAAAAACGCCAACTACAGTCAAGGCGTGCGCTTTACAAACGAGGTTTACGGCACGAAGAACAAGGGACCGCAGGGCTACACCTCTCAGGCGATTTCTTACGGCGCAAAGAAGCTTGAGAACGCCCTAAAACTGCTTATTTCGGACTTTGACAAGTTCAAGGACTCCGAGTGCTATCTTTACGACCTTAGTGAGCTTATGCGGCAGGTAGTGAGCAACTATTCAACAAGCACATATAACGATTTGCTAATTGCCAAGAACGACAAAAACTTAAATTTGTTCGTTAAATATAAGGATAAATTCATGGCTTCCTTACTTGTCCTTAACGAGGTGCAGGCAACGCAGAAGGAACAGCTTGCGGGCGAATGGATAGGCAAGGCACAGGACATGGCGGCAAAATATGATGATTTTGCATCAGACGCGTTTGAAATGAACGCCAAGGCGCTGATAAGCTCATGGGGTTCAAGAAGCGCAAACCGCAGTCTTAAGGACTACGGCTGGCGCAACTATGAGGGAATGTTCCTTGATATTTACGCCGCAGTCTGGGAGGAGTACCTTGACAGCGTTGAGCAAAACTTAAAATCGGGCAGGGCTATACTTAATAAGAGCATTGACGATTATTTTGATATGTACTGGAGGTGGAACCTCTCAAAGCAGAGCTATACAAGAGTTCCCAAAAGCTCTCCCGAGGATATTCTTGCAGTCTCCCAAAAGGTACTTTCAACCTGCATGACAGGTTCTTCAAACAGCGCCGATGCGGGCAATATAGCGGGCGGTCGCCCCGTAGCGGCAGGCGGCTCTGTTTCGGGCTCTGTGGGCTCTGCTGTCGATAAGGATGGGGGTACCTCGGTGACAATAAGCGCCGCAAACGGCAAAAAGCCCGAGCTTACAGTAGACCTTATCGCCGAATTTGACCTCTCCTCTGTCAGTGTTATATTTGGCGGCGAGTACTCTTATGGGGTGTACGTGAGTGTTGACGGCAGGGAATGGAAGCTTATTTACACAGGCGCCTCAAAGAAGGGAAGTACCGAGACGATAAAAACAGACGCTCTTTCCGCAAGGTATATTAAAATTCGGGTGACAGGCGACAGTTCATTTGTCATAAATGAAATTCGCGCGTACGGTGAGAGAACGCTGCCCGACCTTTCCAAACTTGAAAGTCTGGTTGACGCCGCAAAAAAGCTAAGCCTTACCGGTGCCTCAAATCTTATATCCGCTTTTAACGCCGCCCTTGCGGACGCCGAAAAGGCGATAAAGGACTCGGCGCCTCCTGACGACGTGAACGGCGTTTATTGGGCGCTTTACGATGCTATTGACATGTTCGACCTTTATGCAAGGGAAAATCTTGCAAAGGACAAGAAGGTCACCGCCCACAATGACCCTTCGGGCAATTCCGCTCGCCTTACCGACGGTGACTATTCCACCTCGTGGGATTCGGGACGGCTCAGCCCGACCGGCAAGCCTTATCAGGACGAAATAGTTTGCGGAGAGGCGGTTGTTGACCTTGGAAAGCTGTATTATTTGGACGAAATAATAATAACGTTCGGCAGCAGTAATCTTTGGTATAAGTACGAGCTGTACGTCAGCGCAGACAATTCCGAGTGGACACAGGTCGGCAAGAACTCCGACACAAATACTCCAACCGCAGGAGGCGATATTATAACCTTTCGGGCGATAAGGGCAAGATATATAAAGCTTGTCACCACCGATATTGCAGCCGAGTCTGACGGCAGGCGGGCAGGGTACCTTGTTTCCGAGCTACAGGCGTTCGGAAGCGAGAACGAGCCGACATTCTCCGAAGCGGATGACACCTACAGCGTTATTGCGACTGTCAGGGACAAAAAGGGAGGCAGTGTTTCCCCCGATTACTTGACTGTAAAAGAAGGCGAGTCGGTGACGCTTACCTTCACGCCCGAGGAGGGATTTACACTGTATGACGTGCTGATAAACGGCAAAAGTGCGATTTCAAAAGTTGTAGACAACACGCTTGTTATTGAAAATATCACCTTTGATATGGAAATTGAAGCCGTCTTTTCAGACCACGCCCCCGCGACAAATGAGAAGGGCAGCATAGCCCCGACAATTATTGCCGTATGTGCGGCTGTTATAGCGCTTGCCGCCGTCGGGGTAGGTGTATTCATAGCCGTAAAAAAGCGTAAGGCAAAATAAAAATAAATAACAAAGCGCAAAATCGCCGAGAACACACCCTTGGCGGTTTTGTTATAAAAAACTGTTGAATTTATTTATGCCGTTAATTATAATAGAAATATGCAAATGAAGAGCACAGCATACATAACAGAGCGAAAAAACAATAAAATAAAAGGAGAATTTTATTATGACAAGCAAAGAGAGAAGAGAAAAAGAGCTGTTGTTTATTGCAGACGATGCGGATTGGGCGGCAATGAAGCGGGCAAGGCGGCTGACTCAGGAGCTAAATACAGTTGACAGATCGGACTTTGACAAAATTCGCTCGATAATAAACGAACTTTTCGGAAAATCAGACGAAACCACGTTTGTAAATCCGCCCTTCTATTGCGATTACGGCTCAAATATAGAAGTGGGAAAAAACTGCTTTATAAATTACAACTGCGTGATACTCGATAACGCCAAGGTAAAGCTCGGCGACAACTGTCTCATAGCGCCGAGTGTTTCAATATATACAGCGGGGCACCCTCTGCACCCCGACGCGCGCAGTCTCGGATATGAATACGGAGTGGAAATAACCGTGGGAGACAACGTGTGGATTGGCGGAAATACAGTAATCTGCCCGGGAGTTCACATCGGAAATAATGTGGTAATAGGAGCCGGAAGCGTTGTCACAAAGGATATTCCGAGCTGGAGCTTTGCCGCGGGAAATCCTTGCAGGGTAATTCGTGAAATAACCGAGGCGGACAGGAAATACTATTTTAAAAAGCGCGAAATAGATAAGGAGACAGCAAAAGAAATAGCCGAAAAGCTCGGCGGTTGACGTTCAAAAGTAAGCTATAATTTTTTCAAAAAAATACCACACATATAATTATCCTTGCTGATTAAAATAATCACAGAGACATCGAAAGCATGGATTTCTGCTTTGGGTGACTCGATGATATAGATTAATTAAATTTGATTGTTACTATGCAAGGAGAAATATAATGGCTAACAACAGCAAGAAGGCTGCTCTTGAACAGTTCAAGCAGCAGGCAGCAAGCGAAGTCGGAGTCACTCTCAACCAGGGTTACAACGGTGACCTTACCGCTCGTCAGGCAGGTTCTATCGGCGGACAGATGGTTAAGAAAATGATCGAGAGTTACGAGAACAACATCGCAGCAAAGTAAGAAATAAGGAATAAGTCAAACATTTTTTCTAAAAACTTGCACACTTGCAGGGATAAAACAAAAAACATATCGCCGCGCGAAAACGCGGCGATATGTTTTTTGAAAGTTTGTATACTTGAAATATTGTGCTGATCAGTTGGTCTTTGTGGCTGTTACGCCTGAAATCGTGTACGTTCCGTCAACGATATCTTCCGTGGTTTCAGCTGCGTGACCTACGCCGAACTGAATGTCTATAACCGAGGTGCCGTACTGATAGTCGTTTGCTTCGGGGTGCATATCGAGAGTAACGGTGTATGTTATGGTCTTTTCTTCGTTAGCGGTCAGCTCTTGTGTCTCGCCGTTAACCGTGATTTTTGCATTTACGGAAGCCTTGATTTTGAAGGAAACTTCATAAACGTCACCGTTTGCGGCATCTGCCGGATTGTAGAAAAGCTGGAAGCCGAAGCCGTTGGGTGTTCCTGTGTGAGTGAATGCGATTGTGATAACTCCGTCCTCGGAAATTTCAGCGGTTTCTACTGTAACTGCTGCGCCTTCCCAGTCGGCTTGGTCTCTCCAGTAAACGTACTCACCCTTGTGAGAGTCCTGAGCGTCGTTTTCAGCGCCGTTGAACAGAGCGGTGCCTGTAGTGGAGGGCTTGTCAGTGTCGGGAGCTGTAGACGACGAGCTTGATGATGAGGTGTTCATATCTGCAGGGTCCTTGACGCTGCTTGAAGATGTTGTTGTGTTGTCTTTCTTATCATCATTTGAGCAAGCGATAAAGGTTGATACGAGGCTTGCCGCGACAAGAAGACATACGAGTACTTTTGTAAGTGTTTTCATTTTTTTCTCCTTTTTCTTTGTTACTTGTAGAGTATACAAACACTATGTGACGCCATGTGAGTGCGTTTTTTTGCCTCCGGTCTCATAGCGTGTTACATTATAGTACAAATAATTCTCAATGTCAAGGAAAAGTAATGATTGTTTACACGAAGTTATGTTTTGTTTACATTTCGTTCCAAATTCTTTTCATATTGTCAAGAGACACCGACGTTGCGTACATGCACTCTTCCATGCCCTCATATTCAAGGAATATGTTGCCGTCAAAGCCCGAGCTTTTGATGGTGTGCATCACATCCCAGATATCGATATCGCCCTGTCCGAGAATAGAACCGCGCAGATATGTGCCGTTTGAGGAACGGAACCAGCTGTTTTCGCAGTTAAACTGCGAGGCGCCGCCCGGATTGCGATTTTCCGGTCTGATATAGAAATCCTTCATGTGGATTGTCGTGGCAAAGCCTATCATTTTTTTGACGGCTATTTCCGGCTTGTCGTCAACGCAAATGTAATTGCCGACGTCCAGCTGATGTGAGAAGTTATCCCGCTTTACCGAGGTCAAAATCTGCCTGACTCTCTCGCTTCCGTTAGCGTGGAAGCCGTGATTTTCAAGCAGTACCTTCATGTTGTACTGCGCCGCATAATCGCAAAGCTCGGTGTAGGCGTTGACAATTGTCGGAAGCTCCTTTTGGAAATTCTCAATTGTATTTTCGCTTATCGGGCGCCTGAACGCCGCGCTGTCAACTCTGATTGTCGGTATGTTCATTTTTGCGCAGGCGTCAATGTGCCGTTTGGCGCGCTCCATTTGCGCCCTGTACTCCTCGGGAGTTATAAGCAAAAAGTTTGCGTTGAGAGAAAAATTATCAATTGGAACGTTTCGTTTTGCCGAAGCCTCCATAAGCGACTTGACAATTTCGGGCGAGTCCACAATGTCAAAACCGAAGGGAACGAGCTCCACAACCTCGGTTCCCATGTCGCAAAGGTAATTAAAAGCCTCAACAGGGGTTATTTCGCCGCTTTCGATGCGCCTTGAAATACAGTAGATTGATGTTCCGAATTTTACCATATAGCCTTCATTCTGTCCGATGGTCGGACGCCTTTCCTGTATTTAGATTTGTGTGTTTATCGCTTGATTTGTGCTTGCCGAGAGGAAGGCGGCTTCAATCACCTTCATAACTCTGAGGCACTGCGCGGGCTTTATCAAAAGCTCCTTACCTTCAATTGCGGCTATAAACTGCCTGTAAACCGGGTCAAGATTGTCTTCAACGTCTGTCGGCGCCGAAAGAGGGATAGTCTCAACCGTATCCGGCGAACGTTTTGCCATGGTCTTTGAAGGACCCGCTTGATTTGGCGATATTTCAGCCGACCAGACGTTATCGTCTTTGAGAGGGCGCACGATGCTGCCTCTGCATGACCAGTCGTCAATTTGAAGAGTTCCTTTGTCTCCTAAAACGTACCATCTCGGGTGGTTTATAAAGTTGTTTGTTGAAACCTCGATATGTGCGGTAAGACCGCTTTCCAAGGTGAGGGTGAGGCGGAAATTATCGTCAACCTCGGGATAATGCACGCTGTACATTTTGCAGAAAACGTTCGTCACCTTTTCGCTTTCATACATCATCATAATTTGATCGATAAGATGAACTCCCCAGTCGAACATCATTCCGCCGCCGAGCGCCTTAAGGCATCTCCACCCCTCGGGCATACCGCGGCTTCCTTCCACTCTCGACTCAATTACATACGGTTTTCCGATAAGTCCCTCTTCTATGCACCGTTTAAGAAGGACGTAGTCTTTGTTTACGCGGCGGTTTTGATCCACCCCGAAGACCTTGCCCTGCTTTTTCGCAAGCTCCATTATCTCTTCAAGGTCTTTTGAACAAACGGTGACCGGCTTTTCGCAAAGCACGTGCTTTCCCGCACGCAGAGCTTCTTTGGAAAGCTCTGCGTGGGTTGTGTTAAAGGTGGCGATAAGCACGATATCGACGTTCTTATCGGCAAGCAGCGCCTCTTTTGAGGGATAGGTGTAAAGCCCTCTCTCACGTGCCGCCTCCATTCTGCCTTCATCGATGTCATAAACGCCCGAAATATTAATAGGTACGTTTTTCTTTAAAAGCTGTGTGCAGTGGTGTCCCGCCATACCGCCAAAGCCTATCATTGCAAGATTATATACTTTGTTTTCCATTCCTGTTTTCTTTCCGTCATTCTCCAAGAGTTGCAATCAGAACCAGTAAGCCTCTCCCGCGCTCTCATATATCAGCACCTTTTTAAGGAAGGCAACCGCCTTTTCAAGTCCCTCCTGATTGGACATCAGGGAGTCCTCGTGCTCGATTGATATTGCGCCGTCGTAGCCTATGGTGCGAAGTGCGCTTATCATATTGTTCCACTCTGCGGCGTCATGACCGTATCCCACGGTTCTGAATATCCATGAACGGTTTTCAATATCGCCGTAAGACTTGGTGTCAAGCACGCCGTTGATCTCGGTGTTGCGCTTGTCAATAAAGGTGTCCTTTGCATGAAAGTGGTAGATCATACCCTTCATCGAGCGAATTGCAGATGACGGGTCGATCCCCTGCCAATAAAGGTGAGAGGGGTCAAAATTCGCGCCTATTATGTCACCGACAGCCGAGCGCAAACGCTTTAGCGTTTCGGGGTTGTAGACCACAAAGGAGGGGTGCATTTCAAAGGCGATTTTTTTGATATTGTGCGAGGCTGCAAATTTTGCGGTCTCTTGCCAATACGGTATGACCTTTTTATTCCATTGCCAGTCGAGAATTTTAAGGTTGTCGTCAGGCCAAGGGCAGGTCACCCAGTTCGGATACATGGAGTTCTCGCAGTCGCCGGGACAGCCCGAAAATCCGACCACGGTATCGACTCCGAGCGCCTCTGCGGCAAGTATTGCGTTTTTAAACTGCCTGTCAAAGGACTCTGCAACAGCTGCTTGCGGGTGAAGAGGGTTGCCGTGACAGGAGATTGCGGAAATTTCAATGCCGTATTTTTCAAGGGTCTTTAAATAATTTTTGGGTCCTTCGGGATCTGCCAGCAGCTTTACCGGATCAAGATGAGCGTTTCCGGGATATCCGCCCGCTCCTATTTCGATTGTCTGCACTCCGAGCTCGGAGAGGTATTTTAATGCGTCCTCGAATTTCATCGAGCTGAGGACGGGGTTCATTACGCCGAGTTTCATTTGTTAAATTCCTACCTTTCGTATTTTTATTTGAAAATTAGAGTCCCAATGATTTGAGGTAATCGCGGCTTATCTTTGCCGCTTCAAGCGCTGGCATGTCTTTTGACTCGTCCTGCTCGACTATCACATATTCTATCCCGCAAAGAGACGCTGCCTCTAAAATTTCGGGGAAATTCTGCATTCCCATTCCGAGAGGTCTGAAAGCAAAGCCGTTGTCCTCCTTTGAGGTGGGTATCTCGTTGCCGCTGTTATCTATAAGCGCATAAACCGGACCGGACGCCAACTTGTTGCAGGTGAAATCCTTTAGATGAAGGGTCTTCATTTTGCCCGAATATTTGCGTATAAATGCCGCCGGGTCGACGCCCGCGTATTTTGCCCAGCACGTGTCAAGCTCTCCCTCGATAAGGTCGGGAAGGGCGGCGTATATCTTTTCGAGAATATACTCGCCGTCAAGGAGCTTAAACTCAAAATCGTGATTGTGATAGGTGAGCTTTATTCCGTTTTCTTTGAGGAGCTTGCCGACTTTTTCAAACATTTCAATGGTTTTTGGGAAATTGCCGTTTTCGTAATTTTCAATGCCGTACCAAGGTATGGCGCAGAACCTTGCGCCGATGGTCTTAAGATAATCGACCGCTTCCTGGCCCTTTTCGATAAAGAGCTCGGGACCCTGATGCACCGAACAGCAAGTCAGTCCGGTTTTATTTAGAATTTCCTTTACCTGTTCTGCCGAATGACCGAAATATCCGGCAAATTCAACATAATCGTACCCGATTTCCTTCACTTTTTCAAGTGTTTTGCAAAAATCCTTTTCCATGTCGCCGCGTACCGAATATAGTTGAAGTCCTACTTTAAATTTTTTCATAATCAATCATCCTTTCATGTATTTCATGTAAGCGAAATTTTATATTTCGGGGATTTCGATTTTTATTTCTTTTCCCGCCTTGCTTGATTTAACTATACCGTCGATTATCGCCTGATTTATGATAATCTGCGAGCTCGGAACGGGTGCGCTGCCGCCGTTCTTGACTGCGTCAAGGAAGGAGCGTATCTTGTGGAAGAACTCGCCCTCTCTTGTATTGTCGAGCATGGGAACCTTTGTAGCTACTCCGACGCTTGAGCCCGCAATATCATGATAAATTGTCATCGGACCGCCGATCGAGCCGTTCCAGCACTCTGTGGAGGGGATTCTCAGCGAGCCCTTTGTGCCCATAATAATTGTGTCGCCCGAGGTGTCAAGGTGCATTGCCCAAGCAATGCGGAAGTCGAGCATTATATCACCCTCAAGTCTGATAAAGCCTGCGGCAAAGTCGTCAACTCCGAACACCTTAGCATATTCCTTCGGCTTATTCTCGGCAGTCCAATAATTTTCATCCTTGCCGAAATGGTCTGAAATGTAGCCGGTAACCGTCAGGGGCTTCGGGTATCCTATGGCGTTTAGCACCATGTCGAGCGAGTAACAGCCGATATCGCCCATAGCGCCGATGCCTCCGGTCTCCTTGTCGATAAAGGAGGTTCCGAACGGCGTGGGAATACCTCTGCGGCGCCCGCCGCCCGTCTGAATGTAATAGATTTTTCCGAGCTCTCCGGACTGCACTATTTTCTTTATCATCTGCATATTCGGGTTGAATCTCGGCTGGAAGCCTATCGAGAGGACCTTTCCGCTCTTCTTTTCAGCCTTCATTACCTCAATCGCTTCCTCAAGGGTCACGGTGAAGGGCTTTTCGAGCATTACGTTAACTCCGTGCTCGAGAGCGTCAATGGCGCAGGGAGCGTGCTGTGTGTTGTAGGTGCAAATAGACACCGCGTCAAGGTCTTTGACATTTTCGAGCATATCGTGACAGCTCGGATAGCAGGGAACGTCGGGATATCCCCAATCGCTCATGAATTTTTCGGCTTTGCCGGGTATCAGGTCGGCGGCGGCAACGATTTCCACGTCAGGCATTTTAGTGTACTGCTCCATGTGTCTGCCTGCAATCCAGCCGGTTCCGACAATTGCGACCTTCAGCTTTTTGGAGGCGTCAATAACCGTAATATTTTGATTTTCTTTGAACGCGTCAAGATCTGTAACTGTTTTTGCCATAACATAATCTCCTTTTCGCAAAGTCAATAAACTGTTGACTTTTTTTGTACATTGTGGTATAGTAATTATACAACAAACGAGAGGAATTTACCTCAACAATATTTACGATAACTTTCAATATTTTTACCTTTCCGTCTTTTTGCAAAAGAAGGCGGAGCTTTGCGGTAAGGGGAATGGCATGTTTAATGAGAATATTATAAGCAGTATTCCGGAAATACCGGTGCGCGTCGACTATACGCATTTGCCGAATATGAGGCGCGGACTGCTGAGTCAAATGCACTTTCACGATGAAATAGAGCTTATATACGTGATTTCGGGAACAATAGACATTATTCTTGACAGCGGCAAGTACAGCGCTCCTGCCGGTTCAACCGTTTTTGTAAATTCAAGGATACCTCACAGCACGCTTGCGGCAACCGACGGCACAAGCGGGATTCTTATTCAGCTGCGTGTTGAGGACTTTTTTGACAAAAAGATAAGAAGCATGTCAAAGTATCTCCCGCGCTTTGCAAACGCCACGGATACTCCTGTTGCGGTTTTTGACAATGAAGAAGGGGTCGGGGACTGCATAAAGCACATAATGAAGGAATTTACAAGTAAAGACACGGCGTACGAGGTGTACGTGCTCGGGGAGGTGTACGGGATTCTCGCTTTTTTGCTCAGGAAAAGGATTCTTGTCGATTCTTCGACGTATTACAACGCCGGCGCCGTTCAAAAGCTCCTTCCGGCCCTCGAATATATCAACGACAATTACAATAAAGACCTAAAGCTTGAGCAGGTGAGCAATAAATTCGGATTCAATCCCTCCTATTTTTCACGAATGTTCAAAAAAACTCTCGGAAGCGGATATACAGATTATCTTGCCTTTGTGCGCATATGTCAAGCCGAAAATCTGCTGAGAAACACCGATATGAGTGTTATCGACGTGGCTCTTGAGGTGGGATTTTCCTCCGTATCCTACTTCAACAGAGTCTTTAAAAAGCACAAGAACTGCTCGCCGACTCTTTATAAAAAGGCTATGTATCAGAAAATGTAAAAAATGTTCATAAAAATTTACCGAAAAGTCGAAAAAATTTTATTTTCGGCTTTTTTTATTGTTAATATTACTATATTACTATTTGTGAATTTGTATAAAATGCCGGTTTACATTTTTGCTTCTTTGTGCTATAATATACTGTACGCATTTATTGCCCGAAGGTAACCTTGACTGTTTGATACCCATGCGTAAAAACGTAAATAAGAAGGGACAGTTAAAAAAAGATGAATCTTGCACAGTTTCACAAATGGTCGTATATCATAATGGGCGCACTCACGCTTATTATGGTTATAGCGGTTATAGCGGTGTCGGCTTCGGGCGACAACGACCTTTTAAAGGGACCTTTCACAGCTGCCATTTTAGGCGTTTATCTTGTTATACAGATAGCCTGCATAATACTTATGAAGCCCTCTCTTTCAATTTACAAGGTCGGGTTTTACCTTTTGCATATAGGACTGCCTCTTATTCTTTTCGGACTTTTTCTTTTTGAAGCCATGGGAGAAACGCTTTCCGCAAACGTGCCCGAAAACAGCACGGGCTCCGCTTATACGAGACTTCAAAGAGAGGATGGGAGTTTTGCAGAGTTCGGATTCGGAATTCGGCTTAATCAGTTTACCGTTGAAAAATACGAGTCGGGAGGCGACAGCTATTACGGTGCGAATATCAGCATATTCGAGGAAAACGAGCGTACCGGCGGTATGACAAATTCCGAAAATATCATGCTTGAGGTCAACAAGACCTACAGAAATAACGGCTGGAAAATATATCTTATGAGCTATGACAACGGAAGCGCCGCGCTCCCGATAACCGACATCAGCTCTCCTCTCCCCGAAACTTATACAAGCGTCGGCGGCGGAGGTCAGGTTGCGGCAATAATGATGTCGACCGGAAAATACGACAATGCCACCGTCAACTTCTTCGTTTACAACGCTCAAAGCGGCGCATACGCATTTGTCGGAAACAATTTAAGCGCGGTCGCGGGCGTTGAGGGAAAATGCACGGCGACAGTTTACGACAACGGAGACGGCACATTCTCGGCGTATTTCAGTCAGACCTATGTGAACCTGCTTTTTAAGAGAGACCCCGGAGAATACGTGGTTCTTGTGGGAATGGTAATGACTCTTATCGGAGTTATTCTCATGTGCATAATAAGAGGGAAAAAAGGCTCAAAATCCGACGACGACTCCAATGAGGACAAGCAAAGAAAAAGCCGTCACGGCAAGCGCCGCAAAGAAGGGAAGTGTTAAAAAATGAGCACGACCTTTCTAAAAGCTTTGATAATTGTCGGCGCCGTTTTATACTACGCCGCGTTTGCGACAAGCTTTTCTAATAAAAAGCAGATAAAGACCCTCTCGGATGTTTTTTGGGGGCTGGGTTTTGCGATAAGTATTTCGATTGTTATAAACAACTGGGTTGTAAACGGCTACGTGCCTTTTGTCAGCATGTTTCAGGTGCTCACCTTCCTTGGCACCTGCTACACTCCGATATATTTGTATTTCAGCTTTGCGAGAAACGGCAAATGGATGCGCCCGTATTTCATGTTTGCGCCCGCCTTTATAATGACCGGACTTTGCTTTATGGACGCAAATTCCGCTTGGGAGTATCCTCCTGCGCTTCAATCCCCGTGGTTTGTGCCGCATGTGCTGATGTACATGATATCGTACACATTGGGCTTTGTCGCTTTTCTTATCTGCGTCATGTCGCTCTTTGCAAAGAAAAAAGAGGACAGGCTGCGGCTTGAGGAGGGAGCATACGACTGCATTTGCATCGTTTTTCCCTTTATGACCTTCGGAATGTTTTTCGGGGCGATATGGGCAAACGAAATATGGGGGCATTTTTGGTCGTGGGATACCAAGGAGAGCTGGTCGCTTGTCACTTGGCTTACATATATGCTGTACCTGCATTTCAGGCGGCATAAATCCACAAAAAAATATGCGAAATATGTTGCAATGATAGGCTTTGTCGGAATAATTATCACCTTCTTCTTTGTGAACATGATGAACAGTACGGGAAGTCACACTTATTCAGTTTGAGTTTTAATACATACGCTTAACCTTTAATTTTGATTTTAATTCAAAGTAAATTTAAACTTTTTTAAAGGAGGAATAATACATGGAGAACATGGAAAACAAGGCTCCGGACAACAAAAAAGCAGAGAGCACGCCGGAAAATGGCGCGCCGCAGTCCGAAAGTCCGAATTCCGCTCCCAAGCAAAAAAGCGCAAAGCCACTCTCCGGTAAGACGATAGGCATAATTGCGGCGGCAGTCGCACTTGTGGCAATTATCGTTATCGTGATTGTGGTGCTCGCTATGAAAAAAGAGCCCGAGGTGGTTTTGCCCGACGGTGATTACACCTCGCCCACAGCCCTTGCAATGTCCGAGGACGGAGAAAATCTTTACATAGCGGACGCAACCGGCCGGTTTGTCTACAAGGTACGGCTCAGCGACAAAAAGGTTATCGCCGTGTATCGCACCGAGACCTCGGTTCAGGACGTTGCCGTTTCGGGAGAGAATGTGTTTGTTGCGGAAGGAGGACTCGGCGGAAAGCTTGTCAAGCTTAATGCCGACCTTGAAAAGCAGGGCGAGCTTGTGACGGGACACACGCCGACCGATATATGCGTTGTCGGAAATGTGGCGTACGTTGCAAACCGTTTTTCAAACACTGTCAGCTCTGTTGACATATCCGCAATGACGGAAAGCAAAAATATTGCGGTTAGCCGCGAACCCGTAACTCTCACTCTTTCGGGCAGTGATTTGTACGTTGGATGTCTTTTGACCGACGATCCCGCAAATACCAATGACACTCGCGCCAAGGTATGCGTTATAAGCACTTCCTCGGGCGAGATGACAAACGTCATTGAGCTGCCAAACGGCGCTGAAAGCGTGCGCGGAATAATTGCGAGCAGCGACGGCTCAACCGTCTACGTTTCGCATATTGTGGGGCATTATCAGCTGCCTACCACTCAGCTTGATGCCGGATGGGTAAACACCAACGTAATATCGGTTATAGATACATCAAGCAAGAGCGTCAAATACAGCTACACTCTTGACGACGTGGATCTCGGCGCCGCCAATCCTTGGGGCTTGGCGCTTTCCGAGGATGAAAAAGAGCTTTATGTTGCGATTTCCGGAACAAATCAAGTAATTGTTGTAGACCTTAACAAAATGTCAACCCTTGTAAAAGCGGTTGAAAGAGGCACGTCCGGCATTGCAAAATCTCTTGACGAAATTTTAAACTACATTAATTTCGCCTCCTCCGCAAAGACTCGTCTTGACCTTTCGGGTGCGGGTGTGCGCACGGTTTTGTGCAGCGGCAGCAAGCTGTATGTCGGCGAGTATTTTGCAGGCAACGTTGAGGTGATTGACACCGAAAGCCTTGCTATAGTTGACGCAATAACCGTCAGAGAACAGAAGGAAAATGACCCTGTGAGGCTCGGAGAGCTCAGCTGGTACGACGCCACGCACTGCTATCAGATGTGGCAGTCCTGCAACAGCTGTCATCCCGATGCGCGTGCCAGCGGTCTTTCCTGGGATGAGCTTGGCGACGGAATAGGAACCTCAAAGCAGACAAAAACAATGCTTTTTGCTACAAGAACTCCCCCATGCCTTGCAACCGGAGTTGAGCCTAACGCCGAGCACAACGTGTTCGGAAGCGTATCCGGAACTCCTCAATGGAATTCGGGCGATGAGGCTGAGACTATTTCAAATAACATTATCGCCTTCTTGAGATCGCTCATGCCGACTGCTTCACCCTATTTGAATAACGACGGAACGCTCACAGCGGCTGCCGAGCACGGCAAGGAGCTTTTCGCGCAGTACAACTGCACGGTATGTCATCCCGCTCCCTTCTATACCGACTTGAAGCCGCATAACATGGGAACGACCGATTTTGACTCTTCGTGGGAGTACCGCGATATCGACACTCCATCTCTTGTCGAAGCGTGGAGGAGTGCTCCGTGGACCTACACAGGGCATTTTAACAGCATGGTTGACTGCGTTAAATACTTTGCAACAAGAAACGGCGGCACCATATCGGATGCCGACGCCAACGACCTTGCGGAGTATGTGCTCTCGATAGGTGCCGAGAATGAGCAGTACAGTGTGGTTCAGATAACCAACACGGACGATTCGTACAATACCTTCGACTCCTCGCTGAACATCAAGGCAATCTCGGTTGTAAAGCAGGCGGCGGGAGCGCCAAGCGGAACTCTCACCCTTACGATATGCGATGCCGACGGCAAGGCGCTGACAAGTACCTCTATTGAGCTTAGCGAATTGAAGTACGGAGTTGTTTGTGAATTTCCGCTTGAAAGCGAGCTTTCGACCTCAGGCGGCGCATATTACACAGTAACGATAACAGATTCGGACGGCAACAAGCTTGCATCCGATTTAAAGATTGATTAAGGCGGTGAAAATATGAAGCTTAAGAATTTTATATCAAACAAAAAGTCCGTGCGGCTTATTTCGGTGCTTCTCATTGTTTTCTGTATTGCCGCGATTTTCGGTGCGACTGTTTTAACGAGCAATGCCGACACCGTGACCACTATTGACAACACCGATGAGGTCAAGGCGCTTATGTCCGAGGCGACGAGCTTTATTTTGGTTCGCCACAAACAGCTCGGCGGTTCTCACTATGCCTACACAGAGGGTGTTTCGGACGACTCGGGCGAGGTCAATTTCACCCCCGGCTCGATGCTCTGTCTTGTCACCCTTTCGGTTGACGACAAAAATCCCGACAAGGTGAAGGTCAGCGAGAAGGTGCTTTTAAGGTCTCCTAACGGAGTTATAAGAGATCCCGACGTTTCGGAGGACGGGACAAGAGTACTTTTCTCGCATAAAACAAGCTCAAACGACGACTTCCATCTCTATGAAATGGAAATTGCGACAAAAAAGACAACCCAGCTTACTTTCGGCTCCGGAGTTGCGGACATTGAGCCGGTTTACGCCGGAAACGGAACGATAATATTCAACTCTACAAGAGACATTCAAACCGTCGACTGCTGGTATACTCCCGTTTCCAATCTGTATATCTGCAATGCTGACGGAAGCAATATCACCCGCGTAGGCTACGATCAGGTGCACACAACCTATCCGACAGCTACAACGGACGGAAGAATTTTATATACGCGCTGGGACTATAACGACAGAAACCAGATGTATATTCAGGCTCTGTTCCAGATGTTCCCCGACGGAACCGGTCAGACCGAGCTGTTCGGAAACAACTCCAACAACCCGTCAACTCTTCTTCATACAAGAGAGGTTCCCGGAAACTCCGAAAAGTATATTACGATTGTTTCCGGTCACCACATGTATCAGGTTGGTAAGCTTGCAATAATTGACACGAGCAAGGGAAGAAACGGCACAACTCCGGTAAGCTATGTAAGGCAGGACAACGCCACAAGATCTCTTGCCAACCAAAGCACTCAAAGCGTTGACAACACTCTCTTCCAACAAGGCGACGTTTACAAATATCCGTATGCGATATCGGAAAACCTCTTCCTTGTTTCCATGTGTAAGAATTATAACGGGGACCGTTCCGCTCCCTTTGATATAGTCCTTATGAACAGCAAAGGAAAATATCAGACTCTTGTTAAAAATCAGGCGGATTACCCCGCAAGCCAGTTTGTACCGATAAAGAGCGAAGAGCTCTTCACCCGTTCGAGCATGGTGAGCTATGCCGAAAAGACCGGAACATACTATGTGGCTGACGTATATCAGGGTGAGCCCATGAAGGGTATTGAGCGCGGTACCATTAAGTATCTGCGCGTTGTAGCTCTGAGCTTCCGTCCCTACGCTATAGGTGCGACCAACGGTTACGGAACCGGTTCTGCCGACCCGTATTCACCGATAGCAACCGGTAACGGTTCATGGGATGTAAAACAAGTGCTTGGAATTGTGCCTGTCGAGGAGGACGGCTCGGCGCTATTCTCCGTTCCCTCGGAAACTCCGGTATATTTCCAGCTTCTTAACGAGAACGGCGATATGATTCAAACGATGCGCAGCTGGTCGACCCTACAGCCTGGAGAATATTTCTCTTGCGTCGGCTGCCATCTTGACAAAAACTCCGCGCCTCCCACCTCTCTCACGGTAACCGATGCGATGAAGAAGGGCGTTCAAGAGCTTCAGCCCGATCTCTGGATGTCTGTTGCCGACGAGTACAAGGATTTTGATCCTTATACCGATGAATATATCGGCTTTGACTATCTCTCCGTGGTTCAGCCCATACTTGACAGCACTTGTGTAACCTGTCACAGCAATACGCAGGACGCCTTCAAGAGAATCTCCATTGGCGATCTTAACGACAGCGAAAGAGAAACCGAAAGGGCTAGCACGGTTTTCGAAACAAACGAAGAGTGGAATTTCACAAAGGCAACTCCTTCAAACGACTGGACATCTCCTTCGTTCGATGACTCTGAGTGGAGCACCTCCTTTGCTCCTTTCGGTCAGGTTGCGACAAGACCAGGCAAAATAAGTACAGTCTGGAAGGACACCGACACTCTCTGGCTTAGAAAAACATTTAATTTGACCCAGTATGACTTTGAGGCGGGTACCCTGCAATTTTATCTTGCTCATTCCGGCTCGATTACGGTCTATGTAAACGGAAAAGAAGTGTATTCTTCCTCCTCGGCAATGTCCGAGTATACGATAGTTACCGTATCGCAGGAAAGAGACGCGTTTGTACTCGGTGAAAACGTCATTGCGGTTAAAGTTACCGGAAATTCAAGCGGAAGATATTTCGGGCTCTCCCTGCGCGCCCTCCCGCCCACATCCGAAGGTTCAGTCATTGATACCAGGGTTCTTGTGAACAAAGGCGCCGAATGGACCTATTTTGTAAGTGCAAGCGACGACTTCGGCGAAAGCGGAGCATGGACCGGAATAGACTTCAATACCTCCGCGTGGAAAAAAGCAAATGCGCCTTTGGGAGCACGTGCGACCGGTGTTGCGGGTTCGGATTGGTGCGATGAAACTCCGTACATCTGGGCAAGGTATGAGTTTAATGTTGATGACCCTAAAGACCTTGCAAAAGTGAACATTCATATGAATGCGTGGTTTGACGATGAAGTCGTTGTGTACATAAACGGCACCGAAATATTCAGAGATTCCGGCTGGAATGACGGTTACACAAATTACGACATTGACGCTCATGTGAACTTTGTCAGCGGCAAGAATGTTATTGCCGTCAGGCTGCATCAGCACTCGGGCGGCTATGAGTGGGATGCCGAGATTGTCGCCGACATTATGGACAGCAGTGTACTTTCCTCTAACGCTCCCGTTTCATTTGAGGGTATCGGAATTTACGCCTCCAGAATGCAGAAGTATTTCCCGCTCTCTTACCTTGTTCTTACCGGTTCTAAGCCCTCCGGCGGTGTGGAATGGATAAGCGAGGTAAACAACAGATATACAAGATATATTTCAACCATGTCTCAATGCGAGGTCTTGGGTCCCAAATCAGCGGGCTCTACCGTTTCTCTCATTATCAGAAAGCTCCGCCAGGGACACGTTGAGGGTCTGAGTAAAGAAGAAATCGCGGCGATCTCCTGCTGGATCGACCTTGCCGTACCTTGCTTCGGTTCGTATTCGCCCGAGGGCAATACCGAATGGGACAACGGCAATGAAAGAGAAGCTATAGAGGAGAGCAACAAGCGCCATGTTTACGAGGTTCTTGACAAGTATGCAAAGCTTGACAGGGGCGACGTTCTGCCCGAGGGCGAAATAAAGGTTGAGTACCGTTCGCAGTCCGCAACGGGTAACGGATACGCAATTCTCTACACCGATACCGGTATTCGCGTCGGCTCGACAATAAAGGTAACTCTTCCCGAGGGAGTTCATTACTTTGGCCTTATGCTCAACTCAAGGCTCGGCGAGGCTGTAATATACACCCCGAACAGCACGTTCGAAATGACAATTCCGAACGACTTTATCAGAGCCGTGCCTCAAACGTTTACCTCCATGAATTGCAGTACGATTATGGCAAGAATCGTGACGGACGACGAGCTTAATATGCGCCGCAACCTTGCGTATAATCCCCACGATCTGGCGGCAAATCAAAACGCCTTCCCGCATGTCGAAGCAAGCACTACCCTTAACGGGCAGACGGTATACGCCGGCAGAAACGTTATCGACGGCTTCGTTGCGAATCTGAGTAAGGGCGAGTACCCCACTCAAGCTTGGGAGCCCGGAACTCTCTCCGACAGCGACTACCTTACAATTAATTACGGCAGAGAAGTTACTCTTGACGAACTTATAATTCTCATGAGATGCGCTTCGGGTGATACCTATTTCACCTCCTGTACCGTTGAATTTTCCGACGGAACCGAAATTGTCCTTTCAATGAAACAGTCTCAACATGAACAGCATTTTGATATCGGTTCCGTGACTACCACATACGTTAAGTTCAAAAACTTCGTTAAGGCTGAGGACGATAAAACGGTCGCTATAACCGAAATTCAGACCATGGGCGTCGATAAACTCGGTTAAAAGCTTAAAATTTTAAAATATTTAAATAAGAGGCTGACGTTTAAACCGCGTCAGCCTCTTTGCGCGTATTTTGCTTTTTTATCGTGAGAAAAAGGGAGTTTCGCGCTCTGCGGAGCGCGACGAGGGCTCAGCAGCCCCTCGACCCCGCCGGCTTTTGAAAAGCCGGGGAAACAAACGGGCGCTCGTGTAGTGCTAAGATGCGCTTTGCGCCGCGACAGAGTAAATGCCTTAGGCATTTACTCCATACGGTCAGAATATATATGCGGCGTCGCAAGCAAGCTTGCACGCCGTATATATATCCCTCCCTGCAAACCTTACGGTTTGCCCCGCGGCGCAAAGCTTGGTTTTTCGACAACATTGCATATTTATTTGCCAAAAATGGAATTGTGCAATACAATATGATTTTTCGGTCTGAAAAAGCATAATTGCTTCGTCGAAGTGCAAAGCCGCTCGTTTGAAGAGCGGCTTTGCGTGTTTTGCGGCGGTCATATAACGCCGATTTAAAGATTCCATGTGTGTTTTATATAATTAATCATAAGGGGCAGCCACTGTGCGGTGTGGGGACATTCGCTAAGTGCGCAGTCGTATCCGAGACCGTGCCGTCCCTCCGGAAAGATATGAAGCTCAAATGGAATTTTCTTTTCGGAAAGGGCTGCCGCAAACATGAGAGAGTTTTCACAGGGAACGCAATCGTCTGCGGCTGTATGCCATATAAAGCATGGCGGTGTATCGCTTCTCACCGCTTTTTCCGAGGACAGATAATCGCAAAGCGCCTTGTCCTCCTTGCCGCCGAGAATATTATTTGTAGTGTCCCGATGTGTGAACTTGCCACCTATATTTATCACCGAATAGCACAAAATACCCATATCGGGTCGGCATGATATTTTATCTGTTTCATCCGAGCCTGAAATTCCGTAATCAAAATGTGTAAGCCCTATCGAGGCAAGATGCCCTCCCGCGGAAAAGCCGAGTAATGCTATTTTATTTTGGTCGTATCCGTATTTTCCCGCAAGTGAGCGGCAGACTCTGACCGCTCTGTTTATATCGCACTGCATTACAGGGTGTGAGTAGGGCGCAATGCGGTATCTTAGCAAAAACGCCGAAATACCGTTTTCGTTGAGCTTTTTTGCAATCGACATGCCCTCGTGTTCGCCGGCAATATGGCAATATGCGCCGCCCGGTATGACAATAACGCACGCTTTTGAGTTTTCTACAATACAGGGAAAGAGAGCGGGTACCTCCTGGCGATATTCCGGACGAAAATAAGGAGTATCGTTATCCCATAATGCTATCATCTGTAATTTCCTTTCGTTTTTTTAATTATTTCTCATATAATTATACATTTTATCCTTCCCGTTGTCAATAATTAAATTTAGACTCATTGACAAAGGCGTGCTGTGATGTTATAATAATTGCAGTCGGGTTTGCCTATATGCGGTTGGTATTTCATACTATTTGAAAGGAAAATGTAAAATGACAAGTCATGCAGAGAGAGCGAAAACACTTTTTTATGAGGGATACAATTGTGCGCAATCTGTCTTGCTTGCGTTTTCCGACATGACAGGGCTTGACGACAGCACCGCCATGCGCCTTGCTTCTTCCTTTGGCGGTGGCATGGGCAGAATGAGGGAGACCTGCGGGGCAGTCTGCGCCGCCTTTATGGTTATCGGCTTGCTTTACGGTTATGACGACCCCACTGCGGTTATCGAAAAAAGCGAGCACTATGCCCGAATCCAGGAGATAAGCCGTCGTTTTAAAAGTCAGAACGGCAGTATTATATGCCGCGAGCTGCTCGGAGCCAACGGCGTCGACACCTCGCCGACCCCTTCTTTAAGAACTGCGGAATACTACAAAAAGCGTCCCTGTCCCGATATATGCGCTTTTGCAGCAGGGCTTGTCGATCAATATATTGAAGAGAATCCTCTTAAATATTACAGATAAATAAAAAAATGAAAAGGAGCATTGGTATTGGTATGAAATACGGAATACAGCTTTACGGACTTCGTGATATCACCGGTAAGGATATGGAGGGCGCCCTTTGCGAGGTTGCAAAAATAGGTTACTCATATGTTGAGTTTGCCGGATTTTTCGGACATTCATCAAAGGAAATTTCCGATATGCTTGAAAAGTACAATCTTGAAGTCAGCGGAACGCACACCTCATGGCAGGAGCTTCTTCCCGAAAACTATGAAAAGACGATTAAATACCACAAAGAAATCGGAAATAAAAATATTATCATCCCGAGCGCCGATTTTTCCACAAGAGCGAAGCTTGACGAATTTGTGGATTTTATAAACGTTACCGAGCCGAAACTTAGGCGCGACGGCATAGCGCTTCATTATCACAACCACTCGACCGAATTTCTAAAAAGCGATTACGGCACCGTGGTTCACACCGAGCTTGAAAAGAGGAGCAATATTAAATTTCAAATAGATACATACTGGGCTTTCCATGCCGGAAAAGACCCTGTAGAGCTTATGAGTGCGCTTCGTGACAGAATAGATGTAATTCACATAAAGGACGGCATGGCAAACGGCAGCGGCAAGCCGCTCGGACAGGGCGAAGCACCCGTTAAAGCCGTCTATGAGTGCGCAAAAAAACTCGGTATGCTCATGGTGGTGGAGAGCGAAACTCTCGCTCCCGACGGCGCCACCGAGGCGCGCGTTTGCTTTGAATATCTTAAAAAGCTTGAAAGCGGTGAGCTTAAAAAAATATAACCGCCGGCAATACGCGCAAACGTTTTGCATCTGCGGCGTATGATTTAAAGCTTTTAAGAGCTTGAGGCATTACCGAATACAAAAAGATGCCCGCCGAAAGCTTGTTTCTTTCGGAGGGCATCGGCTTACCTGCTTTACACGACTTCCTGTTCTGCTTTTACAAACGTCAGCCCCGGAAGAGCGGAGCCTAAATTTGAATAGTAATATTTAAGTATATCGCTTCGCGTGACTATTCCTATAAAGTTGTTGAGATCGTCAACAACCGGGACGAAGTTCTGATTTATCGAGCTTGTCACAAGGTCCTCAATCGGGCTTGTAATACCCACCGGAGGATTCTTTTTGGTATCAAGTATACGCGAAATAGGGGTGCTTTCCATATCGGATATTTTGGTCTTTTTTATGCTTTTGCCGTCGTCTACAAGATACCATAAAAAGTCGCCTTCGCTGACCGTTCCGACGTATTTATTGTCCTTGGATATGACGGGAATTGCGGTGTAACCGTAATGCCTTATTTTTTCAAGACCCTGACGAAGCGAGCAGTCGTCATAAAGAAAAGCAATTTTGCTTTTCGGCAACAGGAAAAATGCGATGTTCACTCTTATCACCTCACGAGTATTATACACTATAAATACAAACAGTTTATAAATACGGAGTAAACTTTGTTCATTTTCACAAAAAAATTTTACCCCGTAGGAAAATGAAACCATATAGATTTTAACCGCCCTTAACAGTTATATTCAGCCGATATTTTCTTGTATCGGGTGCCGAAGTGTCGATTATTGCCGCCTTTTCGGTAAGAAAAAAGCAATATGAGGCAATATAAAGATTCAAAAATCATGTTTTGTAAAAAGTGTACAAAAAATTTATATCAAATTTGTTAAGTATGTTGTTTTTGTCTCTTTACAAATTTGTGTGCGTATGATAAAATTATTAAAGCAGAATGTTAAATAAATAACAATGTAAACACATATATAATCTTTCATGTATATACGGAAAGGAAGGGCATTTTTATCATGAAAAAGGATTACCCTATAATTGACAGTGTTGAAAAGCTTGAAAACGCCATAGACCGTGTAAAGAAGGCGCAGGCAAAGTTTGCCCTCTATACACAGGAGCAGGTAGACCAAATATTCAAAGCCGCCGCTATTGCCGCAAATTCGGCAAGAATACCTCTTGCAAAGCTTGCGGTTGCCGAAACGGGAATGGGCGTTGTTGAAGATAAAGTTATAAAAAACAATTACGCAGCCGAGTATATATACAACGCCTACAAAAACACAAAAACCTGCGGTGTTATCGAGCGGGACGAGGTATTTGGAACGATGCGAATTGCCGAGCCTATCGGTGTTATTGCGGCGGTAATACCCACCACAAACCCCACCTCCACCGCCATATTCAAAACTCTTATTGCCCTTAAAACCAGAAACGGCATAATAATAAGCCCTCACCCGAGAGCCAAAAAAAGCACCATTGAGGCGGCAAAGATTGTGCTTGAAGCGGCCGTTGAGGCAGGCGCGCCCGAGGATATTATCTCATGGATCGATATTCCGAGTCTTGAAATGACAAATCTTGTTATGAAGGAAGCGGACATAATACTTGCAACGGGCGGACCGGGCATGGTTAAGGCGGCGTACTCGAGCGGAAAGCCCGCTCTCGGCGTCGGCGCGGGAAACACTCCGGCAATTATTGACGAGAGCGCGGATATAGTTCTTGCGGTAAACTCCATAATCCATTCAAAGACCTTTGACAACGGCATGATATGCGCCTCCGAGCAGTCTGTCATAGTTCTCGGCTCGGTATATGAGGCGGTAAAAGCCGAGTTTGCGGCAAGGGGATGCTATTTCCTTTCTCCCGAAGAGACCGAAAAGGTTCGCAAAACCATGATAATAAACGGCGCGTTAAATGCCAAAATAGTCGGTCAAAAAGCTTATACCATTGCGAAAATGGCGGGAGTTAATGTTCCCGAGCGCACCAAGGTTTTAATAGGCGAGGTTGAAAGCGTAGATATTTCCGAAGAGTTTGCGCACGAAAAGCTCTCTCCGGTGCTTGCCATGTACAAGGCAAACAGTATTGACGAAGCCTTTGACAAAGCCGAACGGCTTATTGCCGACGGCGGCTACGGTCACACCTCCTCGATATATCTTAACGCGGTTACACAAAGAGAAAAAATAGAGAGATTTGCAGCTCGCATGAAAACCTGCAGAATACTTGTAAACACTCCGTCCTCGCACGGCGGAATAGGGGATCTTTACAACTTTGACCTTTCTCCCTCGCTTACTCTCGGATGCGGAAGCTGGGGAGGCAACTCGGTTTCCGAAAACGTTGGTGTAAAACATCTTCTCAATATTAAAACCGTCGCCGAAAGGAGAGAAAACATGCTTTGGCTCAGAACTCCCGAAAAGATATACATCAAAAAAGGCTGTCTGCCTGTTGCTCTTGATGAAGTCGGCAACGTTATGGGCAAGAAAAGGGCGTTTATTGTGACCGACAGCTTTCTTTACAAGAACGGGTACACAAAAGCTATAGAAAAAAAGCTTGACGAAATGGGCATAGTTCACACCGCATTCTCGGATGTTGAACCCGACCCGAGCCTTGCCTCTGCAAAAGCGGGCGCCGCCATGATGACAAGCTTTGCTCCCGATGTGATTATAGCTCTCGGCGGAGGCTCGGCAATGGATGCGGCAAAGATAATGTGGGTGCTTTACGAGCATCCCGAGGTCGATTTTATCGATATGGCTATGCGCTTTATGGACATAAGAAAGAGAATATATACCTTCCCCAAAATGGGTGAAAAAGCCTATTTTATAGCTATTCCCACTTCAGCCGGAACCGGCTCCGAGGTAACTCCCTTTGCGGTCATTACCGACCAAAGCTCAGGAATAAAGTATCCTCTTGCGGATTATGAGCTTCTTCCCGATATGGCGATTGTTGACGTCGATCTTATGATGAGCGCGCCCAAGGGACTTACAAGCGCTTCGGGTATCGACGCTCTAATACATGATCTTGAGGCGTACGTTTCGATAATGGCGACCGATTATACCGACTCGCTTGCGCTCGGATCAGTCAAAATGATATTTGAATATCTCCCTCGCGCCTATGAGGACGGAGCAAACGATATTGTTGCAAGAGAAAAAATGGCGAACGCCGCTACCATGGCGGGAATGGCTTTTGCAAACGCCTTTCTCGGGGTATGCCACTCCATGGCTCACAAGCTGGGAGCCTTCCATCATCTGCCTCACGGAATTGCAAACGCACTGCTTATAGATGAGGTCATAAGGTTCAACTCTGCCGATATTCCCACAAAAATGGGCACCTTCCCGCAGTACGCTTACCCGCACGCAAAGAGCAGATACGCCGAGATTGCGAAGAGTCTCGGGCTTTGTGGCGAAAATGACGATGAAAGAGTCGAAAAGCTGATTGCTCTTATTGACGAGCTTAAGGTTAAGGTTGGCATAAAGTCCTGCATTAAGGATTACGGTATTGATGAAAAGGATTTCCTTGACCGACTTGACGAAATGGTCGAGCAGGCGTTTGACGATCAGTGCACCGGAGCAAACCCGAGATATCCCCTGATGAGCGAAATAAAACAGATGTATATAAATGCCTACTACGGCACGCACACCGAGGTTTAATAACAGAAGCGCCGAAAGGATAAAAAAAAAACAAGAATATTTGCCTTAAAAATGCGGCGATATTCTTGTTTTTTATATTTGTTTTAATTGCATCTTCCGTACAGAGAGTTCAGCCTCTTCCACATTTGCGAGTCGATAAGCTTTAGCTGGTCTGAGGTAACGCGGTACTGCCAATTGCCCTCTGCCACTCCCGGGCGATTCATTCTTGTATCCGAGCCGTAGCCGAGGATGTCCTGAATGGGGAAAATAACCGTATCGGCGTGGGACGCCATTATGGTTTTGATTATTGAAATAGTGCCGCCCTTCCAGTCTCCCGTGTGATTGCAGTATTCAAGCATACAGCGTCTGGTATTATCGTCAAGCTCCCACAGATATCCGAGCAGGGTATTGTTGTCGTGAGTTCCTGAGTACGCAACGCAATTGTCGGTGTAATTATGCGGCATATGTGTGCTTTCCCCGCCGAGAAAGGCAAACTGAAAGACGCGCATACCCGGAAGTCCGCTTTTTTCAAGCAGCGAGACAACCTTTTCGTCAATATCGCCGAGATCTTCGGCGATTATCAGCTTTTTTCCCGCCGCCTTTTTGATAAGCTTTACAAATTCAAGCCCGGGACCCGGGTACCATTTTCCGCTCTTTGCGGTTGTCTCCTTTGCATCTACGGCAAAATATTCGGAAAACGCGCGGAAATGGTCTATACGTATGCCGTCAAACAAGGTGAGCTGCCACTTTATACGGTCGAGCCACCAGGAGTAGCCGTCCTTTTTCATAAACTCCCAGTTGTAGAGCGGATTGCCCCAAAGCTGTCCGTCGGGTGAAAAATAATCGGGAGGAACGCCGGCGACCTTTTCGGGCTTGCCGTCTTTGTCAAGCAGAAAATTCTCTTTACCGAAATACAAATCACTGCTGTCGGTGTCGACGTAAATGGGAAGATCTCCGATAATTCGAACCCCTTTTTTATTTGCGTGTTCTTTGACCTTGCTCCACTCAACAAAAAATTCGTGCTGAATGAAGCGATGCATAAATTCAAGCGCTTCCTTTTCTTTATTTGACGTTAAAGAAGCTGCGCTCTTTTGAGTTACGTATTTGCAGTAATTGCCAAGATGAGGATGAGAGGATATGAAAGAGTTTATTTCGTTTTTGTGCTCCGAATCTACGCGCAAGGAGGCTTTAAGGAGCAATTTTTCACGCTCGCTTGCAAGGCTTTTAAATTCGCACAGATATGGCTGTGTTTGGCGGGAGGCAAGAAGCTCGTCTTTTGTAAGCAGTCCTTTTGAATAAAGTGTATCAAGGTCGATAAAATAGGGATTTCCGGCAAAAGCGGATATCGCTTTATATGGCGAGCCGTACTCGTCCGGAACCGAGAAGGGAAGCACCTGCCAGACCGAAAATCCGCACTCGCTTAAAAGGTCTGCAAAGTCATATGCGGCTTTTCCGAAAGAGCCGCACATGTATAAGCCGGGAAGGGAGGATATATGCATAAGTATTCCGCTTGAACGCTTCATAACTGTTTTACCTTTCATTAACTGTTTTCTTCTTTGATTTTTTCGATAAGGGCGATAATTTCAGCTTTGGTTTTGGCGCTGTTTATCTTTTCTCTGAAATACGCCGCGCCGCGAAGTCCCTTGACGTACCATATAAGCTGTCCGCGCGCCTCTCGGCAGGCGACCTCTTCTCCCTTGTTTTTTGCAAGAAGCTCAAGATGCGCGATTGCCGTATTTAATATTTCCTCATTTGTGGGAGTACGATATTCTTCACCCTTTATTTTGGCAATAATCTTAGAAAATATCTGCGGGTCGCCCCTTGCGCCTCTTGCAATTGCCACGCCGTCGCAGCCCGTCTCTTGCATCATGCGCAGAGCATCCTCGACGGTGTATATTCCGCCGTTTCCTATAACGGGTATTTTCACCGTCTCTTTCACCCTTTTGATTATTTCAAAATTTACCGGCGGAGAGTACATCTGCTCTCTTGTTCTGCCGTGAACGCAAACAAGCGAGGCTCCGGCGCTTTCGGCGGCTGACGCACACTCGGGGGCGTTAAGGCTGTCTTTGTCCCAGCCGGCGCGCATTTTAACGGTTATCGGAATATCCACAGACCTTGCGACGGCGTCAACAATTTTAAAAATTCTTTCTGGGAATTTCATAAGGGCGCTGCCCTCGTTGTTTGACACCACTTTTTTTACCGGGCACCCCATATTTATATCAATTGCGGCGGGTAGTATGCGGCTTTCGCACCCGTGATAGCAAGAGTTTGCTATCTTATACGCCGCCTCAGCCATAATATCGGGGTCTGAGCCGAAAATTTGAACTCCTATCGGATGCTCATCCTCATAAAGCTTTGCCAATAAAGCGGTCTTTTTGTCGTTATAATGTATTGCGTTTGCGCTTATCATTTCGGTGAATGTGAAAGAGGCGCCGAAATGTCGGCAGATTTTGCGAAAAGCGTAGTCGGTGATACCCGCCATAGGCGCAAGAAATACCGGATACTCAATAACCGTGTTTTTGAGAATTATCGACATTAAATTTATCCTTATTTTGCAAAAGATATAAAACTGGGCATGTAAGCCGGGTTCTGTTTCGCATTTATATGCGACTGCCGCCATCTATCTTGACTTTATGTTGCCATAAAGCTCTTTGCCACCCCCGAGCATATGTCGGGCAAACTGCCCATATGGGGTGTTGCTTCGGATAGGGTTTACACTTGCATCATGTTGCCATAATGCCGGTGAGCTCTTACCTCGCCTTTTCATCCTTACCGCATTGCGGCGGTTGTTTTCTGTTGCACTTTCCCGGAGGTCGCCCTCGGCGGACGTTATCCGTTATCCTGCCCTGTGAAGCCCAGACTTTCCTCACGGTAATACCTTACGGCATGATACCGCGCGGCGGCACCGCCCAGTTTCTTCTACATTATAACGCAAAAAAGGTCATTTGTCAAAGGTAAAAGTAAAATTTCAAAATATTTATGGAAATTCACAGATAATTAATAATAATGTATTATAATATCTTGATAAATGTGTCAAAAGGAAGGACACTGTGTTATATGGACAGAGTTATATTGATACCGGCGTATCAACCCGCGGATATTCTTGTTGATTTTGTAAAAGAACTTAAAGAGTCTTCTTTTGAAACGGTTGTCGTTGACGACGGCGGAGGAGCCGCATTTGACGAGATTTTTAACAAAGTGGCAGAGCTTTGCACCGTTATAAGGTATACGCCAAACCTCGGCAAGGGAGCCGCGCTCAAAGCCGGATTTAAATATATAAGAGAAAATATTCCCTCGGCGCGCTTTGTAATCACCGCTGACGCCGACGGTCAGCATAAAATCCCGGATATTATAAAAGTGGCTGACGCTCTTGCAAGCTCCCCGGAAAACATAATGGTTATCGGGGCAAGACATTTTGAAAATAAGGTACCCTTAAGAAGCAAATTCGGCAATACCGTTACAAGATTTGTATATAATGTTCTTACAAGGCAGAAAATCACCGACACTCAGACGGGACTTCGCGGCTTTCATGTATCTATGCTGCCGTGGCTTGAGAGTGTGGAGGGCGACCGATACGAATATGAAATGAACGTGCTGATGGCGGTGGGCGAAAATCAGATAAAAATCACCGAGGTAAAAATCGAAACGATATATGAAAACGACAACTCCTCGTCGCATTTTCGTCCCTTTCACGATTCGGTAAGAATATATAAAACCATCTTTTTAGCCTCAACTCCGCTGAAATATATGGCGTCGGCGCTTTTGGCGTTTGCCTTAAATTACGGAATTTACGCGCTTCTTGTATGGCTTCTTAAGCCGGTTGTCGAAAAATATCTTTTTATTTCCACACTTGTTGCGTGGGTTATCAGCTCATTTGTGAATTTTTCGGTCAACCGCTCCGTTGTGTTTAGGAAAAAGGACGGGTATTTTGCTGCGTTTGCGGGGTACTATTCGCTTGCGGTGATTGTGTATTTTGTAAAGTTCGGAATGACCTACGTCTTTGTAAATTTGCTTCACATAAGCGAGTATATAGCGATGCCGATTTCGGAGGTTATCCTTTTTGTGGTCAACTATTTTGTGCAAAAGCTATTGATTTTCGGCAAAAAGAAAAAAATTAAAGCGTCCGAGAAAAACGTCTGAAAGCACGGCTGTTTTTCGGACATTTTACAGAAAGGTATGGTGCAAAGCTTGCTAAAAAAATTAATAAATCTTTTGAAACGTCCTGCGGAGCTAACTCCCCACGCCGTTATAATAACGTCTCTTATATTTATAACCCTGTTTGTAACAGACCGTTTTAACGGAGCCATGAATTTTGTCTCACATCACCTTACAGAGTCAATGTTTGTTATCTGCGCGATTATATTTTTATATCAGACGGTGGTGTTTTTTGCGGATTTTGCAAAAAACAAAAAGGTTTTTGTGCTTGTGGCACTGAGTATTGTAATCTCGCTTGTGGGAGTTTATCTTGCCGCGGTATGCATAAGGGACTTAAACGTCGAAGAAAGCCCCTTAATGCGATATGACTACAACAAATTTTTGCTCTGCTTTTATTCGGTTTTATCCGCCATTATTTCCTTTTTGGTTATTAATATTCAAAGAGCTTATAAAATGGCTTGCAACAGAAAAAGAAGCAGGACGTCATGAAAAGTAATATATTTTGGGAGAAACACAATGAACAGCGTTGATTATATCGTTGAGCGCAAAAAGAAGGAATTTTGGCTCCTTTCATTGCTGAAAGCAATAGGATACATTGCGCTCTATATGGTAACCATGACTTTATTTGAGTTCATCAACGAGATGCGGCTTTATGCGATTTCGGTGCGCGAAGGCTGGGATAATGAGGTGTTTACCGAAACGGCGCGCGGTCAGTCGTATTCTGTGATGATTATTTCCGCATTGTTTACGGTGCTGATTCTCATAGCCATGCAGGTTATTTTTAAGAAAAAGCCCTTAAGAAAGACCTTCCATCTAAATAAAATCAGCCCCCTGTCGGCACTTCTTGCGTTTATAACGGGAATTTCGCTCAACTTTGCGCTTAACGTCTTTATGTCGTTTGTGCCGCAAAAATACCTTGAAGAATACAGCGAATCTATGGATACCGGCAATCTTCCGATAGCAATATACATTATTGCCGCGGTAATTTGCGCGCCCATTATTGAGGAGCTGATATTCAGAAATTTTGCCACCTCCGCCTTAAAAAGGTCGATGCCGGTGTGGCTGTCGGTACTTATTACCTCCACTCTGTTCGGCTTGGTTCACGGACAATGGATACAGATGATATACGCCGGAGCGCTCGGAGCGCTTCTTGCCTCTGTTTTCTGCTATTCCGACTCGATTTTTCTTTCGATTCTTATACATTTCGGCTTCAACTCGGTGAGTATTATTAACTTAATTGTCGACGTCGAAAAAATGTCCGAAAATGAGCTTATGACCTTTGAAATTATTTATTCGATAATATCATGGTTCTGCATTTTTGTCGCAAGCGGCGCCGCTGTCGCGCTTTTTGCCTCAATTAAGCACTATAATCAAAAGAAAAAGCACAAAGAAGCGGCGGCACTCGCCATAGGCGGGGCAAGCGGCGAAATAAATCAAACAGAGCAGGGTCCGTATGGTCAATGACGCTCTTGAAAAACGCAGAAAGCACCACGAGGCGATTATAAAAAAAGCCGGCTTGTATATTCTCATAACTCTTATACTGACGCTTACAAATATCGTCGGGATAGTTACAAAAATTGCGTGGTTTTCACTGCCTTACGGTATAACCTCGGTGCAGGCGTTATTTGAATACGGGATAAACATAATAAGGGTAAAGCAGCTATATTCGGTAAATGTTATTTTTGCGCTTTTAGGGGCTTTGGTTTTGTACGCTCTGCTTTTTAAGTGCTGGTATTCAATGAAAAGCCGCCTTTTATGGGCTAAAGTTCTCTTTGCTTTATACGCTCTTGACACTGCGGCAACCTTTATTTTGGCGATTATTAATTTTGTTCCCGCGCTTTTTACAATGACTTTGTATCTTGTCGATATCGGGCTTCACGTTTTTGTGCTTATTCAGCTTATGAGGGCAAAAAGATCGCTTTACGCACTTAGCGTCCTTCCCGAAAAGGAAACCGAGGAGGATATAAACGATATGTTTGCAGAGTATAGAGCGGAGCGGGATAAAATAAATGACGACAGTAATCAAAACCCGGATAATAATTAAAAAGTACAGAAAGGAACGGATATGGGCGGCACTCTTCAAGAGGTATACAACAAAATAAAGGAAAACATTGGTCGTGTGATTGTGGGCAAGGAGAATATTATCGACCTTATGCTTGTCACTCTTTTTGCCAAGGGACACATGCTCCTTGAGGACGTCCCGGGAACCGGCAAAACAGTGCTTGTAAAATCGCTTGCAAAATCAATTGACGGGGAATGCAGCCGAATACAGTTCACCCCCGACCTGCTTCCTTCCGATATAACCGGAATAAACTTTTTCAACATGAAAACAAGTGAGTTTGAATTTGTAAAGGGCCCTATATTTGCAAATATTGTTCTTGCCGACGAAATAAACAGGGCGACCCCGAAAACACAGTCCGGACTGCTTGAATGTATGGAGGAAAGACAGACCACAATAGACGGGAAAACATACAAAATGTACCCGCTTTTCATGGTTGTCGCAACGCAGAACCCGATTGAAAATATGGGAGTTTTCCCGCTTCCCGAGGCTCAGCTTGACAGATTTTTGGTTAAAAGCTCGATGGAATATCCCACACACGACGAGTCTGTTTCAATAATCGAGCGTTTTGCCTCTGAAAATCCCCTTGACAGCCTTAATGCGGTTGTTACCGCCGACGATATCACAGCGGCGCAGCAAGAGCTTGACACGGTTTACGTTGACAGGGACATCGCCTCGTATATAACAAGTATAGTGGAAGCGACAAGGGGCGCTAAGGGTGTGGAGCTCGGCGCCTCCCCGCGAGCCGCACTTTCTTTACTAAGAGTTGCAAAGGGCTACGCCGCCATAGCGGGCAGAAAATATATCTCCCCCGACGACGTGAAAAAGGCAGCGCGCCCCACGCTTGCCCACCGTCTTGTGCTTACAAGCACCATGAGAATAAAAAAGAACGCCGCAAGCGAAATAATAGACGAGATAATCTCATCCCTTACCGTTCCCACGGAGCCTCAGCTGTCATGACATGTCAAAGACTTGTAGGTCTGCCTTCCTATTTTCCTATAGCCATTATTATTCTGGCTTTGGCAGTCCTTGTGCTTGTGTGGAGACGGATTACAAAATATGTGTTTTCAAGGCTTGAATATTCAAGGGAATTTACCGATACGGGCGTATTTGAAGGAGATAGCACCATTCTTGAGGAGACTATTATAAACCCCACTCCTTTTCCGATATTTTTTGCAGAGGTGGAGGCGTTTGTATACAAGGACCTTGAATTTGCCGACTATATTCCCGATATCGATAAAAATATGCAGTATATGATAAGCCGTTTCACTGTTATGCCTTATATGAAGGTAAGAAGGCGACACAATATAAACTGCAAAAAGCGCGGCTTTTATCGGCTTGAGACCGCCAGACTTTGGAAGGGCAAGAAAAACAGATATTTTGACTCCGTGGCGTCAATTTATATTTATCCCAAAACCATCGACTCGGGGATAATTCCAAGCCCCCTTTCATATCTTCAAGGCAATTATCCGACCTCAAGAAGGCTTATAAGCGATCCCTTTTCCTTTGCGGGAGTCAGGGATTACCGCTTCGGAGACAGCTTCAGCTCGGTGAATTTCAAGGTTACCGCCAAGGCGCCGATTACAGGCTACAGCTCAATAAAAGTAAACAGCCGCGAGTTTTGTTCAAACCGCAGTATAATGATCTACCTTAACTTTCAAACCGACAGCGAGGACCCTATCCCCGCAAACGTGTATTCTTCTCTTATGGAGACCTCTATAAGCTTTGCTTCAAGCGTTGTTTTTGAAGCGGTGAGAGAGGGATACAAGGTGGGGTTTGCGGCAAATTCGAGAAACAATGACGGGAGTATAAGCGTAAGAGCCCCGATGCTCTCGGGAAACGACCACTATATCAGCCTGCTTCAAAGCCTTTCGCTTATGCGAACCGAGGCGGGTGCATCGGTAATATCGCTTTTTGATAAGGATATTAAGGACTTTGTGAGCTGTACCGAGTTTTATTTTATGACGACCTTTATAAACGACGAGATCTCGGAAAAAATCAGTCTGCTTGAAAAAAACACGAATATGGTGAGTATTATCAGACTTGACCGGATATTTGATATAAAAAGCGGCGGCTCAAAAGAGGAAAGTGTATGAAAAACAATAAAAAGTTTTATATAAAAATTGCGCTTCTTGTCGCCGCCGAAATAATTTTGGCTCTTGTTTACTCACGCCTCGGCGGCTTCGGCATGAACAACAAGAACGACAACGCAAGGCACCTTTGCCAGCTTATTGCGGCGCTCTCAGCTGCCATTATGTTCTATGCCCTGTGGCTGATATACAAATATTTTCTGCTTCCCGCGGTTAAAAAAGGGTATATAAGAGCGAAAGCCGGAATTATAAAGGCGCTCAAATTTATCTCCCGAAAGATAGGCGGCTTTCTCAATAAAATAGGTATCGGGGGAAGGCGCCGACTTGCCATCGGAAAGGACGAATACACCTTTATTTTCGATGAGGATAAAAAGGAAAACAAAAGGCTTTTTGTAGGAAATGTCAACAGGTGGAAGAACCTTACCGACAACAATCAAAAGCTGCGATTCCTCTTTATTCGCTATATGATGAAGCGCATAAGACGGGGCTATCGCAAAAGACGTGGAAAAACTCCGAGAGAGTGGGCAAAAGAGCTCGGGGTACGTCGGGACGCGCTCGAGCTTTTTGAAAATTACGATATTGCAAGGTACTGCGGCGGAAAAATAATAATTTCCGACGACGCTGTTGAAAGAGCGAAAAAGGTCTGCGATTCAAAGCCTTCAAAGGGTGACGAAGGGCTGCGGGCGGCAAACCGATGAAGGATCTTGTAAAGCTTACAAAAGAGTGTCAAGCGGAGCTTGAGAGCCTTGGCATAAAATGCGGGAAAATTCGAAAGCTTATTGTAAACACCCGAGCAAAGAAGCAGTGGGGAAGCTGTAAGAAGGTATCTGACGGAGTTTTTGATATCAGCATATCGCAAAGACTGCTTTGCGAGGGAGCTAATGACAAAGCCGTCAAGAGCACTATTTGTCATGAGCTGCTCCATACGGTGGAGGGCTGTATGGGACACAAGGGCAAGTGGGCGCTCCTTGCAAATACGGTAAATCTCAGGCTCGGCTACGATATAAAACGCGTGACAAGCAATGAGGAAAAAGGAATTAAAGCCGAAACGGCTCCGGTACAATTTAAATATCTTTTGGTCTGCAAAAGCTGCGGCGCCCTGATACCAAGGCAAAAAGCCACTGCTGCTGTTATGCACCCCGACAGGTATCGCTGCGGGAAATGCGGCGGAGCATTAGTCAGAAAAATATAGGAAGAAGAGATGAGAGTCTCTTCTTTTTTTACGCTTTCGGAGGTGCAAAATAACGCGGAGACGGCTTCTATTTTTAAAGCGCTTTTGCGCCTCAACCCGCGCCGAAGGTGCCTGCGGATTTTTTGCTTTTTTTAAATAAAATTATTGACATTAGGCTCATTCGGTGGTATTATTATGGGGTGCGAATTTAAAAAGCACAATCAATATATTGTATTTAACCGAAAGTAAGGTGCACAAATATGGAACTTCTTTTAAGCCTTTCAATCGCGCTGTTTGCCGGGCTTATTATGTCAAGAGTTGTAAAACATCTTCATTTGCCTGCGGTTACGGGCTATCTTATCGCGGGAATACTTGTCGGACCGTACTGCCTCGGGGCGCTCGGGATTAACGGTCTCGGCTTTGTCTCCTCCGAATACAGCGGCTTTTCCGTGCAGACCTTTGACATTCTCTCAAAGCTTGCCCTCGGCTTTATTGCTTTTGAGATAGGAAACGAATTCAGAGTTGCGGAGCTCAAAAAGGTCGGAAAACAGGTTGTGGTAATATCGCTTACCGAAGCGCTCGGAGCGGTACTCCTTGTTGACGCGGCGCTTATTGTGCTTCACTTTATCATGCCGGACAGAATATCCCTGCCTCTTGCGGTAACAATGGGCTCAATTGCCGCCGCAACTGCGCCTGCCGCCACCCTCATGGTGGTAAACCAATATAAGGCAAAGGGCAAGGTGACCGAGCTGCTTTTGCCTATCGTCGCGCTTGACGACGCCATAGGACTTATAGCTTTTGCGATAAGTAGCGGAATTGCCAAAGCCCTTTACAGCGGGGAAGCGGATATGATATCCGTTTTGGTAGAGCCGATTTGCGAAATTGCCTTTTCACTGCTGCTCGGCGCGGCGCTCGGCGCAATTCTTGCATTTCTCGAAAGGCTTTTCCACTCAAGAAACAACACAATGGACCTTTCAATTTGCTTTGTGATTTTTTCTGTGGCAATATCCTTGACTAAGTTCAAAATAGGTCCCATTCCCTTTGAATTTTCCACATTGCTTGTATGCATGATGCTCGGGACGATGTTCTGCAATATCAGCGAAAAATACGAGGGCGTCATGGACCGCTCCACAAGGTGGGCAAATCCCGTTATACTGCTGTTTTTCGTGCTCAGCGGAGCAGACCTTGATTTTTCGGTGTTCGCCTCTGCCGCCGCTGTGGGAATGGGAATTTTGTATCTTATTACAAGAAGCGCGGGAAAGTATCTCGGCGCAACCTTCGGGGCAAAAATTACCCATTCCGCGCCGGAAGCCGTCAAATACCTCGGTATTACGCTTTTGCCGCAAGCGGGCGTTGCGCTCGGCATGTCGCTTACTGCCGCGGAGACTTTGGGAAGCGACGGTACGCTTATCAGAAACGTGGTTTTGTTCGGAGTTTTTGTCTATGAGCTGGTGGGCCCCATGCTTGCAAAGCTCGCGCTTGTGAAATCCGGAGATATATCCCCCGAAAATCTTATTGAATAGTAAAATGTTTATTAAAATTCATCAAAACGGCAATGTCAATATTGACATTAAAGATTTACTTTGGTATAATTAAATAAAAACTGCGATACATACTTTTATGCAGAAAGGAAACAATTATGAAATTGAGAGCACCCTCAGTACCGCTTATTACGGTAGACCCTTATTTTTCGGTATGGTCGCCTGCCGACAGACTTACCGACACCACGACAGAACACTGGACAGGTAAGCCCAACACCATAACGGGTGTTGCAACTATTGATGGAAAAGAATATTCCTTTTTAGGTAAGCCCTTCAGAAATATCGAGAAGATGGAGCAGATCTCACTAAGTATTACCGCGCTTTATACGGAGTACAAATTCAGCGCGGGTGGAGTTGAGCTTACCGCAAACTTCTGCACCCCTCTTCTTCCTGACGATTATTACTATTTCACCCGTCCGATAAGCTATCTTAAGCTTTCATATAAGTCCCTTGACGGCGCCTCTCATAAGGTCAGCGCAAAAATTGCCGTATCCGAAGAGCTTTGCCTTGACTGGAGAGGACAGATGCCGGTCACCACGGAGATAATAGAAAAAGACGGCGTCAAAATGGGAAAAATGGGCGGAGTAGAGCAGAGAGTGCTTGCACGCCGAGGCGATGACATCAGGATCGACTGGGGATATGTCTATCTTGCAACCAAGGGCGGAAAGCTTTCCGTCGAGGAAATTCCTTTCCCGTTCAGAGAAAGAGAAAGACATAGCGACTCGATATACATGACCTGTATTGTCGCCGAGAATACGGTTTCAAAGACAGGAACGCTCTTTGCATTTGCTTATGACGATATTGAGAGCATGGTATATTTCGGCGAGCACCTCAAAACATGGTGGAACAAGGACTCGCAGAAAATCGAAGACGAGATAGTCAACGCTTTTGCCGATTATAAAGATGTTTATACTAAGGCTGTTGCGTTCGGCAAGAAGATGTACGCAGACGCTCAAAAAGCGGGCGGGGAAAAGTACGCGGAGCTTTTACAGCTTGCTTACCGTCAGGTATGCGCCGCTCACAAGCTTGTGCTTGACAAGGACGGAACCATTCTTTATATATCCAAGGAATGTCATTCAAACGGATGCGCCGCAACGGTCGACGTTAGCTATCCCTCTATTCCCATGTTCTTGCTTTACAACCCCGAGCTTGTCGCGGGTATGATGCGCCCGATTTACAAGTATTCAAGAAGCGACGAATGGACAAAGGTTTTAAAATACGACTTTGCTCCTCATGACGCGGGTCAGTATCCTCACGTAAACGGACAGGTTTACGCCGGTAATAACCGTGACGGTCAGATGCCCGTTGAGGAATGCGGAAATATGATAGTTATGGCGGCTGCCCATGCCGTTGCCTCGGGCGACGTTTCCTTTGCAAAGGAGAATTTAGACCTTCTTGAGCTCTGGGCAAACTATCTCTTAAAATACGGCGCAGACCCCGAAAATCAGCTCTGCACAGACGACTTTGCGGGACATTTGGCTCACAACTGCAATCTTTCGCTTAAAGCCATATCGGGAATTATCGGTCTTGCAATCATTTACAAGATGATGGGCAACAAGGCAAAATGCGACGAGCTTATCGCAAAGGCAAAGGAGCTTTCTCTCGACTGGGCAAAGAGAGCTTCAAACGGCGACGGAAGCTACCGTCTTGCGTTTGACAGACCCGGCACCTTCTCCATGAAATACAATATCGTGTGGGATAAGCTGTTCGGAACGGGCGTTATGCCGCGCGAGGTAATTGACAGCGAGCTTGAATCATATAAGTCGCGTATGCAGCCGTACGGGCTTCCCCTTGACAACCGCAGACCCTACACAAAGTCAGACTGGCTTATATGGACTGCAACCCTTGCAAAGGACAAGGCGGGCTTTATGGCAATTGCAGACCCTCTGTGGACCGCGTACAATTTCAGCGAGACTCGTTGCCCGATGACCGACTGGTACTGGACTGTGACCGCACATCAGGCGGGATTCAGACACAGAAGCGTTCAGGGCGGACTTTTCATAAAGCTGCTTGAAGCAACCGGCAAAATGAAGGTTGAGCTCTGAAAAATCTTATATTAAATTAATAAATCAAAACGGAATCACCGATCAAGGCGATTCCGTTTTTTAGACCTTTAATAATTCATATTAAATTATTCGGTCGGGTTTGCGGGGTCATATGCCAAATATTGCTCCATCGTCGCTCCCCAGACAACTTTGATCGAACTGTTGCACCAATCCTTTGCCCATCCGGAAGGTCGCGCATTTGCCTCACAATAGATAACGGTGTTTTCATTACCGTAAAGTACAACATCAAAAGCATACCCGCCCATTTTGACTACACTTGCAGGTATGTAGACTTTTTTCAGGGAGTAGCATGACATAAAAGCTTTTTCGTCGATTTCTTCGACGCTATCGGGAATGACGAGTTCGGTAAGGGTATGGCAGCTTTCAAAGGTGGCAGTCTCGATTTTTGTAATACCCTTTGGAATATGGATTTCGGTCAGGCTGTAACAACTGTCGAACGCAGATTCTCCGATTTCTGTTATGCCGTCGTTTAGGTTGATTGTTTTAAGAGCTGTGCAGTACCAAAACGCACTATCACCTATTTTTTTAACTGTGTTCGGCATAATCACGGTTTCAAGAGCTTTAGCATTGCCGAAGGCAAAATAACCGATGGAGGTTACGCCCTCGGGAATCGTTATACTTTTCAAAGCTGCATTTTCGCTAAAGGCTTTTGGTCCGATTTCGGTAACTCCGTTTGGCAGAACTATATCGGGTGTACTTCCGTCATAGTCGGCGGCAACAATGTTCCCGTTGTGCTGTACTGCATAGGTGACACCCTGACTGTCGGTTCTACACTCTTTTACATCGAAAATTAATCTATCAGGGTCAACACCAATATCTCTCTCGGAAAACTCGCAGCATATAAGTATGTAGTCTAATTCATAATATTCGAAGGCACCGTTAATTGAAGTCACATTTTCCGCAAGATAGACGTAATCAATTATATTGCCGCCATAAAAGGCGTTTGCAGCTATGTTCATTGCAATATACAGTTTGGATTCCTTGCAGTCTCCGATGCCGACAATTTCTCCGTTGCTGATTTTCAGTCCACTTGTTTGTGTGGCAATCTTACCTTCTGAAACGACTGTATGAGAACCGGTGCCGTCGCGCAGATCATAGGTGTATGTGGCTTTGACGGTATAAAGCTTAAGTTTATCCAGCCCGTCGACGCGGCGCGTACCTGTATTCAGCTTTTTGACAAGCTTTCCGCTATTGTCAAGCAGCTCGAGAGAAGTCAGCTTGCCGACAGAATTTTTATCCGCAATATTTATGGAAAACTCTATGTGCTCAAAAGACCAATCGGTCGGTGAAATGGTTAATTTGGGTACCGTATTCGTTGCCGTGGTAAACATCTGCTCCGTCTTATCCTCGTGACCTTCGCTTTCGAACCTTGCAATAAGCTTATAGGTATGTCCCGACAGCAGTCCGGTAACCTTTGTAGCGCTTGACGACAGCTTGGAAATCAGCTTATCCCCATCGTAGAGCTCCATAGAGGTGATAACCTTTTTGCCGACGTAGTCCTTTGCCCAGCTTGGCGTAAAGGAGACGGAGGTGTCGCCGATTTTCATGTCGCTAAAGGCAAAGACAAGCGGAGTTGCAGCGCTTTCTGCGGCAAGAATGTGAACCGCCTTCCCCTCGCCGTCCAAGGCGTCATAGAAGCCGATAACGCACACTCGGTACTCGGTATTTGATATAAGCCCGTCGAATTTGATTGTTGAGGGCATTTCTTTGAATATTTCCTGTCTGTAGAGAAGGTCGTCTCCGTCATAGATTGCCGCATAGAAGTTTCCGCCGAGCAGTCCGCGCAGTCCGAACGGGTCGTGCGCCGTCACCGTGCAGGTCACCGAATTGAAGTCGACCAATATGTTTTCAACAGTCGCGGTAGGCTGATTTTCGGTGTAAACCCCTATTTCTACAGTGCGCTCACCCTGCATACGAACGTCCTTTATTTTCTCTCCGTCAACATACTTTATGGCGTCGATTGTGTATTCGACAAGCCCCTCTGCATCCCCTACGTTGCATTTGAGAATCAGATTTTCCATATCCGAGCCTGTCTCAAACATGTAGGATGAGTATTTGACTCCGTTGAGGGTGAACGAGAGAATTTCATAGTTGTTCGGGTTCGAAACGTGTACCGTTATGTAGAAATCCTCGTTGGGCTTTGCGTAGAACAGCTCTGTGTCGTTGCCCTTTGACACTTCGTTTGCGTATTTTTCTTCATACTTTGCTTTGATGCTGTCCTTGACGTCCTTATCGTCTGTTTCATCTCCTGCCGCAAGCAGGGATATACCGAGCTTATTTCCGCTTAGCGCAACTTCGCCCTGCTCGTTTTCGGAGGACAGGGTCATTCCGGTGTAAACGGGAATGTTTTTGTTGTTATTCCAAATAAGGAAAACTACCGATGCGCCGATAACAAGGCAAAGAGTTGCGGCAAGCGTTGAAATCCAGCCGGCTTTACCGAAACGCTTCGTCTTTGCGCCGCCTTTTCTCAGGTAGTAATTGTACCTTATTGCCGCGCAGGCGTCAATTAAATCGTCCGAGATGTTTTTTAGTATTTTCAGCTTTTTGTCATGCATTCCAGTATCCCTCTGCTTTCAAACGATCTTTCAGCCCTTCTCTGAGCTTTTCAAGCTCGCGGAAAACCGTTCTGTCGCTGATTTTCAGCATACTTGCAATTGATGCGACGCTGTCGAAAAAATAATAGCGGCAAATGAAGATTATTTGCGAGCGCCTGTTTTGCTCATTAAGGAAGGTATTGAGAATTCCCGATACGTCCTTTACGAATATTTCTTCCTCTACCGTGGTTTCAGACGGTATGCACGCGTCAAGCTCGGAAAGGGAGGTTGTCATTTCCATGGGAATGCGCTTTGCGGCGTTGTTTTCGCGGAATTTGTCTATAGCAATGTTTCGCGTGAGCTTTGAGAGAAATGCTTGAAAGATTGTAGGCTTTGTCGGCGGAATTTTGTTCCACGTGCTAAGGTATGTGTCGTTTACACACTCTTCTGAGTCCATGGCGTCGTGAAGAATGTTGGACGCTATGGTGAACAGATATCTGCCATACTTGTCGCTCGTTGCGCTTATTGCGCTTTCATCCCGATTCCAGTAAAGCAGTATAATAGCCTCGTCGGTGAGCGGCTTTTGTAGGTGTTGTTCATTCGATTTCATACGTGTTATTTTTCCTTTCTTATTTATATACGGTCTATTATAATATGTCGTAAAAAAAGATAAAAACTGACACACTTTTGACAAAAAAATTTCGGTTTGTCGAAAAAATCCCACGCACCTTTTAAAAATATTATATCATATCCCGCTAAAAAAGCAAGGCCCATATTTTGACCTTGCCTTTTGCTGTAAAGTATGATATAATGTTATTAAATTATTAAAAAGCGTCGGGCAAATACGACGGCGGTACTGAAAAAAGAAGGAGAATTTTATGGAAAACACGGTTATAAACTGGCTTTTGGAGGAAAACAACCCCGCTGTGAGATATCGCACGCTTTGCGAGCTGCTTGACAGAAAAAGCTCAAGCGAGGCAGAGGCGGCTCTTGAGTGTCTTCTTATGTCGGATGAGGTGAAGCACGCGCTTTCCTTTTTTGAAATCGGGAAGGAATACGCCGACGCCCACGCCTTCAGCGCGCTTGCTGAATGCGGTCTGACGCGCAAAAATTTGGATATTGACAAATATGTTGAAAATTATATTTCAAAATACGGCTTTTCGGAGGGCTGCGGCGAGGGGTTCCTGCTTCGAAATTTAGTAAAACTCGGATATTACGATATGCCTGCCGTCAGAGCGGAGCTTGAAAAGGTTCTTCCCGCACAGCAAGAGGACGGCGGGTACCCCTGCGTATCGAATAATCCGAAAATCAAAAAGCCGAATGTTCCTCATAAAAGCTGCTTTCAGATGTCGACAAGCTATCTTTTGCTTTTTGCGGAGCTTAAAAAGGTCGGGTACAAATGCGATGAAGAGAACGCTCTTTGCGAGTATTTTCTCTCCCGTGAGGTGCTGTTTCGGCATGACGATACAAGCCGCGTGGTAAAAGATGAAATGGGCAGAACCTTCCACCCGCCGGTTACAACGCGCATCGGTCTGCACATGATTCTTCACTCGCTCTCGCTTCTCGGCAAAGCGGACGATCCGCGCTGCAAAAGAGCGTTGGACATGCTTGAGCAAAGAAAGGGCGGCGAGGGGAAATATGTTATAGACTGCTCGCTGACAAAGCCGTACATAAAAACCGAAAAGCCGGGCAAGGAGAGCAAATGGGTGACCTTTTATGCGCTTGCGGCAAAAAAACAGGAAAAATAAACAAAAATATAAAAAAGCCATACCCGATTTTTGGGATATGGCTTTTTTGGCGTTATTTATCGCTTTTTCTTTCTTACAACCGCAAAATATACAATGCAAAGCACAGTCAAGGCGACAACAACGCCGCCCGCAATAAAGGCGGGAATAATAAAGCTCTGACCTTTTGAGCTGTCATCGTTTGAGCTTTCACTTGAACTGTCGCCGGGGATAATGGGCGCGGTACTCTGCGAGCCGCCCTGTGTTTTTTGGGTAGTTATGCTTGTTGTTTTTTTGCCGTCGGTTACTGGAGTCACTGGACCCTCCGGCTTTGTTGACGGGGGAGAGGTGGGCTCGGGCTCTGTTGTGACTGTCGGAGCTAGCGGCAGAGTTGTCTGTGTGGGCTTTGGTGTTGTCTGCTCTTGAGGCTTTTTGGTGGTTATTTCAGGTGGCTTTACTGTGGTTTCGTTAGGCTTCTTCGTCGTTACCTCGGGAGGCTTTACCGGCGTGTCGCCTCCTTGCTGAGGCGGCGGGTCGGGGATGTTTGAATTATCGTCCTCATATCCGCTAATATAGCTGCCTAAGGTCGGAGAGGGGCGTTTTTCCCCGTCCTTATAGACCGAAATATAGTTAATGTCATAAATATAGTCGCCCTGATAAAGGTAGACTGTTATGACGTTCACTCCGTTTGTAAGCTCACTGCCAGAAGCGTTAAGGGTTTTTGCGGTGTTTGCCGAGAGATTTATTTTGTCCCTGCAAGCTCCGTTAAGCCAAATCTGCGCCTTGCAGTCATAATCCGAGGTCACCGAGATTGTAAAAGACGAGAAGGGAAGCGCCAGCGTATAATCCGCAAGCTTATTTTTTGCCGCAACATTTCCGCTAAGCGACAGAGAGAGTGTTCCGTTTGTGTGCATTCCGAAATTTTCAATATCGGGATCGCGGAATGAAAACTGCTGATCAAGCCAATATATGCGGTTTTTAAGGAAGGTTTTAAGCTGATTACATTCGTCTTTAAAGGACCTTCCGCCGGTGCGCCCTGCAAAATCGGTTTCGTAAGGGTCCTTTGAAAACTTGTCGTACTCAAGCACCGAGGCTTTATAGAGCATATCGTAGTAATAATCTATGCTGTTTACCATGTCGTCAAGCGCGCCCGAAAGCTGACTCCATCTTTCCTTTACAAGTGACACAAAATACGGATCGCCGTAAAGCTCACGATACCACTTGTTGTTTTGTGCTCTCCAGTCGTTGTACCACATAAAATAGTCGCCGCTTGCGCCGAGAAAGGGATTGCCCGACGACCAGTCGTAGTCCCAGCAGGGTCCGAAGACTATTTTATTGTCGCTGTTTATGTACATATACATCGACTTGTAGCCGAATTCGACGTTAAGAATGACCGTGTTTAAGATATAGCAGTCGACAAGTGAATTTATATCAACGTATTCGGTGTAATGCTTTCCCTTTGAATTTGTGAAGTTATCGCCAAGGCAAGCTTCCTCAAAATCGTTGAAAAAGCCAACGATATATTCAAAAAGGGCAGGGTTTGTCTTTATTGCCTCCATGTTCGAGACCTTGAGAGGCACGTTATTATTTGTATAGAAAAAGCTGTCCTCATCGCTGTAGCCGTCATATTCTATAAGATATCCGGTGTAAATCGAGTAGGTGGAGGTGTCGACATAATCCGAGAGGTTGTACCCCTCGAATTTTCCCGAGGTCAGCCAGGACATATCGGCGCACAGCCTGTCTTCAAGCTCCGACTGTCGGTTTTCGTCAAAGCCGTATTTTTCGGCAACGCCCGCGGCAAAATCCTCTGCGATATCCTCCCAGTCGGTGACCTCGCCGTCAAAAAGATCGGTGTCGACCTTTTGAGTCAGAGCATATGTGCCCATATACTCTCCGTTGAGCACGAGATTGACGTATACCGACTTGCAGAAAACCATGCCCATTTGACCGGAAAGGTCATAGATAAGCTTGTTTCGCATCATAGTGCGGTCCATGTAATTTGAAATAAGTACCCATTTTTTGCTCTTTCCCATGCCGAAAAGATCCGCTTTTTGGGAAAGCTTAATGGTATACGGCACCTTTCTTGTGTGGGTGTCGCCCGGAAGGGTGTTTAACTTACCGTCGGGGTAACCGTTGTTCCAGGTGGAATTTCCGCGCCCCTTTATTTTGATTGCCGCGCCTTCCTTTGTGAAAACGTTTGAATACTTTGAATATGAATTTGAAAGCTCTATGCGCATTGCGGCGTCTTTATAGCTTATGCGCGAGGTGACGTAATCGCCGTCCGAAGTGTTTATATAAACTGTCGAAAGTCCGGTTTCGGAAAGCTGATTTTCGCTGACAGAAGGCGGCGGGTCATTTGGCGGCTGCTCGGCACTTGGCGTGCGCATAATGAGCGACATGTCAAACTCTCGTCCGCCCGCATCGTCTTCAAGAGAAATTGCAAGCGTATTGCTTCCGCTTTTAAGATAATCTTTAAGATTAAGGGGAAGGTCGATATATCCGTCAACCCACCCGACGTCATAGAAAATTTCCGCACCGTTAAGATAAACCGTCATGGTGTTATCGTAAAAAATATTTGCAATAAATTCTTTTTCCCGGGCTTTGTTAAGATCTTTTATATCAAAGGTTGTAACAAGCAAAAGCACGTGATTTTCAGCTGCCCAGCCCGAGCCGTTGTAAGGGTCGATCCTGTCTCCGAACGGTGAGACCTTGCTGTCCCAATCCTTGACAAAGGCGGAGCCCTGTATCCAGTCTGAGGGCATGTCCGTGAAATCCCACACGGTCATTGTGCGGTATTTCCACTCGGTCACGCCAGCCTCAATGAGCACAACGATGTCATCCTCCTCGGCACTGCACAAAATGAGCACCGAAAGCAGAGCGGCAATAACGACGAGCACAAGCGCGGCTATAATGATTTTCTTTCTTTTCATACCCATTCAATCCTCGCATATTGCTTAACTGTAATCAGTATATCATATAAAAAGTATTATGTCAAACATTTTAAGAGTAAGTCGGCGCAAAAAAGCAATATTTTGCCGATTTTCAAAAGAACAATAATTTGATATAAAACTAAGCAAGAAAAGACCTTGAAATCCGTGCGGATTTGGTATAGAATACAGTTAAAAAAGAAAAAGGGAGGAAATCGGCATGAAAAAGCAATTTTTGAAGTCAGCCGTTTCTTCAATCTTACTGCTGACCCTTATCGGGTGCGGCAGAACACCTGCGACAAGTACGCAAGGAGGTACGACTATGAATACGAATGATCCTGCACTCTCGGAAAACGATAAGCTGTACGCGGAATTTAAAAATCCCGACGAGCATTTGAAAACCAAGCCACTCTTTTTCTGGAACGTCCCGCTCTCCGAGATGACCACCGACGGCATTCGGGAAATTGTGCGCCGCTCATATCAAGAGAGCGGCTACAACGGCTTCGGAATCCTGCCTTACTGGCTGGACGGCTATCTGTCCGAGGAGTACTTCGATCTCTACGAGGCGGCGCTTGACGAGGGGAGCAAGTACGGAATGCAGTTCTCACTCTACGACGAGGACGGATTCCCGAGCTACACCGCGGGAGGGCTGTTTGCCGAGAAATACCCGTCTTTGACCGCCCACAGGCTGGACAAGTACGAGGTCGAGGCAAAGGCGGGGGACAAGGTTTTCCTGCGCCTTCCTCAAGGTGTCCTGCTCTCCGCAGTGGCAATGAACACCGCCACCAAGGAGCGAATTGACATCTCAAAGTACGCATCTATTGTAAAGCTGCCCGATTTTGACCCCGAAAGTCAGCCGATAGGACCTATTGCTTCGAGCGTTTACACGGTGGAGGACGGCTATGAAGCCGACAAGGCGTTTGACGGCAATCCAAACACCCGCTGGAACGCCCTCTCCTATTCGGGTAATCGCGAATGGATAGGCATAAACTACGGCAAGGAGGTCACCTTCGACTCGGTGAAGGTCTACGAGGACAAGAATCCCGTAGTCCAGAGGGTCAGAGCCTTCGATGTGCAGTATTGGAACGGGAGCGAGTGGAAAACCGTCGCCTCCGGAACAACCGTCACCGACAAGGGAGTCGAGCTTAAATTCGAGCCGGTCAAAGCGCAGTTCGTGCGGCTCTACTGCCGCAAAATCTCCGGGGACAGTTCAAGTATCACAGAGCTTGAAATATATAGCAATGGCAAGCGGCTGGACACTCCCAAACCCGAGCAGTCCGACTCTGCAAAGCCCGGATACTCCTGCTCAAGCATTTACGACGGTAATTATGACGCCGAAAAGGCGTTTGACGGCAATCCCGAAACCCGCTGGAATTCGGCAAGGGGCGCTTCGGTGAACGAGTGGCTGATGGCGTCCTTCGGAAGAACGGTTGAAATTAACCGCGCGGTGATCTCGGAGGCTCTTGACCGGATTTCCTCCTTCACTATTGAGTATTTTGACGGGCAAGGCTGGAAGGTTGCCGCATCAGGCAGCACTATCGGTATAAATAAAATTGTCGATTTCGCTCCGGTCACGACCGACCGAATGAGGCTTGTGGTTTCCACACCGAACGGGGAGTTGCCCTCAATATACGAGCTTGCCTTCTTTAACGGGGACGAGAAGATAATTCCGGTAAATCAAGCGGACGAAAATTACAAGGGCTCGCGCATAGAATTTACGGTTCCCGCCGACTGGGAGGGAACGTGGAAGATAATGGGATTTCTTTCGGTGCTTGAGGGCAGCGAAGGAATGGATTACCTTGACTCTGACGCTGTGGCAGGCTATATTGAGATTACCCACGAGGCATACTATAAGAGATTCAAGAAATATTTTGACAACGGCACCATCACCACCTCATTCTACGACGAGCCGTCATTCTATCCGGCAAACGAAAATTACGGCGTGGAGGGGTCGCGGATGTGGACTGATTCCTTCAATGAATTTTACAAGAGCCGCTTTGACGGCGAGGACCCCGCCTTGCTGTATCCCGCCCTCTGGTACGACATCGGAGAGGACACGACAGCGGCAAGGGACAGACTGCTTGGTACGCGAAGCGAGATGTTTGCCAAGAATTACATCGGTCAGATCGACAGTTGGTGTACTTCTCATGGGATTTCGCTTATGGGACATATGCTAATGGAGGAGCAGATAAATCCCCTGCCGCTTGAGGGCGATCTTATGCTTTCCTTCAAGTATCAGACCATCCCCGGAGTAGATCTTATTACCTACTACGGCTTCTCGCAGGAGGCGTACAAGATAATCTCCTCCTCGGCGCAGAACTGGGACAAAACGCTTGTCATGTGCGAGGCGTTCGGCGCCATGGGCGAGGGAATTTCACCCGACATACTCTACAAGGGAACTATTGATCTGCTTGCCAAGGGGATAAATCTTATAGTCCCGCACGCCGTTTGGTACGACAACACCAAAAATGTGGTCTTCCCGCCCGAGCTCTCCTACCGCAATCCGAACTATTCAAAAATGCTCTCTGACTACAACACCTATGAGGCAAGAATTGCAAGTCTGCTTCAGCGGCAGGGAAGTCACGTCGCCGACATCGCCTTGCTCTACCCCATAGACTCTCTGGAGAGCGACTACACCTTCGACGTGCAGATGACCCAGCCGGGATACGCCAACTACATGAAAATAGGCGAATATTTAAGCCTTACCGCACGGCGCGACTTTACCTATCTGCACCCGCAGATTCTGGACGGCTGCACGGTCGAAAACGGTATGCTGACTATGACAAACAAGATAAACACCGAGCGTTTTAAGGTGGTGATTATCCCCGGAATGACAAGAATCAGCCTGTCAAATCTTGAGAAAATCTATTCCTTCTGGCAGGCAGGCGGATCGGTGATTTCGGTAGGAAAGCTGCCAACAGCCGGGATTGAGCGCTCCGAGGACGCACGTGTGAAGGAAATTCTTACCGAAATGTTCGGCGCGGACCCGGCAAGCGTTACCGGCAATATCGAGAATATCGGCGAGTGGGGCAAAGCCTTCCACGTCAGCGCGGCGACAGGGCTGGGCTCGGTCCTTGACAAGGCGACAGAAAGCCCGGACGTTGCGATAAAGCCCTCGAAAGCTCAGCTTTCGGGCGGAAATCTCTCCTACATCCACAAGGTTGTGGACGGACGGCACCTCTATTTTATCGGCAATTCCTCAGACACTAAAATCGACTTGGAAATCACCCTGCGCGGCAAATTTGAAGTGCTGGAGCTTTGGGACCCCGCCACCGGCGAGCGCACGCTTGTTGAAACCTCTGTAAACGGCGATTCCACCGCATTAAATTTGACCATGGACAAGGTGAGCTCGTACATCCTTATCGAAAGCGCAAGCTGACAAAGGCAATGCAGGCTGTTTAAAAAGTCTGACCCGTTTTCTGCAATTTACATATCAAGGAGGGACTTCTCAAAAAGAGGTCTCTCCTCGCATTATTTTAAGGTCAGTTTTGCAAAGGTCTTGTTTTCATGGGACAATCCGACATTGACAAGGGTAGGAAAAAGTGATATAATAGCTTGACAAGAAATATCACGAGGTAGAAGATGGAGCTTCCGCTGTACGTAAAAAATATATTAGACACGCTTTCAAAAGGCGGATACGAGGCGTATGCCGTCGGCGGGTGCGTCCGCGACAGCCTGCTCGGAATTGTTCCGGGGGATTACGATATATGCACCTCGGCGCTGCCCGAGGAGGTTATTGAACTTTTTCGGGAATTTACCGTTGTGCCGACGGGTATTAAGCACGGAACGGTAACTGTCGTATCTGACGCTCCCGTTGAGATCACATCCTTCAGAAGCGAGGGAAAATACAGCGACAACCGTCATCCCGACAGCGTTATATTTGTAAAAAGCGTTGAGGAAGACCTTTCAAGGCGGGATTTTACGGTAAACGCCATGGCATATTCCCAGCAAAGGGGAATTGTCGACCCGTTCGGGGGTATTTGTGATCTTGAAAAAAAGATAATTCGCTGTGTTGGAGACCCCGAAACGCGATTTGACGAGGACGGATTGCGCATAATGCGCGCCCTGCGTTTTGCCTCGGTATACGGCTTTGAGATTGAGAAGGATACCGAAAGTGCGCTGCGCAAAAAGCGCACTCTGCTGCTCGGCATATCGGAAGAAAGACTGTTTGCCGAGATGAGCAAGCTGCTAATGGGTCAAAGCGCGCACATAATTATTGACAAATATCCCGAGGTTATCGGCACGTTCATTCCCGAAATACTTCCGATGATAGGCTTTAGGCAGCACACTCCTCATCATCATCTTGACGTATGGAAGCACACAATGAAGGTGCTTGAAAATTCATGGGGAGATGACCTTTCCATGCGCTGGAGCGCACTTTTGCACGACTGCAAAAAGCCTGATTGCTTTGTCCTTGACAAAAACGGCAGGGGACACTTTACCTCACATCAGGAGCTCGGGGCAAAAAACGCTTTTAATATTTTAACAAGGCTTAAATGCGACAACAAGACAAAAAACGAGGTTGTTTCCCTCATTGAAAATCACGATCTGTATTTTCGCGGCGATATTCCCGACATGCAAAGACTTATAAACCGTCTCGGAAAAGAGCTTCCCAAAAGAATTTTTCGTTTCAGGGTTTATGACAGCATGGCGCAAAATCCGAATACCGTTCCCGAAAAACTGCTTGAATGTCAAAGGGCAATGAAAATTTACAACGAGGTTGTGGAAAATAAGCTTTGCTGTTTTGTAAGCGATTTGGAAATTGACGGCTTTGACCTTATAAAGCTCGGTGTAAAGCCCGGAAAACAGATCGGAGAAACGCTTACAAAGCTGCTTTTTGCGGTAATTGATAAAAAATGCGAAAACAACAGGGACAAGCTTGCGGCATATGTTGCCGACTATATCCTCAAGGCGGGTAATTTATGAATATACTTTGGCAGGCGGTCGGTTATGTTGCCATGATAACCATAATTCTGTCTTTTCAGATAAAAAAGCAAAACGCGGTTATTGCAGTGCAGGCGGCGGCACAACTGCTTTTTGTGATACACTACACAATGATAGGCTCCTTCTCGGGCGCAGTTTTGAATTTTATTGCGGTAGTGCGAGCCCTGCTGCTCTTGTCGGGGAATAGATATCTCAAATCGGATATTTCAAAATACATTGTAATGGCAGTTTTCCTTCTCTCTCCGGCGCTTGTTTATAAAAGCTTTTTTGATTTTCTGCCGGGGGTCGCCATGATGATAAATACATATTGCATCTGGTCAAATGACGGGAAAAAGCTCCGTATTTCACAGGCGGCGGTGGTCTCTCCGCTTTGGATAGTATATAACGTTATAAATAACTCGCCCCCGGGCGTGCTCACCGAGATTTTCAATATGACCTCTTCGATTATTTTTCTTGTCCGCACCCGTTCAAGGAAGGAAAAACCGATAAAATAAAAAAAGGAAGTTTAAGAATATGGCAGACTGCAAAATACAAATATGCGGCGACAGATCGGTAATTGTCGCTTTTTCCGACGAGGGCGGAACACTTGCCGACGAAAAGGCAAGGCGCTTTGTCAAAAAGCTTGCCGAAAAGGAGTTTGATTGGCTGATTGACTCAAAAATACTCGAGGACTCGGCGGTGCTGATATACAATCCCACCTTTATTACCTACGGAAAGCTTTGCAAGCAAATTGCAAAGCTCACAAAAAAAGGAGATGTTTTTCTCCCGAAGCTCAGCGAGGCAGAGCAAAAACAGCTTGTGCACAGTATTCCGGTGTGCTTTTTGGGTAAATACGCACCCGATTTAAAAAAGCTATGCGAAAGCTGCGGCGCAAGTGAAAGTGAACTTATAAACAGGCTATGCAAAAGGGATTACCTTGTGCGCTGTATTTTGGGCGGCGGAAAGCTCTGCCTTTCGGACGCTCCCGTGGAAATTTCTCTTGAATGTGAGAAAAAAGAGGCGTGCGCCGGCTCGCTGATATATGAAAACGGCAGGCTGTTTATAGCTCCGACCGATATTATGACAAGCGGGGCAATTATCGGGCTCTCGGCATTTGATTATTTTTCGGACAGCGGAGAGATAATATGCCGCCCGGGGGAGTATATTGAGCTTAGCTCGGTAACCGAAAACAAATTCAAAAAGCTGTGCGAGAAGAAGGAAAATATAACACAGCGGCGCAAGGTTAATATCGAAAGGCAGTGATGAGGTGAAAATACAAGTTTTAAAATGCGAAAAAAATATAACTCTCTGCAAAGCGGACTCACATAACAACACCTTTGAACGCCCTTTTAAAAAGGCCAAATACGCCCTTGACCCCGAGTCTGCGGCAATAGGGAATATGCTCATAGAAAACAGAGACGACGATCTCTGCCTTGAAATTACAGGCTCGTGCGAGCTTCTTTTCGGGGACGACTGCGTTATTGCGCTCACCGGTGCGCCTTACTCGGCGATTATCGGCGAAGAAACTCTCCCGCATTATTGTGCGGCGCAGATTGACAAGGGAGACAGGCTTGAAATTAAGGCAAGTGACGGCGGCTGTCTTTATATTGCGGTAAACGGCTCCTTTGTCAATAAAGAGTGCGCTGCATATAAAGCCGGAGACGAGATTGAAATTGAAAATAACAAAGAAAATCTTTATAACATGGACCTTCGCCTTTATGTCAAAGAGAGCGCAAGCGAGGGCGCGCCCTTGCGCCTTATTCCGGGTCCCTGTGCCGAGGATTTCGGCGCGCACGCCTTGGAGCTGCTTTACACGTCCGAGTTTACGGTAAAGGGAGCTGACAGAAAAGCCGTTTCATTTCACGGTATTGCAATCGAGGACTGCGAAAAGCTTCAGCACCTTACCTATGCGCCGGTCGGAGCGCTCTTTATCGATAAGGACGGGGACCCGTACATAATAATGCAGGACTTTGACGACCTTACCGATAAAAAAATTATGGCGTGTGTGATAAGCGCGGATATGTCCCGCCTTGCCGCCCTTGCCCCGGGCAGTAAAATAAGATTCTCCCCCTGTACCGTGGAGGAGGCGCAAAGACTGATAACGCTCAAGCGAAAGGAATATATCAGACATTATCTGCGAATAAACACATATGACAAGTAATAAATTCAAAAGGACCAAATACGCCTGTTATTATGCGTATCTTGCGATGTCCTCGGTGTTCAGTCTGCCGCCGGTTCTCTTTATGACCTTTCGCGAGATGTATAACATCTCATATACCCTGCTCGGAACCTTGGTCCTTGTCAATTTTTGCACGCAGCTGACAATAGATCTTATCTTCACATTTTTTTCAAAGCATTTCAATATCAAAATAACCGTGCGGACAATGCCGCTTCTTACCTCCTTCGGTCTTATTGTTTACGCCCTGACTCCGATGCTCTTTCCTAAGTACGCCTATGCGGGACTGCTTTGCGGAACAATTATTTTTTCTGTGGCGGCGGGACTTTCAGAGGTGCTGATAAGCCCGACGGTTGCGGCGCTTCCTTCCGATAACCCCGAAAAAGACATGAGTCTGCTTCACTCTCTGTACGCGTGGGGCGTGGTAAGCGTTGTTGTTATTTCCACCACGTTTTTAAAAATATTCGGCAGGGAAAACTGGATGTATCTCACCTTGCCTTTTGCTTGTCTTCCGATTATATCCTTTTTGCTTTTTTGCCTCTCCCCAATGCCCGAAGCAAAGCTTTCCAATGGCGCGCCGCCTCCGGAAAAGAAAAAGCGCAAGAATTTCGGGCTGGCGCTCTGCGCCATGTGCATTTTTTTGGGAAGTGCCGCAGAAAATTCAATGACAAACTGGATTTCGGGCTATATGGAAAGCGCACTCGGTATTCCCAAGGCGACAGGGGATATTTTGGGTATGGCGGCTTTTGCGTTTTTGCTCGGAGTGGGCAGGATACTGTACGCAAGGTTCGGAAAAAACATCTCAAGGGTTCTGCTCTTTGGCATGGCGGGCGCCGCTGTCTGCTATATTGTTGCGGGCACCTGCTCTACTTCGTTTGTTTCGGCGGCGGCGTGCGTGCTTACGGGCTTTTGCACCTCGATGCTCTGGCCCGGCACTCTTATCATGATGGAGGAGATATTCCCCTCATCAGGAGTTGCCGCCTATGCGCTTATGGCGGCGGGAGGGGATTTCGGCGGGTCTGTTGCTCCTCAGCTGCTCGGAATTGTGGTTGACACGGTCTCGGCAAGCGGCTTTGCGGCAAGTCTTGCTGCAAAGTACAACCTGTCCGCAGACCAAATCGGCATGAAGGTCGGAATGCTCACCTCCTCGCTCTTCCCGATTTTGGGCGTTCTTTTGCTTATTTTTATGATTAAATATTTTAAAAAGACAAGCGCGGCAAATACCGGCAAGGGCACCTAAAGGCTTGAGCTTTGAAACGCAAAAAAATAAATTTTTTTAAAAAACTTAAAACCCGAGGGATTTTTAAATCGTCTATATGGTGTAAAGCAAAAAGAAAAAAACTTTTAACCAAAAGGAGACCTACCATGAAAAAAATAATTTCAATCATTCTTACCCTTGCCGCTTTAGCTATGTTTGCTTCGTGCGGGGACGATAATACCGAAAACACCTCCGACCCGTCCGACGTAACCGGGACAGACGCTTCGATAGTCACAACAGACCCGACAGGAACAACCGGGACAACCGACCCGACAGCGACAAACGCTCCGACAGAGACAACCGCCCCGGAGGGACCACAGCAGCCAAAGCCGATTGAACCGGAAAAACCGTTTAAGGGACTTATGTACAAGCTAAATGAAGAGGGAACTGCTTACGTCATTGCCAGTATTGATGAATTCGCCGATTCTAATATCGAAGTTTCGGCAATGTACAAGGGATTACCGGTGACGGCAATCGGCAAAAGAGCCTTCTATGGCTGCACAAGTCTTATAAGCATAACGATACCTGACAGCGTTACGACAATCGGCGAAAGTGCCTTCTATGGCTGCACAAGTCTTACAAGTATCACGATTCCTGACAGCGTGACGGAGATTGGCATGCAAGCCTTCTCAAACTGCATCGGTCTTGCGAGTATTACCATACCGGGCAGTGTGAAGACAATCGGCGAATCTGCCTTTGAAGGTTGCACAGGTTTGACAAGTATCACGGTTGCCGAAGGAAATCCCGTATATCACAGTGCGGGTAACTGCCTTATTGAAACAGAAGCAAAAGTCCTGATTTTGGGTTGCAAAACCAGTGAGATCCCAAGTGACGGAAGTGTGACGAAAATTGGCGATGCTGCTTTTGGTAGATGTGAAGGTTTGACAAGCATCACGATACCGGACAGCGTTACGACAATCGGCGGCTTGGCGTTTTGTGACTGCACCGGTCTTACGAGCATAACGATACCGGACAGCGTTACGACAATCGGCGACTCCGTATTCAGCAGCTGCACAGGTCTTACAAGCATCACGATACCGGACAGCGTGGCGACAATCGGCGACTTCACCTTTAATGGTTGCGAGGGTCTTACCGATATTTACTATGGCGGAAGCGAAGAGCAATGGTGGGATTTGACATGGTTTGCCGAAATTCCTTACGGCGCTACAGTTCACTGTAACAACGAATGACAATATTCCCCCGACTCGAGCCCGAGTCGGGGGTTTTCGGCATAGTTAAGGCAGACTGCGGAATTTGCCGCAGTCTGCCTTGAATTATTTGATTTTCAAAGGGCTTACTTATTTGTCGAGCCGTCAACCTGAATGTCAAGAAGCGACATAAAATCCTCGCTGCTGACAAACGTATCGGGAAGAGCGCCGTCCCAGTGGGTTATGTAGTAGTACCTGAGAAGGTCGGGAGTGAGCGATTCGGCAATAGCTCTGTTTATTGCCGCGTCCTTTTGTCCCTGATATTCCGCGCTGTCGGCTTGAATCTTCACGACGTCTGCGTCCGATTCGGCTTTGATTTTTGCAACCTCGGCGTCTGACTCGGCCTTGATTTTGGCACGCTTTGCCGCCTGGTCTGCTTCCATTGTCTGCTGTTCCTGCTCGATTTCAGCCTGAAGCTTGTTCTGAGCGGCAACCTGCTTTGCCTCGACAGCGTCTGTAAAAGCGTCGGTAAAGTCTATGTTGTCAATCGAGGTGGCGACAAGAATAATGTTGTACTCGGTAAGCTCCGCTTCAAGCGCAGTATTTATCTTTTGAGAAAGCTCCTCTCTCTTTTCGATAAGCTGTTCTGCGTTGTACTGGGCAACGTAGGTTTTGACTGAGGACTGGATTCTCGGAACCATAACCGTATCAAAATAGTCGACTCCGATGCTTTTGTAAATGTTCTGCGCGTTTGATTTTTCAATCTGATAGTTTACGGAATAGGAGAGAGCAACCTCTTGAATATCCGAGGAGAAGCATGAAAGCTCTATTGTCTTTTTCTGATTTCTGTTATCCATTTTTACAACTGCCTGCCAAGGAAGCTTGAAGTGCATTCCCGCGTCCAGCGTCTCGTCTTCGACCTTACCGAAGGTTGTGACAATACCCGTGTGTCCTGTGGGGACAGATACGGTGCAGCTTGCCGCAAGTATTAGAAAAACCACAATGCAAAGCACGACTCCTGCAATTATTCCGACGGTTTTTCCGCTGATTTTTGTCTGATTGGTGTAAACTTTAGCCATTTAAATACCTCCCGCCGTTATACGGCAAATGTTTTTTAATATTTTTTATGTTAAGGTTTTGCGCCTTACAATAATATTAACACGGGTTTTTATATTTTTCGCACGGGGCAAGAAAATTTTGTTTACGGTATCTTTGCGCCGTAAGATAGCCGAACCTCGGCGATTTTTAACCGCGCCGCAGATAATTTCGACTGCAAATAAAGTATAACATAAGGTCGGATTTTTGTCAACGTCGGAAAAAGAAGATAACAAAAATATGAAACGCAAGGCGGCGAAAAATAACAACAAACTATTGATTTTTATGTACAAATATGATAGAATATATCAGAAATTGCGCCGGACATTGCAGAGACGGCAAAAACTTAAGAAGGGCTTTACATAAAGCACGAAAAGCTAAGGCTTACTTATAATATGAAAAACAGTTTGAGAGGTCAGGATAAATGAAAGCAATAATAACCGTGACAGGTATTGACGGTGTGGGCATTGTAGCCTTTGTCAGCTCGGTATGCGCAAAATACGGAGTCAGCATAAACGATATTTCTCAAAGCGTTATAGGGGAGTATTTTGCCATGATTATGGTGGCAAGTATCGACAATATTACTATACCTTTTAATGAATTTGTCGATGTAATAGAGTCCGCGGGAAAAGAAAAGGGGCTTGTTATAAGCGCAATGCATGAAAATATTTTTACATCAATGCACAGGATATAAGACGTAAGGCGGTGCGCGCACAATGAATTTTTATAACAGCAGTGATATTTTAGAAACAATAAATATGATCCATTCGGAAAATCTCGACATACGCACCATCACCATGGGAATTTCTCTTTTTGACTGCGTGAGCGACGACACCGAAAGACTCTGCGAAAGGATTTATGACAAGATAACAAAAAGAGCCGAAGGTCTTGTGAAAACCGGAGAGGATATCGAAAAAAAGTACGGTATCCCGATAATTAACAAGCGCGTGGCGGTAACTCCCGTTTCGCTTATCGGCGGAGGGGCAGACCCCGACGGCTACGTAAAAATCGCAAAAACGCTTGACAGGGCGGCAAAGGCGCTCGGCATAAACTTTATCGGGGGCTTTTCCGCACTGACTCAGAAGGGAATGACACTCGGAGCAAAAAATTTGCTTGACGCCGTGCCGCAGGCGCTTAGTCAGACCGACGCTCTTTGCTCCTCTGTGAACGTCGCCTCCACAAAAGCGGGAATAAATATGGACGCAGTCGTTATATGCGCAAATATCATAAAGGAGCTTGCATATCTTACAAGAGAGGATCGCTCGATAGGCTGCGCAAAATTTGTGGTCTTTGCAAACTCTCCCGAGGACAATCCCTTTATGGCGGGGGCGTTTAACGGAATAGGCGAGCCCGAAGCGGTAATAAACGTCGGAGTTTCAGGTCCCGGGGTTGTGGCGTCGGCAATACGGCGCGCGGGTGACTGCGACCTTTCAACCCTTGCCGAGACGGTTAAGAAAACGGCTTTCAAAATCACAAGAGTCGGACAGCTTGTTGCAAGAGAGGCAGCAGAGAGGCTCGGCGTTCCCTTCGGAATTGTCGATTTGTCGCTTGCTCCCACTCCGGCAATAGGCGACAGCGTGGCGCATATAATTGAAGAAATGGGAATAGAAAAGTGCGGAGGCTGCGGAACGACCGCCTGCCTTGCGCTTCTCAACGACGCCGTGAAAAAAGGAGGCGTTATGGCGTCCTCTCATGTGGGCGGACTTTCGGGCGCGTTTATTCCGGTGTCTGAGGACGCGGGCATGATAAACGCCGTCGAATGCGGAGCGCTCTCGATAGAAAAGCTTGAGGCGATGACGGCGGTATGCTCCGTTGGGCTTGACATGATTGCAATTCCGGGCGACACTCCGCAGGCGGTTATTGCCGGGCTAATCGCAGATGAAATATCAATAGGGGTTGTAAACACCAAAACCACGGCGGTTAGGGTCATTCCCGCTTACGGGAAAAAGGTCGGAGATAAGGTATCGCTCGGCGGGCTTCTCGGCGACGCGCCTGTAATGAAAATAAGCTCATACAGCCCCGAAAAATTCATAAGCCGAGGCGGCAGGATTCCGGCTCCTATACACAGTCTCAAAAATTAAAACCATGAGAAAAAAAGGAGACAATCCCTTTCCTTATTCCGACTCGAATAAAAGGTATCACACCTATGATTATTTTCTGAGAAACAAATTCGGAAAAAAGGTCTATAAAGTGTCGCTTGACTGCGGCTTTACCTGCCCAAATATCGACGGCACCAAGGGATACGGGGGATGCACATATTGCTCGGGTCGCGGAAGCGGCGATTTTGCCGCGCCGTCATGGCTTAGTATCAAAGAGCAGTATGAAAGGGTCAGAGAAGCTCTTTCAAAAAAATGGTCGGACGGATTTTGCATACCTTATTTTCAGGCGCATACAAATACTTATGCGCCGCCTGAGGTGCTAAGACATAAGTATTATGAGGCGCTCTGTCTTCCAAACACGGTGGGAATAAGTATTTCCACCCGTCCGGACTGCCTTGAAAATGATGTTTTAAAACTGCTTGAAGAAATAAACCGAAAGACCTTTTTGACGGTCGAGCTCGGGCTTCAAAGCATTTTCGACCAAACGGCAAAAAGAATAAACCGCTGTCACACCTTTGCCGATTTTCTTGACGGCTACAACAAATTAAAAGAGCGCAATATTAACGTCTGTATTCACATTATAGACGGTCTTCCGGGCGAAAGTCACGAAATGATGCTTGAGAGCGCAAAGACGATAGGTTCGCTTTGCCCTCACGCCGTCAAAATTCATCTGCTTCACGTGCTTTCGGGAACCGAGATGGCAAAAGAATACCAAAGAGGCGAGTTTTTTGTTCTGTCGCTTGAAGAATATGTAAATATCGTATGCGACCAGCTTGAATATCTGCCGCCCGAAACTGTAATAGGCAGAGTGACGGGTGACGGCGCGCCGCAAGACCTTATAGCGCCGCTCTGGAGCCTTAAAAAGTTTGTCGTTATGAACGAAATTGACAAGGAGCTTGTAAGAAGAGGCTCTTTTCAGGGCGCACGTTTGCAAAAAACTTCCTTTACGGGAAAATAAAAAAAGCGTAAAGTTTTATTGACACGGGATAACATACATTATATAATATTATCCGAGAAAGCGAATAATTGCGGGGTGATTGTTTGGAGCTTGAAAAGGAGCTTGAAAAGAGGCGGCATGAGGCGCTTGTATACAATATTATTTTCATTGCCGTTGCCGCTTTTTTCGTTTTGACTTTTTTCTTTATCGGTATTTTTGCATTTGTCGGCATAATTCTTGACATTGTTTTCGAGATTGTCGTTGTGCGCAAAAAGGTTCGGGAGTTCAAGCGCTTTTACAAGGAAAATCTTGTAAAGCATGTGCTTGAAGGGTATATAGAGGATCTTTACTTTGACCCGCAAAACGGCATAAGCATGGACGTTATTTCGGATACCGGAATGATGATGCTCGGCAACCGCTACGATGCAAACGATTATATCAGCGGCGTATACAAGGGCACATTCTTCGAACAGTCCGACGTGCTTATTCAGGATGTGCAGAGCAGCGGTAAAAATACCACAACCGTCACATATTTTCAGGGCAGATGGATGATTTTCAGCTTCAACAAGCGCTTTGCCTATGACATGCAGATAAAAGAAAATACATTCAGATATTCAAAATACAAGAGCTCGCTTTTTGAACCGAAAAACGAGCGCTTTAAAAAGATAGATTTTGAAGACAGCGCCTTCAACTCGGTTTTTACAACCTTTGCAAAAGACGAGCACGAAGCGTATTATATCGTAACTCCCCAGTTTATGCAGCACCTTATGGAGTTTAACGATATGATAAAAGGCGACCTGCTATTGTGCTTTGTAAACAACAGGCTTCACCTTGCAATCAATAACAACAAGGACTCTTTTGAGCCGAATGTTTTCAGGAAAATAAATATTCGAAACGAAATGGGGCTTATAAAAGAGGACCTTGAGCTGATTTTCAAATTTGTCGACACTCTTAAGCTTGATACAAGACTGTTCGTATAAATTTGAATATACATAATTTTCGAAAAAAAGCCGCAAGGCATTTGACGGCTTCATGAAAACATATAAACAATATTAACACAATTTTAATTTTAAGAAAGGACCCGCCAAGGCGGGAAGGGAAAAAATCATGGCTGCATTTATTATCGGAGCGCTCATACTTGTAATACTTCTTATAATAGTTTGGTACATTTCAACAATGAATACATTCAAAGTCATGAGAGTGAAGGTGGACGAGGCGGAGTCTGGCATTGACGTCGCTCTGGCAAAGCGTTCGGACGTTTTGACAAAAATGCTCGATACCTGCAAGGGCTATATGAAGCACGAGGCAGAGGTTTTTGCAGACGTCATAAAGCTGAGAAAGGGCATGACTCTCTCCGAAAAGGTAAAGCTCAGCGAGGACATGGACGCTCTTCAAAAGCAGATAAACATAACTGCTGAGGCGTACCCCGACCTCAAATCGGGTGAGACCTTTATAATGCTTCAAAAGAGCATTGCCGACGTTGAAGAGCATCTTCAAGCGGCAAGGCGCGCTTATAACGGCAACGTGTCAAAGTACAACCAAAGGTTAGTCGTTTTCCCCGCTTCAATTGTGGCAAACGCCTGCGGGATGACAAAATGCGAATTTTTCGAAGCGAGCGAGAAACAGCGCGAGGACGTCAAGATTGAATTTTAATCTTCGAGCAGGATACATTCGTGCAGAGATGAAAGAGGTGAAGCTATGATAGAGTTTTGGAATAATATTGCCGATATGTTCAAAATGATGACCATATATGACCTTATTGACATATTGGCGGTCAGTGTTCTTATATTCCTTGCATACAGATTTATAAGCGTACGTCGGGCGGGAAAGCTGACTATCGGTATTGCGATTATTATCATTTTATCTGTTTTAAGCAATATCTTCCATCTTAATACCATGAGTTTTATTTTCTCCAATCTGTTTCAGGTCGGTATAGTTGCACTAATTGTGGTATTTCAGCCCGAGCTTCGTTCCGCTCTTGAAAAGGTGGGCGGAGTCAGGGAGTACATTAACCATGTGTCCCTCAATAAGAGCGAAAAGCATGTAGCGGAGTGTATTGACATTATCTGCAACGCGGTCTGCGACATGGCGCTTGACAAAACCGGAGCGCTTATAGTTTTCGAACGTGCGGAAAAGCTTGACGACGTTATTAAGAGCGGTACTATTGTAAACGCCGATCTTTCGGTAAATCTCATTAAAAATATTTTTTACAAAAACTCGCCTCTTCACGACGGCGCCATGGTGATAAGAGATTTCAGAATCATAAGCGCAAAATGTATGCTTCCGCTTAGCACCAAGTCAAGTATGGCAAGCGAAGAGTACGCCACAAGGCACCGCGCGGCAATAGGCATGACCGAAATCAGCGACGCTGTTGTCGTTGTCGTCAGCGAGCAGACCGGGGTTATATCCGTAACTCACGGAGGCGGAATAGAAAGAGAATACGACTACAGAAAGCTTCACGAGACTCTTGAAGGCTTCCTCACTCCCTCCTCTCAAAATGCGGGCGAAAAAAAGGGCGCAAAGGGCAAGTCTGCCGAAAAGGAAGCGTCAAATAATAAGTGAGCTTTGCGGCATAGGTCAAAGCGTGCTGAAAAGTTATGCAAAAGGACAAAAACTTTTGTTACTTGAGGTGCTGCAATAAAAGGTTCTGCTATGTCGGCAGGACAAACGTCGGATACACATGGTATTTGTGCCGCGGCATGGCGGCGGAATGGAGATTTACATGCTTTTTAATAAAAAAGGTTTCAATGATGAAAAAAATAAAGTTAAAACAAGGAAAAAAGGCTCTCTAAATACGGTAGATATCATAATGATAGCTATTTCGCTGATTTTGGGTGTGGCGCTTTGGTTATATGTGTACAGCACGACAAACACCACCGATGAGAAGACCTTCAACCTTGTCAGCATTGAAAAGAAAAATACGGCGTCTCTTTTTGAAAATCACAATCTTGTCGTTCAGTCTATGAATATCGACACGGTGAACGTCACGGTTATGGGAAGCAAAAACGTCATAAACGGAGTGACCGGCGCAGATATAAGCGCGTATATAAATCTTATTGACATATCGGAGGCGGGCGAATACAGACTTGAGGTACTTATTGACGTTCCCGAAGGGGTGACATGCGTCGGTCAGACGGTATCTTATGTTGAGGTCACCGTGGACTCTTCAACCGAAAAGACTGTTGAGGTCACAGGCGACAATGTGATACTGAGCGGCTGGAATCTTGAGGCGGGTTATTCTTTCGGCGATATTACCACAAATTTAACCTCGGTAAAGCTTGAAGGCGCTCAGAACGATATAAACAAGATAAGCTCAATAGGACTTGTAACCGGGTCGCTCGGAAATGTCAGAAACAGTATGACCGCTTTTTGCGAGCTGGTGCTTTTGGACGCCGCAGGAAACGAGCTTGACCTGCCGGGAGTATATGTAACTCCGAGCGTCAATTTAAACAGCATAGAGGCGCATATAACGGTGTTTAAGGAAAAGACGGTTCCTCTTGAGCTGCTCTTCTCATACGGATACATTGAGGAAAGCTGTATTAACATCACTCCGTCCGAGGTTGTTATTAAGGGAGAAGCGTCCTTCGTGGATGAGGTTGAGAGCATTGTGCTTGGCAGAATAGATGAGAAGAGCATCGCTTATCCTGTGTACGAGACGCGCTTTGACGTAAAGTATGACGGGCTTGAAATACTTGACGGAAGCGGAAAAGCCGTAAACTCGGCGACTGTGAAAATAGACCGCTCGGCAGTAAAAAGCCGTACAATAACCGGAGTTGCGCTTTATACCGACGGAGTTATAAATGAAGAATACGAAGCCGAGGTTACAATTCTTGCAAGACGGGGAGACGACATATCGCTTTCATTCCTAAACAGCATCGGCGAGCAAAATATACGGGTTTACTCGCAGGACAACGCCGAGGTATACGCAGTGGTATTTTCGGATAATTATTACGAGTACGTGTATGAGTGCGTTGTAAATATTGTGGCAAAAGCGAATATTTCAGATGAATAAGATAATTCTGAGAAATTTAAGGGCGTCTGTTACGGAGCCTGAGCCCTCGGCGCTAAGGCGCGCCGCCGCACTGCTAAAAAAAGAGGGGATAAGCTACAGCAGTCTTTCCCTATGCAAAAGATCGCTTGACGCGAGAAAAAAGAACGACATTCACTATATCTGTTCGGTAATTGCCGAAACAGAGCAGAATATAAGCGAGAAAAAGCTCGCCTGTCTTGATGCTGTTCCTCTTATAGAGAGCAGCATCAAGCCGCTGTACGGCAGTCTTCCCATGAACGACCGACCGCTTGTCGCGGGGTTTGGACCCTGCGGCATGTTCTGCGCCCTGCTTCTTGCGGAAAACGGCTATTCTCCGATAGTAATTGAGCGGGGCGGGGATGTTTCTTCAAGAAAAAAAGCGGTAAAAAGGTTCTATGAAAGCAGAGCTCTTGATACCGATTGTAACATTCAATTCGGAGCGGGGGGCGCCGGCACTTTTTCGGACGGCAAGCTGCTTACAAGAATAAACGACGGCAAGTGCTCCTATGTGTTGCGCCGACTTGTTGAATTCGGAGCGCCCGAGGATATATTAATAAATGCCAAGCCTCATATCGGGACAGACCTTCTTGAAAAGGTCGTCTCGGGAATTGCAAAAAAAATCGAGGCGTCTGGCGGAGAAATACTGTACAACACCAAAATGCAAAAGGTACGCACCGATATTTCGGGACATGCCCTCTCGGTTCTTACAAACAAAGGAGAAATCCCGTGCGGAACTTTGACGCTTGCACTCGGGCACAGCGCAAGAGATACGTATATGTATCTTATTAATAATTCGTTTGTCACTCTTCCCAAGGCGTTTTCGGTCGGAGTCAGAGTCGAGCATCTTCAAAGCGAACTGAATTATTCAATGTACGGGGATATGGCGGAATTTCTTCCTCCCGCCGAGTACAGCCTTTCCAAAAGAGCGGGAGAAAGAGGAGTCTACAGCTTTTGCATGTGTCCTGGCGGTGAGGTGGTGGCGGCAGCCTCAGAAGAAGGAGGAGTCGTTACCAACGGCATGAGCAGTCACAGTCGAAATCTCAAAAACGCAAACAGCGCAATTGCCGTGTCTGTTTTGCCCGAGGATTACGAAAACAGCTCTGTGGGGGCAATAGAATTTCAGCGTGGACTTGAGAGAGCGGCGTTTGCCGCCGGAGGGGGAAATTACAATGCTCCGCTGCAAACGCTCGGCGATTTTATGATAGGCAGTCTCAAAAGCGAGCCGACAAGGGTCGAGCCCTCCTATATGGGCAAAAACAGATATACGCTTTGCAAGCTTGACACAATATTGCCGCATTTTGTATGTGAAATGCTGAGGTCGGGATTTGACGATTTCGGAAGAAAAATAAAGGGCTTTGATGCTCCGTACGCTCTGCTTACCGGAGTTGAAACGCGCACCTCATCCCCTATTAGAATATTAAGAAATGAAAATATGACGGCTGTGGGGCATGACAACATATACCCCTGCGGCGAAGGAGCGGGATATGCCGGAGGAATAACAAGCGCCTCGGTTGACGGTATATCGTGCGCTCTTGAAATAATGCGAAACTATAAAGCTCCCGTTTGTCGGGAATAAAGCGAGTGAAAGGACAGTCCTGCAATGTCGGATAAAATATGGCGTCAGAGAAGTGAATATACGGTGTCCTCACCGGAGGTGTCGGAGCTTGCCTCAAAGCTTGGTATTACGCCCGTCACGGCTCTTTTGCTTTATAACCGCAATGTGCGCGACATCGAGAGCGCAAAAAAGTTTATAAGGCTCTCGGACAGCTGTATATACGACCCTTTTCTTATTAAAGATATGGATAAAGCGGCAACTCGTATATTAAAGGCGGTCGAAAACGGTGAAAAAATCGTTATATACGGCGACTATGACGTTGACGGAGTTACCTCGGTCAGCATTTTATATATGTACCTTTCGTGGCTCGGAAGCCGCCCGAGCTATTATATCCCCGGCAGGGCTAAGGAAGGATACGGAGTCAATAACGAAGCTATAGACAAAATATCGCAAGAAGGCGCCTCGCTTATAATAACGGTCGATACCGGTATTACCGCCTTTGATGAGGCAAAATACGCCAACACGCTCGGGATTGACATGGTTATAACCGATCACCATGAGTGTCCGGAGCTTTTGCCCGAGGCGTTGGCAGTCGTTAACATAAAGAGAGGCGACTGTCCCTATCCGTTTAAAGAGCTTGCGGGAGTGGGCGTTGTCTTTAAGCTTATATGTGCCATGGAAATATCGCTCAGCAAAAGCGAGGACGAAAAAGAAAAGCGCCTTGCAAAGGTTTTTGAAAAATACATTGACCTTGTGGCAATAGGAACTGTTGCCGACGTTATGCCGCTTGTGGATGAAAACCGGCTTTTTGTGAGCATGGGGCTTTCGTCTATGAAAAAAAACATAAGACCGTGTATCAGAATGCTGCTTGAAGCTTCGGGCAGTAAAATAGCCCTCGGAAATGACACCTCGGCGCTCTCCTCCTCGACTATAAGCTATACCTTGGCTCCGAGAATAAACGCCGCGGGAAGAATGGAAAGCGCCCAAAGCGCGGTCGAATTTTTCCTTTCGGACGACTCTGAAAAGTCAAGGGAGCTTGCGATAAAGCTTTGCGATATAAATCGCCGCAGACAAGAGGAAGAAAATCTTATCGTCGATTCCGCAGTGAAAAAAATGGGCAAAATAACAGAGGACACAAGGATTATTGTGCTTTCCGAAAGGGATTGGAGCAGCGGAGTTATCGGAATTGTGGCGTCAAGAATCACCGAACGCTTCGGTCTGCCCTGTATTATAATATCCTTTGACGAAAACGGAGTAGGTAAGGGATCGGGACGGAGCATTAAGGGAGTAAATCTTGTTGAAGCCCTGTCCGCCTGTTCCGATCTGCTCATAAAATTCGGAGGACATTCCCTGGCTGCCGGACTGACAATAAGTTCCGAAAATCTTGAAAAGTTTATAAGCCGCATAAACGGGTATATAAAGTCGCACAGCGAAAATATTTCCCTTGTCCCCACAATAGAATACGAGGCGGAGCTTTCGTCACGGGAAATATCCATAAAGCAGGTAAAAGAGCAGGAAATGCTCGAACCCTTCGGCGTTTCCAATCCTATACCGGTGTTTCGAATTTGCGGGGCGCTTGTTGAAGATATTATGGAGCTTGCGGGCGGCAGGCACACAAAGCTCACGGTGTCAAAGGACGGCATATCGCATCAGGTACTGCTTTTCGGAGTGCCGAGAAGCACTCTTGATATTATTGTAAGTGACAGGGTGGACGTGCTTTTTTGCATGTCGTTAAATCAATACAAAATGACCACCTCGGTTCAGCTGATAGCGCGCGATATAAAGCTTTGCCGCAATGATGTAACAAGTGACGAAAGAAAAAAATATTCCGAGCTTATGGCGGGGGCAACACATTATCGGGATGAAGATCTCCTGCCCTCAAGAGACGAGCTTGCAATGGTCTACCGATACATAAGGGAAAAATCGGGTCATACAAGAGACGATTATATCTCGGTAAGAGAGATAATTTCCGCGTGCGGTGTGAGATTAGGGTACGTCAAGACCAAAATCGCCGTAAACGTGCTTTGTGATTCGGAGCTCATACACATGGAAAGTCACGATAAAAATAACGATATTTATCATATCGGCATAAACTATGTTAAAAATAAGGTGGATATAGAAAAATCACCTCTGCTTGTAAGGCTCCGCGCCAATATGATAAAAAGGTAAACCATCGGAGCCGATAATAACGAAAGGAAACGTCACGAAAAATGTGCACGGATATTGACGCTTTAGTAAAAATACTTTGCGAGACGCGCAACAGCTATGATATTGAAAAAATCAGGCGCGCATACAACTACGCAAAAGACCTGCACGAAGGGCAGTTCAGGGTAAGCGGAGAGCCCTATATTATGCATCCGCTTGCCGTGGCTGAGATAGTTGCGTCTTTGGGGCTTGACACCGATTCGATTTGCGCCGCTCTGCTTCACGACACGGTGGAGGACTGCGGGATAACCATTCAGAATATAAACAGCGAGTTCGGAAAAGACGTGGCAATGCTGGTCGACGGACTTACAAAGCTTGTTCACATTCCTTTTGAAGATAAAGAAGAAGAGCAGATGGAAAATTTGCGCAAGATGTTCCTTGCAATGTCCAAGGACGTCCGCGTTATCTTCATTAAGCTGTGCGACAGACTTCACAATATGCGCACACTCTCCGCAAAAGGAGACGACAAGCGAAGAAAGACCGCTCTTGAAACCATGCAGGTCTATGCGCCGCTCGCTCACAGGCTCGGTATGCAAAGAATAAAGCAGGAGCTTGAAAACCTCGCTCTGTCATATCTTGACCCTATAGGATATGCCGAGGTGAAGGGAAGCATTGAAAAAAAGTACGGTCAAAACCGTAATTTTATAGCAAACATAAAAGAGCAGATAACTCAAAAATTGACCGAGCAGGGCTTTAATTTCCAGCTTGACGGAAGAGTGAAGAGCGTTTACTCCATCTATCGCAAGATGTTCAATCAAAATAAGTCTCTTGATGAGATATACGATTTTTACGCCGTCAGGGTTATAACTCAAACCGAGCTTGAATGTTACACGGTGCTCGGTATTATCCACGACACCTTCAGGTCGATTCCCGGGCGCTTTAAGGACTATATTTCGACTCCGAAGCCCAATATGTACCAGTCGCTTCACACAACGGTTATCGGAAGGGAGGGCATACCCTTTGAGGTGCAGATAAGAACTTGGCAGATGCATCAGATAGCCGAGTTCGGCGTTGCGGCGCACTGGAAATACAAATCGGGGGATCGAAGCAAGGAGGAGATAGACAATAAGCTCGGCTGGATTGCAAAGCTTATCGAAAGCGAGGACGACACAAAGGACCACGAGGAATTTATGCAAGCGCTGAAGGTGGACATCTTTCAGGACGAGGTTTTTGTGTTCACTCCCAAGGGGGACGTTATAAATCTTCCGCAGGACGCCACACTTATCGATTTCGCATATGCGATTCACACCGCCGTCGGCAACCGCATGATAGGCGCTAAGGTCAACGGCATGATAACTCCTATCGACAAGAGCCCACAAAACGGGGATATAGTCGAAATTATTACCAGCTCTTCCTCCAAAGGACCGTCAAGAGACTGGCTTAAAATCGTCAAAACCAGCGAAGCAAGAAACAAGATAAGGCAGTGGTTCAAGAAGGAAAAGCGCGCCGATAACATAGTTGTGGGGCGCGGAGAATTTGAAAAGGAGTTAAAGCGCTACGGGCGCCCTTACACTGCCGAGCAGTTTGACGAGATATGCACAAACGTTGCGGCAAGGCTCGGTTATCACGGCTTTGAAGACCTTTTCAATATGGTCGGCTACGGCGGCATTACAATGAGCAAGGTTGCCGCAAAGCTTAAGGACGAGTTTGACCGTGTGGTGCGCCCGATCGAGCCCGAACAGCAGGGCGACTTGCAGATACGCACAGTGGCAAAGCCCAAAAAGACCTCCTCCAAAAACGGCGTTATTGTTGACGGGGTTGAGGGCTGTGAGGTGAAATTCGCAAAGTGCTGCAATCCTCTTCCAGGCGACAAGATAGTAGGATTTATAACCAAAGGATACGGCATCTCAATTCACAAGACCGACTGTCCCAACATTGAAAACCTCAGAAAAAAGGACGAAGAGGAAAGGCGCTTTGTCAGTGCATATTGGAACGCCGATGTTATTCAAAGTAAAAACGACAACAATATATTTGACGCATATATCCAGATATTTGCCGAAAACGATATGATGCTGCTTGCCAACATTACAAACACTCTTGCCGATATGAGAGTGACGCTTCATCAAATCAACACCCAAATGAAAGAGGATAATTTCATAGTAAACCTTGTTATAAGCTGCAAAAATACCGATCATTTTAAGTCGATAATGTCAAGGCTTGCGGCTGTAAACGGGGTGAGAGCCGTCAAGAGAGGATTTTCGTAATGATTGCGGTTATACAAAGAGTGAGCAGTGCAAGGGTCACGGTGGACGGGAATATCACCGGAAGCTGCGGTAAGGGATACGCCATATTGTTAGGGGTCTCAAAAGAGGACACAAAGGAGGACGCCACACTCCTTGCGGCAAAAATATCAAAGCTTCGTATATTTGAGGACGAAGAGGGTAAAATGAACCTTTCGATAAACGATATTAAGGGAGACGCCGTAGTGGTATCGCAGTTTACCCTGCTTGCAAGCTACAAAAAGGGCAACCGTCCGGACTATTTTAACGCGGCGCCGCCCGAGGCGGCAAACGAGCTTTATCGGTTTTTCATCTCGGAGCTTGACTCCTTGATGCTCGGAAATATCGGCTGCGGAGTGTTCGGAGCGCATATGGTGTATGAGATAATAAACGACGGTCCATGCACCATAGTGATGGACAGCAATCTGCTGAAAACTAAAAAATAAAAGGTAATAAAAACACATGAAGCTTATAATTAACGGCGACGTAAGCCGTTACTACGTTCAAAATCTCTGCCTTATATATTTTCCCGGCTCGAAATTTTCCGAACATGAGGAAATAACCGACGACACCCCTATAGTTAACGTGAACGTTGACGAAAGGGAAGACGGGGTATATTCGAGCGCCTTTATGAAGGTCGGGGAGCTGACAAGCTCTTTTGAGGCTTTCGAAAGGTACAAAAAGGGCTTTACAAAGGACAGAATAAAGGAAATAGCGGTGGGAAAGGCGGTCTTTTCCGCGGGAGAAAAATTTTTCGGCTACACTCCTTCATGGGGAATTATAATAGGTATCAGACCCACCAAGATTGCAAGACAGCTCTTGAAGGACGGAAATGACCCGGCGCAGATAAGAAAGATTCTCAGAAATGAGTATCTGCTAAATCCCAAAAAAGCGGCGCTACTTACAAGCATAACTTTAAATGAGGCAAAAATTATAGACGACATAGGGGAAAACACCTGCTCCCTTTATATTTCCATTCCTTTTTGCCCGACAAGGTGCGTATATTGCTCCTTTGTTTCCTTTGCGACAAAGCGACTTCTTTCGATGATTCCCGATTATATGGAGCGACTGCTGCGTGATATCGACAGAGTTACCTCGATTATTAAGGATAACGGGCTGAAGCTTACCACCCTTTACATAGGGGGCGGAACGCCCACTACGCTTAGTCAAAGTCAGCTTATTTCGCTTTTTGAAAAATTGCACCGGCAAATCGATATAAGCTCTCTAAAGGAATTTTCTATAGAGGCGGGCAGACCTGATACAATAAACGCCGAAAATCTCAAAATTATCAAGGATTACGGCGTAAACAGAATAAGCATAAATCCCCAGACTCTCAATGACGCGGTGCTCAGATGCATCGGCAGATGCCACACCGTCGAGGATTTTTACAGAGCCTATGAGCTTGCCCGTGAGTCGGGAATACAGTATATCAACACCGATCTTATTGCGGGACTGCCCGGCGACAGCTATCGCGGCTTTTCAAAAACGGTGGATGAGATTTTAAAGCTCTCCCCCGACAACGTCACGGTACACACGTTCAGCGTAAAAAAAGGAGCCGACATAGTGCACTCCGGTTCGGAGGTTTACAGACCCAACGCCGGCGACGCCCAAAAGAGCGTGGATTACTCCCAGCTAAGGCTGAGAAACCACGGCTACAGCCCCTACTATCTTTACAGACAGAGAAACACGGTGGGCAATCTTGAAAACGTGGGCTATGCGTTGCCCGAAAAAGAAGGACTTTACAATATTTACATCATGGAGGAGCTTCATCATATCTTTGCCGTGGGCGCGGGAGCCGTCACAAAGCTTGTGGATTTCAAAAAGCCGAAAATCGAGCGGATATTTATGCCCAAGTACCCTTATGAGTATCTTTCACAAAAGCACGAAAAGGACTTTTTGGAAAACTACAGAGTAAAGGTTGAAGCCTTTCTTTCATCCATGAAATAAACATAACGTCAAACCAAAACGAATAAACTAATATACAGCTTTATTGTGTTTTCGGAGATGTTATGTATATGAAAAAAAACGAAAAATCCCGCCGCAGGTCGGCGACTGCCGGAAAGGTCGCCTACGGAGTGTTTGTCCTATCACTTTCCGGAATACTTGTGAAGGTTATAGGACTGCTCTTTAAAATACCGCTTACCAATATGATAGGCGAGAGCGGGATGGGCTATTTCAATTCGGCGTATACCGTATATTCGTTTTTCTATATTCTCTCGACAGCCGGGCTTCCGATAGCTCTATCCATTATGATATCCTCAAGCCGGCAAAAGCAAATTCAAAAGAGAGTTTTTAATACCGCTCTGGCGCTTTTTGCGCTTATGGGAGTGCTTCTCTCATGCCTTATGCTTTTAGGCGCCGGTCTGCTCTCAGATTTTATTTCGAATCCCGACGCGGTATACTCAATAATGACCATGGCTCCCTGCCTGCTTTTTGTGTGTATTGCAAGCGCGTACAGAGGTTATTTTCAGGGCTGTCAGTCGATGCTTCAAACAGCGCTCTCACAGCTTATAGAGGCGGCGGGAAAGCTGATACTCGGTATGCTTTTGGCTCTTTGGGCAATAAGGCGCGGCTTTTCTTCACCTATTGTCGCCGCCTTTGCGGTGCTTGGAATAACGCTCGGCTCGGGTATTTCCATGCTTTATCTTGTAGTAGCAAGGCGCTTTTTCAGAGGCGACGCACTTGACGCAAACGAGAGCGAGGGCGAAGAAAATACAAAGGTGCGCACGATATTAAAAAAGCTTATTAAGCTCTCCGTTCCGATTACCGCAAGCTCCGCCGTGCTCTCCCTTTCGGGACTTCTTGATCTTGCAGTCGTTATGAGGCGGCTTCAGCAGACAGGGTACTCTGCCGAGCTTGCAAACGCGCTTTACGGAAATTACACCTCTCTTGCCGTGCCTCTTTTCAACATGCCGGCAGTGCTTATAACTCCGATTTCCTGCGCTCTTGTGCCGTATATTGCAAAGGCAATATCGACGGGAGAGAGAAAAAAGGCGATAAGCGGAGCCCAAAACTGTTTAAAGTACGCGACAATTATCGGAATAGCCTCCTCGGTGGGGCTTTCGGTGCTCTCGGAACCGATACTGAGGCTTATATTCAGCGATACTTTGGCAAAATCGGCGGCGCCGTTGCTCTCAATATTGGCAATCTCGGTGATTTTTGTCGCTTACACCAACGTTACGGTATCAATTATGCAGTCCTCAGGCTTTATGCTGCTTCCAATTGCTTCAATGGCGACAGGAGGGGTAATAAAGCTTGTCGGAGCGTGGTTTTTTGTCGGCAATTTCGGCATTGCGGGAGCGCCGATGTCAACTCTTCTATGCTATTTGACAATGTCTGTTATTAATTTTGCACTGCTTGACAGTAAACTGAATATAAGAATAAATATTGCCCGCATGATATTTATCCCCCTTGTGGCGTCTCTTTGCTGTGCACTTTCGGCAAGCTTTACTTACATCGTACTTGAAGGAAAAATGCACAGTGCAGCCTGCCTGCCCGCAATAGTAATAGGCGGCGCTGTGTATCTTGCACTTCTTTTTGTCTTCGGATATATAAAAAAAGAAGAGCTTCAAAGGCTCCCGATAGTGAGAAAATTTGCGGGCAAAGCCGAATAATTGTTATATGAAAGGAAAAACAAAAATGGATATCGAAAAGAAAAAGGAAGAATTAAAAAACAAAGAGAGACATAATATACACGACCTTGTTGACATAATGGTGCTGCTCCGAGGGGAGGGAGGCTGTGCGTGGGACAGGGAACAGACTCACGAAAGTATTCGAACCAATCTTATAGAAGAGACTTATGAGGTTGTCGAGGCTATTGATAAAAGCGATATGGCGCTTATGAGGGAAGAGCTTGGAGACCTGCTTCTTCAAGTGGTTTTTCACGCGCGTATTGCCGAGGAAGAGGGTTATTTTAATTTTGACGACGTGGCAAACGACATATGCGCCAAGCTCATTTTGAGGCATCCTCACGTATTCGGAGACATAAAGGCGGACACTGCCGAAAAGGTCCTTGACAACTGGGACAAAATTAAAATGAAGAGCAAGGACCAAAAAACCTCAAGGGAGGTGCTTGAGAGCGTTTCAAAATCGCTCCCCTCGCTTATGCGCGCGCAAAAGCTCGCCTCCAAGGTCAGAAAGCGGAGCATTGACGAGCTGACCCTCGAAGAGAGAATCGGAGAAACGCTGTTAAATCTCTCAATAATATGCGACAGAGAAAATATTGACGCGGAAAAAGCGCTGTATGACGCCTGCGAAAAATATATCGGTTCGGTTGCGGAGAATGAAAAGGAAGAAAATATAAATGAGACTTGACAAATATCTTAAGGTATCAAGAATTATAAAAAGAAGAACGGTGGCAAACGACGCTTGCGACACCGACCATGTTTACGTTAACGGAAAACAGGCAAAAGCCTCCTACAACGTAAAGGAAGGGGATATAATTGAGGTGGCGTTCGGCGCGCGTACTCTGAAAATCAAGGTTGTAAGCACGTCCGAGCACATCGGAAAGGCGGAGGCATCATCAATGTATGAGGTGCTCTCCTGAGCTTTTGCTACTGACATAAAGTGGTATATTGCCGCATATAATTTACAAAAAAGTGTGGTGATATAAATGAATAACGGTTCGAAAATTCAGCAAAGCAAGGGATTTGGCAGTCATACGGTGAAGCTCGAGGACCGTAAAAAAATAGAACTCGGCGCAATTGAGGACGTGATAAGCTTTGACGAAGGCTCGGTCGTGCTCGGGTCGTCTCTCGGAGTGATAAGCATTGAGGGGGAGGGGCTTCACATTCTCAAAATGAACGTGGACAGCGGAGAAATCATAATAGAAGGCAGAGTCAACGCCCTTATGTATATAGATAAAAGTACAAAGAAGAACGGACTGCTTCGGAAAAAATGACGCAGGAGCTTTCGCAGACCGCTCTTGCCGCTCTTATGCTGACCGCTCTGACTGTCGGGTTTGTCTTCGGCGCGATTTACGATCTGCTAAGGATTCGAAGAATCGCCTGCAAAAAGGGAAAATCCGAGAAAAAACACTTGACATCTTTTATCGAAGCGTTTATAATCGGTATAGAGGACATTTTGTTCTTTATATTTCTCGGCTGTGTCACCTCTGTTATGTACTATGTGTTCAGCAGCGGAAGGGTGCGGCTTCTTGCAATTCTTTGCGAGTTTATCGGGTTTATAATTTATCGCCTGACGCTTGGCAGACTTGTCATGCTTGTGTCGGACATTATAATTTCCTTTATATATTTTCTGTGGAGAAAATTTGTCGCTTTTGTGATAATGCCGCCCGTGAATTTTGCAAAGAAAACAGCTTCAAAAGTCTTTGCAAGTATCGCAAGGAGCTACAGAAAAGTCGGGAGACGGCGCTTTTCTAATAAGATGAAAAAAAGCCTTATTAAAGCTTCAAGGGGCGGAATGCTCGGCTTTTAAGGCCGGAAGGTAATGATATGAAAAATAGAAGCGGTTTATTTATGAGGTTACTCGGCATTGTGGGGATTATTTTGATTCTCGCAATGGTGCTTGGTGTTCAAATGAGGCTTGACGAGCTCGAAGAGCAGAAAAACGAGCTTTATGAAGAAGTCGAAAGGCAGGCTGACAAGGTTGAAGAATTGCAATATGAGATAAAACGCCCGATTGACGACGCCTTTTTAATTGAGCTTGCAAGAGAAAAGCTCGGATATTATCAATACGACGATACTATTTTTTACTATAGCCGCGGTGAATGAAAATGAGAATTGTTGAAAGCAGTGTGATAAAAGAAAAGGTACGAGAGCTCTTTAAAAAGGCGAATACCCTTCTCCCGACCGATGCCGAGGAGCTTATAAAAGAAGCGGCAAAGAGGGAAGAGGACGGTTCGGTGGCGCAAAGCGTTATGGGAACCATATGCGACAATTTGAACGCCGCGCGGGATTACGACCTTCCTATCTGTCAGGACACCGGCATGGCGGTGCTGTTTGCCGAAATAGGATGTGACGTCCATATAAACGGAAATTTCGAGAGGGCGGTAAACGAGGGGGTAAGAGAGGCGTATCTTTTAGAAAAATTCAGATGCAGCGTAGTTTCCGAGCCGCTCTTTGAAAGAAAAAACACCGGTGACAACACTCCGGCAATAATACATATAAATATTGTCGACGGCGACAAAATAAAGCTTATTGCCGCTCCAAAGGGCTTTGGAAGCGAAAATATGAGCGCTCTTAAAATGTTCACTCCCTCCGCCACAAAAGAGGATATTGTAAATTTTGTGGTGTCAGCCGTAAAAAACGCGGGAAGCAATCCCTGCCCGCCGATTATGATAGGCGTCGGAATAGGAGGCACATTTGAACAATGCGCCTTGCTTGCAAAGCGCGCGCTTGCAAGAGATGTGAGTGTACGCAGTCCCCACCCCGAATACGCAAGGCTTGAAAATGAAATACTTGAAAAGGTAAATACGCTCGGCATCGGACCCCAGGGCTTTGGTGGCAAAACCACCGCCCTTTGCGTCAATATCGAGTATTTTCCCACGCATATTGCGGGGCTTCCCGTGGCTGTCAATATCAACTGCCACGTCATGCGCCACGCCGAGTGCGTGATATAATTTTACAAGAGCTGCAAATATAAAAATCAAAGAAAATAATCCGAGCTGCCGGCATTAAGCCAAGGCAGCTCGTTTTCGGTGCTTTTTAGGCGTGTATATTATTTTTCTTCCATGCGCTTTTTCAGATATTTAAGCCTTGTCGCCTCGCCGCCGCGAAAATGTCTTTCCGATTTGTTCATTTCCAGTACTTCCTTTACCCTGAGATATAACGCCCTGTCTGTTTTGGGCAGAGTACAGGTCAGATCTTTATGTATTGTTGATTTGCTGATACCGAAATGTGAAGCGGCGTTTCTCACGGTGCATTTTGTATCGGCCACGTATAAAGCCACGGTGCGTACTCTGTCGTTTATATCGTAAAATCTGTTCATAAGGGAGCCTTCCGGAAAAGTTTTTTGCGGTAAACGTTTTACTAATATATATGAAAGTTAAAACTCATATATGTATAAATTTTTCACAAAAAATCTTGACAAGCGGCAAAGGCTGTGATATAATTATGAGGCTGTTTGAGCTCCTGTTTCAAATTTGCGGTAAAGTAAATATCTGTTACGGAAAGATGGCTGAGCTGGTCTAAGGCGCACGACTGGAAATCGTGTGAACGCTAATACCGTTCCGAGGGTTCGAATCCCTCTCTTTCCGCCAAAAATCGGCAGAGCGACAGCGAAGCCGATTTTTAATTTTTCACTATTCACTTTTCACTCTTCACTGAAAATATCTCTTGCCGATTTTTGGCGGAGGTAATAGGTAAAAGTGAATAGTGAAAAGGTATAATAGGTGTCCGCTTCGCGGACGCATACGTTAAAGTAATAGGTAATAGTGAAAAAGTTTACGTTGTGTCCGCATCGCGGACATTTTTTAAAATTCCATTTAAATGAGGCTTGCCTGCGCAGGCAAGCCTTGCATCATTGCGACCAACGGGAGCAATATCATACCGCCAAAGGCAGTGTATCATTACGCCGAAGGCGTAACATCATTTTACTAAAAAATTTTATAAACCCCTTTACAAACCGCAAAAAAATGTGTATAATATACAAAAAGGACAACGGCGTACGGAATATGGTCTACAGAGAGAGGCGAAAGCTGAGAACGCCATGACGCGAGCCGCGCGCATACCACCGATTTTTATAATTAATTAAATTAAATAAAAATAAAAACGAGTTAAATCACGGGTGGAACCGTGTGCGTTTATACGCGCACCCCGGTATGTGCTGTCATTACAGTACTGCCGGGGCGTTTTGATTTCTAACTTTTGGAGGAAAAATGTATGAAAGTAACAGTTAATGAAAAAGAATTTGAATTTGAGCCGTCCGTCACGGCGTATGACGCTATAAAAGAGGCGGGGATTATGACAAAGGACGTGCTTGCAGCGCTTGTCAATGGTAAAACCGCCGACCTTACGACCGTATTGTCGGACAATGACATTGTCGCACCCCTGACCTTTGCGGATGATGAGGGAAAAAAGGTGTTCAGACACACCGCCTCTCACATCATGGCGCAGGCGGTGAAGCGCCTTTATCCCACGGCAAAGCTCACCATAGGTCCCGCTGTTGAGGGCGGATTCTATTACGATTTTGACGTGGAAGAAAGCTTCACGCCCGAAATGCTCTCGGCAATTGAGGACGAAATGAAAAAAATCGTCAAGGAAAACTACAGGCTTGAAAGGTTCACCCTGCCGAGAGACGAGGCAAAGCGGCTAATGGAGGAGAGAGGCGAGCCTTATAAGCTGCTTCTTATTGACAGAGTGCCCGAAGGAGAGGAAATTTCCTTTTACAAGCAGGGCGAATTTGTCGACCTTTGCGCCGGAGCGCACCTCTTCTCGACCGGCGCCGTCAAAGCCTTTAAGCTTACTCAGGCAACCGGCGCTTACTGGGAGGGAAAATCAGATAATAAAATGCTTTGCCGCATTTACGGTACCGCATTCCCGACCAAAAACGAGCTTACCGCTTACCTTGAGGCGCAAGAGGAGGCGGCAAAGAGGGATCACAACAAGCTCGGCAGGGAGCTCGGCATTTTCACAACCTGCGATCTTATCGGTCAGGGACTTCCCATACTCCTTCCAAAGGGCGCGCGTATTATCCAACTGCTTCAACGCTTTGTTGAGGACGAGGAGCAAAAGAGAGGCTGGCAGCTTACCAAAACTCCCTACATGGCAAAATCGGATCTTTATAAGGTTTCCGGTCACTGGGATCACTATCTTGACGGAATGTTCGTGCTCGGCAATCCCGAGGACAAGGAGTGCTATGCGTTAAGGCCCATGACCTGCCCCTTCCAGTATCAGGCTTATCTTGTGGAAGGGCGTTCCTATCGCGATCTTCCGCTCAGATACAACGAGACGTCAACTCTTTTCAGAAATGAAGCGTCCGGTGAAATGCACGGGCTTATACGCGTAAGGCAGTTCACGATTTCGGAAGGACACCTTATGTGCACTCCCGAACAGCTTGAGGATGAATTTAAAAAGTGCCTTGAGCTCACAATTTACATGCTGAAAACTCTCGGTCTTTACGAGGACGTTTCGTACCGCTTCTCAAAATGGGATCCTAACAACAGGGAAAAGTATATCGGAAGCGAGGAGGACTGGGACAGCGCTCAGAATATGATGCAGAAAATCCTTGACGACATAGGACTCAAATATAAAGTGGGCATAGGCGAGGCTGCCTTCTACGGACCGAAGCTTGACATTCAGATAAAGAATGTTTTCGGCAAGGAGGACACTCTTGTGACCATTCAGATAGACCAGTTCCTTGCGGAGAAGTTCGGCATGGAGTACACCGACAGGGACGGAAGCAAAAAGCGCCCCTATATCATACACAGAACCTCAATAGGCTGTTACGAAAGAACGCTTGCCCTGCTTATCGAAAAGTATGCGGGCGCCTTTCCGCTGTGGCTCTCGCCGACGCAAATTAAGGTTCTGCCCATCGGAGTTGATCAGCATGAGTACGCAGAAGGGTTGTTGGAACGCCTTAAAGCCCTCAATATCAGAGCGGAAATTGACGAAAGAAACGAAAAAATCGGCTATAAGATACGTCAGGCACAGCTTGAAAAGATACCTTATATGTTAGTTATCGGCGCTAAAGAGGTCGAAGAGGGAACAATTTCCGTTCGCTCGGGCAGAAAGGGCGACCTTGGCGCGATGACAGTCGACGCGTTTATCGCAAAAGCGCTTGAGGAAATAGCGACAAAAGCTATCAATATGTAAGCTGTTATTGACAATTGTTAAAAAAGACAATAAAATCCGGCAAAATGACGATTTCAAAGTCGGGCAGTTTTATTGTCGGAAAGGTTGATACGGCAAAGCAAAGCGGCGGCAGGAAGCGATTTTTGCCGCCGAAAATCAAATTACACCGGATGAGATGCCTATTTTCGGACTTGAAAATGAAAGCCGTCAATATTTTATCCGTTTAGTTTCAGTTTAGCATAGAATGTTATAAAAACCGAGGGGTGAAAACAATGTTCAAAATTCTTGTTGCAGACGACGATAAAAATACTCGTCAACTGCTAAAAGCAGTGCTTGAAACCGAGCACTATTCTGTATTTACCGCTTCAAACGGTGAAGAAGCCCTTGAGGTAATGGATAAAGAGTATATTGATCTTGTGATCCTTGATATCATGATGCCGAAAATGGACGGATATGAATTCACAAAAATTCTCCGTGAAAACAAGAACAATCTTCCCATTCTTATGGTTTCGGCAAAACAGCTTCCCGAGGATAAACACAAAGGGTTTTCATTAGGAGTCGACGACTATATGACCAAACCGATTGACGAAGAAGAAATGCTTTGGCGAATCAAAGCGCTTCTGCGCCGCGCGCAAATTGCGAGCGATCATAAAATGACAATCGGGGACGTGATTTTAGATTACGATTCCTTAACCGTGACAAAAAACGGCGTAACGCAGGAGCTTCCGCAAAAGGAATTTTTATTACTTTATAAACTGTTGTCATATCCCGGAAAGATTTTTACACGGATTCAACTGATGGATGAAATCTGGGGCGTTGACAGCGATACCGGATGGGAAACCGTGACGGTTCACATCGGACGGCTGCGCAAGCGGTTCGAGGGTTGGGAAGAATTTGATATTGAATCCGTGCGCGGACTCGGATATAAGGCGGTGAAAAAAGTATGAATAAGCAAAAGCGAAAGCATTATTTTGCGCTCACGGTTTTAATATCAATAATCTTTTTCTTCATACAGTTTATCATAACCTCAATAACCGCCCTGCTTATTTATTTGCTGGTACATTTTCAAGTTATTACGCTTGACACAAGTATTCGCCCAAACATAGGCATAATCATCCTTTATATGATTGTTATCAGCAATCTTGTCGGCGTCATTGTTGCTTATTTTTCAAGCTATATTTCCGTTCGCCCCATACGAAATATGATTTATCAAATCGACAGGCTGGCGTCGGGCGATTTCGGCGCGCGACTGCATTTCGGATGGCCTATTTCCAAACATCCGACTTTTTCAAAGCTCTCGCGCAGCTTTAATCGAATGGCGTCCGAACTCAAAAACACAGAGATGCTTCGCGAGGATTTTGTCAATAATTTTTCACATGAATTCAAAACGCCCATTGTGTCAATTGCAGGCTTTGCAAAGCTGCTTCGCCGCGGCAATCTGACAGAAGAACAAAAAGAGGAATATTTGGCGGTTATTGAAGAAGAATCACTGCGGCTCTCGGATATGGCGACTAACGTTTTGAATCTTACAAGGGTAGAAAACCAAACGATTTTAACGGATATTGTGAAATTCAACCTTTCGGAGCAGATTCGCTCTTCGATTTTGTTGCTTGCCGACAAGTGGGAAAAAAAGCAGCTGAATTTCAAGGTGGATTTTGCGGAATACGGCATTTTTGCCAATGAGGAACTCTTAAAACAGGTATGGATTAACCTTTTGGATAATGCAATAAAGTTTTCTCCAAGCGGAGGCGTCATTGAAGTCAATATAAAAAATCAACAGAATTTTTTGTCTGTGTCTATTATCAACTCTGGAGAGGAAATACCGGCGGCAAGCATGTCGAGAATCTTTCAAAAATTTTATCAGGCTGACAGCTCGCACTCCGGAGAGGGAAACGGAATAGGGCTTGCAATTGTCAAAAAAGTGGTGGAATTGCACAACGGAACGGTTTTTGCTCAAAGCGAAAACAATCTTACCATGTTTACGGTAACCCTCCCTAAATCACAGCCAAACGTCAAAGCTTGACAAAGGGAAGGGTAACAGCCCCGACGCGAGGGTACTAAAAATCCAAAGGAGACCAGCTATGAAAAGTCAAGAGGAAAATGAGGGTTTACGCGGATAAATTTTGAGGCTGAAAAGAAACGTT
>CANRMP010000008.1 GCA_947631765.1 uncultured Clostridia bacterium
AGTGAAGAGGTTTATAGGTGTCCGCCTTGCGGACAAACTCGCGGCAAGACTAATGTCTTGCCGCGAGTGTTTTAAATAGAGGTGTCATTTGGCGAACATCAGCGTGGCAAGCTATTTAGGTCATTCTTTCCTGTTCTTTTGCTTTTTTGAAAACGTATAATATAGCGACGAAAAAATGTGAATGGGACAGAAATTCGGAGGCTACAATTTTGAAATAGAGCTGTAAGCTGATTTGAATACAATAACATTGAAAATCCGACACCGTCTATATCGGCGTTGAGCTGTTTTTACTTGATGAAAAAGCCATAGACATGTAAAATCAAATCGGAATTTTAAAAAAGAAAAAGTGAACCCAACAGACGGCGCCCCTTTATGCGATTTTCTAAAATCAACATAAGCCCTTGGAATTGTATTTTCAAGGGCTGTTTCGCGTCTGGGCGGATTTATATTTTGAAAAAAGCTCTGAAATTCATTTTATTTTTAAATTTTGCGTCCGAAAACGGGCTGTTTATGGTATATTATTTATGAGGGAAGAAAGGAGGGGGATGAAATGTCAAGTAACTTCAAAATAAATTATGTTTGCAACAAAGCCATAGTAGGCATAGCGAAGGGCAATATTGACGCCCTGTCTGATATTTATGATATAATAGGCAAACAAATTTATTTTATCGCCTACTCAATATTAAAGAATTATCATGACGCGGAAGACGCCATGCAGGAGGCGCTTTACGAAATCGTAAAATGTTCGAATACTTACAAACCTATGAGTAATGCGCGGCTTGGATTTTATCAATTGCCCGAAATCAGGCGCTCAAATACCTGCGCGATAAGAAAACTACGTGTCTTTAGAAGATGTTGAAAACGACTCAAAGTTATCTTATGACGTTTCATTTACATCCGATTTGAACTTATTCTACGCTTTTGGAAGCTTAAATGAGGACGAGCGGCAGGTTGTCATGCTGCATGTGGAATCGGGCATGAAATTCAGAAAAATTGCCGATTTTCTGAGCATTACATCAGACGCCGCACAAAAGCGCTATCAAAGAACGGTAAAAAAACTCAAAGCATACTATTTAAAAAATGAGGTGAACCTATGATATCCGATAGAAAAATTAAAAATAAGCTTGCAAATGACGGCGACGCGTTCATGTAAGAAATAAAGCAAGATATTCTATCCGAAGAGTTCCAAAACTTTGCAAAATCCGGTCTGAGCAACAAACCTAAACGAAATCCCGCCTCGGTAAAACGCGCTTTTGTTCTTGCCTTTGCCGCCGCTCTTTTGATTGGCGCGATTTTAACCGTGTCGATCTTTAGTCTGATGAAAAGTTCCAATAAAGTTCCCGAATATGAAACTTCTATTGAGCAAACATCAGGTCAATACGATCCACAACTTATGCCCGAGAAAAACTCTAACACCCCAATTGAAAAACAGACCTATTCTTTTAGGCAGCTACTAAAATCTTATAAATTGGTTGAAAGAAGAGAAAAACAACCCCAAAGGAGTGGGGCAGGACTTTGTCGATAATATTAAAGAGGTAAATGCGGAGTCGTCAAGTGTCACGCCGCTGTATATACCGTATTATAACGACTCACCGGCTGAGCTTAATCTGAAAGAAGGCTTTAGCGGTATTTCGTTTATGACGTCCGAGCTTTATAATTTGCCGTGGGTTTGGTACTTTGTAAATATCGGCGGGAGGAGGTTGTAATTCACTGCGCGTGCCTCACAGAAAAGAATTTTGAGTGCGTTGACGTCGATAAAGCGTCTGTAGCAGTCAAAAATTTCAGTCGCTTAGCACCGAATTTCGATAACTACCAAGAATCCGAAAACTACAATGAGATATCCGAAATAACAATTAAATTTGCCGGCGAAAGCATTTCGACGCTGTATCTCGAACCGAGTATCGACCCGAGAGTCACCTTGCAGTTTGCTTTTGAAAAAACAATGGTTCTTATCACGGGAAGTCCGGATATTATTAACAGCGACGCTATTAACCTGCTCTCGCTGAAAATAGCAGATATGAGTTAACGCATTTAAGAGCGGAAGATCATAAGATTTTCCGCTCTTTAAAATTGCCTTGCATAGTGTTGCCGTCCGGGCATTTTGGATTCGCTTTTGTGCCGATATCCCCAATAAGATAATATATTGAATGAAACTCTAAAATATTTTGCAAAAAGTTTGACACCGCCGCAAAGTAGTGATATACTATCTATGCGACACGGTGTCAAAATGTATTTAAAGCTCGGCGCAGAATGCAGAAAGAACAAGCAAGCGCCGTAAATTCAATGTAAAATAAAATTCGGGAGGGTTATATTATGAAAAAAATCACACAAACTGCGGGCAGACAACAGCTTGGCAACTTTGCGCCGGATTTCGCCCGCTTTAACGACGATATTCTCTTTGGGGAGAACTGGAACAACCGCGATATTGACATCAAAACCCGCTGTATTATTACAGTCGTTGCGCTGATGAGCTCGGGAATTACCGATTCGTCGCTGACATATCACCTTGAAAACGCCAAGGCGCACGGCGTGACAAGAACTGAAATTGCCGCAATTGTGACACACGTCGGATTTTATGTCGGCTGGCCGAAGGCGTGGGCGGTGTTCCGCCTGGCGAAGGATGTCTGGAACGAGGAAGAACCGGCACTGACGGAGAAAGACAAATATCAAAAAACCATTCTTTTCCCCATCGGCGCACCGAACGACGGCTTCAAGCAGTATTTTTCCGGTCAAAGCTACCTTGCGCCGGTGTCGGGCGAGCAGGTCGGTATCTTCAACGTGACCTTTGAGCCCGGGTGTCGCAACAATTGGCATATCCACCGCGCAAAAGAGGGCGGCGGGCAGATTCTTGTCTGTGTCGGCGGCAGGGGATACTATCAGGAGTGGGGAAAGGATGCCGTCATGATGATGCCCGGCGACTGCATAAATATCCCCGCGGGCGTCAAGCATTGGCACGGCGCGGCAAAAGACAGCTGGTTCTCGCATCTGGCAATTGAGGTGCCGGGCGCAGAATGCTCAAATGAATGGCTGGAGCCGGTAAGTGACAAGGATTATAGCAAACTCAAGTGATATAAAATGAAAAAAATATTTGTATCGATTTTGGCTTTGTGCATGGCTTTTGCATTGGCGGCGTGCGCCGGAGCAGTGGCAAATACGCCAAAGGACGAAAAGGGAAGCGGTAGTGCCGACAACTTTGCGGGGCGTGTAACAACCGACGCCGAAAAAAGCAAGGAGGAAATCTCAAAAATGAAAATGAAGGTTCAAATCGGGGACGCGGTCTTTGTGGCGACCTTGGAGGATAACGCCGCAGTCTCGGAGCTTGTTCAAATGATGAAAAAATCGCCCGTGACAATCAATATGAGCGATTATTCGGGCTTTGAAAAGGTCGGCTCTCTCGGGCAAAATCTCACCGCAAGCGACACAAAAGTTACAACAATTCCCGGGGATATCGTATTGTATAACGGTAATAATATCGTGATGTTCTACGGCTCAAACTCCTGGAGCTACACAAAAATCGGTCATATCGACGACCTGACAGGCTGGGAGGACGCGCTCGGCGACGGCAGTGTCACGGCGGTATTCACCCTCGCGGAGTGAAAATTAAAGCGTGAGTGCATTACAAGAATAATTAAACCGAGTAGGCGCCACTTTCGGCGCCTACTCGATTTGTGAAGGATATTTACAAAAAAACTATTCAATTGCGGCTGGATTTTGCGCGCTCGGAAAAGTCAGGTTAACTTTTCCTTTTTTCAATTTGAGCGAAAATTGATGATAAATAATACTATACGCCGTCATTTGTTAGCCTCGATTTCGAGGAACGAAGATCGCCGCAGATGCGGTTCGCACGGGAGTTTTTCGGTGCCTCCTGCGCGAAAGTCATCGCACAGCCCGCGCGCTTGCGACAAAAACGGGAATTCAATGCCGCTTGTTTGCAATTTGGGCGGATAAATCAAAACTACACAACATTTCAAATGTCAGACGTCATATTTTTTAGAGTTTTCCGCCTGCTCCATGACCTTTTCAAAGACTTCTTCGTCCCAGTCGGGCGGGTAACCGTTTTTGTATAAAAGCACAGTCAGCTCCATATTAAGCTGATTTTTAATATCGTCGCGGGTCGCCCAGTCCGCAAACTGTGCTTTATCATCTACAAGCTGCTTTATTTTTTTCGCCGCCTTTATCAAGCTGACCTTGCCGTTTCCCGCTACATTGGTAGCGGCAATTCTTTTTGCCCGTCATTCAGTGCCATAGCAAACGATAGTATATAGATTGCTTAGAGTAAAATTCAAAAATGGTACAAAGTCAGCTAAAGCTCAAAATTGAGTGGTTAAATTGCACCGTTAAAAGCAAAGGTAAATCGAAAAACGCATAAATGTTAATATGCGTTGCTTGCGCAACAAGCGGTTTTATTGTATTATGAAGGCGAAAGGAGGCCATCCCTATGCTAAACGAAAACATAAAAGCGATAAGAAAATCAAAAGGGCTGACGCAGGAGGAGCTTGCAATAAAATTAAATGTAGTCAGACAAACAATTTCAAAATGGGAACAGGGAGTTTCACATAGTTAAGGATACCACACCAACAATCCACGCTTACAAACAACATATCAGGAGCTATAGCCATAACTCTATGTAGCACTAGCTATAGTGGGGAAATATGCAGCCATCTTAACCGGCAGTAGATTTATTCACATCTGCGTGGTATAATTCATCTCACAGCACCGTATCGAAGATATGTGTAGAAGTCAATTCATAGGAGATACAAAATGGCTAACTTTACGAAAAAAGCAATTCAAGAGTCCTTTCTGAAATTACTGATGGAACGGCCTCTGTCCAAAATCACGGTGAAGGATATTGTGGCGGACTGCGGCATCAATCGAAACACCTTTTACTACTATTTCGAGGATATGCCGAAACTCATTGAAAGTATTGTGGAGGATGATGCCGAACAGATGATTCAGTCCTATCCTACCATAGAAAAATTCGAGGACTGTCTAGATGCGGCGATCACACTTGCGCTTGCAAAAAAGCGCGCGGTGCTGCATATTTATCACTCGGCAAACCGAGAAATCTATGAGATGTACTTATGGAAAGTCTGCGATCATACGATCAATGCCTATGTTTCGTCTGTCCTGCAAGGCAAAAGTGTTCGGGAAAACGACCTTTTCATCGTGAAAGAGTATCTATCCGGCCTTGCTTTCGGCATCTTTTCCAGATGGCTGAAAAACGATATGAACGATGATATTCGGAGTATGCTTTCACGCCTCGTGAAAATCAAAAAAGGAATGATCGAAGAGATGATTTTGTGCTGTGTTAATGAGTAAGTTCAGACAAACGCCGCTGTTTGCCTGAAAATCGGTCATTTTTATGTCCCGTGTCTGATTATCGGACACGGGACTTTTTTTGTCTGTATGCAGATCGGAAAAGCGCGAATAAAATATAGACAAACGAGCAAAGGAGGCTTGCTTTTATGAAAATGCGCTCTGTAACGCCAATGCGGATCGCGAAAATCGGATATATCGCCATGTCTGTCCTGTTTTGCGCCGCAGGCATTCTATTTATTGCCGCGCCGGAACTTTCGGTGTCGATCATCGGCGTCTGCATCGGGGTCGCCATGATTCTCTTTGGCATTGTCAAGCTGATTGGGTATTTTTCAAAAGACCTGTTCCGTTTGGCATTCCAGTTTGATCTGGAATTTGGGATTCTGATGATGATCCTCGGCGTGATCGTTCTATTTAATCCGGGGAACCTGATGGCATTTATCTGCGTTGCCCTTGGGATTTCCATTTTGCTTGACGGACTGTTCAAAATTCGAATCGCCATGGATTCCAAGCAGTTTGGCATTAAAAGTTGGTGGCTGATCTTAGCGCTTGCCATCATCACCGGAGTGATCGGCGTGTTCCTGATTTTTGATTCGGTCATCGGAGCGCAAACCCTGTCGGTATTCCTTGGGCTTACGCTTCTTTCGGAGGGCGTTTTGAATCTGTATACGGTGATCAGCACCGTCTTAATTGTGAAAAATCAAATGCCGGACGTCATTGAAGTGGACGCATTTGAAATAAATGGAAAGGAAAGGTGAAGGCCATGCGTTTTGCAAAAGCGGTCGTAAAATGCCGTATTCCAATTCTGATTTTAACATTGATTCTCCTGATCCCATCGGTTTTGGGCATGATCGGCACGCGCATCAACTACGATATGCTGACCTATCTGCCGGAGGATATGGAAACCGTCATCGGCCAAAACGAGCTGATGGAGGACTTTGACAAGGGCGCCTTCGCATTCCTCATTGTGGAGGATATGCCGAATAAGGATGTGGCGGCGCTGAAGGAGCAGATCTCTGAGGTCGATCATGTGGATACCGTCCTATGGTATGATTCCATCGCGGATCTTTCCGTCCCGATGGAACTGCTGCCCGACAAGCTCTATCATGAATTCAACACGGAAAGCGCCACCATGATGGCCGTGTTCTTCGACAGCTCTACCTCTGCCGACGTCACCATGGATGCTGTACGTCAGATTCGCGGAATCGCCGGAAAGCAGTGTTTCCTGTCGGGACTTACAGCTATGGTGGTAGACCTCAAGGACTTGTGCGAACGGGAGGAACCCATCTATGTGGGAATCGCCGTGGCGCTGGCGCTGGTTGTGATGCTCCTTCTGCTGGACAACTGGCTGACGCCGTTTGTGTTCCTTTTGAGCATCGGCATGATGATCCTCATCAATTTGGGGAGCAATTATTTCCTTGGGGAGATTTCCTACATAACAAAGGCGCTTTCCGCCGTTTTGCAGCTTGCCGTGACCATGGATTACTCCATCTTCCTCTGGCACAGCTACAATGAACAGCTGACAAAGCACGACGACCATAAGGAAGCTATGGCGAACGCCATTCGGGAAACGCTGACCTCCATCGTTGGCAGCTCCATCACGACTGTCGCCGGATTTATCGCCCTTTGCTTCATGTCCTTTACCCTCGGCCGCGACCTTGGCATTGTGATGGCGAAAGGCGTTATCCTGGGCGTGATCGGCTGCGTGACCGTGCTGCCGGCTCTGATCCTCGTGCTGGATAAGCCGCTGCAAAAGGCAAAACACAAGTCGCTGATTCCAAATATGCGCAAATTCGCCAAGGGTACGGTGAAGGCTTTCCCGGTTTTTCTCTGCCTGTTTGTACTGCTGATCCCGCCCGCCCTTTACGGATACAACCGAACCAACAACGAGACGTACTACAATCTGGCAAAGTCCCTGCCGGATGATATGGAATATGTGATCGCAAACAGCAAGCTGTCAGAGGATTTTGACATTGCCTCGACGCATATGCTCCTTGTTGACAAAAATCTTTCGCCTAAATCCGTTCGGGACATGATGAAGGAAATGGATGAGGTGGACGGCGTAAAATATGTGCTGGGACTGGAATCGGTGATCGGTCCCCGTGTACCGGAGGAAGTCCTGCCGGAATCGATCACCGGGCTTTTGAAGAGCGACAAATGGGAACTGCTGCTCTTAAACTCAGAATATCCCGTCGCAAGCGATGAAGTCGGTGCGCAGATCGAATCCCTGAATACCATCCTGAAAAAATACGATCCCACCGGAATGCTCATCGGAGAAGCGCCCTGCATGAAGGATATGATCGACGTGACTTCCCACGATTTTGAGGTCGTCAATGCGATCTCCATCGTTGCGATCTTTCTCATCATTGCCTTAGTGGAACGCAGTGCTTCTTTACCGTTTATTTTGATTTCGGTCATTGAACTGGCGATCTTCATAAACTTAGGGTTACCCCATTACCTGGGGCAAAGCCTCCCGTTTATCGCGCCGATTTGCATTAGCACCATCCAACTTGGCGCAACCGTGGACTACGCCATTTTGATGACGACACGGTACAAATCCGAGCGAATCCGCGGGCAGGACAAAAAGGAGGCCGTGAGAATTGCGCTGACAACATCCATCCCGTCCATTCTGGTTTCGGGATTCGGATTGTTCGCCGCCACCTTCGGCGTGGCGCTCTACTCAAAAATCGATATGATCAGCTCCATTTGCATGTTGCTTGCCCGTGGCGCTGTCATCAGTATGCTCTGTGTTATTTTGATCCTTCCGGCGCTTCTGCTTCTGCTGGATAAGGTCATTTGCGTAACCACGCTGGGAATGAAACAGAAAAGTAAAACCGAACAGGAGGTACTTTTGAAATGAAAAAGTCTTCAACGAAAATTATTGCGCTTTGCCTTTGCGCCCTTCTTGCAGTAGGAGGGATTGCCACAACTGCTTTTGGCTTAAATCTTACCGGAAATAAAGGGGAAGAAAAGCAGGAAGCGCCAAAAGCCGCAAACATTTTAGACAATACCGGCATCTCCAAGGATGAAACCGTGTATGTTCTTGCCGGAGCGGACGGCTCCGTTCAGAAAATCATCGTCAGCGATTGGATCAAGAACTCCCTCGGCAATGCTGCGGTGAGCGATAAATCCGAACTGACGAATGTGGAAAATGTCAAGGGTGATGAAACATACACCATGAACGGCGACAATATGCGTGTATGGGACGCCCAGGGCAATGACATTTACTATCAGGGAAACATCGAAAAAGAACTTCCGGTTGACCTTTCCGTCTCCTACAAACTGGATGGAAGGCCCATCTCGGCAGACGATTTGGTCGGAAAAAGCGGCCGTGTGACCATCCGCTTTGACTATCAAAATAAGCAGTACGAAACCGTAGAGATCGACGGCAAGCAGGAGAAGATCTATGTCCCGTTTGCCATGCTGACCGGCGCATTGCTCCCTGACGATGTGTTTACGAATGTAGAGGTGACCAACGGAAAACTGATCAATGACGGAAGCCGCACCGCTGTGATCGGGATTGCTTTCCCCGGTCTGCAGGAAAATCTTGCGATTTCCAAAGACAAGTTGGAAATTCCAGATTATGTGGAGATCACCGCCGATGTGAGTAGCTTCCGGCTCGATATGACGGTGACGCTTGCTACAAATGAGCTTTTCAGCGAGCTGGATGCGGATGGCTTTGATTCCATCTCGGAACTTAGCGCCTCCATGGCGGAACTGACAAGCGCCATGGATCAGCTTTTGGATGGTTCTTCGCAGCTTTATGATGGGCTTGCTACATTGCTTGAGAAATCGGATGAACTGGTGGAGGGAATCGATCAGCTTGTTGCCGGAGCGGAGAGCCTCAAAAACGGAGCCGGCAGCCTTGATGCGGGAGCAGCCGAACTTCAAACCGGAGCGGCGCAGTTAAGCGAAGGACTGAACACCCTTGCGTCGAACAACGACGCCTTGAATGGCGGAGCGGGGCAGGTTTTTGACACGCTGCTCTCTACGGCGAATGCCCAGCTTGCAGCTGCAGGACTGGACGTCCAAACCCTGACGGTGGAAAACTACGCGCAGGTTTTGAACGGGGTTATTGCGTCGCTGGACGAAAACGCCGTATATGAGCAGGCACTGAACCAGGTAACAGCAGCCGTGGAAGCACAGAGAGACGTGATTACACAGCAGGTCACGGCGGCTGTTCAGGAGGAAGTTACCGCACAGGTCACAGCAGCCGTCAAAGAGGAAGTGACATTGCAGGTGACCGAAGTCGTTCGGAATACCGTAGCAGAGCAGGTCATTCAGTCTGTTTTACATATGGATAAAGCGTCTTATGATGCCGCTGCTAGCGCCGGTCAGATCGATCAAGGGACACAGGAGAAAATTGAAGCTGCGATAGAACAGCAAATGCAGTCCGAGCAGATACTCCAGCAGATTCAGGCGGGGGTAGACACGCAAATGGCAACTGGGCCGATTCAGGATACCATTGCCGCAAATGTGAGCGAACAAATGCAAAGCGATGCCGTGGGGCAGACAATCGCACAGCAGACAGAGCTGCAGATTCAGAAGATTATCTCGGGACAAATGGCTTCCGACGATGTGCAGGCACAGCTTGCCGCCGCTGCGGAGGGCGCAAAATCGGTCAATGCACTCAAATCCTCCCTTGACAGCTATAATGCCTTTTATCTCGGCCTGCAAAGCTATACGGCAGGCGTGGCTGATGCGGCGGCGGGAGCCGGAACCTTGAAGACCGGAACGGATGACTTGAAGGCCGGCACTTCCGAGCTTGCTGCCGGAGCCTCGCAGCTTTACGATGGAATCCTTACACTGAAAAACGGAACGCCGGCTCTGGTGGACGGGATCACCCAGCTTCGTGACGGCGCCATGCAGCTTTCCGATGGATTAAAAGAATTTAATGAGCAGGGCATCCAAAAGCTGGTGGATGCTGTGGACGGCGATCTCGGCAGCTTGGTTACCAGATTCCACGCGACAAGAGATGTGTCCCTGCACTATAAGAATTTTGCAGGAGCAAGTGAGGATATGGACGGTCAGGTAAAATTCATTTATCGGACGGATGCGGTTGAATAAATCGGTTCCCGCAGCAGGTGAAGCGGTTAATAACTGAATTTCATAACAGCAAAAGAGAGCGGGAAGTCACAAATGATTTTCTGCTCTCTTTTTTGGCTGGGAAATCTACATCTCTCAGCGCTGGCGTAGCCGACTACCGTGTACATTGTCGGAGAGGAACACCTCGCTGAGCGACAATTTTTCTCCGACAAGATTGAAATAGGGAGTCAGCATACTTTGAAGCAGTAAGTCTTTCCAAAAGATTTGCTACTTTTGTATTTCTGCGGTTGCTGAAATCGTCTCGTCATTGTTGGATAAGCAAAAGAGTTTTTCTAAAACGCCTACCGCTAACCGTATTTGCGATGAAGAAAAATTTATTACCTCATACCCATCAAACTACGATTTTTTGTTTGTTGTAAAGAGAGGGGGCTGTCGGTTCCGGACGCCGATATGCTGCTTTGCATATCCGAGGCGCTTGAAACGCCTGTTGGCGCACTTCTCGGAGAAACTTTAGAGGCTCCAAACTGCGATAGTTTGAAGGCAATTTGCGAAAAGCTTAAGGTAATAAACCTTCAGCTTGCGCGGCGAAAGAGAGTATGGCAAAATGCGCTTTTTTGGATATTTATCTCACTGTGCGTGAGTATAGAGGCAGTTTTTGCACTTTTGATAATATTTAACAGCCAATACCTCGGGTGGGATTACAACGACCCAGAAACCGCTGTTGCCGGTACGCTTTTTAACGCCTTTGAATGGACGTTTGTCAGAGCCGCACCACTTGCAATGCTTGCTTCTGCAATCGGAGCATTCCTTGTGCGAAAAAGAAATTAAATAATCGTTCCTTTCAGGTATAAGGCGTGGTTCGCACGAATAAAAAATTCCTCATTGATGCGATGAGGAGTTTTTTATTGATGAATACAATGCTGAAATTTGATTCAAAAAAATAGCGAAACGGCACGGAAGAGTATGCGTCCTGCGCAAAAGCTTATTAAAACGCTTGCTTTTTTGATAAAATAATTGATAAAATAATGAAAAATCACGTCGGCATTATAAGGATAAAATGAATAAGAATATAACGTATAAAATATCGTCGCCGTACCTTCAAAAACTATAAAAGCTACAACGACCGACATCCCGATGGCGCCCATGTAGAAGTGTGGCAATCGTTTCTCACCGCGAAGAAATACGGCACAGTAGGGCAATTGTTCAGATGGATAAAATATTTGATATTTATGGATGCTTTGCATTTAAATAGATATTGAGAGTTGTATTTTTATCCCATTTTTTATTTTTAATATGGAAGAAAATCACATTTGAAACGGCTTTTTCTATATAGTGCACATATTATTTCAAATCTTAACCCGCAAAAAGGAAGATGTCCCAGAGATTTATTAAAAAAACACTTGACAATTGAATAATTATGTAGTATCATATAACGTAAATGCAGATAAGCAGAAGTATCAAAAGTGATAATTTGTAATTTACATATTTTTCACATTTTTTACAACATGCAAAGCTTAAATATACTAAACGGATTCGGTGTTGCCGTAGCGCGCGCCTGTCTTGCTCGCCCGGTATCGCAAGTCTTCCTATTATAAAATCAGACCCTCAAAAGCTGCCTGGTTTTCATTTTTTGCGCCTTTATTTTTAATGAGAGTGCAGATATAAGGATGCATTATGCATATGCCGACAGATCCGAAAGAGGTGTTTTTTGACATTGCGCACGCCAGACTTTTTGACATACTGATTTTTTCTGCAAAAGCGTGTCAGTTTTTATCTTTTTTTACGACATATTATTGTAGGTCGTATTTTATAAGAACGGAAGACAAAATATTTGCCGAAAACCGCTTGGCAGGTCGAGCATACATAGCATAAAACAGACAGGCAAAGCTTCTGCACAGCACCGCACATTTGAGGACTAAAAATACTCGCGCTCTTTTGACGTCCAATGTCGCCTCTTGAAAAATGTGCATTGTCGGACCGCGACCTGTTATGAGGAATAAGAAATATCTTGTTGCCGGGCGTGACAAAGGCATAACAAAATCGCTTGGTGCGAAAGGAAGCTATCAATTGTAAAATTCGTCAGAAAAGTCGAATATTGAACCGAAAACAAATATAAATATCGGTTATTGGAGTATAAAAAGTGTACAGATATGTAATCAAGCCGTTTTTAGATATCATTCTTTCTATTTGCGCTATCATCGTTCTTGCATTACCGATGCTCATAGTCGCAATCGTCATTAAAATAGATTCACCCGGTCCCGTTTTCTTTAAGCAAAAACGGATTGCAAAGAATAAAAAAACATTCACGATTCTGAAATTCCGCAGTATGCCGACCACCGTGCCGCACGACACGCCAACGCACCAGTTCAAAGCGGAAGATATGCTCTCGCCGTTTCAAAAATTCATCCGGCGCTCGTCGATAGATGAGTTGCCCCAGCTTTTCAATATCGTTTCACAAAGGATGAGTATATGCGGACCGCGCCCGGCCTTGTGGAACCAGAGTGACCTGGTCGCCGAGCGGGACAAGTACGGTGCGAACGACGTTAGACCCGGTCTTACCGGCTGGGCGCAGGTTAGCGGCAGGGACGAGCTTGAAATTCCGGTCAAGGCGAAGCTCGACGGAGAATACGCGGAGAAGCTGAAACACGGCGGATTTTCCGCATTTGCTATGGACTGTAAATGCCTGTGGCTCACGGTCGTGGCAGTGCTGCATCACGACGGCGTGGTTGAAGGCGGCACAGGTGCGATGGCAAAAGAAGAAACGGAAGAACAGACGAAGGAGCCTGTCGGAAAATGAAAAAAATCCTCATCACAGGCGCGAACAGCTACATCGGCACATCGTTCGAAAAGTACATAAAGGAAAACTACCCCGAACAATACGAGATCGACACAGTTGACATGATCGGCGACGGCTGGCGGGAGAAGAGCTTCTCCGGCTATGACAGCGTGTTCCATGTGGCTGGGATCGCGCATCAAAAAGAAACAAAAGAAAACGCTCATTTGTATTACGAGGTCAACCGCAATTTAGCGATTGAAGTTGCCGTTAAAGCGAAGTCAGATGGAGTGAAGCAGTTTGTATTTCTCAGTTCCATGAGCGTTTACGGAATGGATACCGGAACGATAACGGCACAGACCGTACCGACTCCGAAAAGCAATTACGGAAAGTCCAAATTGCAGGCAGAAGAAGGCATAATCCCTTTTGCGGATGAACAGTTCAAGGTGTGTATTCTTCGTCCACCGATGGTTTACGGAAAGGATTGCCGTGGCAATTTCCAGATAGTGCTGAAACTGGTCAAGAAGTTTCCGATATTCCCCAAAATCAAAAATGAGAGAAGCATGGTCTATATAGAGAATTTATGCGAATTTGTAAGATTATGCGTAGAAAAAGAATCGGACGGTTTGCATTTCCCGCAAAACAGGAAGTATGTCAATACCTCCGATATGGCAAAGAGAATCGCCGAGAGCTTAGGAAAAAAACTTTACCTAAGTAAAGCGGGAGGTGGAGTACTTTGTTTGACTCGTCCATTTGTCCCAATGCTTCAAAAGGCGTTCGGTTCTCTTATCTATACCGTAACAGAGCAAATTGACGATGAATACTGCGTTTGTGATTTTGCAGAGTCCATCAAGAAAAGTCTATAACTGAAAGCATCGCGGCATGACATTATTGATGATTCTTTAAAGGGAGAATAAGGACAAGAAATAATGAAGATTTTGTTTGTTGCTACAGTACGAAGCCATATCGGACAATTTCATATGCCTATTATACGAGCATTGAAAGAAGAAGGTCATGAAGTTCATGTAGCCTATAAAGATGATTCTGCCCAAAATACTGGACTTAATTTATCTGGAATAGATAAGGTATATGAAATCCCGTTTGAACGTAGTCCTTTCAGTACGAAAAATATTCGCGCTTACCACGAGCTAAAGAAAGTAATTAAAGCAGAACACTATGATGTCATTCATTGCCATACTCCGGTAGGAGGAGCGCTTACACGTTTGGCGTGTCGGAAAAAAAGAAAGAGCGGTCTGCGAGTCATCTACACCGCCCACGGCTTCCACTTCTATAAGGGCGCGCCGCTGAAGAACTGGCTCCTCTACTACCCGGTCGAGTGGCTTTGCGCGCATTGGACGGACGTGCTGATCACGATCAACAAGGAGGACTACGTCCGCGCAAAGAAGCACATGCACGCCAAGCGGGTGGAATACGTCCCCGGCGTGGGAATCGATCTGCAAAAATTCGCCCCGAATCGGCTGTCGCAGGAGGAAAAGGTTCGCCTGCGGGAATCCGTCGGCGTGGGGAAGGAGGACAAGCTCCTGCTCTCCGTCGGGGAACTGATCCGGCGCAAGAATCATGAGTCCGTGATCCGCGCGCTGGCCGAGTTGGATGACCCGAAGCTGAAATATCGCATTTGCGGGTGCGGCGAATTGGAGTCCTATCTTCAAAATCTGATCGATGAACTGCATTTGACCGACCGTGTTCAATTGCTTGGCTATCGAAACGATATTTCCGAGCTTTGCGAATGCGCGGACCTGTTTGTGTTCCCTTCCTTTCAGGAGGGCCTTCCGGTTGCGCTGATGGAGGCCATCGCCTCAAAAGTTCCCGTGATCTGCTCGGATATACGGGGAAATACCGACCTTGTGGGTCAGCAGGAACTGTTTGACTGTACCGATACAGACGGCATAGCAAAGAAAATTCGAGAATCCCTCCAAAACGATCATACGGAGGAAATCGAAAGAAATTACAGAAATTTGAAGAAATACGATCTCGCCGCCGTGATCTCGGATATGGAAACCCTGTATTCTCGCGGGGGGGGGGTAAGACACCTCTATGAGATTTATAAACAACAACTTCTTCGCAAGTCCATCGGCATTCCCGCCGACGCGGCCTTTTTGCTCTCCGTCGGGGAACTGAACGCCAACAAGAATCACTCCGTCGTGATACGCGCCCTCGCCAAACTGCAAGAGCCAAGCCTCCACTATGCCATTGCGGGAGTCGGCGAACTGCACGACGGTCTGCTGAATCTGGCGGCCGAACTCGGCGTGGCGGATCGGGTGCATTTGCTGGGGTACAGAAACGACGTGGCCGACCTGTATCAGGCGGCGGATCTGTATATCCATCCGTCCAAGCGAGAGGGCCTTCCGGTTGCGTTGATGGAGGCAATTGCGTCTGGCCTTCCAGTAATCGGCTCAAATATACGGGGGAATGTGGATTTGGTTAGTGAAACCTCGCTCTTTGATCCAAAAAATGTTCATCAGATTGCTGAAAAGATCAGACAGTACATTATTTCGGACAGCACTGCAGAAATTGGTCGAAATGATTCAAACGTTATTCTGTTTGACATTAAAAATGTCGAGGAAAAGATGAAAGCAATATATTCCCGGCAAGGAAAATAAAAAAGTTTTATAGAGTAAAGGTGAAACAAATGGATAAAATTTTGCGCCAACTGCAACTGACACAGCTTAATATACTTACTGACATTGATCGATTTTGCGCAAAATATCATCTCAGATACTCTCTTTATGCCGGTTCGCTTTTGGGAGCCGTTCGCCATCAAGGCTTTATTCCCTGGGACGATGACCTTGACATATGTATGCCCCGAGAGGATTATGACAGGTTTATTGCCGTCTGGCAACATGATGCGCTGGCGGGATATATTTTGCAGAACAAAGAGAATTCTCCGGACTTTACGCAATCGTTTACTAAAATCCGCAAGGATCACACAGCCTTTGTGCAGCAGGGCGAAGAAAACGTAAATTATCACGTCGGAATTTTTGTTGATGTTTTCCCGATAGACCGTATGCCTAACGGAAAGCTAAATAGAATGTTTTTTACATTCAGGTGCATGAAGTACCAGCTTTTTACCAGAGAGTTTATACCGCCTAAAGGCAATTTTGCCGAGAAAGCCGTGTCGGCAGTACTGCTGGCAGTGTATCCTGCCAAAAAACGTCCTGAGGCGAGAAAAAAGTTGCTGAAAAAGATAACCCGGCAGAACAATAATAAAAATTGCAACTGTGTTGGCATAGAAATAATGTCAACGATCAGGAAGCCGCTTCCGAAAGATCTATTTGAAAATCTTGTGCGGCTTGACTTTGAAACCGGAAAGTTTTCTTGCGTTAAAGATTGGGATCTATATCTTACCGCTAAATTCGGAGATTATATGACCCCTCCGCCGGAAAGTGAAAGAGAATGGAAACATCATCCTGTACTGATTGATTTTGAGCATAATTATGGAGAAATAAAGAAAGGAACGGACAAATCATGCAAACCGAACCGATAAGAGTGCTGATGGTAATAGGTCGCATGGGCCTTGGTGGAGCCGAGGCAATGATCATGAATTTATACCGTTCCATTGATCGGAACAAAATTCAGTTTGATTTTTTGGTACATAAAAACGCACATGGTGATTATGAGGACGAAATTCTCTCACTTGGGGGAAAAATCTACCGCATAGATAAATATAACGTAAAAAATTATTTTTCATATGTTCGACAGCTTAAGGATCATTTCAGGGCGCACCCGGAACATAAGATTGTTCATTGTCATATCGGTAGTGCAGCGGCTGTCTGTCTTAAAACCGCAAAAAAATTCGGAGCCTATACTATCGCCCACAGTCATAGTACGCGCGACACGATCAAAGACCTGCACAGCAGACTTTGGTTCATCAATTCCTATCCGACGAGATTTGTCGCGGATCATTTCTTTGCGTGTTCAAAAGAAGCAGCGGTTGATCGATTTGGCAAAAAAGTAGCTGAATCTGACAAGTGCGATATATTGTACAACGGCATCGACTGCGACCGCTTTACTTTTAACCGAAAAAACCGTGATTGGGTAAGAAAAGAACTGGCTTTGGAGGAAAACTTTGTCGTTGGAAGTGTTGGAAGACACACCCCCCCAAAAAACCCCATATTTCTCCTTGAGGTTTTTGCCGAAATATACAGACAAGATCCCAACGCGCGTCTTTTGCAAGTGGGCGAGGGAGAGATGACCGAGCAGATGAAACAGAAATGCCGCGAATTGAACGTAGAGAAGGCGGTAATTTTCGCAGGAGCGCATATCGATGTGGAAAAATACTATTCCGCCATGGATGTGTTCCTGTTTCCGTCCCTGTGGGAAGGATTGGGCATGGTTGCGGTAGAAGCACAGACGAACGGACTGCACGTTGTGACCTCCGACGCGGTGCCAGGTCTCGCCGATGTGGGTGCAGGACTGTTTCATGTCATGAACTTAAAGCAATCAGCAAAGGAATGGGCCGTTACGACACTTTCATTCAAAAACACGGATCGTTCGGCAGAAATGGCTGAATATACACGTAGCGCCAGGTACGATATAAACGATACGTCAAAATATTTGGGTGAGTTTTATTACGCATTGATGGATCAAAATAAAAAATAAACGGATTTTTGGAGTGTAAATTCGAAAAAAGAAAATACTGAGTGTAGATAATAGGGCAGATTCGTATGATTTATGTAGTTTTGTACATATGGCTGTGGTTATGTGGCATATTGTTGCTTGGAAAAAGCAGTGATAAAAGAAAAAGAGTTTTCCTTTTCTTATTTTTTACGGGTTGCGCGTTGGTTATGGGACTGCGAAGTTACGAAGTGGGTATTGATACTCACAATTATTACAGCGGATTTTATCGTATTTCCGATATGACTTTTACCGAAATATTAAAGCTAAATCATGATATCGGATTTTCTTTGATAGAAAAGCTATTTTCGTTAGTCGCCGATAATTATTACTTTTTCCAAGTTGTTATGTCTATGACATATTGCTACGGAATGGCGTATTTTATCTATTACATATCAAGCAAATATTTATATGGAGAGCTGTTTCCACTTTGTTTTATATTTCTCGGTTTAGGAATGTATTTATATGCCTTTAATGTATTTCGTCAAATGTTTGCGGCTATGCTTGCCGTAAACGCTTGGAGCTTTTTGGACAGGGGTAAACATGTAAAAGCAGCGGTATTATTCGTCTTTGCATGTACAATTCACATAAGCGGTATTGTTTTTGCATTGGCATATATGTTGTATTTTTTCAGCAGAAAACATAAATGGATGGCATATGTATTGCCAATTGGACTGATTTTAATATATTTTAATTTCGAGCCGATTATTAATCAGGCAGTTTCAATCGGAATCTTTGAACAGTACAGAAAATACCTCGATGATAGTTTTAGATTAGCGGGAGAAGGCATTGTCTTTGTATGGGCCATAATAGTATTGTTGGCCGTATTGATCATATACAACAAGGAGACAGCGGCTAATGAAAAGATGCTTTCAGTTTTTTCGATAATATATGTCCTTTTTATGGTCTTGGGAAGCAAAATGGCCTATCTTGACCGAATAAGTTTTTATTTCTTGCCGTTTGCGTTGTTTACGTTTATTAGATTTAGACAGTTGCTTAAACTAAGTAAGCAGTATAATGCTATATCTATTATATACAATGTCATTTTGTGTATTGGATTCAGTATGTTCTACTTCAGGTCTATATCGGGAAGTGACCTGATTTACTCGTTCTTTTTTAATAACTGAATTAACTTACGTAAGGAGAAAAACATGAGCGTTCTAATTTCCGTCATTATACCGATTTACAATGTCGAACCTTATTTGTCTGATTGCATTGAATCTGTAATTAAGCAGACATACACAAATCTCCAAATCATCTTGATTGACGACGGTTCTCCCGACAAGTGTGGTAATATTTGCGATATGTATGCAGAAAAAGATTCCCGTATAACCGTGATTCACAAGAAAAACGGCGGGTTATCCGACGCGCGAAACGCAGGATTGGATATTGCAACGGGAAAATATGTTACGTTTATTGATAGCGATGATGCAGTCGCTTTAGATATGGTGGAATATCTGTATGAAATGATGTGCGAATCCGATGCGGATATAACCGTGTGTCAGCCGGAAACTTTTTCTGATGAAATTCCCGAAATTAAATGGCAGGATCAACGCACTGAAACGATAACAGGAACCGAAAAATGCCTTGAGTATTATTTTAAGAGTAAACTTATTAAAAGTGTTGCATGGGGAAAACTTTATAAAACTGATATGTTTGAAAATGTGCGGTATCCGTTTGGAAAATTAAATGAAGACGAGTTTACTACATATCGCCTTATCGCACTTGCAAGCAAAATTTCTGTTGGGTTTTCAAAAAAATATTTCTATAGAATCAGAGGCGGCAGTATTATGCGAGGAGCATTTTCCATGCGCTGTCTGGATCGAATTGAAGCGGCAATTGAAAGAAAAGAATTTATTGATACAAACTTTCCAAAACTGTCTTTATACGCGAAAAGTAGTATTGTACATTCAGTAAATTCATGTTCTGTAAAGCTTATTGCTTCCGATGAACCGATAGAAAAATACAACGAGGTTATATCGGAGTTCCAAAAAATATATCATCAATACGAAAAGTTCTTTTTGCGGGGACCAAATTCTTTAAGGTCTAAGGTGTTCTCGGTATTTGCGTTTCTAAATTTAAGGCTGTGGATTAAGATATGCCGAAAAATGCGTTTATTCAATAATTAGTATGACGTGATCACCAAATATATTGATGGATTAATAGTAAATAAAACAATAGGGTTATAACTATGAGTTTAATTAAGCAACAGATGAAATCGCATTTGGAAAGACAGCAGAATAAAATCGATTCCTCCAATCGTGCCAGATTGAAAAACAAAGACATCTCCCTAATCTGCTCAAACTGCGGCGGAGGAATTATGTATCACTGGCTTGGATTGAAATTCAACTCGCCGTTTATAAATCTGTATATGACCGGCGAGGATTATATTAAGGCTCTTGAAAACTGGCAAGATTTTTTGAATACTGAAATAGTTGAAGATACGAATGCGGACAAAATTTATCCCGTCGGCATAGGTCATCTCGGCGTTAAGATACATTTTATGCATTATGCCACTTTCGATTAAGCAATCGAAAAATGGAATCAAAGAAAAGCTCGCATAAACCCCGATAACACAGCCTTCATGTTTACAAATTACGCGGGGGGGGGGTACACTCTTCTTGAGCGGTTTGATAAGCTCCCTTTTAAGCATAAGGTCGTGTTTACGGCCGAAAAATATCCGGATATTAAGAGTGCGGTATACTTAAAGGGCTTCAAGAGATTCAGCAAACTTTACAGGAAATATAAAAAGAACGGAGTCCCGAATATATGGATGACGCAGAACCTTATCACGGGAAAGCGGTTTATAGATCAGTTTGATTATGTGTCATGGTTTAACAGCATAACAGAGGATGAAAAGGATGAGCGATAATTGTATACCAAAAAAATCATTATTGTTGGTTTGGCGGAAATCCTTTGCCGGAACAAAATTTTTTGACACTTAAGGCGTTCTCGGTATTTGCATTTCTAAATTTGAAGAGAGGTGTCGAATAATGCGCTTATTCAAATTATTAGTATGCAGTGATTATCAAATGTATTGGTGAATTAATAGTGAATCAGAAAGAATCGAGAAATACGAGGGAAAAACTAATGAATAGAAAAATAATTATTAGTCCAATTGATATTCCTTGTTGGAATTCGATGAATTATTTAATGTTTCATGATGTGATAGATAACAAAGATGTATGTTGGTTGGAAGGTCGGCTCAAACATATAAAGTTTATGCCATTGCGGTTTTTGCGCAAGATGCATCTAAGCAGAAGATTAAATAATTTGTTGCCACTTCCGTTTAAGTCGATTTGGAATACCTACTTAGATAATATAAAGTGGGAGGATGATACTAAGTATTTCATCATCTTTCTTGACCCGCCATTCCCTTTTGTCATGCAAAAGTTAAGTCTGTTGAAAAAGCAACACCATATTTGTTATGCAATTCTGTTACTTAATTCTTTAAGTGATGAAGATTTGAAATTTAACAAGCAATATTTTGATAGTCCGGATATTGATTATATTTTTTCATATGACTATGGAGATTCCATATCAAAAGGATTTCTTTTTTGCGATATGTTATATTCGAAACTGCCCATCATATCCACCTATTCTGGATCAGATATATATTATATAGGTGGTAATAATGGGCGTCTGAAAATGATTCATGACGTTTTTGAAGAAATAAAAAAGCATGGCCTTACAGGCAATTTACGAGTGACTAATGTTTCAAACATAGATATGCTTTATCCAAACGAGATAAAATATAATCAGTTTATCAATTATGGCAGGGCACTAGAGGAAATGTCTAGCTGTAATTGTATTTTGGAATTACTTCGAGACCCCCAAAAGCAAGTTTGTGCAACCCTTCGCTATTACGAAGCCGTATGCTACAACAAAAAGCTTCTCACGAACAACAAAAACGTCGTAAATCTCCCCTTCTACAACCCCGACTACATCCATGTTTTTGAGAGGCCGGAGGATATCGATTGGAACTGGGTAAAAGATCGCGTTTCTGTAGATTACCACTATGACGGCAGATTTTCACCGACACATTTGATAGACAAAATAATTGAGCTTGAAGAAGCAAAGGAAAAAAATTTTTGACACGGTGATTTAGAAATGGAAAGACGATTTTATTTAATTGATAATGGAGCATTGATTAAAGGAAATTGGAAAGATATAAATGATGACACGCGAGTGTCTGTAATAAAACAATATAAAGATTTGAATCCATTATTTTTATTCGTTAGAAGAATTCATTTTAGCCCTAAAATAAATAGAATCATTTCATTGCCCTTGAAAGATATATGGTGCGATTCTGTAAAAAAAATAAAGTGGGACGCATGCATAGAGTATTTCATAATATTTGAAGAGACTTCAATATATCCTATTTCCCTTAAATATTTGGAAAAAATAAAGCAAAAATACAACGTACATTATATTTTATTTTTGCAGGATCCGTGGCAGCATCGTTTCTCGGAAAACGCACGAAATTATCAACAGCATATAAAATTTGATTATATTTTTACTTTTGATCCAGCAGATGCTTCGAAGTATGGATTTATATTTTTCAATACACCATACTCTATGCTGTCAGATATTGAAAATATTAGGACAAAAAATGATTTGTTTTTTATTGGAACAGCTAATGATCGTTTGGATGCGATTTTGGCAGTTTTTGCGAGTGGAAAAAAGAGCGGACTAAATATGTCATTCATGGTTGATCGTGTTGCTCAATCCTTACAAAAGGACGATGATATGATCATCTATAATAAGAGAATACCATATAGCAAGGTCGTAGAAAATGATAAAGCGTCTAATTGTATTCTGGAAATTATATCAAGCGGACAGTCGGGGGCTAGTTTACGCTATTACGAGGCTGTTTGCTACAACAAAAAACTACTCACGAATAACAAAAATGTAGTCAACTTTCCTTTCTATAATCCCGACTACATTCGCATTTTTGAAAAGTCCGAAGACATCGATTGGGACTGGGTCAAAGAGCGCATCCCGGTGGACTACCACTACGACGGGCGCTTTTCCCCAACCCACTTGATCGATAAAATCATCGAACTCGAAGAAGAAAAGGAAAAACAGCAGAATGCCGAAAAAGAAACTCCTTGATTTCACAAAAAATTTAACTTATACCTTTGCGTCAAATATCTTATCTCTTCTGATCTCCGTCGCTATCGCGTTCGTTATTCCAAAGCTCATAAGCGTTGAGCAGTACGGGTATTATCAGCTTTACACATTCTACATCGGTTATGTCGGTGTATCCTACCTCGGACTATGCGATGGATTCTATCTCAGAATCGGCGGAAAATATTACGACGATCTTGACAAATCTCTGTACTGCACGCAGTTCCGCTTGCTTGGTATGTTTGAAATAATAGTTTATGCATTCATTTTTTGCGGGTCACTGCTTTTTGTTGTGGATGCGAACAAGCAGTATGTCATTACCTTTGTTTGCATCGCCGCAGTCGGAATTTGTTTGCGTTGGTTTATCATTTTTATCCTGCAAGCCACGGCGCGAATCAAGGAATACGCCATTCTTACGATCATCGAGCGCCTCCTCTATGTGTTGGTCGCCGTTCCGATGGTGCTTGCAGGGTACCGCGGCTTTGAAATGCTCGTCGTTGTAGATGTAGCGGCAAAATATATTTCTCTTTTGCTTGGTGTGTGGTTCTGCCGCGACATGATCCATGCAAAATCGTTGCCAATCAAGTCCGTTCTTCCTGAAGTTCGGGAAAACATCTCCGTCGGTTTCAAATTCATGCTGGCGTCACTGAGTGATATGCTGATTATTGGCGTGGTGCGCTTCGGCGTGCAAAGCTATTGGGATATCGCCACATTCAGCAAAGTCTCGGTCACGCTGACAGTATCAAACCTTGTAATGACCGCTATCAACGCTATCGCGGTGGTCATGTACCCGACGCTTCGCAGAACAAGTGAGGAGAGGCTACCTTCGCTCTATAGCATCATGCGTATCGTGCTTGTCGGCTTTGCGTTCGGCGCGCTGATCTTGTACTACCCAATTCAGCGTATTTTGACGGCATGGCTCCCGCAGTATGCGGAAAGTCTGCGGTATGCCGCGATTTTGTTCCCGATCTGTATGTACCAAAGTAAAATGTCCCTGCTTGTCAATACCTACTACAAGACCCTCCGCTTAGAAAACCTGCTTATGAAATGCAATATGGTTGCGCTTTTGTTAAGCGTCGTCTGCACCGTCATATCAACTCTTGTCCTCAACAGTGTGACAGCGGCGATCCTGTCAATCCTCCTCGTTCTCATTTTTCGCTGCATCCTTAGCGAACTGCTTTTGGCGAAACACATCGCCATCGACGTAAAAAAAGACATTGTGATCGAACTCATCATGACTGCCGCATTCATTATCTGCAACTGGTTCTTCGGCCTTGCCGGAATGCTGGCTTATGCCGCCTGCTACCTTGTTTATCTGCTTCTCAAGCGCGGCGACCTAAAAGAAACCTTCACTTTTGTCAAATCCATGAGGTGATACAATGCCGATACATAAGACTTCCGAACTATCGGACTGGATCAACGCCCGCAACGCCTCCATCCACGTCCGCATAGATAAAATCCCGTTAGAGAGCTGCACCCCATGGAGTTATGACGAATCAACCGGCACAATCCGCAACCCTGCCGGCACCTTTTTCCAAATCGCCGGCCTTCACATATCCCGCGGCGACGAAACCGTGCTGTCCCAGCCCATCATCCTCCAAAACGAGATCGGCTACCTCGGCATCATCCGCCGGCGTATCGGTGGGGAGATTCACTACCTAATGCAGGCGAAGATCGAGCCGGGAAACATCAACAAAATCCAGCTTTCGCCGACGATCCAAGCGACAAAATCCAACTTCACCCAAAAGCACGGCGGCAAAAAGCCCGCATATCTCGACTACTTCATCAACGCAAACAAATACAAGATCATCGTTGACCAAATACAGTCGGAGCAATCCTCCCGCTTCCTCGGCAAACGCAACCGCAACATCATCATCGAACTTGGCGAAAACGAGGACGTTGAAGTCCTGCCGTCGCATATGTGGATGACGATGGGGCAGATCAAAGAACTCATGCGGCACGACAACCTCGTCAACATGGACACGCGGACGGTGCTGTCCTGCCTGCCGCTCGAGGAACACATTGACGAATTTACCGACGCGGCGTTCCTGCGGTCTGTACTCGGCGAGCGAACGAGCAATATTTCCGAAATCTATCAGTACATAAACAATTACAAAATGTTCGACGAGACGGAGCGGCGGCTCGTACCGCTTTATTCACTCGAAAACTGGGAAATGCGGGACGGCGAATTTGTCTGCAAAAGTCCGTACAGCTTCAAGGTCGTATTCTGCGACATCGAGATCGAGGGGCGCGAGGTGAAGCATTGGTGCCAGCCGCTGTTCGAGGCGGCGGGGATCGCTACGTTCGGGCTTCTGACCCGCGTTTATCATGGTGTCCGCGAATTTCTCGTCCGTGCCACACCGGAGGTCGGATGCTTTGATAAGATCGAACTCGGTCCGTCCGTCCAGCGGGAGTACATCCACGACGAGACGAAAAACACCGCCGTGGACGAACTGTTCGACGCGCACATGAGGACGGGAGAGGGAGTGAAATTCAACACGCTCCTGTCCGAGGAAGGCGGACGGTTCTACCACGAACAGAATCGCAACGTCGTGATCGAGGTTGCGCCGGACGAGCTGCCGACGCCGCCCGACGGCTACTTTTGGACGGATTACAAAACGCTGGGCACACTCGTGAAGGTGAACAACTGCCTGAACATACAGCTTCGGAATCTTTTATCGGTATTGGAGTGGTGATATGGAAAAAGTGAAGATCGGCATCATCTGCCCGTCGGAGATCGCTTTTCGGCGGTTCATGCCGGCGATCCAAAAACTCGACTGCGCGGAATATATTGGCGTCGCCCACGCGAATGCAAAAGAATGGTTCGGCGACAGAACGCCGGACGCAGATGTTATCGAAAACGAGACAAAGAAAGCGCAGTCATTCGCTGATACCTACGGCGGCAAGGTCTATGACAGCTACGAATCGCTTCTCTCGTCGCCCGACGTGGACGCGATTTATCTCCCCCTGCCGCCCGCGCTTCATTTCAAATGGGCGAAGGCGGCACTTGAACACGGTAAACACATCTTCGTCGAGAAACCGTCCACTACTTCGGCGGCGGACACACAGACCTTGCTCGAACTCGCCGCTTCAAAATCGCTCGCTGTCCACGAAAACTATATGTTCGCGTTCCACAAGCAAATTGGCGAGATAAAGGACATCATCGCAAGCGGTAAACTCGGCGACGTGCGGCTATACCGCATTGCGTTCGGCTTTCCGCAAAGGGCAAAGAACGAATTCCGTTACAACAAGGCTCTGGGTGGGGGCGCACTGCTCGACTGCGGCGGATATACTCTGAAATTGGCGACAATGCTGCTCGGCGAGACGGCAAAAGTCGCTTATTCGCAACTCAACTACACCCCCGACTTCGACGTGGACATCTACGGCAGCGCGGCACTCGTCAATGACGCGGGTGTGACAGCGCAGGTGGCTTTCGGCATGGACAACAGCTACAAATGCGAGCTGGAGGTCTGGGGCAGAAAGGGAAGCCTCATCACAGGCCGCATCCTGACCGCGCCTGACGGATTTGTCCCTACGGCGGAGATCAAAATCGGAAACGAGACGGAGACTGTGACCCTTTCGGCGGACGACACGTTCGGGAAGTCGATTAAGAAATTCTGCGAATGTGTCAACGATAATGAAGTCAGAAAGGAAAACTACAAGACGATACTAAAGCAGGCACAGCTTGTAGACGAGGTGAAAAAATCATGGAAGTAAAGGAACTCGGCATGGGCGTACTGCTCCTTACGCCGCGCGTGTTTTACGACGACAGGGGCTATTACATGGAGTCATATTCAAAGCGCACTCTTCATGAGATCGGCATCGACGCGGTTTTTGTACAGGATAACCACCTTCTTTGCCTGAAAAAGCACACGATCCGCGGCATTCATTTTCAGAACGAGCCTCACGCGCAGGCAAAACTGCTCAGATGCACAAAGGGAAAGATACTCGACATCGCAGTCGACCTGCGACACGGTTCGCCGACATATAGGCAGTACGTTTCCGTTGATCTAGACGCAGAAACAAAACAGCAGATCTTCATCCCGCGCGGCTTCGGACACGTCTGTATGTCGCTCGTCGACGACACTGAGGTACAGTACAAGGTGGACGAGCTGTACTATCCCGAATACGACCGCGCGATAGCGTACAATGATCCGGACATCGACATAGATTGGGGCGATATTGATCCCATCGTGTCGGTCAAGGACAGAAACGCGCCGCGCCTTTGCGACAGCGACGTGAATTTTGAATGGAGCGAACAATGAAAACAGCAGTAGTTACCGGCGCGGGCGGGTTTATTGGCGGCGCGCTTACTGAGCTTTTGGTGGACAAGGGAGTGACCGTCTACGGCGTGGATATTTCAGAAAAAGCGCTCGCACGGCACAGCGGAAAAGCAAATTTTCATCCGATCATCGCCGATTTTACGAAATACGGTCAACTTCACGAATTGCTCCCTAACGACGTCGATGTGTTTTATCATTTCGCATGGCAGGGCGTGTTCGGCAATGCATTTCGTGACCACCGACTTCAGCTTTCCAACGCCGCGAGCGCAGGGGACGCTGTCATCGAAGCGGTCAAGATCGGATGCAAAAAATTTGTATTTGCGGGTACATACAACGAGCTGGAGGTCACGGATCATTTTGATATGAGCGGACGTCCGCCTCGATATACTTGCATATATTCCGCGGCAAAAACCGCCGCTGAGATTGTATGCAAGACAGTTGCCTCCAACTCTGGCATTGAATACAGCGCCGGACTTACAGTGATGGCATACGGGGAAAATAACCGTTCAATGATGCTGGCAAACGTAATCTTGAAACAGCTTGTAAACGGGGAAAGTCCCCGACTCATCGAGGGAAATATCCCTTATGATATGATCTACATCGACGACATCGCCCGTGCATTTTATGCCATCGGTGAAAGCGGTGTAAATCTGAGAAGTTACTATGTCGGACACAGGAAACTCCGCACATTTCGTGAGTATGTGACAGAGATTGGGCAGATCGTCGCGCCGGACGTGCCTCTGCTGTTCGGAGCGTACCCGGACGACAACAGTAGCCGGAACTATGACAAGATCGACCTCGACGCGCTCTGGCGCGACACGGGTTTTGAATGTAGCGCCGACTTCCGCGAGAGCATTCTCAAGACGGCGGCGTGGGTCAAAAACAATCTATAATGAAACGGAGACAAATTTATGGGTAGGATCATTGTCGTGGGTACCGGCTTTTCGGGGAGCATACTCGCCCGCAGAATCGCCGAAGAATGCGGTCGCAAGGTCGAAGTCGTCGAAAAGCGTCCGCAGGTCGGCGGAAATATGTACGATGAATACGACGAGAACGGAATTCTCATTCAACGGTACGGACCGCACTTTCTGAATACGAACAAGTATTGGATCATCGAATATCTGTCGAGGTACGCCGAACTGTTTCCCCACGACACGCATCTTTTGAGCTTCATCGACGGAGAATATGTCCAGCTTCCGTTCAATTTCCGTACAATGCAGCAGCTTGTCGGCGCGAAAAAATCCGAATCGCTGCTTGCAAAGCTACGCGAAAAATTCAAAGGACGCGACCGTGTGCCCATCTTTGAACTGGTGGACAGCGATGACGAGGACATCCGTGCCTATGGAAATCTCCTGTTTGAGAAAGCGTACCGCACCTATACCGCGAAACAGTGGGGACTCCAGCCGGAGGAGATCGACAAAAGCGTGCTGGAGCGCGTCCCTATGGCGATGAGTTTCGACGCGCGGTATCTGAACAAGGATTTTCAGTACCTCCCGAAAAAGGGTTACACAGAAATATTCCGAAAACTGCTCGACCACCCGAACATCACGGTCACGCTGAACACCGACGCGCTCGCTCACATTCGTTTCAATGACGAACAGCACCTCATCACCTACGACGGCGACGCGGTGGAGTTGCTCGTTTTCACCGGGAACATCGACGAACTGTTCGGATTAAAATATGGCCGCCTGCCGTATCGTTCCCTCGACATCCGTTATACCTACGAAAACAAAAAAAGCATTCTGCCGGAGGAGATCATCTCCTATCCGCAGGCGTCGGGTTACACCAGAAGCACCGAGTACAAAAAATTCACTTACGGGCTCGATCAGGACATCCCCGTCTCGATGATCGCGACAGAGTACCCGCTCGAATACGATCCCGACGACGAAAAGGCGAAGATTCCGTATTATCCCGTCTTGACCGAGGACAGCCAGAAGCGCTACAAAATGTATCTTGAAGAAGTGGATCAATACGGCAACATTGTCCTATGCGGGCGTCTGGCGGAATTCAAGTATTACAATATGGACGTGTGTATTGAACACGCCTTTGAAAAATTCAATGACATCAAACACCGATTGGAGGACGCAAAATGAAAGGCATTATCTTAGCCGGAGGGAAGGGAACAAGGCTCTACCCGAACACGATCTCCGTGTCCAAACAACTTCTTCCTATCTACGACAAACCGCTCATCTATTACCCGCTGTCCACGTTGTTGCTGGCCGGCATCCGCGACGTTCTTGTCATCTCGACCCCGCAGGACATCGGCAACTACCAAAACCTGCTTGGCGACGGCAGTCGGATCGGGATAGACATTACATATGCCGTGCAGGACAAGCCCCGTGGACTGGCCGACGCGTTCATCCTCGGCGAAACCTTCATCGGCGGCGACAGCGTATGTCTGGTGCTGGGCGATAACGTGTTCTACGGGCAGTATTTCTCCTCCGTTCTGTGGAAAGCCCAGGAACAGGCAGAATCCACCGGCGCGGCGATCTTCGGCTACCCCGTGAAAAACCCCGAAGCCTTCGGCGTGGTGGAATTCGACAGCGACAACAAGGTCATATCCATCGAAGAAAAGCCGGAACACCCGAAGTCCAACTATGCTGTTCCGGGGCTGTATTTTTACAACAACGATGTGGTGGAGATCGCGAAGAACGTCAAGCCGTCCGCCCGCGGAGAGATCGAGATCACGTCGATCAACAACGAATACCTCCGCCGTGGACAGCTTTGCGTCACGCTTATGGGGCGCGGTATGGTGTGGCTCGACACCGGCTCGCCCAAGGGGATGCACAAGGCCAGCGGCTTTGTCAAAACCGTGCAGGAAATGCAGGGGTTCTACATCTCGTGCATCGAAGAGATCGCGTGGCGGCAGGGATTCATCGACCGTGAACAACTGCGCCGGTGCGGAGAGGAACTGAGAATGACGGAATACGGACAGTATCTGCTGTCGCTCGCGGAGGAGGAAAAAGCATGACCATCATCGTCACCGGAGGAGCGGGTTTCATCGGCTCCAATTTTATCTTTCATTTATTGAAAAAATATCCGGATTACCGCGTGATTTGTCTTGACAAGCTGACCTACGCGGGCAATCTGTCTACCCTTGCGTCGGTCATGGATAAGTCGAACTTTCGCTTTGTGAAGCTGGATATATGTGACCGCGAAGGTGTGTACAAGCTGTTCGAGGAAGAACATCCCGACGTCGTGGTCAATTTCGCGGCGGAGAGCCACGTTGACCGTTCCATCGAGAATCCGGAGGTATTCCTGCAAACCAATATCCTCGGCACGCAGGTGCTGATGGACGCCTGCCGCAAGTTTGGTATCACGCGTTACCATCAAGTCAGCACCGACGAAGTCTACGGCGACCTGCCGCTGGATCGCCCCGATCTGTTCTTCACCGAGGAAACGCCGATTCACACGTCAAGCCCGTACAGCGCGTCGAAGGCATCCGCCGATCTGCTCGTGCTGGCCTACCACCGCACCTACGGCCTGCCCGTGACGATTTCCCGTTGCTCGAACAATTACGGGCCGTACCACTTCCCGGAGAAGTTGATCCCGCTGATGATCGCCAACTGCCTGAATGACAAGCCGCTACCTGTTTACGGCAAAGGCGAGAACGTCCGCGACTGGCTGTACGTCGAGGATCACTGCAAGGCGATCGACCTGATTATCCACAAGGGTCGCGTCGGCGAAATCTATAACGTCGGCGGCCACAATGAGATGAGGAACATCGACATTGTGAGGCTGATCTGCCGCAAACTTGGCAAGCCGGAGAGCCTGATTACCTTCGTTACCGACCGCAAGGGGCATGATATGCGCTATGCGATTGATCCGACCAAAATCCACACCGAACTCGGCTGGCTACCGGAGACGAGGTTTGAGGACGGGATTCAAAAGACGATAGATTGGTATCTTGCCAACCGCGAATGGTGGGAAACGATCATCAGCGGGGAGTACCAGAACTACTATGAAAAGATGTATGGGAATCGGTAGAACGGTGGCGGTTTAGACATTAACCATAACCAAGGAGGGCTTTCCATGATTCCAACCACAGACGACGGCGATTTCCTCACCATCCCACGCCAAACCCTCGACAAATCTCCGCAGGACGTCCGAGCGTACTGGACGCCGGAGCGAAAGAAAACGTAGATAGGGGCGCATTTCAAAATCCCATATATTATCCGTGATTCAATATCCATGAAAGCATAAAAATGCCGTACTTGAAACTGGGTATGATGAACAATAGTGATTTTCTGAATGGTTTTGAATTATCAAGATTATTGATCAAAAAAAGAGAAGAAAGGTATGATATGAAAGTTTTAATTCTCAACTCTGGTCTCGGCTCCCGTATGGGAGTTCTCACCTCGGAACACCCGAAGTGCATGACCGAAATTTCATCAAGCGAAACAATTCTGTCCCGGCAGCTCAGGCAACTTGCCGATGCCGGGATAGAAGAGGTAATAATCACAACCGGATATTACGACAGTATACTCGTGAATTACTGCAACTTGCTTGAGCTGCCGCTACATATCACCTTTGTAAAGAATCCGCATTACGACAAGACCAACTACATTTACAGCATCTACTGCGCAAGGGAGTACCTTGACGACGACGTCATTCTTCTGCACGGCGATCTAGTGCTTGAAAACGAAGTCCTCGACCGTGTCGTCGGCTCGGCGACTTCCTGCATGACCGTGTCCTCCACGCTTCCTCTGCCGGAAAAGGATTTCAAGGCCAGAGTGGTGGACGGCAAAGTGATGCAGGTTGGCGTGGACATCTTCAATGAAGCGATGGGGGCACAGCCGCTCTATAAACTGAAGAGGGAAGATTGGAAAATCTGGCTGGACAAGATCGTGGAGTTCTGCGAAAACGGCAGGCGGAACGTCTATGCCGAAAATGCGCTGAACGAGCTGGACGGCGGAGCGAATATTACGGCGCTGGACGTCGGGAATCTCCTCTGCGCCGAGATCGACAACCCGGAGGATCTGGCGGTCGTGAGCGCAAGGCTCAAAGAGATCGAATCCCGCACCGTGTATATGTGTTTCTCGACCGACATCATCCACGGAGGACATATTTCGATCATCAAAAAAGCCCAGCGGCTGGGGAAACTGATCATCGGCGTACTCTCCGACGAGGCGGTGACTTCGTATAAGCGTTTCCCGCTTGTGCCGGCAAGGGAGAGGAAGAAACTCTTCGCCAATATCGCTGGAGTGTATAGGGTCGTCGATCAGGAGACGCTTTCCTATGCCGCCAACCTTGAAAAGTATAAGCCGGATATTGTCGTCCACGGCGACGATTGGGCGACGGGGTTCCAGCGTCCCATCCGCGACGAAGTGACGTCCATTCTTGCGTCATACGGCGGGCGGTTGGTGGAATTCCCCTATTCGGATCAACCGGAGTACAAGGCGATGGAGGATCGGGCAAGGACCGAACTCTCTCTGCCCGACGTTCGCCGCGCAAGGCTGAAAAAGGCCATGGAGATGAAGGGTCTTGTCACCGCCATGGAGGCGCACAGCGGTATAACGGGTCTTATCGTAGAAAAAACCGTCGTACACGAGGACGGCGGATCGAGACAGTTTGACGCCATGTGGGTCAGTTCCCTCTGCGACTCCACCGCCAAGGGCAAGCCGGACATCGAATTGGTGGACATGACCAGCCGTTTCCGCACGATCGACGACATCATGGAAGTCACCACCAAGCCCATCATCTTCGACGGCGACACGGGAGGACTGACCGAGCATTTTGTCTACACCGTCCGCACCCTTGAGCGCATGGGCGTGTCCATGGTCATCATTGAGGACAAGACCGGGCTTAAGAAGAACAGCCTTTTCGGCACCGAGGTTCAGCAGACGCAGGACAGTATCGAGAATTTCAGCGCTAAGATTGCCGCAGGCAAAAAGGCACAGAAAACTAAGGATTTTATGATCTGCGCCCGCATCGAAAGCCTGATTCTCGAACGGGGGATGGAGGACGCGCTCACCCGCGCCTTTGCGTTTGTCAAGGCGGGCGCCGACGCCATCATGATCCACAGCCGCAAGAAAGATCCCGGCGAGATCAAGGAGTTTATTGTTAAGTTCCGTGAGCAAGATAAAACAACCCCAATCGTGTTAGTTCCCACATCTTTCAATACGGTATACGAGGAAGAGTGGAAACAGCTTGGAGCAAATATCATCATATATGCCAATCAGCTGACGCGGACAGGCTTCCCGGCCATGCAGGACGCGGCTGAAACGATTCTTCGCACCCACAGGGCCAAGGAATGTGATGATAAGTGCATGAGTATCAAGGACATCATCACGCTGATCCCCGAAGAATGAGAGGCGCCCCGATGGAGCAAAGAACTCTGACCGACTACACACAATTGCATATCTGGCTTCAAGAAAACGCCAGCAAGACGGTTCTTCTCGTCTGCGACGATTCGATCCGATATATGGACCTGTTCAATCAGTACTTGAAGCGGGCGGAAAAAACGGGGATGAAGATCATCCCTTTCAAGGATTTTCAGCCGAATCCGCAGTATGAGAGCGTCCTGCGGGGAATCGAACTCTTCCGCCGGGAGCGTTGCGATTCGATCATCGCCGTTGGCGGCGGCTCCGCCATGGACGTCGCCAAATGTATAAAGGCTTATGCAAATATGAGCGGCAACGGGGAGAATGGAGAATATCTGAAACAGGAGATCGTTCCCAATGCCATCCCGTTTTTGGCAATACCCACCACCGCCGGAACGGGTTCGGAAGCCACGCGATATGCTGTGATCTATTTCGACGGCAAAAAGCAGAGTATAACGAGCGACACCCTTATTCCGCAAACGGTGCTGATGAATCCGGATGTCCTGAAAACGCTCCCTATGTACCAGAGAAAATCAACCATGATGGACGCGCTCTGCCACGCCGTCGAATCGTTCTGGTCGGTCAACAGCACAGAGGAGAGCCGGGAATACAGCAGGGAAGCCATCCAAGGCGTTCTTGCCCATATGAACGGCTATCTTAACAATACCGAGGAAGGCAACGCCGGAATGTTGATGGCGGCGCATACGGCGGGAAAGGCGATCAACGTCACGCAAACCACGGCGGGTCATGCTATGTGCTACAAACTGACCGGCCTTTTCGGAATTGCCCACGGTCACGCCGCCATCCTGTGCGATCGGATTCTGTACCCTTGGATGATCGAGAACACGGATAAGTGTGTTGACCCCAGAGGAAAGGAATACCTGATCCGTACATTGGACGGGATCGCTCGTGCGATGGGCTGTGTTGATGCAAGGACGGGCGCGAAGAAACTTCAGGAGATATTTTTGTCGCTGGGTTTGGAAGTCCCGGAAGCATCGGACGAACAATTTTGCGAGCTTACCGTATCCGTGAATCCTGTGCGCTTAAAGAATCATCCTATTGCACTGGACGAAGCGACAATCAATGAACTTTATCATGAAATATTGAGGTAGACACCATGAAAGTCGAAACACTCATTCAAACCGTCGGCTCCGACTTCTATTCCGGCGTTCCGGACAGCCAACTCTGCGCCCTGTGCGACTACTTGATTGACAAATACGGCACCAATCCGGCGCACCACGTCATCGCCGCCAACGAGGGCAACGCGGTCGCGCTTGCCGCAGGTTATCATCTCGCAACGGGCAAAGTGCCTGTTGTATATATGCAGAACTCCGGCGAGGGCAACATCATCAATCCTGTAGCAAGCCTGATGAACGACAAAGTTTACGCGATCCCCTGTGTGTTCATCGTCGGCTGGCGGGGCGAACCCGGCGTCCACGATGAGCCGCAGCATATCTACCAGGGCGAAGTTACACTCAAACTGTTGGAAGATATGGATATAGCCCATTTTGTCATCTCAAAAGACACGACCGAGGACGAACTCGCCGCGAAAATGGCGGACTTTCGCACGATCCTCGCCGCTGGCAAGCAGGTGGCGTTCGTCGTGAGAAAGGGCACTCTGGAATTTGACGGCAAGGTGAAATATGAGAATTCCAACACCATGACCCGCGAGGAGATCATCCGGCATATCGTCGAGCATACCGGCGATGACCCCATCGTTTCCACCACCGGCAAGGCCAGCCGGGAACTTTTTGAGATAAGAGAAGCGCGCGGTGAGGGCCACGAAAAAGACTTTCTGACCGTCGGTTCTATGGGTCATGCGTCCTCAATTTCGCTTGGAATTGCCGTTCAAAAGCCGGACAAGCGAATCTGGATCATCGACGGCGACGGAGCCGCCCTCATGCACATGGGTGCGATGGCGGTGATCGGCGCGAACGCACCGAAGAATATCGTCCACATCATCATCAACAACGGCGCGCACGAAACGGTGGGCGGTATGCCGACGGTGGTCGGAAAGATCGATCTCGTCGCGATTGCCAAGGGATGTGGATATCCAAATGCAGTGAGCGTTGCCTGCTTCAAAGACCTCGACGCCGTTCTCGAATCTGCAAAGCATAATAACGAGCTCGCGTTTATAGAGGTCAAATCCTCAATCGGCGCCCGTTCAAATCTCGGTCGCCCAACAACAACGACCAAGGAGAATAAAGATAGCTTTGTTAGGTATATATAATTTAGATTTCAATTATTTGAGAAAATAGTGCGTAAGTATCAAGCTTTCAGTTGTTGCTCCACTTATCGCAAATCCCACGAGAAAAAATTTGCACAAGGAAAATTTGCACAAAAGCAAAATTTTTTGCCTAAGGTATTGACTTAACGGAGGGCATGGTGTAAAATAAAACTAAGAAAAGAAGATTCGGTCTTTAATATTTGGAAAAATGTAAACTCACAGTAAAGGAGGGCTTGTAATGAATCCATCCACAGGCAATGGCGATTTTCTCACCTTTCAACGCCAAACCCTCGACAAGTCGCCGCAGGACGTGCGTGAATACTGGACGCCGGAGCGTAAGAAAAAAGCGATTCCCGCGCATAGAGCTGATACGGGAGGAAATGCGGCAAACACGCTTGTCTCTCCGCCTCTCGACGGCTCCAACGCCGCGCCCACAACTGACCCCAAGCAGGCGGATTTGAGCAAAATGCCGTTCATCACGGGCGGCAAGCTGTTTTTTACCCTCGACGGCGTGGATTACGTCGCAAGTGGGAATATCTTCATGAAAAACAACCTGCTCCTGACGGCGGCGCACTGTGTGCAGGATGACAACACAGGTCACCTTGCCGAAAACTTCGTGTTCGAGCGGTGCTACACGGGCGAGCTGTCCACGGAGGATTTCACGTTCCGAACCGTCGCGCTCAAAGAGAACTGGTACACCGAAAAGGACAACAAGTGGGATTATGCCATCGCCATTTTGAACCGTGATTCCACGGTTGAAAAGCCGCTGCAATACCGAATCGAAAACCTTGTCGGCAGAACCGTAACCGCATTGGGCTACCCCACGGATATTTTCGACGGCGCACAGATGATGTACATAACCGGCTCTGTCGATGAGCGACCCGATTCGTGGATGATCCGCGGGGGCAAGCTGTCAAATGGCGCATCCGGCGGCGCGTGGGTGCTGGAGGATGGCGAAACGGTCGTGGGACTTAATTCTTTTAATGGAACGACCGCAAAAGGTGTACCCTATATTGGTTCGCCGAAATTCGACGCGGAATTTGATAAGCTCTATAACTACGTTTTAACGCTACTGTGAAGGAGGAGGGCAACATATGAACAACAACCCAAACGGCGGGCGGTTTATGCCGATGCAGCTCGGCAGTATCGACAACTCGCCCCATGACATTCGAGAATACTGGACGCCGGAACGCAAAAAGGCGGCAATCCCCGTCATAGGCGGAGCACCCATGTCAAAGGGAATGCCGAGCGCGGACAATGCGCCGCCACCTCCGCCTCCGACCGATCCTGCACAGGCGAACCTTGCCGAAATGCCATTCACCACGGGCGGCAAGCTGTTCTATTCCATGGATGGCAAAGACTTTGTCGCAAGCGGCAATATCTTTATGAAGAACAATATGCTTCTCACGGCGGCACATTGCATTCAGGATAAGGATTCGGGAAGCATCGGCGAGAACTACGTCTTTGAACTCGACTACACGGGCGAACTTTCGTCTGAGGATTTCACGTTCAAAGCCGTGGCGCTCCGTGAGAATTGGTATCAGACGAAGAACGAAAAGTACGACTATGCAATCGCCATTTTGGACAAGCCGTCGAAGGTCGCAACGCCTCTGCGCTACACCACCGACACCCAAATCCGCGACAAACAGATCACCTCGATGGGCTACCCAACAGCATACTTCGACGGCGCGCAGATGATGTTCGTTAAGGGTCTTGTTGTCCCGATCTACGGGCATTGGGCGATGTTCGGCAGCAAGATGGGTGCAGGCGCTTCGGGCGGCGCATGGGTACTCGACGACAATGTGACCGCGGTCGGGCTGAATGCCTACGTTTCCGTGTCCGGCAAAGAGATCCTCTATTCCGGCTCGCCGCTGTTCGACAAGGAATTCGACAGTCTGTATCAATATGCGCTGACACTTATGTGATAGGAGGCAGAACATGAACACTTTACGATATTTGAAACTTCAAAACGACGGAGCGTTTGTCGCGCAGATCGTGATGGAATATCGCGAGCGCCATACCGACGGGCAGGGCAACGTCAGCTTCGCCGGTGAATGGAAAAGCTGGTACACCGCCGGATATAGGGACATTTTGCAGTATGCCGAGCGGTCGGTAGACCTCGCAAAGGATTCCAATATTCCGAACGGCTCACAGGTGCGCCTGCATGTCTATGTAGCCGCAGGATACAGTAACCCGTCCGTCCAACAATACATATTCGATAAGGATAGCGGCGCACAGGCGGTGTACGAGATCAGCGGCACGACGCTGAATAACTATTTGAAGCTCGTCTCTTACGGCTGACAGGTAGTAAGGCGCTCAGTTGCGCCAGCAAAATCTCTAAACAATCTCTATAAACATAATTCAAGGCAGAGCGTGCTCTGCCTTGAATTTGTAAGGGGCAATTGAAATGATATTATATTAAAAGTGGACGGGAAGCAGAAATAATATACGGGCGGGTGCCGGTTTAAAATAGACAGTGATGAAGTTATAAAGGGGCGCTCTATTAAAGCGTAGGATTGAATATTTATATTTGATGAATTGGTTTATAATATGTACGGAGTGTAAATTTTTAGAATTTTTATGCGCGGGATGAAAAATTCTTTGACAAAAACGCGAATTTGTGATAATATAATATTAATGAGTGTATAAATATAGGGAAGCCGAGTTGTGCTGTTTGGAGCCGGCATGTCATTTGGTACAAGAATAAAACAAATGAGCAACGTTATACGTTAAAATGCAAGAATAACGCATCGATGGTTTTCGCGCTGCGCGTTTTTGGGCAGTTGTTGTTCTCGCGGATTTAATATAACGGCAATAATGTCAATTTTTTAAACAATGAAAATCGCTCGCTCATTGTATTTAAATAATTCAATAATGAAACAAAAGAGTAACGTTAAACGTTGAAGAAAGAAAACGCAGCAATGGTTTTTGAGGCGTGTTTTGTGCAGTTGACGTTATTGCGGATTTAATATAACGGTTATAATTTCAATAATATTTAAACAAAAAAATTCACTCTTGACGTATTAAAATTTAAGGAAAAAGCAAAATGAGTAACGTTAAACATAGTAAAAGCAAGAAGAACGCATCAATGGTTTTTGCGACGGCATGTCTTTCGGTAGTCGTCGTCCTTACGGTTATAATGATAACTATAATAATGTCAAAATATTTTTTAAACAGTGAAAATCCCGCTCTTTCGGGAATAAATACAAGCGGTCCGTCAAATATCACCGACGATAACACGCCCATGTCGAGCGGCTCCTCAACGTCGGGAGTGCCGGGCACGCCGTCCCAAGAGAACACGAAGGCTCCAAATGTTACCGAAAAGCCCTCAACGCCTCCCGCGACGACCGCTCCGGAGGAGGACAAAAAGGATCCGGATTATTCAGAAGAGCTTAATTTTACCGCAGACCTTTCGGCACTTGAGCGTTATATGGACCCCAAGGGAGAGGACTGGGACGACGCGTATCTCATGCTTGTAAACGTTGACAATCCCATCGGCAAAGGAGAAGAGGACGGATATCCCTTCCTTGCTCCGAGAATAAAATTCTCAAAGTCGACCGATTACTCATACAAATACATGCGCAGCCTGTATATGAACGAGGTTGCAATGAGGGCGCTTTCTGCGATGTTCACCGAGGCGGCTGCAAACGGCATAACCGACCTTGACGTCACGAGCGCGTACCGCACCTATGCAAAGCAGGAGAGCCTGTTTACCTCATATTGCAGTAAGACCTACAAATGGCAATGCGCAAATGACGGCACGATTTGGGTGGGAAGGAGCTCAGCTTGTCCGGAATGCGGCAAAAAGAGCAGTAAAAAGCTTGAGGTAACACAGGAAGAAATAGAAGCTAACGTTGCAACCTATTCGTGTGCGCCCGGCACCAGCGACCATCAGACGGGTCTTGCGGTCGACGTGGTTCAGACCAGTCTTCCGTCCAAATTTAACAGCCTTATTCAGGAATTCGGCGAGACCGAAGCCGGTATCTGGCTTGAGGAAAACTGCTGGAAATTCGGCTTTGTACTCCGTTTTCCCCCTGACAAAGAGGATATTACCGGCATAATATACGAGCCATGGCATTTCCGTTTTGTCGGTCGCACCCATGCCGCCAAAATGAAAGAGCTTGATATGTGCCTTGAAGAGTACATCGTGTATCTTACCCAAACCGGATACTTTGAATAAATTTAAAAAAGCGCCAACGTCGGCGCTTTTTTGAATTAAGTGCGGGTACTTTGTTATATCTGTTGACCTGCGCCTTTTAAAAAACTCTGAAAATACCGTATATGAGACCTTGCAAATATTTTCGGAGCTTTTCGGGCTCCTTTTTTTATGTATGATTTTTTAATTCACTCAAATGCACCCCGTATTTATAAAGTTTAACATTTTATAAACATAATATCGATAAAATTTAAACATAAAGTATTTATAATAGTACCAAAATTGCTAAATGAGCACTACATAAAACGCTTAATAACATCGAGGATAAAAATGTCTGAGCCTTACATAGAATTTAAAAACGTTATAAAAAGCTACGGAAGCGGAAACGCCTGCGTCAGGGCACTTGACGGCGTAAATTTTGAAATTGGGGAGGGGGAATTCTGCGTACTTCTCGGCTCCTCGGGAGCGGGGAAGACCACCCTTCTTAACATGCTCGGCGGTATGGATACCGTGACAAGCGGGAGCGTACATTTTAACGGAAAGGAAATATCCGCTCTGAAAAAGCGCGAGCTTGTCGAGTACCGCCGCTTTGACGTCGGCTTTGTATTTCAGTTTTACAACCTCATACCAAACCTGACCGCGCTTGAAAACGTAGAGATTGCGGCTCAGCTTTGCAAGGACCCTATCCCTGCCGCCGAGGCGCTTGACATGGTGGGGCTCACAGAGCGCGCCGACAACTTTCCCTCTCAGCTCTCGGGAGGGGAACAGCAAAGAGTAGCTATAGCCCGTGCGCTTGCAAAAAATCCGAAGCTCCTGCTTTGCGACGAGCCGACAGGCGCCCTTGACTACGTCACGGGAAAGGCGGTGCTTGGCCTGTTGTACAGACTTGGAAGGGAGAGAAAGACCACGGTTATTATTATCACTCACAATCAGGCAATAGCGCCGATGGCCGACAGGATAATTAGAATTAAAAGCGGAAAAATCATTTCAAATGAGATAAATAAAAATGTTGTCTCAATTGAAGATATTGAGTGGTGAGCGGCGCCTTTGCCTTTGGGACATTATTATGACATTATCTACAATTAAACTTACATTTCGCTCGATACGCTCGTTTTTCGGGCGATATATGGCGCTGCTGCTTATCGTTGCGCTGAGCGTCGGTTTTTTTGCCGGACTTAAAATAACAAGGGATGCAATGACAAACACGGGCGACGTGTTTCTTCGTGATCACGAATTTTACGATTACCGCCTGCTCTCGACTTTAGGCTTTACATCAGATGACGTTTCGGAGTTTGAAAAGCTCGAATTTACCGAAAAAGCCGAGGGTACGTATACCGCAGACCTGCTTATGGAATACAGCGATAACGTCAGACCGTACAAGCTTATGGCGCTTACCGACAAAATTAATCTTGTCTCACTTGTTTCGGGCAAAATGCCCGAAAAAGAGTGGGAATGCCTTGCCGACAGTCATATTTTTTCGATGGATGACATCGGGAAAACAATAACGGTATCAAGTGAGAACACTAAGGAGGACGCGGGGCTTGTAAGTGAAAAAGAGTATACAATAACCGGAATTTGCGACTCGCCGCTCTATATCAATATTGACAGAGGCGCCTCCAGTATCGGAAGCGGTGCGCTTGCCGGATTTTTGTATATTACTCCCGAGTGCTTTACGTCAGATGTTTTTACCGAAATTGACATAACTCTTTGTGAGCATGAAAAAATATACAGCGACAAATACAACGACCTTATAGAAAAGCACAAAAACGAGGTCACCTCTTTATGCAAAAGTCGGGCGGATATAAGATATCAAGACCTTATTGACGAGTATCACATAACCCCCGAGCTTGCCGAGAGCTTCGGGCTTTTGCCGCCCGAAACGTATGTACTCACCCGTTCGGAAAATTCGGGATACGTGAATTTTGAAAACGATACCACAATAGTAAGCGGTATTGCGAATATTTTTCCCATTTTCTTTATTCTTATCGCCATGCTTGTGTGTATCACCACAATGACCCGAATGGTTGACGAGGAGCGCACGCAGATAGGCGTTCTCAAAGCCATGGGATTTTCGAATTTCGCAATAAACTTAAAATATATGCTTTACGCCGGAAGCGCAACCTTTATCGGCTGGTTTGTCGGCTTTTTCCTCGGCACATGGGGACTTCCCAAGGTGTTTTGGTTTGTCTACAACGTGCTTTACGACTTTTCGCCGATTTATTTCCTGTTCGATTTTCGCCTTGCGGCGCTGACTCTTGCGGTCTCTCTTGTCGGGATTTTAGGCAGTACGTGGTTTTCCTGCCGCAGGGAGCTTATAAGCGTTCCGGCAAGCCTCATTCGCCCGAAAGCCGCAAAAGCGGGAAAAAGAGTACTTCTTGAGCGTATTACTCCGATATGGAACCGCATGTCCTTTTTAAACAAGGTGACAATTCGCAATATGTTCCGCTATAAACAGCGTTTTATTATGATGCTTGTGGGGATAGGCTGTTGTGCGGGGCTGGTTGCAACGGCGTTCGGAGTCAGGGACTCGATGCTTCACGTCGGGGACACTCAGTTTGAAGAAATTCAAAAATACAGCTTTGAGGTGCAGACCGATACGGAGGTTGACCCGATTATCGAGAGTATTAATAAGCTCCCCGAGGCAAAAGGCATGCTTGCGGCGCATATTGAAAGAGCAGACCTTGTAAACGACAATGGGTCAAGCTCGCTAAACCTTGCGGCGTTTGATGACATGAGCGCTCTTTCAGACTTTTGGGATCTTCATTCGGGAGAAAGTAAGCTTGCCTGTCCCGAAAAAGGCGAGGCGCTGATCAGCGTGCGGGCGTCTGTCAAGCTTTCACTTAAGGTCGGGGACGTTGCAGAAATACGAAACGCCGATATGCAGACCTATTCGGTGAAAATCACCGGAATATTTGACAACTACGTTGACAACTACGTTATTATTTCCTCCGATACCTACGCCGAGGCATTCGGGGAGTACAGCGAAAACACTCTGCTTCTTGTGACAGACACAGCAAACCTTGAAAGCACGGCAGAGGAGCTTCTTAAAATCGAGGGCGTTACGGGGGTAAAAAAGCTTGCCGACACGCAAAAGCGGGTTGATGACGCTCTATCATGCATTGACTATGTTATATGGCTTGTGGTGCTTTTTTCGGGCGCGCTTGCCTTTATTGTCATTTTCAATCTTACGAATATCAACCTTGCCGAGCGGAGCCGAGAGGTCGCAACCGTCGAGGTGCTCGGCTTTTACCCCAAGGAGACAGAAAGCTATGTGCTTAAAGAAAACATGATTCTTTCTTTTATTGCAAGCTTTATCGGTATTCCCTTAGGGACGCTCTTTCACAGGGCGGTAATGAGCATGATTGTTATTGATTTCATGTATTTTGACATGCACATAACGGCGCTGAGCTATCTTCTTTCCGTGGTATGCACGATTATTTTTGCAATTGCGGTCAATATCTTTATGAAGCGGCAGATACTTAAAATTAAGATGGTCGAGTCGCTCAAAGCGGTGGAATAAAATTTTTTATGAGGATTTTGGATGTTTAACAAGCTTTACAACTATTTTGAAAAAATATATAAGGACAATATTTGTCAAAGAGCCGATGAGAACGGCGCAATATTTTACTACAGCGACAAGGATTTTTCGGGGCTTCATAAAAGGGAATATCCTTTTGTATCTTCATTCGGGCATAAGCTTGCGGGGTATATCTACTTTCGGGACAATTATATCAAGGACCGCATTGTGATTTTTGACCACGGAATGGGCTCGGGACACAGGGGATATATGAAGGAAATAAACCTGCTCACCCTTCACGGCTTTATGGTTTTTGCCTATGACCACACGGGCTGTATGGAGTCCGAGGGTGAGACGACGGGCGGATTTTGCCAATCGCTTGCCGATCTTGACGACGCGATTTGCGCGATAAAGAGCGACGAAGAGCTTAAAGAGTGCGATATATCGGTAATGGGGCACAGCTGGGGCGCATTTTCGACTGCCAACATTCTGGCGTATCATCCGAATATTAGCCATGTTGTCTCGATTTCCGCCTTTGTTTCCTTCTCGAATATGCTAAGCCAATTCTTTGTAGGACCCTTAAAAAAGGTGGCAAAGCGTATATATAACGAGGAAAAGCAGAAATATCCGAAATACGTCGATGCAAACGCGATAAAAGCACTTGAAAACACAAGTGCAAAGGTGCTTCTTATTCACTCGACTGACGATAATGCTGTGAGCTATAAAAAGAATTTTGCTTCAATGCAAAATGCGCTCGGAGGCAGGGAAAATATACGCTTTCTTGCAGTCACCGGCAAGCGGCACAATCCGAATTACACAGAGGACGCCGTAAAGTACAAGGACGAATTTTTTGCAACCTACAAAAAGAAAATGAAAAAAGGCGAGCTTGACACTCCCGAAAAAAGGAAAATCTTTAAAGAGAGCTTTGACTGGGAGAGAATGACCTCACAAGACATGAGCGTTTGGGAGGAAATATTTAAAACGCTTGATAAATAAAAAAACGGGACGGGAAAGGCAAAAATGCTTTTCCCGCCCCGAAATTTGATATTGTTTTTTAGTCTTTTTGCTCCTTTTGTCCCTTTTTGGCAAGCTCGCGCCGCTTACGGCGCACTCTGCTTATATGCCGCTCAAAATCTCCGCTTTCGATAAGCTCTGCAAGCAGATACTGTTCAAAGACCGGAACGGTGCAGGAATAAAAGCCGAGCTTTTTTTCAAATTCAGAAAGAAGGGTGCTTGGCAAAATCATATATCCCACCCTTATTGAAGGCGCCACTGTTTTTGAAAAGGTGTTAAGATATATAACTCGCCCGTCCTTGGAAAGGGAAAACAGTGTGTCGTCGTTTTTCTTTGAGACTGTGAGCTCGGACTCGTAATTGTCCTCAATTATATATCCGTTTCTTTTTTGCGCCCATTTTAAATATTCGAGCCGCTTTGAAATATCGGCGGTTATACCGCTCGGGTAGCTGTTAAAGGGGGTAACGTGCAAAACGGTTGCGGCGCTTCTTTCAAGCTCCGAGCTTTTAATTCCGTTTTTGCCTATTTTGAGCATGTCGCAAATTATTCCGTTTGTCTCGTACACTTTTTTTATAATACTGTAGGAGGGGTCCTCAAGTGCGAAAATTCTGTTTTTGCCGAGCAGCTGTAAAATAAGGCTGTAGAGATATTCCGCGCCCGAGCCTACAATAATCTGCTCTTTTGAAGCGTGTATTTCACTGCTTCGGGCAAGATATGAGGATATTGCCTCTCTTAGTCTCTCGCACCCGAAATTCGGGGATTTTACAAGCAGTCCGTCTCCTATATCAAGCGTCACCTTGCGCATTGCCTTGGTGAGAACAGAAAGAGGGAAGTCGCCCTTGGCGCTTTGCGGGGCTTGAATTTTTTGCGCAGGGTGCGGGGAGGAGTCATGAGTCTCGTTATGGGAGACAAAGTCGTCCCTTTTGTATATGACAAAATATCCGCGCCTTTCAATGCTTTCGACATACCCTTCGTCGCAGAGAATGGAATAGGCGTGCTCGACGGTTATAACGCTGATATTTGCCGAGTCGCAAATAAAACGCTTTGAGGGGAGCTTTTGGCCGTATTTGTATATCCCGTCCTCGATTTGTCGCCGAAGCGTGCGATAAAGCTGTAAATACGCGGGGGAAGGGTCGTTTTTGTTTATGCGGTAGTTCATCATATAATCTCCGAAATTTTGAGCCAAAATGCGATTTTTGCGCATTAAAAAAAGTCTGCTAAAAAGACCGACGCCCAAAGGTTGACGTCGGTTTTTTGGTCTTGATTTAATTTTTTGTCAAGTTACATCTCGTCACGACTGCCGAGCGAATCTAAAATTTTGTGAAGCAGACTGTAAAGAGTGGTCTGCTCCTCCCGGTTTAGACTTATGGAGGAGGCAACCTTGTCGGGTATCGAGAGGGCTTTTTTCCTCAGCTCTTCGCCCTTTTGGGTAATGTCGACAATAAGCACTCTTTCGTCGATTGAGGAACGGTGGCGCCTCAGGTATCCCTTTGCCTCAAGGTTTTTGAGCACCGGCGTGAGTGTCCCCGAATCGAGGTACAGCTTTTTGCCGAGTTCCTTGACGTTAATAGTTTTTTCTTCCCAAAAAACCATCATTGCAATATACTGCGTGTAGGTCAAGTCGAGCTCTTCAAGAAGCGGGTTATACTGCCTTATTACTTCCTTTGAGCATGCGTAGAGCGGAAAACATAGCTGATTTTCGAGCTTTAATCTGTTGAATTTTTCTTCCATGGCGGATTCTCCCTGATGTATATAATAATATTAAATAGTCAAAATTTTAAGGGCTCGGCAAACGGGCAGATCTTTGCTACTCGGTTTTTATTGTATTATTCGTTTATCGGTTATTGCAAAGGAAACGTCACTTTAAAAACAGCCTTCTTTGTACCTTGGCACATGCAAAAAACCGATAAAACAAAATGCCCGCGTTTTTATTTTGGGGGCAAATGACGACTTTGTTTTCGACTATATCAAGTTTAACAGAATATTATGAATTTGTCAACTACAATAAGCGTGTTTAATAAAATTTTTTGTAGTTTTTTGGGGCAAAAGAGCGCGAAATGTTACAACTTGTTCGCAGAGCAGGATGTTTTTTCTATTTTTAATATAAAATTATTAAAATTGTCTTAAATTTATTTGGTCGATGTTAAAAATGTTTACACATAGCCCTTGAATCTTTATGTAAAAAAGTTTATAATAAAAACGTAAATAATAACAAACGGTCAAGGCGGTGAGAAATGTACATATGAAAAATCACTCAAAATTTACATCTGTCCTTTTGACTCTACTTTTGCTGTTTGCGCTTATTTGCGTTTGCGTGCTCTTTTGCAGATGCACGTCAAATCAAGACGTATTTGAAAATATCGAGCACGGCTCAAACAAGGACGGACAAGATACCTCTGCTTCAAACAGCGACAGCTCGGACACTTTAGAAACGTCCTCGACAAAAGCCGAGTCAACGGAGCAGGGAAACAAAGAAAACACTACCTCATATGTTGTTACATATTCGGATATTTCAACAACCGAGCCCGAGATTTCGGAATCTCCGGAAATATATGTCGACACAAATCCGCTTGTAGACTCAGTTGAGGTTGAAACAACGGCAAAATCGATTATGATATATGATATAGGCTCCGACAGGCTTATATATACAACCGATATGAATGCAAAAATTTATCCCGCAAGCACAACAAAGCTTTTGACCGCTCTTTACGCGCTCTCGATAGCCGACCCCGACGAGGTCTTTACAGTAGGAGACGAGCTTTCCTTTGTCGCCTCGGACGCCTCGCGAGCAAAGCTCAAAAAGAGGCAGAAAATCACATTTAACGATCTGCTTTACGCCATGCTCCTGCCCTCGGGAAACGACGCCGCTTACGTTGCGGCGGCAAACGCGGGCAGAATTGCGGCATCAGATCCCAAGCTTTCGGCAAAGGACGCTGTGGCGTATTTTCTTGACGGCTTGAATCTATACATAAAAGAGCTCGGAATGAACGACTCGAATTTTGCATGTCCGGACGGCTATCACAACGAGATGACCTATACGACCCTTCACGACATGATGATTGCCACAAAGGCGGCAATGCAAAACGAGCTTATAATGCAGGTTGTCGCAACTCCGGAAATATCGATAACCATCGAGTCTGGACAGCAGTTCGAGTGGAAAAACTCAAATATGCTGCTTAGCGGCGCGACCGACAAAAACGGGGAAGCACTGCTTGAATGTGAGGGCGTGTTCGGGCTTAAAACCGGCTACACCGACGCGGCGGGCTCCTGCCTTATCTCGCTTGCAAGGCGGGGAGATAAAACCGTTGTAGTCCTTTTCTATAACGGGCAAAGCAAGACGGGAAGGTATTTTGAAAGCGCCGCGCTGATTGAGTACGCATTTGATCTTTTAAATAATTTTACGGGCGAAGAAGTCGGCAAGGCGGCTTGATACTTGATTTTTTATAATAAAAAAACGGGTGCGGACCACAACACGGAGCGCGCCTGTTTTTATTTGAGAGTCAGCAGTCAAGAATAATGGGCAGAATCATAGGTCTGCGTTTTACCTTCTGAAAGATGAATTTTGAAAGATTGTCCTTGACTAAGTTTTTTATCTGATTCCATTCGGAATATTTTCTGTAAAGTCCCTCTTCTATTGAATCGTAGGCGATGTTCCTAAGCTCTTCCATAAGCTCCTCCGACTCGCGCATGTAAACAAAGCCGCGCGTGACAACGTTAGGTCCCGAGATAAGCAGGTTTTCTTCAAGAGAGATTGCGCAGACGACAATGATAATTCCGTCCTCGGCAAGGTGCTTTCTGTCCCGAAGGACTATATTTCCTACGTCCCCTACACCCGCGCCGTCAATAAGTATGTTGCCGGTGGGGACAGTACCGTTCCATTTTGCCTCATTTTCGGTAATTTCGAGGATTTTTCCCGTCTCGCCTAAAAATATATTTGTCGGGGCAACTCCCATTGAAAGGGCAATGTCGCGGTTGGCTGCAAGATGCTTGTACTCGCCGTGAATCGGCATGAAGAAGCGGGGCTTTGTGAGTGCGCACATGAGCTTCAGCTCCTCGCGGCAGGCGTGACCCGAAACGTGAACCTCAACACTGCTGTCACGGAATACGCCTATTCCTCGCCGTGTAAGCTCATTTATAATCTTGTCGACAAGCTTTTCGTTTCCGGGTATTGCGTTTGCGCTGAGTACCACAAGGTCGTTAACTCCGAGCTCGACAAAATTGTGATCCGAATACGCCATGCGGTAAAGTGCTGACATCGGTTCGCCCTGGCTTCCCGTGGTGATTATTGTCACCTTTTCGGGATTGTACCTTTTGACATCCGAAATATCTATTATCGAGCCGTCGGGCACGCGCATGTAACCGAGCTCTATCGCCGCGCTTACAATATTTTGCATACTTCTGCCCGTGACGGCGACCTTTCTGCCGTATGCAACGCTTGTGTCGATTATCTGCTGAACTCTGTGAACGTTTGAAGAGAAGGTTGCAATTACAATTCTCTTGTCCTTGTTCCTTAAAAATATGCCGTCAAGCGAGTGTCCGACTGTTCTTTCAGAGGGCGTGTAGCCCGGGCGCTCCGCGTTTGTCGATTCGCAAAGCAGAAGGGTGACTCCCTTTTTTCCGAGCTCTCCGAGCCTTGCGATGTCCATAACGTCGCCCTCAATCGGGGTGAGGTCGAGCTTGAAGTCTCCGGTGTGAAGCACTACTCCAACAGGGGTTGTTATCGCTATTGCGCAAGCGTCGGCAATTGAGTGATTGACGTGAATAAACTCAACCGATAGCCTCCCCGCCGAAATAACATCTCCGGCAGAGACCCTCACAAGGCGCGGCTCAAAGGTCAGGGTGTGCTCGGTAAGCTTGTTTTCGATAATTCCGAGAGTGAGCTTTGTGCCGTATATCGGAATATCTATGTTTCTTAAAAGGTAGGGAATTGCACCTATGTGGTCCTCGTGACCGTGGGTTAAAAAGAGCCCGCGAATTTTTTCCGAATTCTTTTCAAGGTATGAAAAATCGGGAATGACAAGGTCAATACCGAACATGTCGTCATCCGGAAATCCCAGTCCGCAGTCAATAATGACAATGTCCTCGTCTGTCTCAATTACCGTCATGTTCTTGCCTATTTCACCGAGTCCACCTAAGGCAAAAACTCTTATTTTTTTTGAAAGGCGAGGGCGCTTGCTTTTTGTAATATCGCTCGGCTTTAAGATATTCGAAGCGACAGTAGTTGTGTCAAAGGGTATCGCCTTGGTTTTCTTTTGGGATTTTTTATTGCTATTGTCCTGTTTTGAGGACGAATTTTTTTTGTTCACTAAAATAATAGTCCTTTCTATAGTTAAAAAATTAAAAAAGTAATAAAGTAAAATAAAATAAAGCAGGGCGCCGAAAATTCTGCGGCGCAAAAGGGTATGTGCTCCGAAGGGCACGAAAATAAAGCCTGTTATTAGCAAGCCGATATGTATATGGCAGCTATTTTTAAAAAGCGTCGGGCGGACATGACGCTTTTTGTAGCTGCGTTTGTAATCTCACATCAATCTTATTAATTTTAACACTAAAATATTAATTTTTTGTTAACTTGAAAAGACCCAACTGTAAAAAGCTACCTTAAAAGCAGGATAACAAGCGTATATATGAGGGCGCACACAACAGCACCCATCGAAAAGGTCATAATGCTATATTTAGGGCGGCGCTTTTTTTCTTTTTCGGAGAGCGACCTTTCAACGATAAGATTAGCCTCGCTTATCATGTCGGAATAGTCTTCCTCTCTTTTTTCAAAGTCGTCCTTTAAAATAAAATACGCCTCTTCAAAATATTTGCTTTTGGTATTTTTTATAAGAATTATGTTTTTGCGTAGACCCTTGTAAACCAAAGCTTTTTCCTCCGACTATGAAAACAGTTTTTTTACCTTGTATTTAAGGTCGGAAAAAAACTCGACGAATTTGAATTTTACGGTGTATTTTTCATTGTCCGTGTCGGTTATAAGCTTTATTTGGTTTGTGGTAAAGCCGGTTTCGGCAAGCTCCTCTTTAACGCTTGCAGAGCCGGTGCACACAGGCGGGTAAAGCACGCACCACCAGTTTTGCCCAGAACCCTCGCCTATTATAACGCGAAGCGAGCGGTACTCACCCGAGGGCAGGGTTAAGTCCTCATACTCCTTTTCGGGGTAGTATTCAATTGTAAGGGTTGTTGTGACGTTATACTCATAGCCGTCGCTTATTACAGCGTCTTTTGCAAGTGAGTTTATCTTTTCAATATTATCATTTATTATTTTTTCGGCGTCCTCAAGGTCATTGCAGTCGGCAAGAAACACCTTCATTTCTTCAAGAACGACGTCGCGCACCTTGAGCTTTAGATTTTGGTCTTCCGCACTGTCCGAGTTTGCAAGAATATGCAGTCTCAAAATCCCGTTATAGATGTCTGCCGCCTCGCTGAGCGGTATAAAAAATGCAAGCAAAGCGATAATAAGTACTAAAACCGAAAAGGTGAGAAGAAATTTTTTCATAAATAAATGTAGCCTCCGTATTACAGATTTTACATTTATTTTTGCCTTATTTTGCAAAGTGATTCAAAAAGGTCGAAAATATTTTAAAAATGCTTAAGTATTTTCCGTGTCAAACTGTTTTACAGGCTTTATTGCCAAGCCGTCGGGAAAGCCCTTGACCTTACCGAGCGCGAAAAAGCCGCGTGCCCCGCTTAGCCTTACCATGGTATCTTCCTTGAAATCAAGGTTTAGCTTTTTTAAATATATCTCGTTTCCGCACCTTGCAAGCTTTTCAAAAAAAGGGGGAAGGGAAACAGAGTCAAGGTCAGAAAAAGCCTCCTCAACGCTTATAAGACAGGCGCGCCGTTGTTTTTCGTCCATTTTTTCTATTTCGTCCGGGGTGTAAGAGTTATCAAGTAAAAAATGAGAGCTTTTGTCCCTGCAAAGGGAGCTCATTACAGCGCCGCAGCCGAGCTTTTCCCCGATATCGGCGCAAAGGCTTCGAATATAGGTGCCTTTTGAACAGCAGACCTTAATTTTGTATTCATTCTCGGCGTCGCCCCTGCCGAGATATTTAATATCGGAAATTGTGACTGTGCGAGGCTCTCTTTCAACACTTTTTCCCTCTCTTGCAAGCTCGTAAAGCTTTTTTCCGTCCTTTTTTATCGCGCTGTACATCGGGGGAAGCTGGGATATCTCTCCTAAAAACAAGGGAAGAATTTCGACAAGCTCCTTCTCGGAAGGGAGCGGGAGGAGAGCGGTATCTTCAACCTTGCCGGTAATGTCGAGCGTGTCGCTCACCTTTCCCAAAATTAAAGAGGCGGTGTACTCCTTGTCCTCACAAAGCAGGTATTCGGAAGCCTTGACGGCGTTTCCTACAAGAATTAGCAGAACACCGGTCGCCATAGGGTCAAGCGTTCCGGTGTGTCCCACCTTTTTTGTGCCGTAAAGACGGCGTATTCTGTTTACCGCATCGTGAGAGGTGATGCCGCGCGGCTTGTTAAGGCAGAGTATACCGCTATTTGTATTTTGGCTCATAAGCTTTATTTCCTGTTTTATTCTTCAAAGCAAAGGGTTTTTTCAAGCGCTTCAAGGAGTATTTTTTCGGCTTCTTCAATATTGCTTGCCTTAATTGTCGCACCCGCGGCGCGAATATGCCCACCGCCGCCGAGATACGATGCAATATTTGAACAGTTTACCCCCTTGCGGCTACGCATTGAGACCTTGAAGGTGTCAAACGTTCCATCCTTTTGGCGAAGCACGATGCCAAGGCTTGCCATATTTAACTGTCTTGAAAGAGAGGAGAGCTCTTCAAGGTCGGAGTCGACAAGCCCGAGGGAGGCTTTTTCATCATTTGTGACATTTACAAGGTTCACTCTGCCGGAATATAGCGTTTTTAAGTTTTTAAGAAATAAAGGGTAAATTTCAAGCGATTTAAGAGTGAGATTTTCAAATAGCGCTTCGTTTATTTCGCTGTGGTCGGCGCCGAGCGATATAAGATACGCGGCTATCATGTGCGTTTTTGCGGTGGTGTTGGCGTATTTAAAACAGCCGGTGTCAGAGGCAATCGAAGCGTAAAGCGCGGAAATTGCCCTTTGGCATGAGGTGAGCTTTAAAATGCTCAGAATTTCAAAAACAATTTCGCCCGCCGAGGAGGCGTCGGAGTCCACCAAATTAAATTCTGCAAAGTCGCTTCCTTTTTTGTGGTGGTCGATGCGTATTTTAGTAAGAGGCGCAAATTTTTCACTAAGCGCTCCGAGCATTTCGGGGGAGGCTACGTCAACCGAAATAATAAGCTCATCCCCGGTCAGCGCGCAGTCCTTTTTGTAAAGGTCGCCGCAAATAAAGCGAAGTCTTTCCGGAATATCGGAGTCGCAAAGGCAGGTGACCTTTTTTTGACATTCCGTCAGGGCATAGGCAAGCGCACAGACGCTTCCCACCGTGTCCCCGTCGGGGTTTGTGTGGGAGAGCAGGATGATATTTTTTGCTTTCTTTATTTTTTCGGCTGCCTTTTCGGCGGTGATGTTCATTTTATCCCCTCTTTTGCATCAAAATCAGGCGTTTTCCTCGTTATTTGACTTATTTTGCTCGTCCTGTTCGCGCTCTCTTTGCTCGCTTTCTTCAAGCTCGCCCTCGACCTTTTTCATGAGAGCGAAAATTTTTGCTCCACGCTCTGCGGAAAGGTCGTGAACAAAGGTGAGCTTTGGCGTGCGGCGCAAATTCAGCGTTTCGGCAAGCCTGCTTCTTATATACCCCGAGGCGCTGACAAGCCCTTTTTGAATCTCCTTTTCGTCACAGCTTCCGATATAGGAATAGTACACCTTTGCGACCGAGAGGTCGGGGGCTGTAGATACGCCCACAATCGAAAGCACCGCCTCGGTGAGTCTGAAATCCTTTACGTCTCTTATAATTTCCGATAGGGCTTTTGCAGTTTCTTCGTTGATTCTGTTTAGTCTGTAAGCTGATGCCATATATTGCCTTTCAATTTTGTTTTCAAGAAAAAATACGCTCCAATGCTTTTTTCATTTATATTATATCATTTGAAGAAAAAAAGTCAAGAAATATTTGCAATCATGTGTTGAAATATCGCAAATCTTACTGTATAATAAATATAGCTTACAAAATAACTCTTTAATAATACATAAACGGAGGTATGTTATGATTAAACTTATCCATTGTTCGGACGTTCGCTTTGATATGTCTCTTAAATTGCCGAGCGCCTCAATGGCGGCTGTCCGTCGGGAAGATATGAAAAGCTCCTTTGACTCTCTTTTAAAGTACGCCAAGGAGAACGAAATAAACCTCGTGCTTATCTCGGGCAATCTTTTTGACGGAAAAAATATTTCAAGGCAGACTCTTGAATATCTTATAGGCGCTTTTCAGTCCTGCCCGGAATGTGAATTTGTCATCTCACCCGGAAAGGACGAGGGCGGCGCTTCCTGTCCGGTTTATCAAAACGTCGACTTTCCCGAAAACGTCAGCATATTTAAGAGTGCGGAAATTTCCTCCTTTGATTTTGACTTTGACGGTGAAAAGGTCAAGGTGTACGGACAAGCGTACGCTGACCCCTCCTATTTTGCCTCGGAGACAGAAAAGCTCAGATGCGGCAGCTCGGATGCTATAAACATTCTTGTCTCGCCCTATGGCGTTGAGGCGCTTAGTGATAAGGCGCGCTCACTCTCGCAAACCGGGATAGATTACGCCGCTCTTCGGGAAGGAACCGGCTCTTGCGGAATATTTGACGAGGGGGACATGTGGTACTCATATGCCGGAGTGCTTGAAATGCTTTGCTTTGAGGATACGCCCGACGGAGGCTTCGCGCTTGTCGAGGCGCAAAAGAAAAACAATGAATTTATCTGCAAGCCAAGGCTTGTAAACACGGTAAAAAAGCGCTGTCTTGTAAGGCGGCTCGCAATTTCCGGGGCTGTATCCGAAGAAGACGTTATAAACGCCACCGCAAGGTTCTTTAGCGAGAATCGGGAAATAGGAGAAAATGCACTGCTGAGACTTGTCTATACCGGTGACGTTCTGCCTCAGCTTATTCTTCCCGAAAAGAAGATTAAAAGTATGGCAAAAGAAAAAAATTTCTTCTATTTTGAGATTATAGATGAGACGGTGCCCCTTTACAACTACGAACAGCTTTCCGATGATCCGACAATAAAGGGCGCGCTCTTTAACGCCTTCCGCCCTCAAATTTGCAGCTCTGACCCCGAGGTAAGAAGCAAGGCTGCAAACGCCTTCAGAGTCGGAATGGTCGCCCTTGAGGGCAAATATGCCGCACCTTCTGCCAATGGAGAAGAATAAAGAATACAAAATATTGCTCTTTGACGTTGATGACACTCTGCTTGACTTTACAAAAGCCGAAAGCCTCAGCTTTTTTGAGACAATGGAGCATTTTAATATTAACGCAAACGAGCAAATGCATAGCGAATACTCAAGGATTAACCGCGAGTGCTGGGGACTCTTGGAAAAGGGAAGAATATCAAAAAATCAGCTTTTGGTAAGGAGATTTGAGCTTTTTGCAAATCTTTTCAAAATAGAAACAGAGCCGTCTGAAATAAACGGGTTTTATTTAAAAAAGCTCTCCGAAAAGGCAATTCTCTTTCCCGACTCGCTTGAGGTCTGCCGCACATTAAGTCTTTCAAGAGACCTCTACATGATAACAAATTCCGTGGCGGAGGTTCACAAAAACCGCATGGAAAATTGCCCGCTGAATCGGTTTTTTAAGGGCTCCTTTATTTCCGAGGAGGTCGGGTACCCGAAGCCCGGGATAAGGTTTTTTGAGGCTGTGGCGCAAAAAATAAATAATTTTGATAAAACCCGTGCGCTTGTAATAGGTGACAGCCCGACAAGCGACCTTGCGGGGGCAAACGCGTACGGCATTGACTGCTGCTTTGTTAACAGACGCGGCGTGCCGCTTCCCGAAAACATAACAGCCAAGTACACGGTAAGCACGCTTTACGAGCTGTGCGGCATATTGCAATAGTGCAAAACTGAAAAATTAACACAAAAATACATAGAAAAGGGGAAAGCTTATGAATATCGAGAAAATTTATATAAAAAATTTCGGCGCTCTCAAAAACTACGAATGTGAATACAGCAAGGGATTGAACGTCATTGAGGGACCGAATGAATCGGGAAAAAGCACGCTTGCGGAATTTATTAAATTCATATTTTTCGGACTGAGCGCAAAATCAGACGGAAGCCGTGTGTCCGAGCGCAAAAAATATCAAAGCTTCGAGGACGGAAGCGCCGGCGGCTATATGGAATTTGAGAGCGGCGGGGTACGTTACAGGGTCGAAAGAACCATTATTCCCGACATTAACGGAGTCGGGCGGGAGACTGTCAGAACCACAAACCTTGACACAAACGATGAGTGCCTGAAGGACATAGACCCCGGGGTGTACTTTTTCGGAGTTGACGGGGAGGTTTTCACCCAGACCGCATATATAAGTCAGGCAGGCGGCAATTCAATTGACCGTCCTACCGTCGGGCAGGCTATTGAAAACATGCTCTTTTCTGGCAATGAGTTAATCTCTGTCGACGCCGTTTCAAAAAATCTTGAAAAGGAAGCGACCGGTCTCTTGTTCCGTAATAACAAGGGCGGGGAAATATACGAGCTAAACCTTGAAAAGAACCGTCTTGCCGAGAAAATCGAAGAGGAACGCTCAAAGAATTCAAGACTGCTTACAATTGAATTTGCCCTTAAAAAGCAGGAGGCGGAAAAGCTTGAGCTTGAAGGTAAGCTTGCAAAGGTAAAACGCGAGCTTGACGGGTGCGAGGCAAGGCGCTCTATTTCAAAGCTTGACGCCCTTGAGGAAAAGGAAAGGGAGCTTTCGGAACACACTCAAAAAAGAGATGAATATCTGAGCGCCAACGCATACGAGGGCTTTATGCCTGACGGTGAGTACGTCGAGGGGCTGGGCGCGCTTGCAAACGAGGTCGAGTTTTACGGCAGTGAGCTTGAGAAAGCAAAGGAAGAGAAAAAGGCTCTCGGCTCGGATAAAATCGACGCTGACGACATTGCCCTTATAAACAAGGTGCAGTCGGACGGAGGAAGCGGAAGTCTTTCCGACTTTTTTGAAAACAAGTCCCGCTCCGCTCATTCCTCAATGACAATCGGCATATTCTTTGTGGTATTCACCCTTATTTGGGGCGCCGTAGGAGCGGTTTGTATGTTTATTGAGGATGTTGCCTCAATAAGCCTCGGGGATCTCTTTACAATGTACGAGGTGAGCTTCGGGCTTTACGGCGTTGCCGCACTTATGCTTATTATCGCAATTATCCTCTTTATCCGCTCGCACACGATATCCAAAAAAATTGACAAAAAGTTGGAATTTTACGGCGCTACCAGCGAGGACGATATATTTGTTGCGATTAACGGCGCTATGAGCAGAGCAAGCAGTCAGGAAATTTATATAGAAAAGCTTTCTGCCGCCGAGGGAAAATGCAAGCGAGTTGAAAAGGAAATCACCACAAGAGAGGACGAGATAAGGTCCCGCCTTGAAAAATGGGGTAAAACCTACGAGGGTATCCCGACCCTTCGGGACACGATAAGAGAGGCTCAGAATTTAATTTCCGAGCTTTCAAAGCTCAACGAGGATATCAATATAAGCGCGGCTCAAAGGGATACAATGAAGGAAGCGTACTCGGGTCTTGACCGCGCCGCCGCCGAGGCAATTATTGCAACTGCCGCAACCACCCCCACACCCGAGGAGGAAAAGGCGCTTTCCGAGGAGGCGGCAACCATTAACGAAAGGCTTGCCGAGCTTTCAAACAAGGTCAAGGAATACGAAATCGAGCGCGCAAAGCTCGGCGCATCGGATACAAATATCGCGGAGCTGCTTGACAAGTACGACGAGATATCGCACAAGGTAGAAGAGCTTACAAAGCGCCACGCGGTTTTGACTCTTGCGCAGTCGACGCTCGGCAAAGCCGGGGATGACCTGAGAACCGGAATCTCTCCCAAGCTCTCAATGCACGCGGCGGAGTTTATGAGAGTTGCCACAAATGACAAGTACAGAGGTCTGAATATTTCGCAAAATCTTGCCGTTAAATACGGCATGGAATCGGGCGGAGTGTCCTTTGTTTCAAGAGACGAGGATTATATGAGCGAGGGCACAAGAGACCTTGCATATCTCAGCCTGCGCTTGGCGCTTGTCGGCTTCCTTTACAAAAAGGAATTGCCTCCTCTTGTCTTTGACGAGGCGTTCTCAAGACTTGACGATTTGCGGCTTGCCGGAATCACCGCGGTTATAGGAAAATACGCCGAAGAATCGGGACAGGTGTTTGTGCTCACAAGTCAAAAGCGCGACGCCGCGATTATGAGCTGTACCGCAAATATAAGTCATATAAAAATCGGCGTATGAGAAAAAGCTCAAAAACTCCGACTTTTGACCGATTTTCAGCTTTTATAAACTATTAAACCATTATTTGGAGCCTTGCCCCGAAAGCGGGGATAAAAAAATATCCCGCTTTCGGGGCAGGTGCGTTTTTTGGAGAATTAAATGCTTTTTTCACTCTTTTTTGCTTTTTTTAAAATAGGGCTCTTTACATTCGGCGGCGGGTACGCCATGATCGCGCAGATAAAAGAATCAATTGTTGAGAAAAAACAATGGCTCACAAGTGACGAGCTTATGGAAATAATAACTATTGCCGAATCCACCCCGGGACCTATTGCAATAAATCTTGCAACCTACGTGGGGTACAAGCGTCGCGGAGCGCTCGGCAGTGCGCTTGCAACGCTCGGAGTCGTGCTTCCCTCGCTGATTATTATTTATATCATCTCGCTTTTTCTTGAAGCGTTTATGGCAAATATTTATGTGGCGTACGCCTTTATCGGAATCAAATGCGCGGTTGCCTTTCTTATTATAAAAGCCGGAGTCGAGATGTTTGTCGAGCTTCCCAAAAAGGTGCTCCCGCTTGTCGTGTTTTTTGTCGTGCTTGGCGCCGCTGTTACTTTTGAGCTTTTTTCAAGGTCGCTCAGCTCTGTTTTACTTATAATTGTAGGCGGGCTTATCGGAATATTTGTAAAAACCGTCCTAAGGCTCGGAAAGGAAAAGGATAAAGAATGATTTATTTAACCCTCTTTTTCGAGTTCTTTAAAATCGGTCTATTCAGCTTCGGCGGAGGGCTCAGCATGATTCCTCTTATAAGAGACGCCGTTTTAAACTACGGCTGGCTGACCGAATCGGAGTTTTATAATTTTGTAGGAGTTTGCGAATCAACCCCGGGACCAATTGCTGTGAATATGGCTACCTACGTCGGCTCACAGCAGGCGGGACTGCTTGGAAGTATATCGGCAACGCTCGGCGTTATAATGCCCTCGTTTATTATAATTTTGCTTATAGCTTCAATTTTGAAAAGCTTTACAAAAAACAAGTATTTTCAAGGCTTTATGTACGGGGTTCGACCGGTCGTCGTTGCGCTGATTCTCACAAGCGGCACTCTGCTGCTTATAAAAGCGATAGGCTTTGTAAAAATCGGCGAGTTTAACTTTGACTTAACCTCACTTATTGTCTTTTGCCTTATAGCCGCAATATACTATGTTTCAAAATACGCTTTTCATAAAAAAATCCCGACAGTGGCTGTAATAATTCTGTCCGCGTGCCTTGGCATCGGCGTTTCGCTGATAAGAGAAAATCTATTTTAAAATTAACAAATCCGAATTTCCCAAAATAAAAGCACTTGCCGAGCCTCAGTTATTAAGCTCGGCAAGCATATTTCAGTCCGCTTTGGTTTTAAGTATTATTCTGTTTTCCACCCAGTTTTTCTGATAATAGGAGGAGGGGTGGAATTTGTCGTTTACCCGCTCCATTTCCTCCTTCATCAAAGCCTTGACCATTTCCATATCGTCAAAGTATTTCGGGTCCTTTGAAAGGTCGTTCATTTGAAGCGGGTCTTGGATATTGTCAAAAAACAGCTCCTTGTTGTCGCAAAGATAGGTGGCGTAGGTGTACCGCTCTGTCCTGAAGGCGCGCCATTCGTGCCCGTCCTCCCATGCGGCGGTGGCGCCTGTACCCATCATAAGCGCTCCCGCAGGGCGCGCGGCGTCCTGCTTTCCAAGCAAAGAATCGGAATAATCACGCCCTTCAACCTCAAGAGGGATATCCTCCTTCATGCCCATAAGGGAAAGAAGAGTGGGCATAATGTCAACTGTATTTATGCAAAGGTCGTTTTTGCCGACAGGGAGCTTATCTCCCCATTTGATAAGAAAGGGGACTCTGACGGCTTCCTCATAGAAAATGTTCTTTGCGCGCCTGCCGTGTGCTCCAAAAAGCTCGCCGTGGTCGGAGGTGAAGACAAAAATTGTGTCTTCCTCAATTCCGAGCTCCTTTATTGCCTCCTCCATTTTACCGACGTTGTCGTCAACCTTTGCCGCCATTGAGTAATAGCCCTTCATCCAATAGGGAAGGTCCTCACGCTCTTTTTTGGAAAGCTTTGCCCAGTTGTCGGCGTATTTGTCATTTTCGGGCAGATAGTTTTCGGGCAGAGTAAACTCGGTGTTACCAAAGCGCGCATACGCTTCGGGGTCGCAGTTCCACTCGTCCCACGGGTCGTGCGGAATGCCTATTGACAAAAAGAGAGCAAACGGCTTGCCGGAATTTTTAAGCTTTTTGAGCTGTTCAATTGCCATATCCGTCTGGCAGTCGGGTTCAAAGCCGTCATACGAGAGCTTTTCCGGGTCGTCAAGGTGGTAATATGAGCACTTGCCGTAATTGTCGTGGTGAAAATTATATGCGGCAAAATATCCGTCAAAGCCGAGACGGTCGGGACCCTTGGGTATGTATGAATTTTTGGGGTCGTAGTGGTTGCCGAGTTCATTTGCATACAAATGCCATTTGCCGATATAAGCCGTCTCGTAGCCGTTATCGTCAAGCACATGCGCAATTGTGCGGTGGCAGGGAGATATTCTTATCTCGTTTATCACCATTCCGGTGCTTGTCGTGTACTTGCCGGTAAAGAGCGACGCACGGTACGGAGCGCACACCGGATGTCCGGAGACCGCGTTAATAAGGTCGCACGACTCCCCCTCAAGGCGGTCGATATTAGGAGTTTGCGCCTTTTTATCGCCATAATACCCCATGCTTGCAAGTCTCAGCTGGTCGGCGAACATAAAGACAAGATTTGGTTTTTTACTCATTGATAAGCTCCTCTTTTTTCTTATAAAATTTCGGGAAAATTTGCGGCGCGCGAATTTTTGAAAAAACACTTTAAAAGCACTCTTTGTTAATAATATTATAGCATATTTTTATTTCAATGTAAACATTTTATTTGTCTTACTTGACAAAAATTTAAAATGTGATAAAATATATAGGAGAAAGCTTAAGATGTTAAAGAAAGGAAAAAAGTTATGATAAAAATAGATATTTTCTCGGGATTTCTCGGCGCGGGAAAGACCACGCTGATTAAAAAGCTCCTTGCCGACGGCTACAACGGCGAAAAAATCGTGCTGATTGAAAATGAGTTCGGCGAGATAGGCATTGACGGCGGCTTTTTGCAGGACGCCGGGATTACAATTAACGAAATGAACTCGGGGTGCATTTGCTGTTCGCTTGTCGGAGATTTCACAAAGGCGCTTGCAAAGGTTATTGCGGAGTACTCTCCCGACAGAATTATTATTGAGCCCTCGGGAGTCGGAAAGCTGAGCGACGTTATTAAAGCGGTTGAAAGAGTGGTAACAAGTGAGGTTGCACTCAACAGTTTTACAACGGTTGCCGACGTCAACAAGTGCAAAATGTATCTTAAAAACTTCGGAGAATTTTATATCGACCAGATTGAAAACGCCAGCGCCATTATTTTAAGCCACACTCAGTCGGCAAGCGAGAAAAAGGTTGCCGAGTGCGTTGAAATTCTAAGAGAGCACAACGACAAGGCGACTGTTGTCACCACTCCTTGGGATGAGCTTTCGGGCGCACAGCTGCTTGAAGCCATTGAGGGCAAGAGCACGCTTGCAAGCTACCTTGCAAAGCTGCTTGAAGAGAGCGGCGACGATGACGAGGATGAGGATGAGCACGAACATCACCATCACCACCACGACGACGATGACGACGATGAGAATGAGCACGAGCATCACCATCACGACGACCATGACGAGGACGAGGACGAGGAATGCCACTGCCACCACGACGGGGAAGAGGGGCACCACCATCACCACCATCACGCCGACGAGGTCTTTGAAAGCTGGGGAATCGAAACCTCCGCAAAATTCAGCGTTACAAGAATTAAGGAGATTTTGTCCTGCCTTGACAATTCCGAAAAATTCGGCTTAATACTGCGCTCAAAGGGAATAGTCGCGGGCGAGGACGGCAAATGGATACACTTTGACTTTATCCCCGAGGAAAGCAACGTAAGATACGGCTCTTCCTCTGTTATCGGCAGAATTTGCGTTATCGGTTCCAAAATAAACAAAGAGGAAATAGAGAGGCTTTTCGGAGTTAAAGCATAAATTATTGCAAAAAGGAACAAGGTATATATTATGGAAATGCCTGTATATCTTTTCACCGGATTTCTTGAGTCCGGAAAGACAAAAATGATTGTCGACACTCTGCTTGACGACAATTTCAACACGGGTGAGAGATTTCTCGTTATTGCCTGCGAGGAGGGAATTGAGGAATATGACGTCTCGCTTTTCAAAAAGGGAAATGTTGCGGTCGAATATATCGAAAACGAAGCCGACTTCAACCCTCAAAACCTCTCGGCTCTCGAGAGGCGGCACAAGCCCGAGAGAATCATGATAGAGTACAACGGCATGTGGATGCTGAATACCCTGTATAAAAACATGCCAAACGGCTGGATGGTGTATCAGGAAATGATGTTTGCCGACGCCAACACCTTCCTTTCCTACAACTCAAATATGCGCCAGCTTGTGGCAGATAAGCTCACAACCTGCGAAATGGTTATATTTAACCGCGCAAAAGCCGACGTTGACAAGGAGGAATTTCACAAAATCGTACGCTCTGTAAATTCGAAGGTCACAATTGCCTACGAAACGATCGACGGCGACTTTGTTTACGACGAAATCGAGGACCCATTGCCCTTTGATATCGACGCGGATATTGTCGAAATCGGCGACGAGCATTTTGCAATATGGTACCGCGATATGAGCGAGGACCCCGAAAAATACGAGGGCAAAACGCTGAGATTTAAAGGCATATGCGTAAAGGAGGCGACCTTCCCAAAGGGAAAATTCGCCGTCGGCAGACACGTTATGACCTGCTGTGTGGAGGACATAACCTATTGCGGCATCGTGTGCAAGTGGTCGGGCTCCGAGAAAATCAAAACCAAGGACTGGGTGACGGTCACCGCGCGCTTTAATTTCGCCTATGACCCGCTTTACGAGGGCAAAGGACCGCTGCTTTCCGCCCTCTCGGTCGAGAAGGCAAAGGCGCCCGAACAACAGGTTGCGACATTCTATTAATTTTTGAATTCTTGATATACTCGGATAAAACACGCTCGGGAGAGCATTTGACACTCTCCCGAGCGTGTTTTATAATTATCTAACAATGATCTTGTTTTTTTGTCTATATATGTTACAATGATATTGTCATAAGGAAGTAAGCTATGAAGAAGGTTCTTTTAATATCGGCTCCTGTGGTTGATATAATTATATGCACTCTTGCCGGATGTCGGCTGCTCTGGGGCGACCAAGGTAGTTCTATCCATATAGAATATGTGTTTATAATCAGACGGAAGAGCTTATAAAAAGGTCGCAAATATTCTATTGGTATAAGGTAGAAGTACATCCCGATCTTGATATAGACCTTGATACAGGAGAGTCTTATTTGTTCCTGCTTAAAAAATCGAGCGACGGATACTTTTATCCGACCACTCCTCTTCAATTAGCCTTCAGAGAGGGTGAAGCGATTCCTCATTTAAACGGTGACAGTGAAGGCCAGCCTGATTACGAATCGATAATGAACTATTTAACAATGATAATGCAGCAACTGACAAAAGCAATGAATAAATCAAAATTTAATAATAAAAACCCAGCCGTCTCAAATGAGACGGCTGATTTAATTTTACCAATTGTCTTTTTCTTTATCTTCGGGTATGACCTCGTTCATTGCGGCAATGGCGCACTCAATCATGCCGTCGTCCGGTTCCTTGGTGGTTATGTGCTGGAGCCATACGCCCGGAGCCGAAATAATTTTTGTAAGGAGGTTGTCATGCCTGCCGGCAAATTTGATAAGCTCGTATCCGATGCCGACGGTAAGAGGTAGCAGGGCGATACGCAGGAGAGTCCTTATAATAGCGTTGTTAAAGGGAATGAAAATTCCGATAAGAAAGCCTATTATAAGCATGAGAATGAGGAAGGAGGTGCCGCATCTGGGATGAAAACGGCGCTGCTTTCTGACGTTTTCAACAGTAAGCGGCAGACCGTGTTCGTAGCAGAAAATAGTTTTGTGCTCTGCGCCGTGATACATAAAGGTGCGCTTTATGTCCTTCATAAAGGAAACAAGCCACATGTAAAGCACAAGTATCGCAATTTTTATAACACATTCAATAAGACTGCGCAAAATTGCCTGAGAGTAGGAAAGAGAGGCTTTTTCGCCCGGAATAACGAACCTTGCGGCGCTTGAGGGAAGATAAACAAAGAGTAAAATCGCCAAAGCCAAGCCGAATATTATGCTGATTGTACCTGTTACCGCAAGCAGAGCTTTGTTTTCGGAGGTGGAAGCCTTCTTTTTTTTGCCTTCGGGATTGTTCTGCACTGATGACGCCTTGCCCGAGGCGTCATTTTCGGCGTTATTTGCAATATCGTTAACGCTCTCACCGACCGGCGCTTTGTCGGCGGCGTCGGATGACACAGTTTCGCCATTGGGAGAAATATTCAAAGAAAACGAGGCGTTTTCAGATGTTAAATCGGGTTCCGTCGGTTCTGTAATCTCTGCATTTTTCGTCGATTCCGCCGCTTCGACTGTCACCGTTGCTTCGGCTTCCGCTGTTACAGTCGCTTCGGCTGTCACAGCTGTTTCCGCTTCCACGGGCGCTTCCGTATCAGTCGTTTCCGCCGCTCCGGACGCCAGAGTTGCTTCGCTATTCTCCGGCTTTGCAGCCTGCGCTTCCTCGTCCTTTTTTATCTGCTGTTCGGCGTCGGCAAGCGATATGTCAGCCGAGCGCATAAGGTACTTATATCCCATTGTAAATGAGGATATCATGCCGTAAACTCCGCGAATTATCGGCAGCTTTAATATTTTTGGGATATTCGTCTTGGTCTCGGATTTTTCGAGAATTATCTCGCCGCTCGCGTTTCTGACAGCCATGGCGGTCACCTCCGGACCGCGCATCATTATTCCTTCAATAAGCGCCTGCCCGCCTATCGACGTTTTTTTATCAGCCATTTATTCTATGTTGTCCTTTCATTTTTGCATACTAAGCTTATTATAATGCAAAAATATTAATACTTCATGAATTGTAGAAAATTTTATCGCAAAAACACAACTGTTAATGAAATTTAATAAACATTATAAATTTCCGATTTAATATTTGCATTTGTATATTTATATACGCCGCCCGCCGGGCGGCTTTTTTGCCGTGAAATGTGCATTGTCGGACCGCGGGCGGGTATTGGAGAGGAGGATTATCTAAAAGGGGAGAAAAAAGAAAACCGGGCGGGGAAGGGCGTCCGGTTGAAGTAGGTTTTTTTATGGTTTCGGGGATTTTGAGATAGATTTATGGTGGTGGGCTCTTAGAGCGATGGCGCCATATTTTTAGTTTTGCGCATTAAGGGGTGCGGCGTTTAGCGCTTGAAGCATTTAAGTTTGGATTATTCACTGTGTCGCCAAGTTTTGAGCGTTGCGGTGTTTAGAGTAATGAGTAATTAGAGTGATGCTGAGTTTAGAGTGTTGCCGCCATGACTGCTTTTATGGTGTGCATACGGTTTTCGGCTTCGTCAAAGACGATGGAAGCGGGTCCTTCGAAGACCTCGTTTGTGACCTCCATTGAGTCTCTGCCGAACTTTTCTCCCATTTCTCTGCCGATTTCGGTATTAAGGTCGTGATAGGAGGGAAGGCAGTGCATGAAAACTGCGCCGTTTCCTGCGGCGTTCATCAGCGCTGAGTTGACCTGATACGGTGAGAGCTCGCTTATTCTTTCCTCCCAGACCTCTACAGGCTCTCCCATTGAGACCCAAATGTCGGTATAAATGACGTCTGCATTTTTGACTGCTTTTATCGGGTCGCTTTCGAATTTAAGCGTTGAGCCGCTCGTTTTTGCAATTGTTTTGCATGTGTTTACAAGCTCATGGTCGGGGAAATACTTCTTGGGAGCGCAGGCGGTGAAATTAAGCCCCATCTTTGCGCATCCCACCATGAGCGAATTTCCCATATTGTAGCGCGCATCTCCCATATAAACAAAGTTTATTCCGGAAAGGTGACCGAAATGCTCCTTGATTGTGAGAAAGTCGGCAAGTATTTGTGTGGGGTGAAACTCGTTTGTAAGTCCGTTCCAGACAGGAACGTCAGCATACTTTGCAAGCTCCTCGACGATATTTTGTCCGTATCCGCGATACTCGATGCCGTCAAACATGCGGGAGAGCACTCTTGCGGTGTCCGCAATGCTCTCCTTTTTTCCTATTTGAGAGCTTTTGGGGTCAAGGTATGTGACACCCATTCCGAGGTCTCTTGCCGCGACTTCAAAGGCACAGCGGGTGCGTGTACTTGTCTTTTCGAATATAAGCGCGATGTTTTTTCCTTCGTGAATTCTGTGCTTTATACCAGATAATTTAGCATCCTTCAGCGCTGCTGCAATCCTTAAAAGATAATCTATTTCTTCACTTGTAAAGTCAAGAAGCTTTAAAAAGTCTCTTCCTCTGAGATCCATAGCTTTTTCTCCTATTTTTATGTTTTTATTTGACTGTTTTGCAGGCGGTTTTGATAATATCAATTGACTTGATGAGAAGCTCATCCGGAATATTCAGAGCAGGGAGGAGCCTTACCTTGTTTTTGGCTTTGAGCACGAGCACGCCCTTTTCACGACACTCGTCTATCACCTCATTTGCCGGTCTTTGGCACTCGATTCCGAGCATCAGTCCCATTCCTGTAACCGAAATAACACCCTCTGCGCCCGTGAGTAAGTCGGTTATGAGCTTTGATTTTCTCCTGACTTCACAAAGCAGTGTGTTGTCTATTCTTGAAAGGATACTGACAGCACCTGCGGCACAGACAGGATTTCCTCCGAAGGTCGAGCCGTGGTCGCCGTACGAAAAGACGTCCTCTACCTTTTTTGAAAGCAGTGTTGCGCCGAGCGGCAGACCGCCCGCAAGCCCCTTCGCGGTGCTGACAATATCGGGTCTTATGCCGTAGTTCATATACCCATAAAGCATTCCGGTACGCCCGTTTCCGGTCTGAACCTCGTCGGCGACAAGGAGCAGATCATACTCATTTGCAAGCCTTTCTGCTGCGTTTAAAAAGGAAGGTTCAAGCGGGATAACTCCGCCCTCGCCCTGCACGACCTCAAACATAATTGCGGCAATTCCTCCCGCCTTGACTTTCTCTGTAAGGTCATCGATATTGTTCGCCTCGGCGTAAACAAAGCCCTCGGTGAGCGGCAGGAATTTATCGTGAAACGCGTCCTGACCGGTTGCGGCAAGGGTGGTTATTGTTCTGCCGTGAAAGCTGTTTTTAAGGGTTATTATTTTATAAAAATCCTTACCTTTTTTATCTGTTGCGTACTTGCGCGCGGCTTTTATGGCACATTCGTTAGCCTCGGCTCCCGAATTGCTGAAAAACACCTTGCTCATACCCGTCCTTTCGCAGAGCATTTTCGCAAGCTCTACGCAAGGGGAGGTGTAATAGAGATTTGAGGTGTGCGCAAAGGCGTCAAGCTGAGCTTTGACGGCGCTTTGCCACTGCTCGTCGCAGTGTCCGAAGGTAGTGACTGCAATTCCGCTTCCAAGGTCTATATATTCCTTGTTATTTTCATCATATACAAGCGAGCCCTTTCCCGAGACGATATTAACAGGAAAGCGAGCGTATGTGTTTGCGATATATTTTTTATCGGCTTCGTAAATATTCATGTTTGGCTCCTGTCTTTTGTAAACATTGTTCCGATTCCCTCGTCGGTGAGCGTTTCGATAAGAATTGAGTGCGGGGTTCTGCCGTCAATTATCACAACCTGATTTACCCCGCCTCTCAGCGCTTCGCTGCAGCACTCGACCTTCGGTATCATTCCGCCCGAAATTATGCCTTTTTCGATAAGTCCCGGGATGTCGTTTATATCGATTTTGGTGATGAGGGTCGAGGGGTCGTCCTTGTCGGCAAGTATTCCGCTCGTGTCTGTCATTGAAATAAGCGTTTCGGCGGAAAGCTCTCCGGCAATCTTTGCGGCGGCTGTGTCGGCGTTGATATTGAGTATATTGCCCTTTCTGTCACAGCCTATTGTCGATATCACCGGTATATATCCCTTGTCGATAACGTCAAGTATCGGCTGTACGTTAAGCTGGGTTATTTCTCCTACGTAGCCAAGCTCAATGTCCCGAAAGTCCGCTTCTATCATATGTCCGTCGATGCCCGAAAGTCCCATAGCCTTGCCGCCGTTGTTTTGTATGATATTTACAAGGCTTTTGTTAACCTTGCCGGCAAGCACCATTTGAACGATTTCGACGGTCTCTTTATCCGTAACCCGCAGTCCGTTTACAAATTTTGACTCCTTACCGACTTTTTTGAGCATTTCGGTAATCTCGGGTCCGCCTCCGTGAACGAGCACAACCTTTATTCCGACCAGCGAGAGCAGGACGATATCCCGCACCACCGAGTCCTTGAGCTTCTCGCTCTGCATGGCGCTCCCGCCGTATTTAACAACAATGATTTTTCCCGTGTATTTTCTTATGTAGGGAAGGGCGTGTACCAAAATCCTTGCCCTGTCGGCATTTGTGATATTCATTTTCTTTTCCTTTCCGCCGCTTATGTGCGGTAATCGCCGTTTATTTTAACGTAGTCATAGGTCAAATCGCACCCCCATGCGGTAGCAGCGCAGCTTCCGCTATTAAGGGACACGGCAATGTTTATTTCGTTTTGAAGCAGTATTTCCTTTGCCTTTTCCTCCGAAAAGGGAATACCAAAGCCGCTTTCGCAGACCTTTATTGTGCCCTTCGGCGAGGAAAATTCAACGTCAATTTTACTTATATCGACGTTTGCCTTGCTGTAACCGATAGCGCACAAAATTCTTCCCCAGTTTGCGTCCGCGCCGAACATCGCCGCCTTTGTGAGCGAGGAGCAAATGATTGATTTTGCAACTTTTTTGGCAATTTCCTCGCTTTCGGCGCCGCTTACCGTACATTCAAGCAGCTTTGTCGCGCCCTCGCCGTCGCCCGCGATACAGCGGCAGAGGTAAACATTGACGGTATTCAGCGCCTTCATGAAGGCGTCAAAATCCTCGCCCTCGCACTCGATAAGCCGATTTTCCGCCATTCCGTTGGCAAGAATTGTTACCATGTCGTTTGTGGAGGTGTCCCCGTCGACGCTCACCATATTGAAGGTGTTTTTTATATCTCCCGAAAGCGCCTTTTGAAGCATATTCGGGGTTATTGCGCAGTCGGTTGTGATAAAGACGAGCATTGTCGCCATATCGGGGTGAATCATTCCCGATCCCTTGGCAATTCCGCCAATTTTACATTCTTTTCCGCCGATTTCAAAGGAAATTGCTATTTCCTTGACCTTCGTGTCTGTGGTCATAATCCCCTCTGCGGCAAGGCGGCTCTTGTTCCCGAGTCCCTTTGCAAGCTCGGGTATGCCGTTTTTAATAGGTGTGAGGTCGAGCGGCTGTCCTATTACTCCGGTCGAGGCGACTACTACGTCTGTCGGGTCAATTTTAAGCTCGCTTGCGATATATTTGCAGGTTTCCTGTGCTATTTCTACACCGTTTGCATTGCAGGTGTTGGCGTTTCCGCTGTTGCAAATTATCGCCTGCGCAATTCCGTTTGAAATATTCTGCTTTGTGACGAGTATCGGCGCACCCTTTACAAGGTTTGTGGTATAAACCGCCGCGGCGGAGGCTGGAACCTCGCTGTAAATCAGCGAAAGGTCGCGTTTTTCTTTATTTTTGCGTATGCCGCAGTGTATTCCGTTTGCGCTAAAGCCCTTTGCGGCGCAAACGCCGTTTTCAATTATTTTCATTTTTTTCTCCGTTTTATACGTGATTTATAATGTCAAAGCTCGAGGTCCTTTTCGGGTTCGTATCCGAAAGCAATATTAAAGCACTCAAGTGCCGCGCCCGAGGCGCCTTTTCCGAGGTTGTCGTACCTTGCGACAAGCAATATTCGCTCCTCGTTTCCGTGCACGCTTATTTCCATTGAGTCCTTGCCCGAATATGCTCCGGCTGAGAGAAAGCCCCCCTCGTCGCAGTTTTCGGCATATCTCACGACCCCTCCCGTGTACTTTTCTCTATAGACCGCTTTTATATCGGAAAGGGTGCAATTTGGTGAAAGGTCTGCGGCAAAAAGCGGAATTGTGACCTCCATGCCGCTGTAAAAATTTGAAACGATCGGGCAGAACAGCGGGTAATTCTCAAGTCCGGTGATATTCTTCATCTCATTTAAGTGCTTATGCTTTTGTGCAATTCCATACTGTCTTGGCGCCAAAAGGAGTCGGTCGACGTCTTCGCCCTCGTATTCGGCAATCATCTTCTTTCCGCCGCCGCTGTATCCGGTTATAGAATGGCAGGAAAGCCTTGCGGCTGGAGTGAGTATTCCTTTTTGAACAAGCGGAAAGGCAAGTGCAATAAAGCCGCTTGCGTGGCATCCGGGGACTGCAATTCGCTTTGAGGTTTTTATCTTTTGGAAATGCTCCACTGACAGCTCGGGGAAGCCGTACGCCCAATCGCTCTGTGTTCTATGCGCTGTGGAGGCGTCAATAACAACCGTGTCGGGGTTTTCGACAAAGGAGACCGCCTCTCTTGCCGCCTCGTCCGGCAGGCAGAGAAATACCGCGTCCGCCGAGTTTATCGCCTCTCGCCTTGCCTTGGGGTCCTTGCGCCTCTCCTCGGAAAGCGTTATAAGCTCTGTATTGTCCCGTTTTCGCAGTCTGTCGTATATCCGAAGCCCCGTGGTTCCGGCGCTTCCGTCAATAAATATCTTGTGCATGTAAATTTGCGCCCCTCAAGTTCAATATTTGTTGCAGTTTGATTGTATAATTATACACTTATACAAATGAAATGTCAATACTTTTTTAAAAAAAATTTGTCTTTTTGCATACTGAACGAATTGCCGCGCAATTTCGCCTCGCTTTTGTATATTTTTCCCCACATTTGTCCCCGCTGACATCTAACTTCCACCGATTACATCTGATTTGCTCCACGCCTTCGGCTGGAATTTTCAAAATTTCGCCCGCTCCTTTTGCCTTTGCGCGGGTGATTTTCTTCATGCACGGATTTTGCATAAATATTCACTTGCGGGTGCATATCGCGAGGGAGAGGAGCTTCGTGCGGAGGCGGAGTCGGGGCGTTTTGGGGACTTTAGCGCTCTGCGGAGCGCAGGCGGAGGGCGTTTAGGGGGAAGGTATTTCGCGCTCTGCGGAGCGCGACGGGGGCGCCGCCCCTCGACCCTGTCGCCTTTTGAAAAGGCGAGGAAACAAACGGGCGCTCGTATGGCGGGTGCTCGCGCTTTGCGCCGTGGCTGAATAAATGCCAAGGGCATTTACTCCGTTCGGTCAGGATATATATGCGCCGTTGCAAACAAGCTTGCACGTCGCATATATATCCCTCCCTTCAAACCTACGGTTTGCCTTACTGCGCAAAGCTTGATTTGAGGAAAAAATTTCGACATTGCAGATTAGTTGATGGGGATTTTAAGTCGGTGGAGTGGTTTGGAAATGCTGTACTTGAAATTTAATATAAAAAAGGGTGAGTATTATATGTCTTCTTGCCGCTGTCGCACTTCGTTAAAGTTTTGATTGCTTACTTTTATTTGAAAAAAATTTTTCTATTATTTTGCCTGTCGTCACCCTACGCTGCGCAATGTTGACTGTTGCGGGAACGGTTAGTCAGTGAGTACTTTTTGTTACCGTACCTTTAATTTTTCGTCTATGTCTTGCCTCTCCTCTCCCCACGCCCCGCGGCGGGTGTGAGGGAAAAATAGAGTCAAGCCGTAGGCGGGGAATGAAGGAAATGGAAACAAACAGTTAGCTCTTGCATAATGTTTTAAGATGTTCGAACAGTCGGGAGCGTATGGGAAAGATGGGCAAGCTGTAGGAGAGTGAGCGAAGAAAAAATGAACAAACGGTTACCTCGAAATATTTTTTTAGGTTCTACCAACGGCTCAGGGTGTGGGAGAAGAACATGCGCGCCGTGTTCGAGGAACGCAAGACGCCCTCACGCGCAAAATACCCCGTCGCTAATGTGCGACGGGGTGAAATATAAAATGTAATAATATTAAAAGTCTTTTATTATGTTCCGCTTTAATGTCGCTATGCGGAGTGGCGTTTGTCACGTTTTGTTCATGCTTTGAAGGCGATGTGCGGTAGAGTGTAAGATATAAAACGTCATTATCAAAACGACTTTTTCTCCTGTTCAGCCTTGGCAAAGTCTGCTTTTTCCTCGTCTGTTTCGATAAGAAGGGGAGGGATAGGGGTAGGCTTTTCGCTTTCGTCAAGGGCGACAAACCACAGCTCGGCGTCGGCGATGAGTGTATTTTCACCGCAGAAGCGTTCGATATAAGCGTCGACCTTAATTTTCATACTTGTTCTTCCGGCGTAGACGATATGCCCCTTAACGACGACTGTATCCTTATTGATCGCCGGGCGCAAAAAGCGCATATTGCTAAGGCGCGCGGTGGTGACGTCGCTGCCGGCGTGGCGGCGGGCGACAATGGTCGCAACCTCGTCAATCCAATAAAGGAGCTTCGGACCCGAGAGCCTTTGATTGCCGTTGAGAGTCTCCATTGTGAGTACGTGTACCTGCTCTGCAAGAGAATCCGAGATCTTTTTACCGTTTAAATTTGTGTTACTCATATTGATATCTAAATTGCCGAATGTTTTCGGCGCGCCTTTCTGTTTATATTTGGCCGGAGTTTCTTTTCATGTTTGATGAGCTGCTGCAAAGGGCGGGCAAGAGCGGAGAAATATTTGATCTTTGAGCCTTGTTAACGACCGTGTGACGGTTTGTTTGTGTGCGCTTTCCGTTGCTTTTCCCTTTATTTGTTCGCATACGGCATGCCCATCCTTCCCCAACGCCCGGCGGCAAAGGATTTTGCGCCGCAAAATCAAGCCGCTGTCGCGGCTTCCACGGCTTTGCCGTGGCTCCGCCGCGGGAGCGAGGGAAGGGATGAGGCAAGAAATGATAGAAAAAATAATCAATACAGGTGCGAGCGGAAGGGAAAGGACAAGAAATGACAGGTAATTAAACGATACAGGTACGCCAATTGCGCACGAGGTGAAGGTTCTTAACTTCATTTAAAGTACAACACTCAAAGCGAAAACTAAGTTAAAAAATGATATTCTCGCCGTAAGCCTCAAATATTATACCCCAAATCGAACGCACGAAGGTTTACGTCAAGGAGCCTTTCGGGCACGGTGGTTTTAAGTGTCTCAACCCACGCTTCATATGGAATATTCGTGTTTTTTGCCATTACTCCGATAAGCACCACGTTAAGCGTTTTAATATTTCCCGCGCTTGATGCCATTGAGAGCGCGTCTATTGAGACAAGGTCGCAGACTGCACAAAGCTTTTCTTCGATATTTTCGGGATACCTTGCGGCGCCGGTTATAACGGGCATAGGGGGGATTTTCTGATTGTTTATTATCATCTTTCCGCCCTTTTTAAGGTAGGGAAGGGCGCGGTAGGCTTCAAGCTGCTCGAAGGCAAGAATAATATCCGCCTCTCCCTTGCCGATAATCGGAGAATATACTTTTTTCCCATATTTAACATAGGTGACGACGCTTCCGCCGCGCTGGCTCATGCCGTGAACCTCCGAGACCTTGACGTCATAGCCCTGACCGATTACCGTGTTGCCGAGTATTCGGCTTGCAAGCAAGGTACCCTGACCGCCGACTCCGACAATCAGTATGCTTTGCGCCTCCAGCAGAATATTTTTATCGGTATTTACCGCATTTTCGGGCAAGCTGTCCGAAATTCTGACTATATTATCACACATATAATATTTCCCCCTTTACGCTTTCTCAATTGCAGAGAATGGGCAGACGTTTACGCACAGCCCGCATCCGTTGCATTGAGTTTTGTCAATAACAGGCGACCTGCCGTCCTTGCAGGAAATGGCGGGACAGCCGAGCTTTAAGCACATTTTGCAATTTTTGCACCTGTCGGTAATAATGCAATTGCCCGTGTATTTAACCGTTTTAAGCAGTGCGCAGGGGCGCTGGGCAATTATGACCGAAGGCTCCTCCCGCTCGGTTTCCTCTTTTACGACCTTTTCAAAGCTTTTAACGTCAAACGGGTCGGCAACCACAACGTGCTCTATTCCTACGGCGTTGCAAAGCTTTATTAAATCCACCTGCTTTGTGGCCTCGCCGCGAATTGTCTTGCCGGTTGTCGGGTTGTCCTGGTGTCCTGTCATGCCGGTTATAGAGTTGTCAAGGATTATAACAGTGTTAATTCCCTTGTTGTAAACAATGTCAATAAGCCCGGTAATGCCCGAGTGAATAAAGGTCGAATCGCCTATAACCGATACCAGCTTTTTGTTAAATTCTGCGCCTCTTACCTTTGACATTCCGAACGCCGCGCTGACGGAGGCGCCCATACATATGGTTGTGTCGACCGACAAGAGCGGCGCGACCGCGCCCAGAGTATAGCACCCGATGTCCCCCGATACCGTGAGCCCCAATTTTTTGAGCACATAAAAGGTGCCTCTGTGCGGGCATCCCGCGCACATAACGGGCGGACGGGCAGGGATTTGCTCACTAAGGTCTGTATGCTCGGGCGCACTTTTGCCAAGCACCGCCAAGGCTATCATTTCGGGCGTGTACTCGCCGAGCATTGTGAACTTTTCCTTGCCGATAACCTTTACCCCTATTGCCTTGCAATGTTCCTCGATAATTGGGTCAAGCTCCTCTACAACATATACAGTCTCGCAATTTTTTGCAAAATCTGTGATAAGCTTTTCGGGGAGCGGATAGACCATTCCGAGCTTTAAGTAATTGACACTCTCGCCGAGCGCCTCTTTTGCATAAAGATATGTAATTCCCGAGGCTATGACTCCGATTTTGCTGCTGTTGTTTTCAATGACGTTAAGCGGCGACTTTTCGGCGTACTCTTTAAGGTGCAATATTTTCTTTTCGACCTCAACATGCCGCTTTATCGCATTTGCCGGCATCATGACGTACTTTCCGATGTTTTTTTCATACGGCTTCAGCTCTCTTTCCTGCCGATTTCCGACCTCTACAAGGCTTTGCGAGTGAGCAACTCGTGTCGAGAGTCTTATAAACACGGGAGTATCGTACGTTTCGGAAAGCTCAAATGCAAGCTTTGTGAACTCCTTACATTCTCCCGAATCAGACGGCTCGAGCATCGGAATTTTGGCAGCCTTTGCGTAGTGCCTTGAGTCCTGCTCATTTTGAGAAGAATGCATACCCTGATCGTCGGCAACGCAAATGACAAGCCCGGCGTTAACCCCTGTATAAGAGGCGGTAAAAATCGGGTCAGCCATGACGTTAAGTCCGACGTGCTTGCAGCAGGACATTGCTCTCCCGCCCGCAATTGAGGCGCCGAGCGCGACCTCGGCGGAGACCTTTTCATTAGGCGACCACTCGACGTCAACCTCCTCCTTCGGGTATTTTGCCATACATTCGGTGATTTCCGTGCTCGGAGTGCCGGGGTAGGAGGAGACCACCCGAACTCCCGCCTCATAGGCGCCCTCGGCAATGGCGGCATTGCCGAGCAGTAAACGTTTTTTCATATATAATTTAATTCCTTTCGACATTTAAGGTTTTGGAAAAACGGACAATTTTAATATTGCCTCTTATGCTTGCAAAGCATTTATATCTCGTTCTGCCTTGCCACAACGCTCTCGCCGCAATATATTTGACGTAATTTCGGCTTCTCGATTTTTCCCGTGGGGTTGCGGGGAACGGTCGCAAAAATAATCTTTCTCGGGCGCTTGTAACGAGGAAGCTCGGCGCAAAAGTCCATAATGTCACCTTCGGAGGCTGTATACCCCTCCTTAAGCTCGATAATGGCGGCGGCAATTTCACCGAGCCTCGGGTCGGGAAGACCGATGACCGCAACGTCCTTTACCGCCTCATGACGGCGTATGTGATTTTCAATCTGAACAGGATAGAGGTTCTCGCCGCCTGTTATGATAACGTCCTTTTTGCGGTCGACAAGGTAGATAAAGCCGTCCTCGTCCTCGGTTGCCATGTCGCCGGTGTACAGCCATCCGTCCTTTAACACCTCGTCGCTTGCCGCTGGGTCCTTGTAGTAGCATTTCATAACCCCGGGACCGCTCACACACAGCTCGCCGACCTCGCCGCGCTTTACGTCCCTTCCGTTCTCGTCGACAATTTTCGTCCTCCAGCCGTAGCCGGCTTTACCTATTGCCCCGACCTTATGTATGTTTTCAACCCCGAGGTGCACGCACCCGGGTCCTATAGACTCGGAAAGCCCGTAATTTGTGTCGTACTTGTGGTGTGGGAAAACAGAAAGCCAGCGTTTTATAAGCGAGGGCGGAACCGGCTGTGCGCCGATGTGCATAAGCCGCCACTGTGAAAGCTCGTAATTGTCAAGCCTTATCTCGCCACGGTCGATACTGTCAAGAATATCCTGAGCCCACGGGACAAGCAGCCAAACTATGGTGCATTTTTCGTCAGAGACCGCTTTTATAATCCAGAGCGGCTTGACGCCCTTAAGCAGTACCGCACGCCCGCCGACAAGAAAGCTGCCGAACCAGTGCATTTTTGCGCCTGTGTGGTAGAGCGGGGGAATGCAGAGAAAGACGTCCTCGTGCGTTTGAGAATGGTGGTTTTGCTCGACAACTGCCGACTGCATAAGGCTTCTGTGCGGGTGAAGTATCGCTTTCGGGAAGCCGGTCGTTCCCGAGGAAAAGTATATTGCCGCGTCGTCGTCCTCACACAGCGGGATATCGGGTGTATCTGTTGCGCAGTAGAGCACCATTCGGTCATAGCTGTCAGCAAAGGTGGGACATTCCTCACCCACGTAAAAAAGATGCTTGACTGTCTGCGTGCGGTCGATAATCTCCTCGATTCGCCCGATAAATTCGGGACCGAATACCATAATTGAGCTGTCGGATTTTTCAAGACAGTATTTTATTTCCTCCGAGGTGTACCTGTAATTAAGAGGTACTGCGATCGCTCCCGCCTTGAGAACGCCGAAATATATGGGCAGCCATTCGATAGAGTTCATCAAAAGAATTGCCACCTTGTCGCCCCGCTTGCACCCTCTTGACAAAAGCAGATTTGCAAAGCGGTTTGACATTGTATTAAATTCACCCCAGGTGATTTCGCGTTTAAAGGGCTTGCCGGGCTCCGGCTGCATTAAAGAATAGTCGCGCCAGGTGATGCGGCTTGAACCGTCAAATTCGGGATTTATTTCGGTAAGCGCCACCTCATCGCGGTATTTTTCGGCGTTTTTATTGAGTACGTCAACTATGGTCACTTTTTTGCACCTCTTTGTTTTTAGAATTGATAGAATAAAAAAATTCCCTCTGCCGGAAACATGCGCAAAGGGAAAATTTTGTGTCTTGTATTGGCAAAAATGTCAAACTCAAAGCATTTTTCCGCGTGAATGATATTAGTAAAACATTAAATTTATTATATCATAAAGCGGAACCGTCGTCAAGCGTTTTTATGCTTATCGTTAAAATTATACGTTTATCCCGTCAACTGTACTGTTTATAACCTCAAGGCAGTGCCGCCTTGTCTTATCACCGTCCCTGCAAAAGGCGTCGGGGACAAAGGTACAGCCCTTAATTTTCTTGCCTGTCAGAAAGCGAAGCCACACGGCGGACGCCGCATAGCGACCGTAAAAGAGGTCAAGATGATATCCGTCCCGACAAAGGCTCCTGCCGGTTTTTTCATAGTCGAATTCGGGAGTGCCCCTCAGCCCTTGAATAACATCTCCGACCGGGATTATCGGAAAATCAAATAGCTTTGAAAGCTCGCTGTAGCAGTCGCAAAGCATTTTGTACATAAGCTCCTGACTGTTATTATATCGGGGAAAGTCGGGGTGGGCGGAGTCGCGCTCGTACGCCCAGGTTTGATTTATGTAAATTTTAGCCTTCGGCGCGTGTGTTTTTATAAATTCGACAAGGAAGCCTGCGTACGGATAATAGCTTTCACGTATCCCCGAATCGCCGCTTGCCTGTTGAATTGTAACAATATCCCACTCAAAGCGCTTTATGGCGTCGAGAATCGTATAAGAATTGCCGAGCGACTTGCCGTTTTCAAAATATTCGTACTCGGGAAGGTTCTGCGAGAGATTTTTATAGTGGCGCTCGAGCGAACAGCCTCCAATATACAGATTTCCGACTGTCATCGGTATGACAAAATGTTTTGCCATAGGGAAGAGGTACTGCGTGCAGTCGGTCGAAAAGCTGTTGCCTATTGCCAAAACTCGAATCATTGCCGCCTCCTGTTTACGCGTAATTGTCGTCTTCGACGTCGCATATACCGAGCGCACTTTTGACGTAGCTTCCTATTTCCTTTGCCGGAACGCCGAGCACGAAGGAAAATTCGTCCTCAACCACGCTTTCTGCGTAAAAAAGTATGTCCGAATCTGTGTTTGAGAGCCTTTTATTGCACTTGCCAAGCTCGCTTTTTTGCGCGTAAATACAGCGTATCATCATTATAAGCTCGTCGTGAAGCCCTCTTGAGAGGATTTCACGAAACAGATTTGAGCGCGTTTTGCGGTCATTGTTCCATTCAAGCGTTTTGTCCCTTGCGGAGCTGAGCAGTGCCTCGATGTCCTCTCTTGTCATTATATATCTCATTTTCGAGGAAGAAAGCTCGCTTTCGTAGGGCACATATATTGTTGACCCGCTTTTTATTTGGGTTAAAAAGTAATACATCCTCGGTCCGAGCGCGGGAGTAAGGGAGGCTGTGTCAATGTTGTCGATTCTGCATACGCCGTTTGAACCGTACACCACAATGTCGCCGACTTTAAATTCGTTTGTACTCATTCTTTACTTATGACCGTCCCTTTCTGTTTTTCGCTCATTCGTACCTGAAAAATATGGTTTGGAAATACAATAGATATATTCTGTATGATATTATATCATATTTTAGACAAAATTTCAAAGGTTTTTTCAAAGATTATTAATATTTTTTTTTAAATTTTGCCCGCTCGGCGGCTCCTTACGGGATTTTATTCTTCTTTGCTCCCGTTATCCTTGCCGCTTCTGCCGCTTTTTGGCTTTTCGCTTCCGCCGTTTTGATTTGATTTTGAGGGCGGGAGCCGCCTTACGCTTCCGTGGTGCGTGGCAAGCGGGTTTTGCGCCATGGCGTTTTCCATATGCTCGTTGCTGACGTGAGTGTAAATTTGCGTGGTGTTTAACTGCTCATGCCCCAAAATGTCCTTAAGCACCCTTATATCCACCTGTCCGGACTGATACATAAGGGTTGCGGCGGTGTGGCGGAGCTTGTGGGTCGAGAGCTTGCGATAGCCGAGCCCCGCAAGCTTTAGATATTTGTAAACCATCCACTGCACGGTCTTGTTGCTCACCCGCGTTCCGAGGCGACTGATAAAGAGCGCGTTTTTGTCCTTAATATCAAGGGTTGCGCGAACTTGAAGATAGGAGGAGACCGCCTGACGGCACGCCTCGTTAAGGTAAATTATACGCTCCTTGGAGCCCTTTCCGACCACCCGCACAAGCCGAAGCTCGGGATCAAGAGATGTGAGATTTATCCCGACAAGCTCGGAAAGTCGCATTCCGCAGTTTAAAAAGAGTGTGATAATTGCAAAATCGCGCTGTCTTGTCTTTGAGGCGGCGTCGCTCTCGACCGCGTCAAGTAGCTTTAACGATTCCTCAAGCGTTAAATATTTGGGCAGTGCGGTCTTGACCTTGGGGGACTCGATGTCCTTTGCGGGGTTTTCCGAGAAATACCTGCGCGTTACCGTCATGTACTTGTAAAAGCCCTTAATTGCCGAGAGCTTTCTTGCCCTTGCCGCCGGCTTGTTGCCCCGCTCGAAGGTGACGTATTGCAAAAAAGAGAAAACGGCGGCGGTGGTGACCCCCTTGGCGGTTTCAATGTCAATTCCCGAAATGTCGGTTTTGTCAAACTCCTCGGCGGAGAATTTTTTCTTTTTGCCCGAGATGACTATATATTTAAAAAACATTTCAAGGTCGGTGGCGTACTGCTCGACGGTCTGCGGGCTTCTGTTCTGTACTGTTAGCTTATAGTTTATATATTCTTCAATGAGCGGGCAGGAAATATCCATGCGGCATTTTCTCCTTTCGGGCGGGTATTTAACATAACATTCGGGGAATATTATCAATTGTTAATGGAAGGGTGTTGCTTTGTTCACAATTATAAATTAAAATATATAGTGAAAATAATAACAAAGAGCAAAAAGCCGTATTTAAGGCTTGAAAGGACGCCGGGGGCGCACGTTTTTATGATTAGAACCATAAAGGAAAATATGTATACAGCAGTCAAGGTCATACTTTATCAGGTGGCAATGTGCATGTTCGGAGCCACAATGTCGTTTGCGGCGGCGCGCGCCGAATCTGATATTATTCTTGCCCTTGTCAGCATTTTTTCTATAGTTTTCTATCTCTTTTTAATCTATGTAATCTTTTACGAGCAGGGGCAAAAGGACGGAATCAAGATAAACGCGCAAAGACTGCGTTACGACCGCTTCAAGGCGCTCTGGATTTCTCTTTTTGCAAATTCTATCAATATTCTGCTCGGCGTTTTGGCAACGGTCGGCAAGCTGTTTATTAACGGCGGCGAGCATATTCTTCACAATCTCTCAAACTACGCCGAGGAGACCCTTTCCCCCGCGTGGGCGGTAGATATGTACGAAATATTCAGCACGCTTTCAAAGGCGGTGCAGATAATGTACGCGGGAGTTCTCAAGGTGTTCTTTGAGGGCAACGTCTTTATGCTTATTGCCATTCCGCTTCCCGCAATTGCTGTTTCGGTTATATCCTACAAGCTCGGAGTGAAATTCTGCTCGGGATTTAGGAATCCCGAGGGCAGGGGACAAAAGAAAAAAGAGGAAAGATACAAGGTTTAATAAAAATTATGAAAGTTATCACCCTGTGCGGCATATAAATTCTTAAAGTATGTTTGCATATGGGTGGTTTTTATGAGTCTTTCTTTTTTTAAAATATCGATTTCCTTACTTCTGCTTGCCGCTTTTCTATGCGGCATTTGCGGCTTTTGCAACGGAGCCTTTAAAAGCTTTGTCTCTGATTTTATTTTATCAGAAAATGTCGAGGCTGTCAAGCCGTTTGGCGAAAGTAAAACGGTAATTATCGACCCGGGACACGGGGGAGAGGACCCCGGAGCTGTGGGACTCGGCGGAGTGCTTGAAAAGGAGCTTAATTTAGAGGTCTCGCTTATTTTAAAGGAGCTTCTTACCCTTAGTGGCTGCAACGTTGTAATGACAAGAACCGATGATATATTGCTTTACGACAAGAACGCCTCGGGCACTCACAAGGGGCAGGATCTGAAAAATCGGCTCGACTATGAGAAAAAGTACCCGGGCGCAATATTTGTAAGTATTCATATGAATAAATTTCCCGAGGAATACTGCCGGGGGCTGCAGGTCTACTATTCAAAAAACAACCGAATGAGCAAGGACCTTGCCGAAAGTGTAAGAGCGAGCGTGAAAGAGTACGTACAGCCCGAAAACAAGCGCGAGATAAAGGCGGCAAATTCCTCGATTTTCATTCTTGACAGAATAACAATTCCGGCAATACTTATCGAGTGCGGGTTTTTGTCAAACACCGAGGAGGCAGCCCTTCTTTCAAGCAAGGATTATCAAAGTAAGCTTGCCTTCGCAATTGCCAAGGCTTTGTGCGAAGGCCTTGAAATAGAAAACATCGAACAAAAATAAAAAATAAAGGACGTGCGATATGAAGGCTGAGCGCACCTTTTTTGTGTGCAGTGAATGTGAATACAGAGCGCCGAAGTGGCTTGGAAGATGCCCTTCCTGCGGCGCTTGGAACACTCTTGAGGAGGTCAGAGAGACCGCAAGCGAGAGCGAAAACGTTATAAAACGCGCATCTCCCTCCAAGGCAACCGAGCTAAAAAAGCTTGAAATTCCGACCTATATGAGAAAGGGCACCGGAATGAGCGAGCTTGACAGAGTGCTCGGCGGGGGAGTTGTCGAGGGCTCGGTCGTGCTTATTGCGGGCGAGCCGGGTATCGGCAAGTCAACCCTGCTTATGCAGGTGTGCAGTGTGCTTGCAAAAAGCGGAAGAGTACTGTACGTGTCGGGCGAGGAGTCGGGCGGACAGCTTAAATACCGCGCAGAGCGGCTTAAGGTCGCGGCGGACGATCTGTATATTCTCACCGAGACCGACGTCGAACGGGTTATTGAAGAGTGCCGCCGGCTTTCCCCCGCATTTGTGATGATTGACTCGGTACAGACGATGTACTGCAAGGAAATAAGCTCCTCTGCGGGAAGCGTCACGCAGGTGAGGGAGAGCGCGATGCGCTTTATCTCGCTTGCAAAGAGCGGTGAGGGCGGAATTTCGGTCTTTCTTGTCGGTCATGTGAACAAGGAAGGGTCGATTGCCGGACCCAAGGTGCTTGAACATATGGTGGACGCCGTTCTATCTTTTGAAGGTGACAGGGAGCAGTCCTACCGCATAATCCGCGCCTCAAAGAACAGATACGGCTCGACCAACGAAATAGGAGTGTTTGAAATGACCGGAGAGGGGCTTTGCGAGGTGCCCAACCCCTCGGAAACCCTGCTTGCCGGCAGACCTCAGAATATGTCGGGCAACTGCGCGGTCTGCGTTATGGAGGGCTCGCGCCCGCTCATTACCGAAATTCAGGCTCTTGTCGGCAAAAGTGTTTTTCCGTCTCCAAAAAGAGCCTCAAACGGCGTCGATTATAACAGAATGTATCTTATCCTTGCCGTGCTTGAAAAGCGGCTCGGACTGCGATTTTCGACCTGTGACGCATATCTTAACGTCATCGGCGGGATAAGGTTCGAGGAGCCTGCCGCAGACCTTGCAATTTCTCTTTCGCTTATTTCCTCAATTCGCGATATCCCGATTCCGGGCGACGTCATAGCATTCGGAGAAGTAGGACTTTCGGGTGAAATTCGCGCTGTCGGCTCGCCTGACCAGAGAGTAAACGAGGCGGCGCGTCTCGGTTTTCGGCGCATTGTGCTTCCTAAACGTAACTATGAAGCTATTAAAAATATCTATTCAAAAGCCCGTGATATCGAGCTTATACCGGTTAAAAGCATCTTTGACGCCATGAAAATTCTGTCGGCGGAGAGCGCTGATAAAGATAATAATTGAGCTTTTGAAATTACTGTTGAAAAATGCGGCGGCGTATGCTATAATACTTTTGACGAAAAAAAAGGAGAATTTAATATGGCAGACATTTTATCGGATATTGAAATTGCCCGCGCGGCAAAGCTTAAACCCATAGTCGAGGTAGCGCAAAAGCTTGGTATTAACGAGGACGAGCTTGAACTTTACGGCAAATACAAGGCAAAGATAAACGACAAATTTCTCTGCCGCAAGGAGAAGGAAAGGGACGGCAAATTGGTGCTTGTCACCGCCATTAACCCGACTCCCATGGGTGAGGGAAAGACCACAACCACGGTGGGACTCGGCGAGGCGATGAATAAGATAGGCAAAAACGCAGTTATTGCGCTTCGTGAGCCGTCGCTTGGACCTGTGTTTGGCATAAAGGGAGGCGCCGCGGGCGGAGGCTACGCCCAGGTTGTCCCCATGGAGGATATAAATCTGCATTTTACGGGCGATTTTCACGCAATCACCTCGGCAAATAATCTGCTCTCGGCTGTGATTGACAACCACCTACAGCAGGGAAATGCGCTTAGAATCGACCCAAAACGCATCCTCTTTTCAAGAGTTATGGACATGAACGACCGCTCGCTTCGTAATATCACGGTGGGACTTGGCGGCAAAAGCGACGGGGTAACAAGAGAGGATCACTTCATGATTACGGTTGCCAGTGAAATTATGGCAATTCTCTGCCTCTCAGAGTCGATTTCCGACCTCAAGGCGCGACTTGGGGACATACTTGTAGCTTACAGCTATGAGGGAGAGCCGATATACTGCCGCGATCTCAGGGTCAACGGAGCTATGGCGGCGCTGCTTAAGGACGCCCTGAAGCCCAATTTGGTGCAGACCCTTGAAAACACACCCGCTATAATCCACGGCGGACCCTTTGCCAACATCGCTCACGGGTGCAACAGCATAAGAGCCACAAGGCTTGCAATGAAGCTTGCCGATTACGCTATCACAGAGGCAGGCTTTGGAGCCGACCTCGGGGCGGAGAAATTCCTTGACATAAAGTGCCGCGCCGCGGGACTCACTCCCTCGGCTGTCGTCATAGTCGCAACCGTGAGAGCCCTTAAATACAACGGCGGCGTACCCAAAACCGAGCTTGCGGGCGAGAATATAAAGGCGCTCGAGGTCGGTATGTGCAACCTTGAAAAGCACATTGAAAACATTCAGGGCTTCGGTCTGCCCGTGGTGGTGGCAATCAACCGCTTCGGTACAGATACCGACGCGGAGCTTGATATCTTGCGCTCGATGTGCGAGAAAAAGGGAGTTGATTTTGCGCTTTCAGAGGTCTTTGCCAAGGGCGGAGAGGGCGGAATTGAGCTTGCCAAAAAGGTTGTCGCCGCGTGCGAAAAGCCAAATAATTTCACTCTGACCTATCCCGACTCCTTCTCGATAAAAGAAAAAATCGAGGCGGTCGCAAAGAAAATATACGGCGCCGACGGGGTGGACTACGAAGCCGCCGCCAACAGGGCAATAAAGGACATCGAGGCGCTTGGCGGGGAATATACCAAGTACCCCGTGTGCATTGCAAAAACGCAGTATTCGCTCTCGGATGACATGACAAAGCTCGGTCGCCCGCAGAATTTCAGAATAACCGTACGGGACGTGCGCCTTTCGGCGGGAGCGCGCTTTATTGTGGTGCTGACCGGCGCAATTATGACAATGCCGGGTCTTCCCAAGGTTCCCGCGGCGTTTGCAATTGACGTTGATAACGACGGAAACATTACGGGGCTGTTTTGAACGATGAAAGAAAAGGTTATATACAACATACTTTCCCACAGTGTACAGGAGACCGAATCGGCGGGCGCACTGCTTGCAATAAGCTTAAAAAAGGACGATTTTGTCGCGCTTTACGGCGATCTCGGCGCGGGCAAGACCGCCTTCGTTCGGGGTGTTTGCAAGGTTACAGCACCCGAAAGCGAGGTCTCCAGCCCCTCATACGGGATAGTTAACGAGTACGAGGGCAAGGATTTTAAGGTCTGCCACTTTGATATGTACCGCATTAAATCGGACGACGATTTGTATTCAGCGGGCTACTACGACTATGAAAACTGCCTGACCCTTGCCGAGTGGTGCGAAAATACTCCGCAAATCCTGCCGGAAAAATACTACAAGGTTCAAATTGACAAGGTTGACGAAAATTCACGCATGATCTTTGTCTATCTTGTCGTAAAATAAGGAAATTACAATGATAATACTTGCACTTGAAAGCAGCGCCAAGGTCGCCTCGGCGGCGCTCACACAGGGCGAAAGGCTTTTGGGCGAATTTACCCTTGCGGGCGGCTTTACCCACAGCGAAACCCTCCTTGCCGCAATTGACACTCTACTTTCCACCACAGGGGTGGAAAAAAGCGCAATTGAGGTCTATGCCTGCACCACGGGTCCCGGCTCCTTTACGGGAGTAAGAATAGGGGTAAGCCTTATAAAGGGTCTGGCATTCGGAAAGGGACGGTGCGTTGCCGGAGTTTCGAGCCTGCTTTCCTTGGCTACAGGCCTTTGCGACAGGGAAGGGATAATATGTCCCGTGATGGACGCAAGGAGAGGACAGCTTTATAACGCGCTTTTTGCCTGCAAGGAGGGCAAAATGCGCCGCCTCACCCCCGACAGGCTGATAAGCGCACAGGACCTTTGCTCCGAGCTGTCGGAGCGTAAAGAGAACATCTATTTTTGCGGCGACGGGTGCGAAATCGCAAGCGAGCAAATAAAGCTCCCAAATATCAAATACGTCCAGCCCTTTCTTATATATCAGTCGGCTTACAACACGGCAAGGCTTGCCGAAATTGTCGCAAGCGAGGGAGGATTAATTGACGCCGAGGAGCTGCAGCCGCTGTATCTGCGCGCCTCGTCCGCCGAAAGGGAAAGAGAAGCGCGTCAAAGTGCGCAAGAAACGCAAAAAACATAAAAAGAGGAATAATAAAATGGAAAAAACAATTGCAGTCGGCTGTGACCACGGCGGCTTTAGTCTTAAAGTCGATATAATTTCACATCTTAAATCCAAGGGCTATACCGTCATCGATTGCGGCACCGACTCGGAAAAATCTGTCGACTATCCGGTTTTTGCCGATAAGGTCTGCAAGGCTGTAACAAATGGCGAGGCGGTACTCGGCATACTTGTCTGCGGGACGGGTATAGGCATGAGCATTGCGGCAAACAAGCACGCGGGTATTCGCGCAGCGTGCTGTGAAAACACCTTCTCGGCAAGAATGACAAGAGCGCACAATGACGCAAACGTGCTCTGCCTCGGAGCCCGCGTTATAGGTATAGGGCTTGCCCTTGACATGGTCGACCTCTTTCTTGACACCCCCTTTATGGGCGAGCGCCACACCGCAAGAGTCGAAATGCTGAACGCGCTTGACTACAAAAAAGACAATTAAAAAGTAAAAGTAAGACGGGAAGCCCTGAAAAGCAGGGTCTTCCCGATAATAGTAAAAGGGGAGGCGAGCCTTATAAATTACAAGGCTGCAATATGTGACGACATTCAAAGCGAACGTGAGATTATAGGCTCGCTTGTTTTGTCGTGGGCAAAAATCTCCTCCCATACTGTTAATATCGAATATTTCCCCTCGGCGGAGGCGTTTCTTTTCAGGTATGCGGAAAACAAAAATTTTGACATTCTCCTTCTTGATATCGAAATGCAGGGCATGGACGGCATCACCCTTGCCTCGACTGTTCGAAAGGAAAACAAGAGCGTTCAAATAATCTTTATAAGCGGTTACTCGGAGTATCTGTCTCAGGGTTACGATGTCTCGGCGCTTCATTATCTTATAAAGCCTATAAAGCCTCAAAAACTATTTTCGGTGCTTGACAGAGCGTCTGACCTATGCGAGAAAAACGGCGCCTTTATCACCTTTTCGCACGCGGGCGAAACCGTGCGCCTGCCCATTTATGAGATAAGCCACATTGAGGCAAACGCAAACTACGTCACCCTTCACACCGACGGGGGAGAAAAATACACGGTACGCTCGACGCTTACCGAGCTTGAAAGTGAGCTTGACTCCCGCTTTTTTCGAACCGGGCGCTCATTTATTGTAAATTTAAGGTATATTTACAAGCTTACAAAAAGCGATATATTCATGAAAAACGGCGAGGTGCTGCCTCTTCCGCGCGGCGCCTACAAGGACCTAAATCAGGCGATTATTACAAGGCTTTAATGCATTTCGGAGGCGTATTTAATGTCGGGCAAAAAGAAAATCGCGCTCTATCAAGAGGAGCTTATAAACACCCATTATACAGAGGTTGAAAATATGTACCGCGTTATGCGCGGGTGGCGGCATGACCTTAGAAACCACATTCAGGTAATGAAGGCGTACGCCGCAAACGGTGATATCAAGGAAATTTCCCGCTATCTTGACATGCTTGAAAACGACCTGCAAACAGTCGATACCGTGATAAAAACCGGAAACAAAATGACCGACGCCATTCTTAATTCCAAAATTTCACTTGCAAAAAGCAAGAATATAAATGTCATAGCAGATGCGCACGTTCCGGTGAGCCTTGCAACCCCCGAGCTTGACCTTTGCGCAATTGTCGGCAATCTTTTTGATAACGCGATCGAGGCGAATATGGCTCTGCCCGAGGAAAAGCGGATGATTCGCGTTTATATGGATATGAAGGGTGAGCAGCTTTATATAAGCTTTACCAATTTCACCGCCTCGAAAAAGCTTAAAAAGGTGGGCGGCAGGTACCTTACCACCAAGGGGCGCGGTCACGGGCTGGGGCTTATGAGAATTGACGAAATTGTCAAAAAGCACGACGGGTACGTCAACCGAAACAGCGAGGACGGGGCGTTCACCACCGAAATTCTTCTGCCTCAGCGGTAAAAATATTTTAAAAGGAGAGGGATTTTTTTCTTTCTCCTTTTCTTTTTTCTTTTCTCTCTTCTCTCTTCTATATATCGCCTTCCAGTCATATCTCCCCATCTCCCCAGAATATACTATTACCGTATCACTTTAAACCTTAGAAAGGAGCCTCCACTGTGACCAACACGGGACTCAGTCACGCCGAAGTTTTGCTCTCGCGGCAAAAGTACGGTGACAACAGTATGCCGCGCCAAAAGAAGGAGACCTTTATTCAAAGATTCTTTTCGAATTTCGGCGACCCGATCATAAAAATTCTGCTTATAGCGCTTTGTATAAATATTATTTTCATGCTCAGAAACTTCGATATATTCGAGGCTGTCGGGATATTTGTGGCAATTATGACCGCGACCCTTGTCTCGACGATTTCAGAGTACGGCAGTGAAATGGCGTTTGAAAAGCTGAGACTTGAGAGCGAGAATACAAGATGTCGGGTAATACGCGAGGGCAAGCCGCAATATGTATACGAAAATGAGCTTGTGGTGGGGGATCTTGTGCTTATCTCGGCGGGCGACAAGATACCGGCGGACGGAAAAATCATTGCAGGCGCTCTCTCACTTGATATGTCGGCGCTGAGCGGCGAGAGCCGAGAGGTGAAAAAATATCCGCTTGTATCCTCCTACGGCGACAAGACAGACTCGCCAAATATACTAATGCGCGGAAGCGTTGTAACCGAGGGAGAGGGACAAATGGTGGTGCTGAGCGTCGGGGCGGGCACCGCGTACGGCAAGCTTTGCAATGAGCTTCAGGAAATGACAAGAACCAGTCCGCTAAAGCTAAAGCTTTCAAAGCTTGCAATGCAGATAAGCAGAATAGGATATGTCGCCGCCGCAGTGGTCTCGCTAGGCTATCTTTTTAACATAATTTGCATTGACAGCGGCTTTAGCGCAGATTTAATGCTTGAGAAAATACGCGACCTGCCCTTTATGTTAAATACCCTTATTCACGCCGTAACCCTTGCCGTCACTATAATTGTTGTTGCAGTCCCTGAGGGGCTGCCGATGATGATAACAGTCGTGCTGTCATCAAATATGAAGCGAATGCTCGGCGACAATATCATGGTAAGAAAGCTTGTCGGTATTGAGACCGCCGGCGGGATGAACATCCTTTTTTGCGATAAGACCGGCACACTTACCACCGGCGAGCAGAGCGTTGAATGTATAGTCACATCCTCCGGCAAAGCCCTTGAGGGCGCGCAAAAGAGCGCAAGCGGCGAACTTCAGCGCGCATTGATACTTAACGCGCTCTTTAATACCGACTCATACTACAAAAACGGGCGGGCAATAGGGGGAAACTCCACTGACCGAGCGCTTGTAAAATACTTTTGCCGCGGGGTGGGGGCGCCCGACGTGAGACTTATAAGCAAAATACCCTTTGACAGCAGGAGAAAATACTCTGCAGCAATGCTTGAGGAGGACGGCAAACGGCGGGTGTTTATCAAGGGAGCGCCCGAGCTGCTCCTTACGGGCGTTCGGCGTGCGTACCGCGAGGACGGGCAGGTGGTCTCGGCGTTTGATAAGGAAAATATTTTAAGAAAGCTAAAACAAATGACAGAGTCGGCGCAAAGGGTAATTGCCGTGGTTGAGTGCGCCTCATTCCCGAAAAAGCTTGAGGAGGGGGACTTTACCTTTGTCGCGCTTGTCGGAATACGCGACAGAATACGCAAGGACGCCGCAAGGTCGGTCGAAAAGCTGCGCGGCGCGGGAGTACAGGTAGTGATGCTCACGGGCGACAACAGGGAGACGGCGCGCGCGGTCGCCAAGGAGTGCCATATAATTACAAAGTACAAAGAGGGACTGGTACTAACCGGCGCCGAGCTTGCCAAAATGAGCGACAGTGAGCTTTCAAGCAAGCTATGCGATATTGCGGTTGTGGCACGCGCGCTTCCCTCGGACAAAACGCGGCTGGTTAAAATAGCGCAGGGAAGGGATATGGTCACTGGCATGACGGGCGACGGAGTCAACGACGCACCGTCCCTCAAGGTTGCCGACGTTGGCTTTGCAATGGGCAGCGGATGTGAGGTTGCAAAGGAGGCGGGCGACATCGTCATGCTTGACAACAACCTTTCTTACATCGTGAAAACCGTGGTCTACGGGCGCACGATATTCAAAAGCATACGCAAATTCATAATGTTCCAGCTGACAATGAACATGTGCGCGGTGGGCGTTTCGCTTATCGGTCCCTTTATCGGAATTGACACGCCTGTAACCGTCATACAAATGCTTTGGGTGAATATCATAATGGACACCTTAGGCGGACTTGCGTTTGCGGGCGAGGCGCCCTCGGATGAATATCTCAAGGAAAAGCCCAAAAAGCGCAAGGAAAACCTTGTAAATCGCTACATGGCAACCGAAATCGCATACGGCGCAATAAGCACAATGCTTATATGCATATTCTTTATGAGGTCTGAGTATGTAAGAAAAATCTTTTCCTTTGAGACAAACCCCACGTATTTTATGAGCGGATTTTTCTGCCTGTTTATATTTTTGGGAATTGCAAATTGCTTTATGGCGCGAAGCCAGCGGATAAATTTTCTATCAAGGCTTTCAAAAAACCGACCGTTTGTCTTTATTATGCTTGCCGTCAGCCTGATTCAGCTTGCAATGATTTACTTTGGAAGAACACTTTTCCGCACCGCGCCGCTCAGATTCTCGCACCTTATGTTCGTATTTGCCCTTGTTATTATCGGCGTACTTGTCGAGCTTGCAAGACGGGTAATAATGCGCCTTATAGGGAAGGGAAATATAGATGTCTGACAAGGTAAAAAAGACGCTTTCTTGTGAATAATTCTTAAAAGCAGGGCATAATATTTGTGCAATATGCCATATTGAAAAAGAGATTAACCCGTGATATAATAATCGGGTAAGGGGGCATAGCTCAGCCGGTTAGAGCGCATGCTTGACATGCATGAGGTCATTGGTTCGATCCCAACTGTCCCCACCAGAAAAAGGCGTTGGCGTGAGCCACGCCTTTTTCAATGATGTTTGCCCGCCGTGCTGCGCACGGCTTGGTAAATGATATGGGCTTTGCCCAATAATTGCGATGTGTCCGCTTTGCGGACAATTTTTTTTAATATTCCTTTCAAATGAGGTTTGCCTGCGCGGATAAGCAGACTTGCATCATTGCGACCGTAGGGAGCAATATCATTAGGCCGGAGGCGCAACATCATTTTTCATTTTTTCCTCTTCTTCTCTTCTTAGCGCTCTTTTCAGCGCCTTT
>CANRMP010000009.1 GCA_947631765.1 uncultured Clostridia bacterium
TCTTCTGTCTATATTATACTACACCGTAAACATGAGCGCAAGTATTATTATGTCTTAATTTGTATTAACTTTTTTGAGCTGAAATATTTCACTTTTTTCTTGACATATGCTCGCAAAGGATATATACTTTATCATGTCAAATGTTAAAGGGACGGAGGTGCAAAACGCACATGCAGTTAAACGAAGAACAGGCAAAGCGTTATTCAAGACATTTCGTGCTTCGTGAAATAGGCGTATCGGGGCAAAAAAAGCTGCTTTCCTCCAAGGTGCTTGTCATCGGGGCGGGTGCATTGGGCTCTTCTGCGCTGATGTATCTTGCCGCGGCGGGGGTCGGAAATATCGGAATTGCCGATTATGACGTTGTGGAGCTTTCAAACCTCCAGCGGCAGATAATTCACCGCTCGGACAAAGTAGGAGCTCTTAAGACCGAGTCAGCAAAGGAAACCGTCAAAGCGATAAATCCGGATATCACGGTAAAGCTTTATTCCGAGCGGGTGACATATGAAAATATTGAGGAGATTATATCGCCATACGATTTTATAATCGACGGAACCGACCGCTTTGAGTCGAAATTTTTGATAAACGACGCCTGTGTGCTTGCAAAAAAGCCGTACTCCCACGCCGGAGCCGTTCGTTTTGCGGGACAGACCATGACTTACATCCCCGGGAAGAGTCCGTGTCTCAGGTGTCTTATGGACAAGGTGCCGCCCCTTGAAGAGACGGCGTACTGCTCTAAAGCCGGGGTGCTCGGAGCAATTCCGGGAATACTCGGGAGCATTCAGGCAACCGAGGCGGTAAAGTACCTGCTCGGTATCGGGGAATTGCTTGCAGGTCGCCTTTTGCATATCGACGGGCTTACCATGAAAATCCGCACGCTGAATATTTCTCCCGCAAATGAAAAATGCGTAATTTGCTCGAAAACACCGAAAATCACCTCACTTTTGCAGAGTAAAGACGAGTATACCGCAGGCTCCTGCAGCATTTCCGATTTGTAAAGGACGTGTGCGCTTATGATTCGGGAAATTAACATATGGGAATATATCGATTCTCCCTCATGCAATGATATTCTTGTCGACCTGCGCGAAAGCTCCCTGTATGAATTCGGCACCCTGCCGAAGGCTATAAATATTCCGATAGACAAAATAGAGGAGCTCTACCGCCTGCCGCACGGCAGAAGAATATGCCTGTTTTGTCAGACGGGCGAGCTCAGCGGAGAAATTGCCGAGCTTCTTTCCGACAACGGCTACGATACAGTAAATCTCAAAGGCGGATATCGGGAATACCTTCGCCGCTCTCTTGCAAATAATAATGAAAAGCCCGACTAAAAAAACGAATAAAAGGCGGGATATTCATCATTAAAGAGAACAAAAAAAGCTCCAAAGAGCTTTTCTTTGGAGAAATGGAGCAGACGATGGGAGTCGAACCCACCTCTAAAGCTTGGGAAGCTTCTATTCTACCGATGAACTACGCCTGCGTTATTTTGTTTTCGACCTCTATATTGTATCACATATCAAACAAAAATTCCAGTACTTTTTAAAAATTTTAATATAGTTCATATTTAAAGGAAATCGGTTGCCGAAAAATTCGGCAACCGATAAAATTTTGTTTATTTTACGCGTTTTTTCTTGATAATCAGGAGCGCCGCCACTGTGATAAGCGCCGCAAGCGCTGCAGCCCCGACTATAACCGAAATGACGACCGTGCTTATTGCATTGCCCTTTTCCTTGTCAATTCCTATTGTATTAAGCTCTATCGGGGTTATATCGTCGTGTCCTCCCATTATGCCGAGCAGCTCGACCTCGGCAAGGCTTATATTCTTGTCGCTTCCCTCAAGCTCCACCTTATAATAGAGGTACATGCCCCGATTTTCCTCGCTTATGGCAACAGGCATTGTATATTGCTTCCATTCGAATTTAAGGTTGGAGCGCTCCTCAAGCATTTTCCAGTTTTCCCCGTCATTTGACGCCAAAATCCGCACTCCCGTGGGACCTTGCCCGCTCTGGGCGCTTGTGAGAGTCAAAATCGAGACCCTATGCGGCAAGGAGGAGGCAAAAACTATGCTTGAGCCCGACTCAAAGCTTGAGGCGGTTTCGCTCGTGTCGTCAAAGAGATTTGCAAGGTTCTTTATTCCCGAGCTTGTGAGATTTCCCACTTTAATAAGCTTTTCGGGAAGCTTATTTACAATTTTGGAGCTTTTTGTCACAACGTCGGTTATAGGTGAGGGAAGAGCGGTACCCTTTGTCAGGGAGGAAAGCTCGCCAAAGTCCACGCCATACTGCTCGGAATACGCGGCGCTTCCCCAATTTGTGGGCTCACTGCTCATTTCAAAGACAATATTCGCCCCCTTGACTAAATCCTCATGCGAGAAATACAGGCTGTTATAGCTTTTTGAATTTACGGTGCAGGACTTAATATAAACGTTCTCGTCGCTGTTGTTATTTGCGGTAACAGTTATTGTGTTTCCGTTTTCAAGATGTACGGTCACCTTGTCAAAAAGGGGTGAGCCGACGGCGTATTCGCCGCTTCCCATTGAGAGCGGGTAAAAGCCCATGGAGGAGAAGATGTACCATGCCGACATTTCGCCGTTGTCCTCGTCTCCGCAATATCCCTGCCCTATTTCGCTTCCGACATACAGCTTTTTGAGCACCGTCCTTACAAGCATTTGAGCCTTTGCGGGATTTTCGGTAAAGTTGTACATATAAATTATATGGTGTGAGGGCTGGTTATTATGGGCGTACTGACCCATTCTCACCTCGCGCGCTTCTCTTTCCTCGTGTATGCCGCCGCTTGTGACCTTTTTCATCGCGTCCACGCTGTCGTCAAAGAAGGCGTCAAGCTTATCCTCAAGCGCCTTTTTGCCGCCGAAGATGTTGGCAAGTCCGTTGCCGTCAAAGACCGATGTGAACGCCATTATCCACCCGGAAGCCTCGGTATAATCTCCCCACCAGCCGGCAGGATTATATGAGGAGGCGTCGCTTGACCACTGCCCCTCCTTGTTTTTGCCCATGAAGAAGCCTGCCTCGCTGTTGTACATTTGAGCGTATCTTAAGCACCTGTTATAATAATATTCCGCTTCGTCGGTTTTACCGAGCTTTTCTGACATAACGTAAAGACCGTAATCGTTTATAAAGCCCTCCATTGTCCAGGAAAAGCCGTTCTCGGTGGAGTTTGAAACATAGCCGCGAAATACCGAGCTTTCTGTTTCTGTACGTCCCCCGTTTGTCAGGTTTTTGGAGACCACCGAGGCGTTTTTTAACATTGAGTTATAAGCGCTCTCAAAATCAAAGCTCAGTCCCTTGATATATGCGTCGGCGAAAATCACGTCGCTCGAGGTGCCCACCATGCTGTTCTGACCGCCGGGAGCCACCCATCGCGGCACCCAGCCCTGATCCTTGTAGTGCTGAACAAGACCGTCCAAAAGCTCGCCGTCAAGAGTCGGGGTGAGCAGTCCGTAAGCCGCCCAAGCGGTTCTGTAGGTGTCCCAGAAGCCGTTATTTACATACATTTTGCCCTCGGTTTTTCTGCCGCCGTTGTAAGGGCTTGCATATACCCATTTTTCGTTTTCGTTTGTGCCCTCGTTTTCCGAATAGAGGGTGGGGTAAGCGTATAAATGATACATCGAGGAATAGAAGGTCACAAGCTCGGTATAGGTTGCGCCCTCGATTTCAACAACGGAGCATATGTCATCCCACGCCTTTTGCGCCTCTTTTAGTACCTCGTCAAAGGATTTATCCCCTATTTCAAGCTCAAGACTGTGCTTTGCCTGAGAGTCTCCTATATATGAGGTCGCAAGCTTCATTCCCACGCTTGTCGTCCCCTTCGGGAAGGAAATTATCGCGCTTCCGTCACCGAAGGTTTTATATGAGGCGATTTGACCGTCAATAACACCGTAAACATGCATTCTTGACGAGCCGCCGCTTGTGTGGTCCGAGGTCGCGGAAAAAGTGCCGTCGTCATTGATTTTTACCGCAGCGCCTCCCCATAGCGAGTCGAAAATCAAGTTGACGTTTTCGCATTCCTCGGGGAAGGTAAAGCGCGCGTACACGCCGTGCGAGGTGGGGGTGATTTCAAGCCTTACTCCCGAGGCGGCGCTGTTTTTGTCAAAGGTCACGCTGTAATAATGCGCTTTTGCAATTTCGTTTTCGTGTTTAAACTCCGCCTTGCGCTCGCTTGAGGCTATGGCGCTGCCCGTCACGGCAGAGGTCCCCTCTGACGTGTCAATGCTTGTATTGACCATAAACTGCCACGTTCCCCAGCTTCCTATCCAGTTTGAGGGCACATGCATTACCGACATGCTGTCAAACGTGTTGCGGCCTCCGGCAAGCTGATATGAATACGGGACCTGCTTATCCGAGGGGTTGGTGACGGGTGTGTAGAAATTAAAGCCGTTCGGGACAACCGCCGCGGGGGTGGTAAGACCTCTTGAAAAGGTGCTTGTGTTGTTGCTTCCGCGCCTGATATCTATATAATCCGAAAGGTGAGAATAAACAGGGTCTGAGGTGTTCTCAAGCTTGATATCGTCAAAATAGGTCTCAAACTGCGCCCCGCTCACGCCGTCCTCCATTGAAAAGTATATAAGTATCCGCTTTATTGTCTTATCCTTTGCCACAGAGGACAAATCGACCTGAACGTAGTTCCATTGCAGGGTATAAAGCGCTTCGCCGTGCGCCTGTCCCTCGGGCGTGTACTCCATGCCGTTGTGATCCTTGGCGCCAAGCCCCGAAAGGTATGTGCCGTCGTCAAATTCAAGGTCGACCACAAAGTGCATTGAGGTATAGTAATAGTCGTAGTCGGAGCCCTTAAGTCCCGGGAAAATCACATAGCTCAGCCTTGTATTTTCTCCTACCCTGATATCAAGACTGTCGAATATCACATTTCTGGCATATGCGCTTTTTGCGGTTTTTTTGGCTGATACGGCAAGAGAGCCGTACCCCGTCCAGCCGACCGAGGAATAGCTTCCCCAAGTGTTTGACGGGCCGCCGGTGACAAGGGTTGACATCGGGGAAGCCCCGACCTTAAAATTGTCGTCCTCCTCGGTGCCGACGCTCTCTCCGTAGAGAGCAAGCTCCGAATATTGGGTCATATTGCCGCTTCCGTTGTTTTTGGTGACGTTCAGCTTATACCACAGATATTCTGCCGTGTTATTTGCTATTTCAAATGTTTTTTCCTGATATCTGTCGTTAAAGCTGATATCCGAGGCTCTGTATATCACTTTCCACTCGTTTTTGTCGTTTGATCCGTAAAGCACAATATCCCGCGGGTCTCTTGAGGGCTCGTCATTTGCCGAGGCAATTTTAAAGGAGCTTATAATCGCGCTTTTTTCAAGTCTGAAATAAACCTCGGAGGTGTTGCTTTCGGTCAAAAATTTTGTTCTTGTATTCCCGTCAAACAGGCGGGTCTTACATTCCTCGCCGTTAAAGTCGGGACTGCCGCCCACAGAGGAAATTTTAACTGCAAGCCCGTCGCCTGATTGTACGCTCTCCTCGACAAGAGCTAAATTTGACGAAAAATCTCCGTCCGGCTCGGACAAAAGGACGTTACTCTCCTCATCATCCTCAAAGGAGGTGAAAAACAGCACCTCACTTTGTGAATTTTCGCGATTTTCCGCCGCCGATACACTAAAAGTCATGAATGTTTGTCCCGCAAAAATTCCAAGAAGAATTATAACTGCCAGCATTGCCGAAATGGTTCTTTTCATAACCGTTCCTTCCTTTCAAATACCCTTCATATAGAACAAAGACAATACGGCTTTTCGCCCTTTGTCTTTATACGTAGTACTTATATTATAACATAGGAAAAAAACAATGTCAATAAAAACAGGGCAAATCGCAAAGATTAGTATATACTCAAAATCTTAAGCGAAAAATAAAATTTTGATATAAAAGGACTTGATTTTATTAATACATGGTGGTAACATTATTATGGTGCAAAATTGCCTTGTCAAATAAGGCAATAATGCAGGCTCAAAAAACATAAAGCGGTGAAAGGAATTATTGAAAATCCATAAATGAACAGCGAAAATAAAATATTAAACAGCGGGTCCTTGATAAAAAGCACGATTCTCTTCGCCCTGCCCCTGATTGCAACGGGAATTTTACAGCTGCTTTTCAACGCGGCGGATATTGTTGTTGTGGGAAACTTCGCAAGCCCCACCTCCTTGGCGGCAGTGGGTGCCACAAGCGCGCTTATAAATCTTATTATCAGTCTTTCGCAGGGGATAGCGGTGGGAGTGAGCGTTATTGTCGCCCACAATTACGGCGCGGGCGACCGTCGCGCAGTTTACGAAACGGTACATACGGCAATTCCGGTAAGCATTGCGGTGGGCGCCGTTCTGACTGTCATCGGATATTTCTGCTCAAGAAGCTTTTTGGTGCTTATGGAAACTCCCTCGGACGTCATAGACCTTTCAACAACCTATATGCAGATATACTTTTTGGGAAGCATCGCTTCCATGGTATATAATTTCGGCTCGTCTATATTAAGGGCGATAGGCGACACCAAAAACCCTCTTATCTTCCTTGTTATTGCCGGAATAGCCAATGTAATTCTCAATCTTGTCATGGTTATAGGCTTTGGTATGGACGTTGCGGGAGTGGCTATTGCCACGGTTGCCTCGCAGGTCATCTCGGCGGTTCTTGTGATTATTCATCTTATGCGAAGCAGTGAATGTGTAAAGCTTGTTCTGCACGAGATAAGAATATACAAATCAAAGCTGCTGTCGATTCTCAAAATCGGCATTCCCTCCGGACTTCAAGGCTTTTTGTTCTCCTTTTCGAACGTTATAATACAGTCCTCGGTCAATTCCTTCGGAAGCGCGGTCATGGCGGGAAACACCGCCGCGGCAAACATAGAAGGCTTTATCTGGATATCGATGAACGCGTTTCATCAGTCAGCATTGACCTTCACCGGACAGTTTATAGGAGCCGGAAAATATGAAAAGGTCAAAAAGATACTGTTTTTAAATCTCGCCATGGTATTTATCGTGGGATTCGGAATGGGTATTCTTGCCTATATATTAAGATATCCTCTGCTCAATATTTATCTTCCCGGCGAAACCGAGCGAATCGAGTACGGCATATCCCGTATGGCGGTTATCACGGTTACTTATTTCACATGCGGAATTATGGACGTGCTGACAGGAGCGATAAGGGGGCTGGGCAACTCACTGGTTCCCATGGCAATTACGGTGCTTGGCGTATGCGGAATAAGAATACTCTGGATATATACAATTTTTGCACAGCATCACACGCAGTTTACTCTCTATATATCCTATCCGATATCATGGATTATAAGCTTTTTGGTTCAGCTTGCGGCATATTTTATAGTCTTTGCCATGATAAAGAAAAAGTACGCCTCGCACAAGGCGGAAGCAATTCAGACCTGATAATGCGTAAAACAGCCGACTGATTTTTCAGCCGGCTGTCGGTTTATGCTTTTATATATCGGGTCGTCCGAGAGGCGCCGACCCGTTTTATTATTTTCTCCTTAACCATGGCGCCGAGTAAAACTCAACAGTTGTCCTCCGCTTCTGCATATAATTATATCAATTTATATGCAGAAAGTCAAGAGCGCTGCGGAATTTTATGCATATAATCTGTTAAAAATCATCCGCCTTGCCGCTTTACTCTAAACATTTGCATCTGTTTCTAATCTATCCGGAACAGGCAATTTTTTTATTTCGTCGGTTGGAAAAATAGAGATCGCCGGCTCGGCGTACGAATTGAAAGTAACCGGATTTAAAGTAAATAAAAGGATCATTTTTATTACAAAATCCGGTAAGGACAAGTGAGGATAAAGAAGCAACGATATTACGATTGTGAAAAACTTAATATTTTGTTTCATAACACAAACCACCCTTTCATGCTTGCAGGTGCTTTCCCGACCTGCGACTGTATTTTACCAAGCGAATATCGCCGATTTATCTCCGACTTATTGCCGACTTGTATCCGCGGGTAGATATTTTTTAAATTTGTATCAAAAAAGCCCGCAGCTTTTTTTAAAAAAGCTGCGGGCGACATTTTTTTGTAAAAAAGGTGCGTTATTATTGCTGAGAGGGAGTTCTTTTCACGGTATCGGACACAAACACCGAAACAATATCGAGCACCGCCTCGAAAATTAAGGTTATTGCTATAAATATCCACAAAACCTTGGTTGAGGTAAAGGGATTGACAATAATAAGCAGTGCAAAGCAGACGGTAATAAGCGAGCTGAGCGCCGCAAGTCCCCATCTTTTTTTAATTCTGAGAAGGTCAAAGGTAAGCTGTATTTTATAAATTCCGAGCAGCAGTATTCCGACTCCGTAAATAAGCGTCAGCATTGCAAATATCTTAATTACCGCGCTATTCTTCAAAATGCAGAAAAGTCCCGCCGCAATGCCGATAAGTCCCTTTGCCATTCCCTGCCCCGCGGCGGCGATTTTCGGGGCTTTTCTGAAATAGCCGATAATACTTACAAGTCCCATGATAAGGAAAAGGATACCGAGCGCCTCAATTATCCACGCGGTAAAGCTCTCGGGGTCGATAAAGAGCAGTATACCCACAATTATTTCAAGGGCGCAAATTACAAGAGTTCCGAAATTTTCTTTGATTGTTTTCATGTTGTGTTCCTTTCTGTGTTTGTTTTTATTTTTTGAGTTTAAATTTTGGCGCTTCAGTCATGCGACAAAAGTCTGTCAAGAGTGGGGCAAACGCCCAAAAACTCGCATATTTTTTTGTATTTTGCGGCGGCATTCTCTCTTTTTCCGGGCATAATTTTATCCTGCCTTACGGCTCTTATCATGACGTTTTTGGGCGTATCCTCGGGGTCGATAAGCTCTATTGCCTCAACGGCGTACCCCTCGCTCTCAAGCCTCAGCGCTCTGAGCGCGTCGGTTGCCGCGTCGCAGAATTTCTGTTTTAGAATCGAATGCTTCTCTATAAATTCAAGCTCCCTGCAATGCATTGCTTTATTCATTTCATGATGACAGCAGGGTGTGGAAAGAATGACCTTGGCGCGGTTTTTGACGGCGTACGCCAAAACAATATCTGTTGCGGTATCGCAGGCGTGAAGGGATACCACAAGGTCGGGAGAGCCCTCTGTTTTAAAGGAAGAAATATCGCCGCAAACAAAGTGCAGTCCTTCGCAGCTAAGCTTTTTTGCGATTTTATCGCAATATTCTATAACGTCGGGCTTAAGGTCGACTCCGTACATTTTGACACTTCTGCCCCGAAGCTTTGTCAAAAAATAGTATACGGCAAAGGTCAGATAGCTTTTGCCGCAGCACAGGTCGCAGACTGTAAGAGTGCCGTCTTTTGGAAGATTGTGATACACATCCGAGAGCAGCTCGACAAAGCGGTTTACCTGACGGTATTTTGCCTCTTTTTTGTCAAACACCCGTCCTTTTTCGTCGCAAACGCCGAGCGCCGCAAAAAACTCGGGATGCTCGTTGCTGTCAATTATATATTTCTTTTTCGGTCGTGCTCGGGGATTTTGACGTCCTTGGCGTTTTCTTTTATATTATTTTGCAGGGTTGCCTTTCCTTTTTTCGAGATAAGCAGGATACATTCGCCGTTTGAGGTCAAAATATTTGTCTGTCTGTACTCATCCTGCGCCAGATTAGAAAGAATGGTCGGCGCGTCCTCGAATTTGATATTTTTATGAAACGCCTTTCCCGCCCTGTCAAAGGTTTCAAGGCAAAAGTGAGCCTTTCCTTTAAGTATAATCGGCTTTGCCTCGGATTTTATAATACTGCTGTCTCTCGCCTTGCTGAACACGATTTTTGTTATCGCGTTTATGTTTTTTCGATAATTTCGCAAAGCTTATCACGTTCGGGCTCCATAATGCCGTCCCTTTTATTTTTCTATAAGTGTGTAATCGTCGGCTTTAAGCACCTGTATAAGGTCGTCTATGGTTTTTACCCTTCTGTCGGTTTCAATACCGCCTATCGCGATATCCTCCACCTGATGAAAGTCCGAGCCGCCTATCTTGTGAAGCGAGAATTTGTCCGCCCACGCCTTTGCGATATCGTTTCTGCTGTCGTGCCTCGGGTTGCCGTTATACACCTCTATGCCGAAAAGACAGTCGGGTCTTGTGACCGTCATTGAATTTCTGAAGGGATGCGCTTGGTAAAACAGAAAGCCGTGCTCCTTGGCAAGAGCTGAAAACTTGTGAGCTCCCATTGCAAATATCTTCTTGTAGTCGCGCGCCACCTCATAGGGCATACCGTATACGAGATAATCGTTCCAGTTTTCGTCAAAACGCAGCTCGTAGCCGAGCAGAACGGTGAGTCCCATTTCCTCTCCCGCCCTTCTTGCGAGCTCGAAGCCCTCCATATAAACGTCAAGATAGTCGTCTCTGCCCTGCTTTGCAAAGCAGTATATTCCGTCCGAGTTAAAATGATTGGTTATAACTATGGCGTCATATCCCGCTTCCTTGTACATTTTCACCGCGTCGCGTGCGCTTACCCTGCCGCACATTGACACCTCGCTTGTATGAACGTGAAGATCTATTTTCATATAAATTACACCTCTTTACTTGACTTGCCCTTTAATTTTACACCATTCGGAGATTTTTTGCAATATGTTATTACAAAATACTTGAAGATTTATTCGGTTTATATTATAATTTTAATAGAAAATGATTTCGGAGAGCTTATGGAATATATAAAAGGACTTATAGTAAAGGGGAGCGGCGGGCTGTATGACCTGCTCTGCCAAAACGGGGAAAGGATATCCTGTCGGGCAAAGGGTGCGTTTCGGCATGAGGCAGTAAGCCCGCTTGTCGGGGACAGAGTGACGCTTTTGCACGAGGGCGGGAGCTACGTTATAGAGAGCATAGAGGAGCGAAGAAATATGCTTATTCGCCCGAGTATAGCAAACCTTGACAGGCTTTTTATAGTTATTCCGAGCGCCCGCCCGGAGGCCGACCTGTTCACCGTCGACAAGCTTTCCTCAATTGCAAGATACAACAATATAGAGGTTGTAATGATAGTCTCAAAGTGCGCGCTGAGTCGAAAAAAAGCCATGGAAATTGCCGATATTTATACAAAAAGCGGCTTTAGGCTGTTTGTTACGGACAGCCCTTCGGGAGAGGGCGTCGAAAATATCAAAGATTACATAAATAAAGAATGTAAAGCAAAAATAATCGCCTTTGCCGGCGCCTCCGGGGTCGGAAAGTCAACCCTTATAAATAATATTTTCAACGAATTTTCAAGAAAAACCGACAGCGTGAGTGAAAAAACCGGAAGGGGAAGGCACACAACGCGCACGGTTGAGCTTTTTGAGACAGAAAACGGCGGATTTATTGCCGACACGCCGGGGTTCACCATGCTCGATTTTGAGCGTTTCGACTTTTTTGACCTTGGCGACCTTCCGGGAACCTTTATTGAATTTGAACGGTACCTCGGAAAATGCAGATATACAAAATGCACTCACACCAAAGAGGAGGGCTGCGCGATCATAGAGGCGCTTGAAAGGGGCGAAATAGCAAAATCGCGCCATGAGAGCTACAAATTGCTCTATGAGATTCTAAAGCGCAAGCAGCCCTACAGAAAAAAATAGCCGCACTCTTTTTTGCACACAGCATAAAATGTAAATGAGGGCGAAAGCTCCCGTAAAACCTCCCTTAAGCTGAGGAAAGCTTATAAAAGCCCAAGGAAAGGAACAGCCGTGAAAATTATAGCAATAAAACCGCCGAAATTTTTCGGATTTATACTTAGAAAGGTTTTCAAAATGTAAGCCGTTATACAACAAGGCTCACCCTTTAGGATGAGCCCTGTTTTTTTAATTAATATTAATAAACCTATGGCGCTTTAAGCAATCGCCGCGCTATGCTTAGTCGTTGTCGCCCGAAAGCAGCCTGTAATTCAATGGAAGAGAATATGAATGACCGATATAATCGTCCGGAATACGGTATAGCACATCTTTTACAGTTGCGACGAGTTTTTCACCATCACTATTAAACACATCGTACGACACACCGAAAGCGCAATCTGCTACAACAATTGCTTCGTGTCCTTGGTCGTCGAGCCAAAATTCAGTGTAAGAGAGACCGCATCCATAATTTAAATCGGGCACAATGCCCATTTCGTATAACGTAATATAAAAGAGAGTTAAATCATCACCTGCATTTGTTGCAAGGATTTCTTTTGCCAGTTCAAGGGTCAGCCTTGGCGCATTTTTCGGAAGTTCTCCGCGTATTATCATCTCTTCACGACAAAACGTTGCATCACCTAAATGTATTTTCTCAAGCTGTTGGAGTTGCTCCTCGGTCAATGGAACGTCTTGCTTATTATCGTCTTTTTCCTGCTCTGCGGCTTCTTCTTTTTCTTCTTCTTTTTCTTCTGTTTCTTCTGTTTCTTCTTTTTCTTCTTTAAGATCTTTATTATTAGAACGTCCAGAATTATCGGTAATGGCAAATACCGATACGGTTAAAATAGCAATAATAACAACGACAATTGCTGTTATTGACAATATAAGCGTTTTTTTCATTTCATTTTACCCCTCTTTCTTGCGACTTCCAATTGTATCTCCACCTTCATGATATAGTATCATATACTCATTTACTTTAACAAATTGTAAACGTTGTGTTAAATTAATAAAAACAGCGAAGGCATAACACCCTCGCTGTTTTTTGATTTACGGCAGAGTATGTCCCGCCGCTCTGTAAATATCGTACCATTCGTCCCTTGTGAGAACAACATCGGCGCCGTGGCATAGCTCTTTTATACGGGTCGGATTTGTGGTCCCCGCTATTACCTGAATGCCCGCGGGATGGCGCATTATCCACGCCATGGCGACAGCGCTCGGGGTAACGTTGTATTTTTCGGCAAGCTCATCAAGCTTTTTGTTAAGCGTCGGGAATTTGTCGCTTCCGACAAATACTCCTTCGAAAAAGCCGTACTGGAAGGGCGACCACGCCTGAATTGTCATGTTTTTTATTCTTGAGTATTCAAGAATACCTCCGTCATGCATGACGGATTCGGGATTTTTCATGTTGACGTTCATGCCTGAGGTCACCATTCCCGCCTCGGGGATTGAAAATTGAAGCTGATTTATGACAAGCGGAACGTTGACCCTTGTTTTAAGCAGTTCGATTTGCCACAAATTGTGATTCGAAACGCCAAAATATTTGACCTTTCCGGAGCTTTTGAGCATATCAAAGCTTTCAGCCACCTCCGAAGGCTCCATAAGGGTGTCCGGTCGGTGGAGCAGCAGGGTATCGACGCCATCAAGCCCCAGACGCTGCAAAGAGCCCTCCACAGACTTAATTATATGTTCCTTTGAAAAATCGTACATTCCGGGGCGTATGCCGCACTTTGTTTGAATGTACATTTTATCCCTCATGTCAGGATGTCTTTTGAGAAACTTGCCGAACACCCTTTCGGAGCTTCCGCCGCCGTATATATCCGCGTGATCAAAATAATTTATGCCGTTTTCAAGCGCGGTAAAAATTATTTCGTCGATTTCCTTTTCGCTCTTTCCGCCTATTCTCATACAGCCGAGCGCAAGCTGTGACGCCTTCAGCGTTCCGTTAATATTAACATATCTCATAGTATAATCCTCACTTTTTTTCATCCCGGGGACGGGGCTTTTCAAAGCTGTATATATTCAGCGATTCTATATCGACGTCTGCCAGCATAATGGGAGTAAGCCCTGCCGCCGCGCTGACCATCGAGACATATGAACGGGCGTACGGGAAAAGCGCCTTGAAGGATTCCACGTGAACTCTTGCCCTTTCACTGCCTTCCTTATAGACAAAAATTCCGCTCATTACAAGCTTTAGGTGAAAGCTGTCCGGATTTTCCCTGTCGCCTACCTCGCAAACAATTTCGCCCTTGCATTGGCGGGTTTTGTCCGCGAATTTTACGTTATATGAATACTTTGTTTGAAGCGAGATTTTGGTGCCGCTCGGAAGACTGTTTTTAAACGAAAACTCGCTGACCGAATATCCCGCAAGATCTACAATACTCATGGCTTTTTCTCTTCCGTTGTTTTTAAACTTGTGTGGTATTACTCGACCGTTACCGATTTTGCAAGGTTTCTCGGCTTGTCGACGTCAAGCCCTTTTGCAAGGGAGACGTAATATGCAAGAAGCTGTAAGGGAATGACCTCCATTGAAACGGCAAAGAGCGGGTCGGTTTCGGGAATTATTATACAGGTGTCGGCGGCGGTAACAAGCGCCTTGTTTGACTCGTGAGTTATAGCGAAAATTTCGGCTCCTCTTGATTTGACCTCTACCATATTGCTTGTCATTTTGTCATAAAGGGCAGGCTGTGTGGCGCAGGTGATAACCAAGGTGCCCTCCTCGATAAGCGAAATAGTGCCGTGCTTAAGCTCTCCTGCGGCGTAGGTTTCCGAATGGATATAGGAAATTTCCTTTAATTTGAGAGAGCCCTCAAGAGCCGCCGCATAGTCAAGCCCGCGACCGATAAAGAATACGTCCTTGTTGTTATAGCACTTTGAAGCGTACTGCTGTATCGCTTCCTTGTCGCCGAGCATTGCGGAAATTTTTTCGGGAATGGCGAGCATTTCAAGGACAAGCTCACCCTCCCTTTTTTCATCTATCATTCCGCGAATTTTTGCAAAATACACGGCAAGAAGGTACATAATCGAAAGCTGTGTGCTGTACGCCTTGGTGGTGGCGACTGCAATTTCGGGTCCTGCCCAGGTATATATAACGCTGTCGCTCTCGCGCGCTATCGAGCTTCCGAGGACGTTGACCACGCCGACAGTCTTTACCCCGTTGCGCTTTGCCTCGCGCAGGGCGGCAAGAGAGTCCGCAGTCTCTCCCGACTGGCTGATTATTATGCAGATTGAATTTTTTTCAAATATGGGGTGCCTGTATCTGAACTCCGAGGCGATATCGACCTCAACCGGTATCCTTGCAAGCTCTTCGATAACGTAACGTCCGCAAACTCCCACATGGTATGCGGAGCCGCAGGCGACAATGTATATTCTTGAGAGATCTTTTATCTCCTCCTCGCTCATTCCGAGCTCGCCGAGGGATATTTTGCCGTCCTTAATTCTGGGAGAAATGGTGTCACTCAGGGCTTTTGGCTGTTCGTATATCTCTTTCAGCATAAAATGCTCAAAGCCGTTCTTTTCCGCCGCCTCAATGTCCCACTCGATATGCTGTACCTGCTTTTCGACCTCGTCGCCGTCAAGATTGTATATTTTGACCTGGTCTGCCTTTATCTCGGCAATTTCAAGATTGTCGATATATATAACGTCCCTTGTTCTCTTTAATATTGCGGGCGCGTCGGAGGCGATGTAATTACAGCCCTCTCCGATACCCACAGCCAAGGGGCTGTCCTTTCTTGTGGCGTAGAGAGTGTCGGGGTGGTCGGCAAGAATTATGCCCAAAGCATACGAGCCCTCAAGCCTTGTTATAAGCTTTGTAATGGTTTCAAGGGGGGTTCCGTTGTACTTTTTAAAGTAATAGTCGAGCAGATGCGCCACAACCTCGGTGTCGGTTTCAGACTCAAAGGTGTAACCGTGTCTTAAAAGTCTTTCCTTTAAGGGGCGGTAGTTTTCGATTATTCCGTTGTGCACCACCGCTATTGTACGGCTCTTGTTATAGTGAGGGTGGGAATTGGGAACGCTCGGCTCTCCGTGGGTCGCCCATCTTGTATGCCCTATTCCCAAGGTCCCCTGAATGGAGGAATCCGCCTTGACGAGATCCTTTAAAACCTGTAGACGTCCCTTTGCCTTTGCTATATTTATCCTTCCGTTTCCGTAAACGGCAATTCCCGCGCTGTCGTAGCCTCTGTATTCAAGCTTGGAAAGTCCTTCAATGAGTATTGGAGCCGCCTGCTCCTGGCCGATATAACCTGTTATTCCGCACATTTTTCATATCTCCTTATATATTGTTATATTGTTTTCTATAAGCGCCGCAGCCTTGGCGACAATTTCATCGCAGCTTTCTTGCGTCCTTGCTTCCGCCATTACCCGAATGACAGGCTCTGTGCCGCTCGGTCTGACAAGCAGTCTGCCCTCGTCTCCGAGCTCTTCTTGAATTTCTTTTATCTTATCCGCTATAACCGTGTTGTTAAGATAAGCGTTTTTGTCGGGAACTCTTATGTTTTTAAGGCTCTGCGGGAATATTTCCAGCCCCTTTGTAAGCTCGGAAAGCGGCTTTTTCATTTCAAGCATAACCTCCATAAGCTTTATTGAGGTGAGTATTCCGTCTCCGGTAGTGGCAAACTTTGAAAAGATTATATGCCCGGACTGCTCGCCCCCGAGGCGGTATCCGTTCTCGCACATACATTCATAAACAAACCGGTCTCCCACCGCGGTTTTTTCGTACGCTATATTTTCCCTGTCAAAAGCCTTGTAAAGCCCGAGATTGCTCATAACCGTCGTAACGACGGTGTTTTTGTCAAGAGAATTTGTCTCCTTCATGTACTTTGCGCACACGTAAAGAATATGATCGCCCGTGACAATTTCGCCCTTGTCGTCAACCGCAAGGCACCTGTCAGCGTCTCCGTCATACGCAAACCCGACGTCAAGCGAATTTTCCTTCACGAATTTTGCAAGCTCCTCAATGTGAGTAGAACCCGCGTTTTCGTTTATATTAAGCCCGTCCGGACGGTTGTTTATCACATATGTAACAGCCCCCAAGGCGTCAAATACCGACTTTGCAATGCTCCAGGAGCTTCCGTTGGCGCAGTCAAGCCCGACGCGTATACCCTTATACGATCTTGTGGCAAGAGAAATAAGAAAGCCTATATATCTGTTTCTGCCCATCGCGTAGTCGTATGTGATTCCGATGTTTTCCCTTTTTGCAAGGGGCGGCTCGGGCAACAGACCGTCTATATATTTTTCTATCTCGTCAGTTATGCTCTCGCCGATTTTTTCGCCACCCGAGCCTATGAGCTTTATGCCGTTGTCATAAAAAGGATTGTGGCTGGCGCTTATCATAACTCCGCAGTCAAAGCCCTCGGTTCTTATGACGTAAGCCACCGAAGGAGTGGTGGTGACGTGAAGCAGATATACGTCCGCTCCCGAGGAGGTAAGTCCTGCTGTCAGTGCGTATTCGAGCATATAACTGCTTCGTCTGGTGTCCTTGCCGATAACGACTCGCGCCTTGCCCTCCTTTCCGAAAAGATAGCCCATGTATCTTCCTATTTTAAAAGCGTGGGAGGCTGTAAGATTGCAGTTTGCCTCTCCGCGAAATCCGTCTGTGCCGAAATATTTTCCCATTGTATTGTCTCCCGTCAAAACAAGTCATAAAACAAAAAAGTATATTTGATTTATTATACAATAAAAAATACAATATTGCAAGAAAAAATAAGTAAATTTTTCTGCAATATTGTATTGAAATTTTTATATCACAGCGGAATGTTGCCGTGCTTTTTGTTTGGTATCCTTTTTTCCTTATTTTCAAGCATGGCAAACGCCGAAATAATCTTCTCTCTTGTTTCCTCGGGAAGGATTACCTCGTCCACAAAGCCGTGCTCGGCGGCAATATAGGGAGTCATGAACTTATCGTTGTACTCCTTGACAAGCTTTGCTCTTTCCGCCTCTTTATCGGCGGCGTTAGCAATTGCCTTTCTGCCTATGATATTCACCGCACCCTCGGCGCCCATCACCGCAATTTCGGCAATAGGCCATGCGTAAACCACGTCGGCTCCGATTGTCTTGCTGTTCATTGCAATATACGCGCCGCCGTACGCCTTTCTCATTATAAGGCACACCTTGCCGACAGTCGCCTCCGAAAAAGCGTAAAGAAGCTTTGCTCCGTGTCTTATGATACCGCTGTGCTCCTGAGCGCTTCCGGGCATGTAAGCCGGAACGTCGACAAGAGAAAGCAACGGAATATTGAAGCAGTCGCAAAAACGAATAAATCTTGCCGCCTTGTCCGAGCTGTTGCAGTCAAGCGAGCCCGCAAGGCTTGAGGGCTGATTTGCAACTATTCCGCAGGGCTTGCCATCAAAGCGGGCAAATGCGGTAATAATATTTTTTGCAAAATTCGGCTGGACCTCGAGCAGAGAGCCGGTATCGACTATCTGATCTATAACCTCGTGCATGTCGTAATTTTTCTTGCTGTTCTCGGGTACAATTTCTTCAAGCTTCGAAGAGCCGTCTCTTTTCTGCGGCCTTACCGTGGGAGGAAGCTCGCCGTTATTTTGCGGCAGGTAGCTGAGCAGCCGTCTGACTCCGTTAAGACATTCCTTTTCATCGGGATATACAAAATGAGCAACTCCGCTCTTTTGGGAATGTACAGCCGCGCTTCCGAGGTTGTCGGTTGTTATATCCTCGCCGGTCACAGTTTTTACAACCGCGGGACCTGTTATAAACATATAGCTGTTCTTTTCGGTCATGAAAATGAAATCGCAAATTGCGGGGGAATAGCACGCGCCTCCCGCGCAGGGTCCGAGAATTACCGATATTTGAGGTATCACGCCCGACGCCATGGTATTTCTGAAGAAAATATCTCCGTATCCGCAAAGCGCGTCGATCCCCTCCTCGATTCTCGCTCCGCCGCTGTCATTAAGGGATATAAAGGGCGCCTTCATATCCATTGCCATATCCATTGCGCGGCATATCTTCTCGGCGTGAGCCTGTCCCAAGGAGCCCCCGTTTACCGTAAAGTCCTGAGAGGAGACAAAGGCGAGCCTTTTGTGAATATATCCGTATCCCACGACAACTCCGTCGCCCGGAAGCTTTTTCTTATCCATTCCGAAATCGGTCGCTTTGGACTGAACCAGAGTGTTGATTTCGGTAAATTTTCCGTCGTCAAACAAAAACTCAAGGCGCTCTCTTGCGGTCATTTTACCCTCGCCGTGCTGTTTTGCAGCTCTCTCGGCGCCTCCGCCGGCAAGAGCCTGCGCTCTTTTGCTTTGAAGCTTTGAAATCTTCTCTTTATCCCACATTTTATTAGCCCTCCGACACAAATATCTACCCGTATATTTTACATCTTTGTTATACATTTGTCAAGTAGTAAAAGGGAGAGGTTGACAACTTGGGCGATTTTGAACGCGGCTTGATTTTCGGCTTGAAAAAAATTTATCGTTTTTCGATAAAAATATATTGACAAACGTAAAAGCATGTGCTACAATGGTGCAAAGAAAAACAAAGGAGAAAAAATCATGCTCAAAATTTCAAACAAGGCGTCCGCGAATCTCTCGCTTATTTTCTCGGGAGTGTTCATGGCGGCGCTTACTGTCATGTACTTTATAATGCCGCTTCTCATAACACGCTTTTGCGATGTGGTAAACGTTATACGACCTGTCTCAAAGCTCGGGTATATTTATCTTGGAATTATCGGGTATCTTGTGCTTATTGTCGCGACCGCTACGGATATTTTGCTCTTTGCTCTGCTTTTTAGAGTCAAGCGTGGGCTCGTGTTCAGCGAAAGGAGCGTCGCATATATTCGTTATATATCATGGTCGGTTTTTGCCGAGGCGTTTTTGTTCTTGCTTATAGCGCCCTACAGCCTTATCGGTATATTTATTTTCATTGCGGCGTTTATGCTGGGCATGGCGCTCAGAGTTGTGAAAAACGTAATAAGCGAAGCGGTGCAAATAAAAATCGAAAATGACTTTACGGTTTAATTTTGCCTCATTTTCGAGTGTTATCTGAGTAAAACCAATGTAAAGTGAGCGTGATAAATATGCGTATTGAAATAAATCTTGACGTAGTCATGGCAAAGCGCAAAATATCCCTTTCGGAGCTTTCCCAAAGAGTGGGGATATCGATGGCAAACCTGTCTATTCTCAAAAACAACAAGGCAAAAGCCATACGCTTTTCAACTCTTGAGGCGCTTTGCAGAGAGCTTCAATGCTCTGTGGGCGACATTATTGCCTATATTCCCGATGATAAATGATATAAGATCAAAGCTTTTTCATGGGTAAATTAAAAAACGCCGCAAAAGCGGCAGAAAGGATGCCCCGACAAGGGACAAGGATTTTTTATGGAAAACATTGATAAGAACAAACAATTTATTAACTCCGAAGAGAGCCCGCAAGACGATATAACCAAGGAAAACAGGACACTGACAAGAAACAGAATATTTTTGCTTCTTTCAACGGTGATAATATTTCTCTTTTTTGAGCTCGGAGCCTTCGGCGGATTTAACTTAGGATATACAATTTCATATTTTGCGGTGTTTTTTCTGACAATTGTATATCTTTATCCCGCAAGGAGCGGCGGAATTTTTCACTATATCTGCGGCGCGATGTCGCTTGTAATATCGGTTGCGTTTTCGATAAACGCAAACCTCGGCGTTAAATTTTTAAGCTTTGTCGCGGTCATTTGCCTTTACGCCATGTTCTGCGGCGGAATGAGCGGCGCGCTTATCTATGATTTTACCACCTTCAAATCGACATATAATCTTTTCTATATTCCCTTTTTCATGTCATGCTCCGGCGTTTGGAAAACCGGAGGTCTGCTCACCGCCAAAAAGAACAAAAACGGCAAGAGCGGCTCGGGGTTAAACCTCGGATATCTGCTTTTCGGGCTATTGCTTTCGGTGCCGCTGCTTGCAATAATTCTTCCTCTCTTAAGGTCGGACGAGGCCTTTGACTATATCATAGGCGACATTCTCGGCGGGGTTCGGGAGTATATTCTCTGCCTTGTGCTGACCCTCCTGCTTGTTCCCTTTTTCTTCGGACTAATCTACAAGCTCAAAAATCACGACGGAAGCGAGAGAGCGCGCTATACGCGCAAAAGCGCGGGCTTTGTCAACAATTCCCTGCTTGCCGGAGTGTTTATTATGGTGAGCATTATTTATATAGTCTTTATCTTTTCTCAGCTGGCATATTTCTTTGACGGCTTCAGAGGGCGACTGCCGCAGGGCTTCTCGCTCGCAAATTACGCAAGAAGCGGCTTTTTTGAAATGTGTTGGGTGACAATTATCAATCTTGCCGTAATTTTCGCCTCCTTTGCCGTCTGCCGTAAAAAGGACGCCGACTCCGATATGCCGCTTGTTATAAAGCTTTTTTCCGGCTTTCTCTGCTTTGTCGACCTGTTCATGATTGCCTGCGCCATGTCGAAAATGGTAATATACATCGAAAACTACGGACTCACTCAAAAAAGAGCTGCGGTATCTGTATTCATGCTTGCCCTTGCCTGCCTCATTATTTGCCTTGTCATAAGGCTGATAAGACCGAAATTTAAATATATTGCGGTTGCCTTGACTATTTGGTCGGTAATATTTGCCGCATATGCGCTTGCCGATATGGACGGCGTTATCGCAAAATACAATATCTACGCCTACAAAAACGGATATATATCCGAGCTTGATATCGTCACTGTAAGCGAGCTTTCGGAAAGCGCAATTCCCGAGCTTTATGGCATATATACCGACGAGAATTTTGACATAGAAATACGCAGCGGGGCTAAAGCGGCGCTTGACAGCAAGCTCGGCGAGTATCGGAACGAGCTTGAAAATTCCGACAACAGCTTTGATTTCAGAAAGCTTAACCTTTCTCACCAAAGAGCGCTTAATACGCTTAAAGAGTATTCCAAAATTAAACCCCAAAGCAAAACGCACGGCTGATCTTATAATATTCGGGTCGGCACTTTTCTTTGCCGCGGCAAAGAAAAGTGCCGACCTTCTGTTTTTCTTATTTAAGACTGATATATTCTCGGTATTCTCTTGCCGACGTCGCACAAAACCTCATAGCTTATGGTTCCCGTAAGAGCTGCGATATCGTCGGCGTCTATCTTGTTTTCATTCTGCCGTCCCAAAAGCACAACCTCGCAAAGCTCGCACGCCTCGGGAATGTGACTTACGTCAACCATGAACATATCCATGCATATTCTCCCGATAATCGGCGCATATTTACCCTTTATTAAAACACGCCCTATGCCCGAGAGCAGTCTGGGATATCCGTCGCCGTACCCGACGGGTATTGTGGCAATGCGCATTTTACGCTCTGCAATAAACGCTCTGCCGTACCCTACAGCGTCCCCTTTTTCGATTTCCTTTATCTGAACTATATGGCTGTGAAGCGAGAGCGCGGGGGTGACCTTAACTATATCCCGCCTTACCTGCTCGGAGGGGTAATAGCCGTACATAAGTATTCCGGCGCGAACCTCGGTGCCGCAGACTGTCGGCATTTGCAGTATCGCGGCGCTGTTTGAAAGAGAAATATGTTCAAATTTCAGAGAATTTTCGGCGCACGCTTTTATGTAGTCCATGAATTTGTCTTTTTGGGCGTTTGTAAAAATTATATCCTCTTTGCTGTCGCTGTCGGAGACCGAAAAGTGCATCAGCGTGCCGTAAAGCGACAAAGAAGGAAGCTTTGCAATCTCGGCGGCAAATTGCGGAGCGTCTTTAACCGGAACGCCGATACGCGCCATGCCGGTATCCACCTTTATATTCACAAGCGCACTTTTTCCGAGCTTTTGGGCAACACTTGAAAGTGTGAGCGCGTCGGTGTACTTGAAAATCGAGATGACTATGTCATTATTTATCATGTCGGCATACGCGTCGGGATGGCAATAGCCCAAAATGCATATGGGTTTGTCTTTTATTATCCGTCTTATAAGCAGAGCCTCCTCGGGAGTTGCTACCGCAAAGGAGCTTACAATATCCTTTACGGCAAACGCCACCTGCTCTGCCCCGTGACCGTACGCGTCAGCCTTCACCACCGCCACGGTTTTGGCTTTTCCGCAAAGCGAAGAAGATATACTTTCGATATTTTTCCTTATAATATTCAAATCGACTTTGGCATATGCACGAAAAAGTGAATAATCATTCATACAGTAAAAAACATCCTTCTGTGTTTGAAAGGTTTGAAAGCGCGCTTTATGCGTTTGTTTTATTATATGCATCACACGGCAAAACGCAAGGGTCCTCTGTCACTTCCCCGAGCATTACACCCTCGCGGCACTCGGTAAGCAGAACATTTTGCATTTTTGCATGCAGCTTTTTATCGCTCTTTACCGAAACCTTTATAAAGTTTGCGGTGTGACCGAGGGAATACCCGTCCCTGTCCTCTTCAAAAAGCACGGGCATTACCCTTCCCTTGTACCTGTCAAGAAATCTGTCGCGTGAGAGCTCGCAAAGAGACAAAAGATAGGACGCGCGGCGATTTTTTTCTTCTTTTTTTACTTGCAAAGGCATCGACTCCGCCTGTGTTCCCCGCCTTGCCGAAAACGGGAAAATATGCGCGTGGAGCAGCTCAAGAGACTCTGCAAATTCGGCGGAGGCTAAAAAATCCTCCTCGCTCTCTCCCGGAAAGCCGACAATCACGTCGGCTGAAAAGGCGGCGTCGGGGAAAGCAGCTCTTATAAGCTCCACCGACTTTTTTACCATGTCTGTATTGTATTTTCGCCTCATTGCCGCCAAGGTTTTGTCGCATCCGCTCTGAAGGGAGAGGTGAAAATGCGGGCAGAGCTTTTCGGAGCAGGAGAGCTTTTTTACAAAATCCTCCTTAAGCATTGCGGGGTCAAGCGAGCCGAGCCTTATGCGGCAAAGCCCGGGAATTTTGTCAAGGGCAAGTATCAGCCCGCAAAGGTCTGTGTTTTCAAGGTCTCTGCCGTAGTTTGAAATTTCTATCGCGGTAAGGACAATTTCGCTGTAGCCGAGGCTCACAAGCTCTTTTGCCTCATTTAGCACATCCGGCATCGGCTTTGATCTTACAGGTCCTCTTGCACGGTTTATTATGCAGTACGAACAGCGCCCCTCGCACCCGTCGCCTATTTTGATATATGCGCGGGTACGCTCGCTGTGCCTTATATTCATCATTTCAAAGCCGGCTCCTTCAAGCGGCTGTGATACGATATTCTTTTTTATGTTTTTTCTCTCGCTCTCGCTTTTTTTCGCATAGTCGAGAGCCGCGCGCGCCGCGAGCATTTTTTCCCTGTTTCCGCAGATAAAATCGGCTTGGCATTTTTCTGCCTTTTGGGGGTAAAGCTGGGCGAGACACCCGGTAACTATCACATACGCATCGGGATTTTTGTTCTTGGCGCGCCTTATTATCTGGCAAGCCTTTCTCTCGCTTTCGCCCGTCACGGCGCAGGTATTTACAATATATATGTCGGCAGACTCGGAAAAGTCAAGCTCGGTAAGACCCTCTTTGACAAGAGCCTCCGAAATTGCCGTGCTTTCATAATAATTAACCTTACAGCCCAGAGTGTATACCGCAAACGTCAAACTCATAATTAACCTGTCTTTTGTTTTTTAGAAGAAGCGCCGCGTTTTCTTTTTCCTGCCGCCTTTATTGCCTTTGCGCTCTCCGCCGCGCAAAATACGCATACAGGTATTGCCGCAACTATTATCCAAGCGACGGCCGATTTAAGCCTTACGATTTGGAAAAGAGCGGAAAGCGAGGGAAAGAGCATGGAAAGAGCAATAAGAAGGGTGAAAAGTAAAACATCAAAGGCAAACGCGGGACCTATGTCAAACGGCATTTTAACTATTGTGGTTTTGTATTTTCCCTCAAAGTATATAACCGAAGAGGAAAGGAGCATGGCGATAAAAGAAACGCAAATAAGTCTCGCATTGTCAAAGGCGTAAAGGTTCTTTAAAATCAGGCAGCCCAAAATCACAAATATTGCCGCCGCCGCGCCGTTTATACAGGAGGAGATAATCTCTTCCTTATCTATAACAAAGGTCGCGCTTGAAATCCTGTTTTTTAGCACGTCGCGTTCGTTTTTGGAAAACGCTATGGCAAAGACCATTATAAAGTCAAAAACCAAGCCGGAAATTACGGTAAGCGTTGAGGATACAAAGGTCAGCCTTCCGGCGCTAAGCAGTGTTGCAAGAAGCAGAATAAGTCTCATTAAGTTAACGCTCAGCAGATACGATAATATTTGCTTTGTTATCATAAATATCGATTTTGCCGAGCCGAGCGCACGGGTCAGAGCGTTAAAGCCGCCCTTGCCGTCCTTTGAAACTGGCGAAACTATGACGTCCGAGCCGAATCTTAACGCATCGCCCGTGCTGACATAGTATCCCTTGTCCTCAAGCTCCTTGGGCGGCGTTTTTTTGGAGACGGTAAGCGCGTCGGTAACGCCGATATCAGCCTCAAGGCAAAGTATTATTTCCTTTGTGCTTCTTGCAAAATAGGCGACCTTGTCCCCCTTGCTTTGCAGCAGTCTTATCATTTTTCTCCGATCGGATACGTTGTAGCCCTGAAATAATCTTATGTCGTCAAACCTATCTGAAAAATCCTTGTCGCCGATGTCGGGATAATCGGCTTTTGAGACCGAAAAATCACTGCCCATACGCGCAATTCCCAAGGTTGAAGCAAAATATTCGTTTTTTTCGCTTATATCGTTTGTGAAAAGCAGCACCTTAATTCCCGCGTCGCGGCATCTTGAAATGCTTCTTGACGCACCGGGAAGGATAGGCTCGGCAAAGCCTATTATTCCTTCAAAGATCATGTCGGCATAAAGCGGCGATAATTTTTTCAGAGAATTGTATTTTGACACACCCGAGGCAATGGCAATGACCTTGTGAGACTGCCGCATCATCTGCTTTGCGGTGGTCTCTATGGCTCTTCGGCTAAGCGGAGTCATGGGGGTCAGCGTATTCGACCCTTCGGGCTTGCAGTAAGAACAGCATTTGAGCACATTTGATATTTCGCCGCGAATAATAACTCTGTATTCCCCGTACCAATATACAAGCGTCGTTTCAAACGGCGCATCTCCTGCTCCGGTATGTCCCGCTATCGGATACTGCTCGTCAAGCTCGATATTGTAAAGCCCGTAGGAAAGAGCGCAGCTTATTATTGCGTCCTCCTCATATGTACTCGGGCTGTCGGTGCGGGCGTTTTGCGTGGCAAGGCGGGTTGCGGTGTACTTTCCGGTCGATATTACCGCTTTGATAAGCAGCTGCTTGGCCTCGGGAAGCAGCGTACCGTCAGGCTCAATATCAAGGAGCCTGTCATACACGTACATTTTGTCAAGCTGAACGCTGTTTTCGTCGCAAAGGCTCTCTGCCGGAATCATCAGCGTGTCTATATCCTTGAGGACCTCCAGACGCTCGATTTTTCTTATCAGCGTACCGGTGTTTACATTGTGTCTTGTGTCAAGCGTTCCGTATACTCCGACAGCGACGGTAAGATAGCCGAATACCACGAGGCTCTCGGTCATTGCCGCAGAGCAGAAGGAAAGGACGAGTATCAGTCCGTCAAGGGCTGAAAAGCTTGAAGGAAGCAGAATATTGATAATTGTGAGAAGAGCGGTAAGCACTATGAAAATCAGTCCGCTGAAATAGGAAATATTCCGAAGCTTTCCGAAAAGCCCCATTCTTTCATAGGTTATGACCGATGCGTTTTTCCCCATTGTGCAGACAAGGGTATCGCCGCCCGTTTCGGTGACCACAGCCTTTCCGCTTCCGGAAATAACTATTGTGGAGGCAAAAACCATGTTGGTGCGCTCATGAGGCTTTCTGTTTCTTGCACCCCAAGCCGACAGCTCCGCGGTTTTTTGGACGCTTCCCTCCGCCTCGGTGATACCCTTTTCTATAACTGTCAGCTTTTCCGCCTCCAAAAGGCGCGCGTCGGCAGGTATTATCTGACCCTCTTTGATTACTATCACGTCTCCGGGCACTATGGCGTTTTGAGGCAGGGAGACCATCTTGCCGTTTCTTATAACCGTTGCGAGCGGCAGAGAATACTGCCCCATATTCTCAAGGATTCTGTTTGATTTTACATAAGTAACGCTCTTTATTGCAAAGGAGGCGGCAAGCGTTACGCCGATGACAATAAACGAAGCAAGCTGTCCCAAAAACGCGCTGAGCGCCAAAAGGACAAGAAGAAGCACTGCAAGAGGATTTACAGCCATACGGCGCATATAGGTGCCAAAGCTCTCGTGCGGTATTCTGAATATTTCATTTTCGCCGAGAGCTCTCAGCCTTGACCTTGCTTCCTTTTCGGTAAGACCCAAATCGGGGTCTGTCGAAAAGTGTTTTACAACATCAGCGGCAGGCATGGTATACCATCTTCTTGTGTTATCCGACGTCATAATCAGTTTTTCCTTGCTTCTTGTTTTTTATCAGTCGCAGTAGATCACCATGTTTTCATCATCCGCGTCCACATACGCCGTTGTAATGCCTTTGTCGTAATTTGATATAAGCTTTGTGGCAAGCACGTCCTCGATTTCCCTTTGAATGGTACGTCTTAAATTTCTTGCGCCGTATTTGCGCGAGAAGGATTTTTTCGCAATAAGCTTATTTGCGTTTTGAGTCCATTTAAGCGTTATTCCCTTTTCGGCAAGCGCCTTGCCGAGGTCTGAAAGCATGATATCGGCAATCTTCACAAAGTCCTCTTCGTCAAGAGAGCGGAAGGTGATTATCTCATCCACTCTGTTTAAAAACTCGGGACGAAGGAAATTTTCAAGCGCTTTTTGCGTTTTGCTTTCCTCGGCGGTTTGCAGACTTGAGGCTGTAAAGCCAGCCTTGCTCTCAACGCCGACGGCTCCCGCATTCGTGGTCATTACGATAACCGTGTTTTCAAAGTTCACCTTGCGCCCCGAAGCGTCGGTGATAACGCCGTCGTCAAGTATCTGAAGCAGAATGTTCATGACGTCGGGATGCGCCTTTTCGATCTCGTCAAAAAGCACCACCGAATAGGGCTTGCGGCGTATCTTTTCGGTGAGCTGTCCCGCCTCGTCATATCCCACGTATCCGGGAGGCGCTCCGATAATCCTTGAAACGCTGTGCTTTTCCATAAATTCCGACATGTCAAGCCTTATAAGAGTCTCGGGAGAGTCGAAAAGATCCCTTGCAAGCGTTTTGACAAGCTCGGTTTTACCGACTCCCGTAGGACCCGCAAATATAAAGGATACCGGCTTTCTCTTGTATGACACTCCGGCTCTTGAGCGTTTTATCGCCCTTGCCACGGCGTCAACCGCCGCGTCCTGACCTATGATGCGCTTTTTGAGCCTTTCCGCCAGATTCTCAACCCTGCGGTACTCGTTTTCGGTTATATTGCTTGCGGGAATACCCGTCCATATCTCAATAACCTGCGCAAGGTCCTTAGCCGAAAGACATACCTTGTCCCTTGCCTCGGAGGCGGCGTTAAATTCCTCCTCTGCCGCATATTCCTTCGACTTAAGCTCGGCAATTCTCTGATACCTTGCGTTTTCCTGCTCGGGAGTCTCGTTTTCGGGAAATTCATTTTCGGCGTTCTCACGCTCGGCGCGGATATTTCTAAGGCTTGCCGCCGCCTTTTCCGCCCTGTCGATCTCGGGCGAATGGAGGGCAAGATATGCCGACGCCTCGTCAAGCAGGTCAATGGCCTTATCCGGCAGAAAACGGTCGGTTATATAGCGCTCGGAAAGTATTACCGCACGGCTTACCGTGTCGTCGGGAATTTTGATTCCGTGGAAGCTTTCGTAATATCCTTTTATGCCGCGCAGTATTTCAATACTGTCCGAAACAGACGATTCCTCCACAATTATCGGCTGAAAACGCCTCTCAAGCGCGCTGTCCTTTTCAATATATTTGCGGTACTCGGAAAGAGTGGTGGCGCCGATAAGCTGAATTTCTCCTCTTGAAAGGGCGGGCTTTAGGATATTTGCGGCATTCATACTGCCCTCGGACTCGCCGGCTCCCACAATGCTGTGTACCTCGTCGATTACAAGGATGATATTTTTAAGCGCCTTGACCTCCTCGATAAGTCCCTTGATTCTCGCTTCAAACTGCCCGCGGAACTGCGTTCCCGCAACAAGCGCCGTGAGGTCTACAAGCTGTACCTCCTTGTCGGAAAGCTTATACGGGACATTTCCCTCGACAATTCTCTGCGCCAGCGCCTCGGCAATAGCCGTTTTTCCGACTCCCGGCTCTCCTATAAGACAAGGGTTGTTCTTCTGCCTTCTGCAAAGAATTTGCATAAGTCTTCCGAGCTCTCTTTCCCTGCCCACAATTCTGTCAAGCTTGCCCGCCTTGGCAGAAGCGGTGAGATCGGTGCAGTACATATCGAGAAATTTTCTGCTCTTTGCGTTTGCTTTTTGACCTCTTGTCCTTTGAGACTGATTTTTCTTTTGCAGCTCTCCGTCCTTTTTATCTGGATAACCGAGATTTCCAAATATTCTGCGAAAATCCATCGGCGGGGTCTGCCCTATCGGAGCGTCGCTGTCGCTTCCGTCTCCGCTCTCCTGCATATTCATCATATCCTCGGCTTCCATTTCCATGCGGTCAAGATCCTCCTCGGATATTCCCATATTTTCTATTATGTCATTAACCGGCTTTATGCCCAGCTCCTTCGCGCATTTTATGCAAATGCCCTCATTGACGGTTTTATCCCCGTCTATTCTTGTTATATATATCATCGCAATGCGTTTTTTGCATCTTGCACATAATTCCATAACGGTTTATACCTGTCTCAGCATTATATTATGCCGTACCTTTCTGTATTTTTTTGTATTATTTTTTCAGATTATATGTTGCTGTCGAATATTATATAGTAGCGAAAGCTCGTCTACTTGGGAGCCATAATAAAATGGAATATATTATTCTCGTAAAACCATTTTGCAACTACAGACCCTTCAAACATCTCGGCTCCTATGGTATCAGAGGCGCGGATAAGCACCTCGGAAAACGTGAAGGCAAGCAGGCAGGCGGCGTTGACGAAAAGATACGCGGCGGCAATTCCGAAAATGAGACCCGCCAGCTTATCCGCCTGCTTTAATACCGGGAAGCTGAAAACCACTTTAATAATAATTTTTACAATGTGAATAAGCACATTCACGCATATGAATATTATTCCGAAGGCGATAACGTCCGCGGCTATCTCGGCGGTTATATTGAAATTTTTAATAGAGCCCGTGAGCGTTCCGTTCGCTTCGCTTATAAAATGCTCCTCAAGCAGGGGTAAAAAGTAGACTCCGAGCTTCGGGGCAAGCAGATAACCTGCAAACAGCGCTATAAAGAAGCCGAAAAAGGTTATGACAGATCTTGCAAATCCGCCCCTCCAGCCAAAGTATATACATAAAAACGCAATAGCGAGGATTATTATATCAAGCAGCATACTCATAAATGAGAAAAGCTCCTTTCTTTGCAGTATGTTTTCGGCTTATTTGTCATCAAACCTTACGCTTTTTGCCGTGGTGGACGTACATACAAATACGTCCTTGTCCGTGCAGACTACCCTTTGCGGGCTTGTCGGAAGGGTGAGCGCAAGCTCGCTTTGCCCCTCTTTGTTTGCCCTTATAAGCCTGTTCTTATAGAGAAAATACACATAGTCTCCCCCGTCAAGGATATCAACAAAATCCGATGGGAGCCGTATATCAAATACAACATTTCCTTCCATGTCAAGCTTTATGGCGTTAAGGTAAGAAGCGTTGCTTCCTTCATGGGATATAAGAGTTACTCCGCTTTCGCTTGTCATGTACTTATTAATATTAGTGCTATTATATGAATAAATCTTTACTAAATTTCCGTCTGAATCGTAAAATCTGAGTTCATTTTTACAAACAAGCACAAATTTGCCGTCTTCAAGATAAGAACAGCTGTAAACTACCGTATCCTCAAGCGTCAGGGTAAAACGGCTCTCGTTTGTCAGGGTCGGCAGTGCTGTAAGCTCGGTCATATCTCTTCCGAGCTCATCGATATAGTATGAGCAGACAAGCAGCTCGCCTCCGTCGCTTGTTATATCCATGGCGCTGATATTTTTGTTTTTCATTATGCTGTTTATAAGCTTAAAGGAACCGTTATAGACGTAAATAACGCACTGATAGTCCCTGCTGCTTGTGGCAACGGCGTATGTTCCCGAATCGCTGAGCGCCGCGTGAGTTATGGGATGGTCGAATATATCGCTCTTTTCCAAGGAAAAATAGCTGTAAATCGAATATGCGCTGCCGCCCTTGTCGTACACAAGAAGATATTTGTCAGAGCTTTCGGCACACGGGGATTTATAGTCAATATCCGAGGAAAGAGCTATATTTCCGCTTGTGTCGTATATCAGAATATTATTGCAATTGTAAAGGGCAAGATATTCCCGAAAGCTTATAAAGCTGTTGCTGTCGCTTGCGCTGTATACTATATCATTTTCAAGCTCAACCGCGGTGTTCAGCCCGAAATCGACGTTTCTCATGAGATATCTGAAATTTTCAAGGGTTATATCCTCTCTGAAAGTGACAAGCATAAACGCCATGTATATAACAAACACTGAGAGAACGACCCATTTTGATATCCTGTATATAACCGATATCGCCTCAAAACGGCGGTTTTTTACGACGTTTTCTTCGGCTTCCGCAGGATCGAGATACGGAACATACTCTTCATTATACACCGGATTTTTTCTTTTTTCAAGTTCATTTTGACGGCGCTCTGTTTCAAGCAGCTCTCTTTTTTCCTTTTGCGCCGCTTTATCCGGCAGATTCGCCGTTCGCTTTTCTACAAGAGATCCGCCCTTCTTACCGCTTTTTTTGCGGTTTTTTGCAAGTCTTGAAAAACCCACGGCAAAGCTCTCTCCTTTCATTAAGTTTTCTGCAAAAGCTCTCTGTAAATACGCTGTTTGCAAACAGTTAATTTTTGAAATATTTGTTTTCTTTATAAACCACGCGGGAAAGATACAGCCCGTCTGCGGGAAGAGTGGCTCCCGCCGCCTTGCGATCCTTTTTCAAAATAATATTCGGAATTTCAAGCGGGTCTATTTTTCCTTCGCTTACATTAACAAGCGTTCCGACAATAATTCGCACCATGTTATACAAAAAGCCGTCCGCGGCAATCCTTATAATAACAAGGCTTCCTTCTTTTCGTATGTCAAGATATTTTATCTCGCGCTCAGTGCTTTTTACCGAGCTGCCGTTTGCCATAAAGGAAGAAAAATCATGTTTTCCGAGAAATGCGGGAGCCGCCAAGCTCATAAGGTCAACATCAAGACACACCGGGCAGTGCCACGCTCTGTTTTGATAAAAGGGCGACATTATCGGCGCGTTCCATATAAGATATTCGTACTCCTTGTACAAAACGTCGTATCTTGCATGAAAATCATCCGGAACAAGACGCGCCGACTTTACCGAAATGTCATAGGGCAGAAAGGGGGCAAGGGCAAGAGGAAGCTTTTCGGGCGGCATATTCTTGTACAAATCGCCCTCGACAGTCAGAAAAAAGCTTTTTGCGTGCACACCCGCGTCGGTGCGAGAGCATCCGACAAGGCTCAGCGGGCATTTGTAAAAGTCCTCAAGCACCCTTTGAAGCGTGCCTTCAACGCTCACGGCGTTGTTTTGTACCTGATATCCGTGATAGTTTGTCCCAAGATACGCTATTTCAAGAAGCAGTTTCATGATTTTTTGTCAGTCCTCACTAAAAAAGTGCCGTGTTCTTTTCGAATATCCGAATTCCCTCTCCGATAACACCTTCTATTATCCGCTCTTCCTCATCGTCGATGAAAAAGCGCTCGTCATCGCTTCCTCCGTACACGGTCGTGTACAGCTTTTCGTATATGTCGTTAATTACAAAGGATCGTCCGCCGCCCGCAAAGGTGCTTCCGACAGAATGTGCAAAGAGGTCGAAAAAATCCCAGTATTTTAAGAGAAATTCATTGTCGGCAAAGGCGTCCCCGTCGGATATTCTCTTTTCCAAAAGGTCAAGGTCATATATATCCTCCCTGCCGATATCTTGAGTGCCGTTTATTTTTATGCCGCTTCGGCTTGCCGCCTCCTTTGCGCTCTCAAAAAGCACAACTCTGCCGCCTTTGGTAAAGAAACGCCCGCCGAGCATTACGGCATACGTATTTTTTTTGCTGCGGGTAATCGATATAAATATAAGCTTATCCTTTTGGGAGTCTGTCATGGTTTACCTCATAAAAATTATAAAATTATGCAAATTATTTTGTAAGCAAAAACACCGGAAGCGGTACTTTATTAACAAAAAACACAAGCACGCCCGCAACTATTACAAGCGCAAGTGCGGCAAAATCGAGCGCCTTGTAATGAAGAACATTCATCCTCGTTTTGCCCTTGCCTCCGTTGTAGCACCGACACTCCATAGCGACCGCAAGCTCGTCCGCGCGCCTTATGCAGGAAAGAAAGAGCGGAATAAATATCGGTATTAGAGCCTTTGCGCGTTTTATTATCGATCCGGTCGAAAAATCCGCGCCCCTTGCCTTTTGCGCCGACATTATCTTGTCGGTCTCCTCAATAAGCGTCGGTATAAAGCGAAGCGCTATTGTCATCATCATGGCAAAATCATGCACCGGGATTTTTATCCTGCTCAAAGGTGCAAGAAGCTGTTCCATACCGTCGGTCAGCGCTATAGGCGAGGTGGTATATGAAATCAGCATGGTGGAGCCCAAAAGCAGTGCCGCTATGCGAACTATTATAAAAATCGCCTGAACAATTCCCGCGCTGTAAATTTCGATTATCCAAAAGGAGCAGACAAGAATACCGTCTTTAGTCCAAAAGAGGTTGATAAGTCCCGTAAATATCATGATAAAGAGCAGCGGCTTCATCGATTTTAAAACGGTGCGCAGCGGGATATTCCCGACGGGTATTAACAAAACCGAGAGAAGCAGCACAGCCAAAACCGAAACTATAGTATCCGCCATAAACACAACGACAATATAAAGTATTGTGAGAATCAGCTTCATGCGCGGGTCTATTCTGTGCAAGGGGGAATTTCCCGGGAAAAACTGACCGAGCGTTATATCGGACATCATACGCCGCCACCTCCCGCTTTTTGCAGCAGCAGAGGTAAAAGCGCCTTTGCCGCGTCTTCAACCGTGTATATCCCCTCGGGTATTTCCATGCCCATTGCCCGCAGTCTTGTCATAAGCGAGGTGATTTGAGGCACGTCAAGCCCCATTTTGCAAAGCTCGTCGGCTTTTTTGAACACTTCCTCCTTGCAGCCGCTGACAAAGCACTTGCCGTGGTTCATAACTATAATATCGTCCGCATAGGACGCCATATCCTCCATGCTGTGACTGACAATTACGACAGTCCCTCCGGTAGCGTCGCGAAAGTCGAGTATGGCTTTGAAAATATCCTTCCTGCCGACCGGGTCAAGCCCCGAGGCGGGCTCGTCAAGCACAAGTACCTCGGGCTCCATTGCCATTATACCGGCTATTGCAACCCTTCTCTTCTGACCGCCCGAGAGCTCAAAGGGAGATTTTGAAAACAAATCCTCGTCAAGCCCCACAAGGGAGGCGGCTTTTTTAACTCGCCTTTCTATTTCTTTTTCATCAAGCTTCATGTTTGTGGGACCGTATGCGATATCCTTATAAACCGTTTCCTCAAAGAGCTGATATTCGGGATACTGAAATACAAGCCCGACTCTGAATCTTATGTCTCTTAATTTCTTTTTATCGGCAAATATATCCTCGCCAAACAGCCTCACACTGCCGCTTGTCGGCTTTATAAGACCGTTCATCATCTGGACCATGGTGGATTTTCCGCTACCGGTATGTCCGATGATGCCGCTTACCCTTCCTTTTGCTATTTTAACGCTCACTCCGCTCAGCGCGTCGGTGCGAAACACCGTTCCGGTGCCGTAAACAAAGCTTACGTCAACAAGCTCTATTGCCGTCTCCATGTCTATTGCACCCTTCCTTTTCCGATACCGAATATAGCGACTGCCGCCTCGTCTTCGGTTATTATTCCGTCGGGAAGCTCCACTCCGTGAGTTTTTAATATATGGCAAAGCTCGGTCACCTGAGGGACGGCAAGCCCTATTTCAAACATTTTTTCCACCTGTGAAAAGATTTCACACGGACGACCCTGCATTACTATTTCTCCCCTGTCCATCACCACAACTCTGTCCGCAAGAACCGCCTCGCTCATGTCATGGGTTATATGCACTATTGTTATTTGCCTTTCTTTGTTAAGCTTGCAAATTGTCCTCATGACCTCATCCCGCCCCGCGGGGTCGAGCATTGCGGTCGCCTCGTCAAATATTATGCATCGCGGCATCATGGCAAGCACTCCGGCAATGGCTATTCTCTGCTTTTGCCCGCCGGACAGCCTTGAGGGCGCGTGCTTTGCATATTCCTTCATGCCGACAGTTTCAAGAGCATTGTCCACCCTTCTGCGAATTTCCGAGCTCTCAATTCCGAGATTTTCCGGACCGAAGGCGATATCCTCCTCGACAACCGTCGCCACAAGCTGATTGTCGGGATTTTGAAACACCATGCCCACGTTTTTTCTGACCTCTAAAATATCCTTGTCGCTCATATTCGGCGAAAGCTTTATCCCGTCGACCGTGATTTCTCCCGACTCGGGCTCAAGTATCATATTCATGAGCTTTGCAAGTGTGGACTTTCCCGAGCCGTTTCTGCCGAGAATTGCTAAAAATTCGCCCTTTTCGATATTAAGATTTATACCGTTTATTACGGTGGCTGACTTTTCGTCCTCATCAAGATAGCTGAATTTGAGATCTTTTATTTCAATAAATGACATTTATTATCCTTCTCATATTTTGTCGCTTACCCAGCGCGCGGCGCTTCCGCACGGGAGCATAAAACCGCTTGAGGTGACCGGCAGTCCGACCTCGTCGCACTCAACCTTGCCTCCAAAGCGCTTTTTCAGCTTAAGCGAAAGAATGTATCCCATTGCCGACGGGGAAAGACCGGCAGTATAGCTGTTTAAAAGGAAAAAGAGCGGATCATCCGACAAAAGCCCTGCGCATATTTCCACAAGCTCGGATATACAGTCCTCAAGCTTCCACACCTCTCCGGCGGGTCCTCTGCCGTATGAGGGCGGATCCATAATAATTGCGTCATACCTGTTGCCTCTTCTTATTTCCCTCTCGACGAATTTGCGGCAGTCGTCGACGATCCATCTTATCGGAGCATCAGAGAGCCCCGAAAGAGCTGCGTTTTCGCGGGCGGAGGACACCATGCCCTTTGCGGCGTCGACGTGTACGACAAGCGCTCCCGCCTTGGCGGCGGCAAGAGTGGCGCCTCCGGTATATGCAAAGAGATTGAGAACCCTTGGCGGTCCCTTTGCCTCTTTTATAAGCCTTGAGAACCATTCCCAGTTTGCCGCCTGCTCGGGAAAAAGTCCGGTATGCTTAAATCCCATCGGCTTTACCTTGAATTTAAGCCCGAGAGAGGAATATTCCACCTCCCATTCATCCGGAAGACGTGTGTTTTTCTCCCATGAGCCGCCGCCCGAGTGAGAGCGAAGGTAGGAGCCGTCGGCGCTCTTCCAGAGCTTTGAGACAGCCTCATCCTTCCATATGACCTGAGGGTCGGGTCTTATCAGCAGGTATTTTCCCCATCTTTCAAGCCGCTTGCCCTCATTTGCGTCAATCAGTTCATAATCCTGCCATTTGTCCGCTTTATACATTAGTTTTTTATTCCGCGCTTTCGTTTAAATGTTTTTAAATATCAAATGACGTCTGAGACGTCTTGTCGGAATCTTTTTTTTGCGTATCGCGCTCATCCTTAAAAGGAATCCCCAAATGCTCATAAGCAAGTCTTGTGGCGCATCTTCCCCTGAGGGTTCTCGAAAGAAAGCCTATTTGCATAAGATACGGTTCGTAAACGTCCTCAATGGTGATAGCCTCCTCGCCGATAGTCGCCGCAAGAGTTTCAAGCCCGACAGGTCCTCCGCCGTAGATTTTAATAATCGTGTCAAGCATTTTGCGGTCTATGTTGTCAAGCCCGAGCTCATCTATTTCAAGCGCCCTCAGCGCGTACTCGGATATTTCTTTATCGATAACTCCGCTTCCCTTTATTTGGGCGAAATCGCGCACTCTTTTAAGCAGGCGGTTTGCAACTCTCGGAGTACCTCTTGAACAGCTTGCGATTTTATATGCGCCGTCAGGCTGTATGTCGATATCAAGTATGCGCGCGCTCCGTGCGACAATTTCGGCAAGCTCCTCGGTGCTGTAAAGCTCAAGCTTCAAGAGCACTCCGAAACGGTCACGAAGCGGTGTGGAAAGCTGACCCGCTCTTGTGGTGGCGCCTATTAAGGTAAAGTGCGGCAGCTTCATTCGAAACGACCGCGCGGCGGGACCCTTTCCGATTATGATATCTATTTCAAAATCCTCCATTGCGGGATAGAGCACCTCTTCCACAAGGCGGGGAAGTCGGTGTATCTCATCTATAAACAGAATGTCGTTTTCCGCAAGATTTGTAAGCAGTGCCACAAGGTCTCCCGCTTTTTCTATAGCGGGACCGGAGGTTATTCTTATATTTACCCCCATTTCGTTTGCGATAATATTTGATAACGTCGTCTTGCCGAGCCCGGGAGGTCCGTAAAGGAGGACGTGGTCGAGCATTTCGCCTCTCTGCTTTGCCGCCTCGATGTAAATACCGAGATTTTCCTTCGCCTTTGTCTGCCCTATATACTCACTAAGCGTTTTGGGGCGCAGGGTCAGCTCGGTATCGAAATCCTCTTCCCTCTCCTTGCCGTCAAGTATTCTGCTTTCTATATTAAATTCTTCGTAACTGTCCATAAGCCTTCACTTTGCCTTTTTATTATTTCATAAGTGCATTTAGCGCCTGTCTTACAAGTGTATCGCAGTCAAGCTCCGCGGAAAGGTTTTTAAGGGCGTAGCTTGCCTCGGCTCTTGTATATCCGAGGCTCATAAGAACCGCCATGGCGTCTCCCATCGCACTGCCCGGCGTCTCCTCGTTTTCTTCAAGCAGTAAACTGCTCTCGGAGCCTGCAAAGGTGCCGATATTCTTTGCGTACTTGTCCTTAAGCTCAAGAATGACGCGCTCCGCGCTTTTTTTGCCCACACCGTTTGCGGCGCTTATCGCCTTTATATCTCCTGCCGATATCGCCATGCCGAGCTTTTCGGGAGTGAGCACCGAGCAAATTGCCATAGCCGCCTTGGGTCCTATACCCGAAACGTTTATCAAAAGGCAAAACGCCGCTCTTTCCTCCTCGGTGTAAAAGCCGAACAGCTCCTCTGCGTCCTCCCTCACCGAAAAGTATGAATAAAGCTTAACGTTCTCCCCGACCTTGCCCGAAAGCTTGCCGAGGGTTTGCGAGCTGACTGTCAGCTTGTACCCGACTCCCGCGCAGTCAACAACCGCAAAATCGGGTTCGACCATTGCCAAAATTCCGGAAAAATAATAGTACACAACAATCTCCATTCTGCCGCAAAAGGCGGCTTTGTCTTTTTTTGATTTCAGTTTTGGTTGTAAAAGCTCTTAAGTCTCGATTTTCCAGTATGAGCGTGACAAATTGCAATTGCAAGCGCGTCGCAGGTGTCGTCAAGCTTTGGCGCCTTCTCAAGCCCAAGAAGGGTTTTTACCATAAGAATTACCTGATTTTTTTCCGCCTTGCCGTACCCCACAACCGACTGCTTTACCTGAAGAGGGGTGTACTCGTTGACCTCAAGCCCGTTTTGAGCGGCGGCAAGAAGCACAACTCCGCGTGCCTCGGCAACGGTTATTCCGGTTGTTATATTAGTGTTAAAAAACAGCTCCTCAACGGCAATTTCGTCCGGACGGTGCTTTTTTATAAGCGCGTCAAGCTCGCTGTGAATCTTAAAGAGCCTTTTTTCGACCGGCGTGTGGGCGGGAGTCGTAATCGCGCCGTACGCAAGCGTTTTAAAACGCATATTGTGATATTCGATAATACCGTACCCCACAATCGCCAGTCCCGGGTCTATTCCGAGAATCACCATGCAAACATCCTCCGCTCCATTTATATAAATAAGCATTTTGCGTCATTATATTATAGCATATAAGAAGCCGCTTGTCAAAGAAAATATTAAGTTATTTTATTTTATTTGCATTAAGTTAACACGGCGGACTTATTTTCGGCATGAAGTACGGCTGACCCTTCTCAAAAAGAAAAACTCTTTGGAAATTTTTATAATACCGATTGAAATTATATTCATTATCTGCTATAATAAAAAACAGCCGTCGGGAAAGCATTACCTTCCCGGCAAGTTAACGCGGAGGAGCAGATGAACAATTCGGCATTTAACAATAAAAATATAACCTGCTGTTTTACGGGTCACAGGGCTCTCTCCGACACGGAAAGAATGCTTTGCCTTGACCGTATTACTCAAGCCGTGGAGGCTCTGATAAGTATGGGGGTCACCCACTTTATAGCGGGCGGCGCCGTCGGCTTTGACACAATTGCCGAGGTGAGCGTTCTCAATCTGAAAAAAAGAAAATATCCCGAGATAAAATTGACCGTAGCCGTGCCCTTTCCGGGTCAGCCGAACAGCTGGAGCGCCGCCGACAAGGCGCTTTACCATACAATCCTCTCCGAGGCGGACGAGATTGTAACGCTTTCCAAGGACTATCACCCGGGCTGTATGAGCATAAGAAACAGGTATATGGTTGACAGGAGCGTCTATTGCCTGTGCTACGTCACAAAAGATTCGGGAGGATCGTTTTACACGGCACAATATGCCCAAAAGAAAGGGCTTAAAGTATACAATCTTGCCTTAGTAAGCGGTATCACGGTGCTTTGAATGTGCACGTCCGATAATATAATAAAAAGCTTTTCAAGTGAGGAAAAGGAGCTTTTTTCTCTTCTTGACGAAAAAGAAAAGAAAGCCGCTCTTGAAGCTGTAAGCCAGGGTCAGCTTACGCCGTATATATTCGGGAAAAAGTATTTTTTCAAAAATTATTTTACAATAAATACCTCCTGCCTCATTCCGCGCCCCGACACGGAAAGAGTGGTCGAGGCGGTGATGTCCCTCTTGCCGAGAGGCGGCGGAAATATTGCCGACCTTTGCTGTGGCTGCGGCTGTATAGCTCTTTCGGTTCTTGACGAATATAAGAGCTGCAGGGCGCTTCTTGTTGACATAAGCGAGGGGGCGCTCGACGCGGCAAGGGAAAATACAAAAAGGCTTTTGTGCGCCGACAGAGCGGTTGTTGTCAAATCGGATATTTTAAAAGACGACCCCTTGGAAGAAAGCCGTTTTGATATAATAGTCTCAAACCCTCCCTATCTTCGAAGCGATGAAATATCCCTTTACCCGAGCCTTGAAAAGGAGCCGAAAATCGCGCTTGACGGGGGAGCGGACGGCATGACCTTTTATCGAAGAATACTAAACACCTTTTGCAAAAACCTTAAAAACGAGGGCTTTTTTGTTTTCGAGATAGGCTACGACCAAAAAGAAAAAATAGAGGCGGTTGCCCAAAGCTGCGGATTTTTCTGCAAAGTTACAAAGGATTACGGCGGAAATTACCGCACGGCTGTTTTAAGGAGACATAATGAAAATAAGCGAAATATTTAAAGAGGCGGTCGCATACCAGTGGTTTCACATTCTGCTCGGGCGTTTTTACGGCGACAGAAAAAGCCGACTTCCGATAAAGCACACAAAGCGTGAGGTAGCGCAAAACATCACCTTCAGTTGGGGCTTTGGAGCGTTTGTCGGAATTAACATTCTTGTTTTTATCTTTTTTATCTTCAGATACGTAAACAAGGTTGTACCGGTAATAATAACACTGCTTGTTCTTTTGCTTCTGTCTCTTGTGCTTTCAAGCGTCGTCTCGTGCTTTTATATATTTGCTGCAGCGTACCTTGAGCTAAAGGAAAGTAAAAAGCTTGAAAAGAAAAAGAAAAGTAAATAAAACCGAAATTTCACATATAATTTAGTAAATATCATACAAGAAAGGACTATATAACAGAGTGAGCAAGATTAATGTATGCTGCATATTCGGCGGCGTTTCAACAGAGCATAAGGTGTCCCTTTCCTCCGCAACCACAGTGCTGACAAATATCGACAGAGAAAAATACGAGCCGATAATGCTCGGAATAACGACAAGCGGCAGATGGCTGCTTTATAGGGGACCTGTAGAAAATATCGCAACCGGAGAATGGGAACGGGGCGACGAATTTTTGACCGAGGCGTGGATATCCCCCTCAAGAAACGAAAAATGCATTTACACGGCGGATGGTGAAAAGCTCCCTGTCGACGTGGTTTTCCCCGCGGTACACGGCACAAACTGCGAGGACGGCACTCTGCAAGGACTTCTGACTCTTTCGGGCATTCCTTACGTCGGCTCCGACTGTGAGTCCTCCGCGATATGCATGGACAAGGCGGCGACAAAGACAATTCTTCAAACCTGCAATATTCCAATGGCAAAGGCGGTGGTTGCCACAAGGACGGAAATAAAAAGCGATATTAAAAATCTCATTGCAAAATGCGAGAGTCTTGAATATCCGATGTTCGTAAAGCCGGCAAGAACAGGCTCCTCTATCGGGGTTTTCAAGGTGCGAAGCGGAGACGAGCTTGCGGACGCGCTGAGCGAGGCATGCGTTTTTGACAAGAAGGTACTTGTCGAGGAATATATCAGAGGCGCGGAAATTGAGGTTGCCGTTATGGGAAACGAAGAGCCGCAGGCTTCGATTTGCGGCGAAATAGACCCCGGAAGTGATTTTTACGATTATGACACAAAGTATGTAAACGACAGAGCAAGCTACTATATACCGGCAAGAATCGATGAAAAAAGCTCCGACAAGGTCAGAGAATACGCCCTTGAAATATACAAAACGCTCGGCTGCCGCGGGCTTGCAAGGATTGACTTTTTTGTCGGGGAGAGAATTATTTTCAACGAAATCAACACCCTTCCCGGCTTTACCTCAATAAGTATGTTCCCAAGGCTCTTTATGCACTCGGGAATGACTATAAGCGACATAATAGACCGTCTTATCACGCTTGCCCTTGCACAAAACAACTAAACTCGGGCAAAGCGGCGCAAATGCAAAAAATCTCTTGCAATTTGCGCTTTTTTATAGTAATATATTAATGGTAATACATTCAAGTTTCATTGCAAAGGAGAAAAAAGAAAAAATATGACAGTCAAAAAAATACCGCTTTTGATTCTTGCGGCAATGCTTGCGCTTTTACTCTGTCTTACAAGCGCGTGCCAAAGCTCAAACGTCACAGAAGGCACCACCTTGGCCGCCACAACAACCGGCGGCGCGGATGCTGCACCCGATACAACCGAGGAGGATGACGGCTGGGTGTCGGCAGTATTCGGCGGAGGTCCCTTTGTGACCGGAGGAAGAGCCGTTGCAACCCGCATTAAGCAGTCGGGCTTTAACACTATGATTATCTGGTCGGTACATGTAAACGGCGACGGAACGCTCAATCTCAACGACATACCTGTATGCAAAAACGGCGAGCTTATTGATAACAATACCGTAAAAAGCGCGGTTGCGACCTGGGCAACCCTTAAAGAAGGAAGCTCCTCCATAAAGAGAATCGAGCTAAGCGTCGGCGCATGGGGAACAGCGGATTTTGAAGGGATTAAGAGCTTCATTGAAAAAGACGGCGACGGCGAGAACACCGTGCTTTACAAGAACTTCAAGGCGCTTATCGACGCTACGGGAGCGGACGCTGTAAACTTTGACGACGAGAGCTGTTATGACGTCGCCTCCGCCACCACGTTCGGCAAAATGTGCGACAAAATGGGCGTAAAGGTCAGCCTTTGTCCCTACACCAATATAAACTACTGGAAATCGCTCAAAAACAATCTCGGAGATATTGTCGACAGAATATATCTCCAATGCTACAGCGGCGGAAGCGGCAATACCCCGAACACCTGGGCAAACTGGGCAAAGGAGTTTGATATGGATATAATCCCCGGCTTCTGGTGCGGCACAGGTGACGGAAGAGACGCCGCCCTGTCGGTATCCACAAAGCTTAAGAGCAACAGAACTCACATAACGGGCGGATTCATGTGGCTTTATGACGAACTGCAAGGCTTGTCCTCTCCCAATTCGACAAAGGATTATGCCAAGGCGATAAACAACGCAAAGCCCGCCAAAAAGGACGACTGATAGCTTTCAGTTATAAAAACACTCTGCACCGCGCAAAGCTTTTTTGCGCGGTGCGTTAATATTTATTTTGTAGTTTTTACACGTTGTCGGGCGAATATATGTATATCGGAAGCGGGAACCAGGCGCGAAGAGCGGGGTTCTTTATTTTTTCCCTTGACGGGGGGGCCTTGTGCGTAAAGAAAAGCTGCATGGCCTCAAGATGACCTATCTTTACATCCGCTTCCCCGTCGGTTTTTGTCACACGGCTTTTCCCGTTTTCCACCCGAATTTCAAGTCTTTCCTTTTTTGCAAAGCCGTCAATCTCGAAAACAAGCGCGCCCTCGGATAGCGTCTCATAGCTGCATTTAAGCTCCATAAGGGCTGAAAGCGCCCTCTCGTAGTTTAATATATTAAAGCACAGGTCGGCTCCGACGTACACGGTTTCCGCATAGTACCACAGCAGATCTGCCGCCTGTACGTCGCACTCCGGAAGGTGAAACGAGAGATAATTTCTGCCGCGCATAAGCAGATATATCATATCCTTTGCATACTTCACGTCGCCAAAAACCAGCTCGTTTACCTCATTGCCCTTAACCACAGCCCAGCCCGCAAAGCCTTCATTGCCGTAAAACACATAGGGCGTGCTCTGCCATGAAACAAGTATATCATAAAGGTCCTCACGTTTCCTCTCAAAGCTAAAATGTCTTTTTTCCGAGCTATGAAGACGGTATATGTTGTCAAGAGAGAGGGCGTCGTCTGGTGTGAGCGCCTTTATTGTAAGAGAGGGGGAAAAATTCGGGTCTCTGTCAAAAAGGGTTTTTGAGGTCAGAGTATAGCAGGCGTCGGTTCCGCATTTTTCAAATCCGAAATGGTCGTATCTTGTCCTCTTGCCGCTTAGAATAAGCATTATGGCACCGTCGTTTATTGCAAAATCAGTCGCCGCCTTCATAACGGCCTTCATGTATCCCTTTCCCCTCATTGCGGGGTGAACCGCGACGTTTCCTATTCCGTAAGCCTTATAACATTTTCCGCAGACCCTCATTTTAAGCGGGAAAAGCCCCGCGCAGGCAAGCAGTCTGCCCTTCTCATCTTTTACAAAATATGTATCTGCCGCCGGATTTCTCTCCTTGCCGAACAGCTTCGGAAGCAGCTTATAAAACGAGCTTTCCATGCCGTTGAAGCCGAACGCATAGTTTATAAGGTCAACATATTCCGCGTTGTCGTCCGCCTTCCCTCGGGTGATTATTATTTTTGCTTCTTCTTCCATAGTCTTTGTCCTTTCTTTCCCCGATAAAAAGACAGCCGTGCCGTACAATACCGTCGTCTGCGGCTGTCTTTCTTATTTTTGTTTATTATTTATTGCCCTTTTTATTGCCGCACGTGCACTTTTTTATGAGTTTTGAAGCACAAAAGCAGCATTTTGCGGTGAGCATAAGAATCAGCGCCGCCAAAATCAAGCAGCAAACAGGCACCTCAAAGGTTCCCTTGCTTGTCATCTCGGCGAGCTTCTTGCCCGCTTTTTTGCACCTTATCTCGTGACTTAACGAGTAGTCGCAAAAAAGAACGGGAAGCTTTTCACAGCCTTCCTTTACCGCCGCGCATATAGCATCAAGCTTCATTGTGTTTACCTTCATTGTTTTTTAGTCACACAAGCATCGGGATACAGCCTTGTTATAAATGGCTTTCAACAATTATAATATATCACAGACGCGCATTTTATTCAACCACTTGACAAACTTTTTTTTGTATGTTAATATAAAAAAACAGACAAAAAGGAAGAGGATTTTTTAAAAATGCCGCTTTATTTCAGCTCGCCGGTAAGCGCTGTGGCAGGGGTCGGACCCGCTAAAGCCGCCGCCCTTAAAACGCTGGGTATAAACAGCGTATACGATCTTTTGCATCATTTTCCAAGAGCATATCAGAACCGCAAAGACGTCAAAACCTTGTGCGAGGCGGCGCTGTCCGGAGAAAAGTGCGCGCTTGTTTTAAGCGTCGGAAGTACGCCGCAGACCGCGCTTCTGAAAAACCGAAAAACGCTTACCAAATTCACCGTTTTCGACGAGAGTGGAAGCTGTACTGTTACCTTTTTCAATCAGGGATATTTAAAATCGGTATTTAACGTCGGGGACGTTTTCAGATTTTTCGGTAAGGTCGAGCGTTTCCGCTCGACGTGGCAGCTTAGCTCTCCTGATTACGAACCGCTTGGCGGCGTGCGCCCGCTTTGCGATTTTTATCCGATTTATCCCCTGACAAGCGGAATTTCGCAAAAGGTTATGCAGAATATTATCGGCACCGCCCTTGCCGCGCTTGACGGGGTGCCGCTTGATCCTATTCCCGAAAAAATACGAAACAGGGCGAATATTTGCAGCTATGCCGAGGCGCTTTACAGCATTCACCGCCCTAAAAACATCGAGTCGCTTGCAAAAGCAAGAGAATATTTCATGTTCGAGGAGCTTTTCCTTTTTAGCGCCGAGATAGTGCGCTCAAAGCAGAATATAAGCACCAAGGAGGCGCTCCCGCTCTCTGTCACCCGCGCCGACATGAAGCGCTTTTTCGAAACTATCCCGTTTAAGCTTACCGCCGCGCAAACAAGGGTCATTACCGAGATATCGGCGGATCTCAAAAAAAGCGTTCCCATGCACCGACTCATTCAAGGAGATGTGGGAAGCGGAAAAACAATTTGCGCCGCATCTGCCGCATATATCTGTATAAAAAGCGGCTTTCAGTGCGCAATAATGGCGCCTACCGAAATTCTTGCAAGACAGCATTACAGCGATCTTTGCGCTCTTTTTGAGAAGCTTGAAATAAAATGTCAACTGCTTGTGGGCAGTATGAGCGCCGCCAAAAAAAGAGAAGCCCATGAAAAATGCGCCTCGGGCGAGGCTCAGCTTATTATCGGAACTCACGCGCTTATTGCGGAAGGGGTAAGATTTTGTAACCCCGGGCTGTTTATCACCGACGAGCAGCACCGTTTCGGCATAGCCCAGCGCTCGGCGCTCTCGGATAAAAAAAGCGAAATGACGCATTTTGTCCCGCATACCCTTGCAATGACCGCAACTCCCATTCCCCGCACTCTCGCGCTTGTGCTTCTTTCCGACATAGATATTTCGATTATCGACGAGCTTCCACCCGGACGCAAAAAGGTTTCGACCTTCCTTGTCGACGAGAGCTACCGCACGCGGCTTGAGGGCTTTATATGCAAGCAGTGCTCCGAGGGAAAACAGGTCTATATCGTATGCCCCGCCATTGAAAACAGCGGAGACGAGGAAGAGGACTGTGACCTTATGTCGCTTGACGGCTCTGTGATATCAAGAAAGGAAGAATTAAAGCTCAAAAGCGTCTTTGACTGCTACACCGACTTTACCGCGCGCTTTCCCGAAATAAAATTCGCCTATCTGCACGGCAAAATGAGCGGCAGGGAAAAGGACAAAATTATGAGCGACTTTGCCGCGGGAAAAATATCCGTGCTCATATCTACAACCGTGATTGAGGTCGGAGTAAACGTTCCGAACAGTACCTTAATGGTAATTGAAAACGCGGAACGCTTCGGACTTTCCCAGCTTCACCAGCTGCGCGGCAGAGTGGGACGGGGAGAGGCAAAGTCATGGTGCATACTCATAAGCGACAGCGAAAAAGAGGAGGTAAAACAGCGCCTTGACGCCTTCTGCAAAACAAACGACGGTTTTGAAATCGCCCGCGCAGACTTGGCTTTACGAGGTCCCGGGGACTTTTTCGCAGCCCTCGGGCGTGAAAGACAGCACGGAAAGCTCTCCTTTCGGTTTGCCTCTCTTTGCGATAACAACGACATGCTCTCTCTTGCCTTTGCAGAGGCGACAGCCTTAATCGAGGACGATCCGAGCCTTGAAAAGAAGGAAAACGAATGTTTAAGAGACGCGCTGTCACAGCTTTCCGAAAATAATCTTGCCTGAAAAAAATATCGTCGGTATCTATTTATACATGCGTTCGGGGGATGTTATAAAAACGTCCCCCGACTTTTTGCGCGTCAAATATTAAGATTGTCTTACATATATTTTGTTTCAATCTTAATCAGCGGAACAATATTGCAATTTTCGGCGCACAGGCGCTCCTTTATCTCATTGGCAATGTCCTTTGAATGCTTCATATCCCCCGAAGGGACGACGACGTCAAAGACAACCTTTATTAAAGACGGGTTTTCGGCGTCGGGATGAGTGACATGCAGATCATGGCACAAATACTGTGTGTTTATCCCGCGCAAAACAGTCTGCACAAGGTCGAAAATCATATTGTATTCCTGATCCTTGCCGTGGTCGGGGTCGGGATGGATGGTTATATCGACATTAAGCTCGGACTTGATTCTCATTTCAAGGCGGTCGATACAGTCGTGCACCTCAAGAATACTCATATTTGCCGGAACCTCGGCATGAACCGAGGCGTAAAGTCTGCCCGGACCGTACTCGTGAATTATAAGATCGTGAATTTTGCTCACTATCTCGCCCGAAAGAATTATACTTTCAAGCTTCTCGGCAATTTCGCGGTCGGGCGCCTTGCCAAGCAGTGAGGAAATAGTCTCGCTCGCCGAGCGAAGCCCCACACAGACAATAAGAATCGCCACGCCGCATCCGATATAACCGTCAAGATTGATTTTTGCAAAATACGCAAGCGCCGCGCCGCAAAGCACGGCAAGAGTCGAAATGCAGTCTAAAAGACTGTCCGTGGCTCCCGCAAGCAGCGCTTTTGAGTCAATAAGCCTTGCTACCCTGCGGTTAAACGCCCAAAGCCACAGCTTTACGGCAAGAGAAAAGCAGAGCACCCCGAAGGAAAGCCATGAAAACTCGGGTGAAATGTCCTCGAATATCCCGACAAGCGAGGTTTTAAAAAGCTCAAATCCCATAAGTACAATGAGAAAGGAGACCGCAAGCCCGCTTAAATATTCCACCCTTCCGTGTCCGAGGGGATGACCTGTATCCGCCTTTTTCCCCGAAAATCCGAACCCGACAAGCAGTACCGCTCCCGACATTGAGTCGGAGAGATTGTTAAGACCGTCCGCGCTGATTGAAACCGAGCCGGAAAGCGCGCCGGCGGCAAGCTTTAAAAGAGCAAGAAGCAAATTGGAAACGGCGCTCACAAGTGAGGAAAGAGTCCCGTGCGCCTTGCGCACCTTAGGGTCGGTTATATTGTCCTTGTTCTTTATAAATATTTTTCTAAGCAGCTGTGTCATTATCTTTTACTCTCTTGAAATTTGAATATTTTTATTGTTTTTTTAAAGCTTCGAAAAGCGTTCCCGAAATATGAGTTTTTCTTTCAATCTTAACGCGTTTTTTGCCACACATTTTTTAATGTACTTTTTGACGGGCGCCTTTGCATATATTAATAAAAATATGACTGGAGGCAATTGCCGTGAACAAAATAAGTCAAAGAAGCGCCGCAATAATCATTATATTAACACTTGTATTTTTTACCGGGTGCAAAAGAGATACCGATTATCTTGCCTATCAGGAAAGGGCGCAAAGCTTTACAGCTGAAATTACCTTAAAAGAGAGCGGCGAAAAATACAAAGCAGCGCTTGACATCTCGCCCGAGGGCTCCAAAATGACCTTTATTTTGCCGGAAAACATTAAAAATCTTTCTTATGAAAGAAAAAACGGCAGGACAACCGCCCTCTTGCAGGGCATTGAATACGAGGGCGATTTTTTGATACCCGACACGGTATTTTCTCTTTTTTCGCTAAACAAAGACAGCTTGATATCCGCCAGAAAGGGCGAAGGCGGCAATATTTTAACCTTTGACGGACAAATAATTCTCACTCTTGACAAAAGCAACAACCCGTTTTGTATTGAGTGTCCCTTGCTCACTCTCAATATAAGCGAGCAAACCGCCCTGCCTGCCTCATAACTCTTGATATTTTTGAGGTACGCGCTCTTTTACCGCATCTCTTTAAAAAATGTCACGCCACACCCGCGGCACCGGAGAGCAGAACTGTTATCCGTATGTGCATTATATTACCTGAAAATTCTTTTGTCAATAGTTTTAAATAATTTATTTGACGCTCATAAAGCATACTAAATTGTTGACAGAACATTAACTGTATGGTAAAATAAGAACGTCGGGAATTAATCACTTTCAGGCGGCAGGTTGATTTTTACAAAAACTTTAACTGTTTGAAATATTATTTTTCTTGACTGCACGCAAAATATGATATACAATTATCATATAAAAACAATTTGTCTTTTGTTTTTGTGCCCGACACTGTTTTAAAAAGAGATACCCGATAATTTTTTAGAGCGGATATTCGCTTGAATATCTACGCGGAAAGGCGTTTTCATGAAAAAATTCGATGATTACAAGGACAACGACAGGAAGGAAGATCTGAAATTCGAATCAAAGGTAGTACATGGCGCCGCCGGAACGGATCCCTTTACCGGAGCTATCAGCTTCCCTATTTATCAGACTGCTACCTTTAAGCATTTCTCGATAGAGGACAAGTCGGGATATAACTATGCAAGATGCATCAATCCAACAAGAGAAGAGCTTGAAAGGACAATGTGTATACTTGAGGGCGGCAACCGCGCTTTTGCGGTAAACTCGGGTATGGCGGCGGTATCTCTTGTAATGTCCCTGCTTCGCCCGTCGGATCACGTTATTTATTCCGACGACATATACGGCGGGACGTTCAGATGCATAAACGAGGTGCTGACCCCCATCGGCGTGGAAAGCTGCAGCGTTAATCTTTCCGATATAGAGGCGCTGAAAAGAGCGATAAAACCAAGTACAAAGATGATTTTTATCGAAACGCCCACAAATCCCATGATGAAGGTGGCGGATATTCAAAAAATATCCGACATAGGGCATGATATCGGCGCGCTTGTCGTGGTTGACAACACATTCTTAACCCCTTATTTTCAAAAGCCCTTTGATTTCGGCGCGGATATCGTTCTCCACAGCGGCACAAAGTATCTCGGCGGGCACAACGACGTTTTGGCGGGCATTGTGATAGTTAAGGACAGGGATATCGGAGAAAAGCTTGAAATACAGATGTACATAAACGGAGCGGGGCTCGGACCCATGGACTCATGGGTGGTACTGCGGGGGCTTAAAACCTTGGCGCTTAGAATGCAGCGCCACAACGAAAACGCAATAAAGGTGGCAAACTGGCTTCGCGGCAACCCGAAGGTCGAAAAGGTCTACTTTGTGGGCTTTGAGGACCACAAGGATTATGAGGTGACCAAAAAGCAAACCACCGGCTTTGGCGGAATGATTTCCTTTAAGGTGGACAGCACACAGACGGTAAACAATATTCTTAACCGACTCAGACTTATCACCTTTGCGGAGAGCCTCGGAGGCGTGGAGTCGCTCATTACCCACCCGGTTACCAGAACTCACAAGGAAATACTCGAAGAGGTCAGAGAGGCGCTGGGTATAACCGACACACTGCTCAGACTCTCGGTGGGCATTGAAGACGTCGACGACATCATTGCCGATCTTGACAGGGCTTTGAAATAAGAAACGAAAGGGAGAGACAAGTATATGAAGTTCACAAAAATGCACGCATACGGAAACGACTATGTGTATATCGACGCCATAAATCAAAAGGTAGACAATTTAAGCGAGCTTGCACGGTACATAAGCGACAGACATTTCGGAGTCGGCTCTGACGGGATAGTTCTTATCTGCCCTTCAAGCAAAGGCGATTTTCGAATGAGAATGTTCAATCCGGACGGTACAGAGGGGGAAATGTGCGGAAATGCACTCAGAAGCATGAGCAAGTACGTATATGAGCACGCCCTGACCGACAAAACGGAGCTTTGCATTGAAACGCTCGGCGGTATGCAGAAGGTCAGACTGTTTGTCGAGGGCGGCAAGGTTGTCAATATCGAGGCAAATATCGGCACACCGGTGCTTGATACAAATAAAATACCGGTAAATACAACCTTGCGTGAATTTATCGAACAGCCGATAAAAATTCTCGACAAGGAATTTAAAGTCACGGCGCTTTCCTGGGGAAATCCCCACTGCGTGATATTTGTCGACGACGTTTCGGATATCGACCTTGAAAAATACGGAAAATCGATAGAATACAGAACCGACATATTCCCAAATAAAACAAACGTCACCTTTGCTCAGGTTATAAGCGAAAACCGAATAAAGATAAGAGAATGGGAAAGAGGCACCGGCGAAACCATCGGATGCGGAACCGGATGCTGCAGCGCAACAGTCGCGGCGGTTTTGACAAACAGATGTAAGCGCCACGTATTTGTCGAACAAATCGGCGGAATGCTTGAGACAAACTGGGACGAAAGCGACGGAATGTTTATGAAGGGTCCGGCGCAAACGGTATTTGAATCCGAAATCGACGTATCGCATATTATAAACAAGAACAGCAAGCGAATAACAAGTCTTAACGACCTTTTGGCAAATATTGAATATGAGCTGATAAAGGGAAAAACAGACGGTATTGAGATTGCGGACATAAAATACGATTCAAGAAAGGTGGAGGAAGGAGATCTGTTTGTCGCAAGAACAGGAACCGTCTCCGATTCTCACGCCTTTATCCCCGACACCGTCAAAAAGGGCGCAAGGGTCATTGTAGTCGAAAAGGACGTGGAGGTTAAAGAGGACGTCACGGTCATTAAAGTAAAATCCTCAAAGCAGGCGCTTGCGATGCTGTCCGCCGTTTACTTTAATCACCCCGCAAAAGAGCTTACAACAGTAGGCGTCACCGGAACCGCAGGAAAAACCTCGACTACATATATGCTCAAAGCGATACTCGAAAAAGCGGGAAACAAGGTAGGGCTTATCGGAACAATTTGCGCCCTGATAGGGGAAAAGCGGATTGAGCTGCACAATACTACCCCCGAGAGCTACGAAATACAGAAAATGTTTCGGGAAATGGTCGACAGCGGCTGTAAATACGCGGTAATGGAGGTCTCCTCTCAGGGTCTGAAAATGAACAGAGTGGACGGATTTACATTCGACTACGGCGTTTTCACCAATATTTCGCCCGAGCATATAGGCCCCAACGAGCATGAAAATTTCGAAGAATACCTGTACTGCAAGAGCCTGCTTTTCAAAAAATGCAAAACAGGCATAATAAACGCGGACGCTTCAAGATGGCAGGACGTTATAAAGGGACACACCTGCGATATTATAAAGTTCGGAATAAACAGCTCGGATGTTGATATCAAGGCCTCAAATATCGATTTTATCATGGAGGATAATTATTTCGGAATGGGCTTTGAGCTTTCCGGAAAGCTTTCCGGAAAATTCAGAGTGTCGATTCCCGGAAGATTTTCCGTTTATAACAGCCTGTGCGCCATAACAATAGCCTATGAGCTCGGGATATCGGCCCCCGAAATGAAAAATGCGCTGAGCTGTATATCGGTAACCGGCAGAATGGAGCTTGTAAGCGGAAACGAGACCTATAAGCTCATCGTCGATTACGCGCACAATGAGGATGAGATGAACAATCTTATGGCAACCGTTTCGGAATATCACCCCAAAAGACTTATAAGCATCTTCGGCGGCGGCGGAAACCGCGCCAAGGCAAGAAGGTACGACATGGGCGAGATAGCGGGAAAGTGGTCTGATCTCATAATCTTAACGGAGGACAATCCCAGATGGGAAGAGCTTGAGTCGATAAATAACGATATTATCGCAGGAATCAACAAGAGCGGCGGAAAATATATCATCATAGACGACAGAAAGGAAGCCATAAAATACGCCATGAAGAACGCGCAAAAAGGCGATATTATACTGCTTATCGGCAAGGGACATGAGCAGTATCAGGAAATAAAGGGCACAAAATACTTCTGGGATGAAAGACAGGCGGTAAAGGAAGCGGAAAAAGAGCTGAAGGACGGCTTGCGCATGAGCCTTGTTATCGGCTGATATGCCATAAAGTATTTTAGGCTTATTGCGCCGCGGACTTTTTTGCGCAAATCATAACGCGACAGCGACATATAAGAGCATAAAAAAAGCCGGAAGAGGTTATATTTCTTCCGGTTTTTTATGCTCTTGGGCAAAAAGCGCCGTATTTTTTGCTTTTATATAGTTTTTTTATGAGAGCGCCACGTCAAGCAGCATCATAAGCGCAAAGCCCGTCGCCACGCCGAAATTTGCATAGCGGCTGCCCTTTCCTTCGTGCGCCTCGGGAATAAGCTCCTCAACCACCACATAAATCATGGCTCCCGCCGCAAAGGCTAAAAAATACGGAAGCACCGGATATATTATTGCGGTAAGCGCAAGAGTGAGAAGTGCAAAAACCGGTTCGACAGCTCCCGAAAGAAAGGCATAAAAAAACGCACGCCCTCTCGTCTGACCGGACAGCGCTCCCGGCATTGAGACAATGGCGCCTTCAGGAAAATTCTGTATCGCCACTCCCATGGCAAGCGCCATGACTCCCGCCATTTCCACCTCTCCTTTACCGGCAAGGTAGCCCGCAAGCACAACGCCCACAGCCATTCCCTCGGGAATGTTATGAAGCGTCACCGCAAAAAACATTTTCGCCGACCGTTTTTGTTTGTGACTTGTACAGTTTCGGCTTATCGTTTCGCTGTCAAAGTGAGGAATAAGAGCGTCGGTTGCCATTAGAAAAAGCATTCCGACAATAAAGCCGACAGAGGCGGGGAGCCATGTGAGCGCTACTCCCTGATTTTTTGCCATTTCAAGGGCAGGTATCAGCAGTGACCACACCGAAGCCGCAACCATAACGCCCGAGGCAAAGCCCAAAAGGAATTTTTGCAGGGAGGTTGAGGGCTCTCTTCCGAGAAAAAATACGGTAAGCGCGCCAAGCGTGGTGCCGGCAAAAGGAACGGCGATGCAAACCGCAGAAAAAATGGTATTATTCATTGTAAAGGTCCTTAAATATTGTACATGCGCATAAATTTTAACAGATAAAAGGAATGCACCGTTCCTTTCTATTGTATTCACGCAAAACAAATATGTTAAAGACCCGAAATGCCGATAAGGGCGAATTTTTAACAGGCAAACTCAGCCTTCTATATAGTCAAGCGCCTCAAGCGCTCCCTTGCAGACCTTAAAAAGCGAGAATATATTCTCTGCGGCAAAGCGCCTTTCCACAATACCGCAAAGCAGCTTGACAAGCGGGTCAAAATAGCCGTCAACGTCAAGCAGAACTATCTTTTTGTCATGCCGCCCGAGCTGTTTTAGGGTGAGTATTTCGAAAAATTCGTCAAGCGTTCCGATTCCTCCCGGACACGCGATAAAGCAGTCTGCCCTCTCTTCAAGCATCTTTTTGCGCTCTCTCATATCCTTCGGATATATGAACTCACAGCACTCGCGGTAAAGCACGCCATCCGTGTCAAAAAACGAGGGTGCAATTCCGACAATGGCGCCGTTTCCCTTTTTCATTCCTCTTGCAACCGCGCCCATAACTCCGGTGGCTCCTCCCCCGAAGATAAGTCCCATGTTTCTTTTTGCCATTTCAAAGCCCAACGTTTCCGACTCGTCGATAAAGACCCTGTCTATATCCGCGCCCGCCGCACCGTAAACGCATACGTATAATTTTTTATCCATTTTCACTTATTCCTTTGGTGTATTTATTACTATTTTAAATCATTTTTTGCAGCTTGTCAACAGTACCGCATAAGACCTTACCGCCCGTTTTGAGAGCAAATATCCCTTTTACGCTCCGCAAAGAGTGATTTTTATAGAAAATCAACGATTTTAATAGAAAAGTTATAATTTTTAAATAACCTCTTGACAATTTTATTTTTTATTGTACAATAACATTGACTTATTATAAAGTAGCAAAATACAGCTGTTTTATACTGAAAGAAAGGCGCTTTTGCATAAGCAAGAGAAAAGGTTTGGCAATATGGCTAAAAAGAAAAAACTCTACGCGGTATCAAACGCTCATCTTGATACCCAATGGAACTGGACTATTCAGGACACCATAAGAGACTGTGTGAAAAACACGCTTGAGCAAAACTTCGAGCTTTTCGAAAAATACCCTCATTACCGCATGAATTTTGAGGGCGCTTTCCGTTATAAGCTTGCAAAGGAATACTATCCCGATCTTTATGAAAAACTCAAGGAGTATATTGCAGAGGGCAGATGGAACGTCGCCGGAAGCCAGTGGGACGCTTGCGACGCCAACGTTCCCTCCTCAGAAGCTTACATGCGTCAAATTCTGCTCGGCAACGGCTATTTTGAGAAGGAATTCGGCAAAAAAAGCAGTGATATATTCCTTACCGACTGCTTCGGGTTCCGCTTTTCTCTTCCCTCAATTGCCGCTCACATGGGACTTAACGGCTTCTCGACTCAAAAGCTTGTCTGGGGAGTCGGCTCTCCGATATACAACGAGGACAAGAGCGCAAGAAAGCCCATGCCCGAAAAGGGAGTTCCCCGCATGGACCTCGGCAAATGGGTCGGACCCGACGGCAACTATGTTATCGCCTCATTCCTCGGCGGAAACTACACTCTTCACTTTGAGCACGACGAACAAAAGCGCCCGATTCACGAGCGTGAAGAATATTTAAAAGAAATCGAGCACAACGAAAAGTACACCGGTGTGCCGGTGCGCATGATGTATTACGGAACGGGCGACTACGGCGGCTCTCCCTCCGAGGAATCGGTAAAGTACGTCAATGACGCTATTGAGGCAAACTCTCCCGACAAGGCGTTTGAGGTCGTGGCAGGCTCAACCGACGACATCTTTAACGATCTGACGCCCGAGGAGATAGCGAACCTACCCGAGTACAAGGGAAATCTGCTTATTCCTCACGGCTACGGCGCACTCACCTCACACACAATATCAAAGAGATGGAACAGAAAGTCCGAGCTGCTTGCCGACTCTTGCGAGCGCGCCGCCTGCATGGCAAAATGGCTTGGATGCGCGAAATATCCGAAGGAGCGCCTTGAAATTGCATGGAAGACCTTCTTGTGGCATCAGTTCCACGACGATCTCCCCGGAACCTCGATTTTAAACGCCTACGGCTTTACTCACAACGATTATGTTATCGCTCAAAATATACTTGCCGATGAGCTTAAGGGAAGCGTGGCGGCTGTTTCTTCAAGGCTTTGCACAAACGTTTCGGGCACTCCGGTCGTGGTATACAACCCCGTTTCGGTATACAGAACCGATATTGCCACAGCCTTCCTTCCCAAGGGATGCGCGTGCGCCAGAGTTTACGACGAGTGCGGCAACGAGATCCCCTCTCAGCTTTCAAAGCTTGACGGCAAAAAGGTTATAAAATTTGCCGCCACCGTGGCGCCCGTAAGCTTTACCGTTTTCAATATCCGCCCCGCCGAAAAGCCCTGCGAGCTTTGCACAGGTCTTTCGGTCTCGCTGAACACTCTTGAAAACGCAAGATACAAGGTAAGCCTTAACGGCAACGCATATATTGAGAGCATATTTGACAAAAAGCTTCAAAAAGAAATTCTCAGCTCTCCGATGACCCTCGGAATAAGAGAGGACAACAACACCGTTTGGCCCTCATGGGAAATTAAGTACGACGATACAAAGCTGCCCTTTAAGGATATAAACGGGCTCTGCTCGGTTGAGGTTGTGGAGAACGGTCCGGCGCTTGTCTCGCTCGCGGTGACAAGAAAAGAGGGCGCGAGCATGTACAAACAGACGATCAGCCTCTCCTATCTCTCAAACCGCGTTGACGTTGAAAACGATGTCGATTGGCATGAGCGCTCTTCACTGCTTTCCGCGGCATGCCCCTTCACCGCCACAAACGAAAAGGCAGTATTCGACCTCGGACTCGGCGCCGAGGAAGGCGAGAACACCACCTCATTCCCTTATTTCCAGCACTGCGTACATCAGTGGGCAGACCTTACCGATATTAGCGGCGCGTTCGGCGCGGCAGTGCTTAACGACTGCAAGTACGGCATGGAAAAGCCAAACAACAACACCCTGCGCCTCACCCTCATCCACACGCCGAAGGGCGCGTTCATGAATCAGTCGGCTCAGGACTGGCAGGACCACGGCAAGAACCTCTTCAAATTTGCCGTAACCTCCCATGCCAACACAAGAGACTGCGTTGCGGCGGAGGCTGCCGCTCTAAACCAGCCCCTCTTTGCCTTTGAGGTATCAAAGCACGAGGGAGAAGGCTCTTCGCTTTCCTTTGTATCGGTAAGCTGCGACGAGGTTATAATAAGAGCCGTCAAGCAGGAGGAAAAGGGAGAAAGACTTATAGTCCGCGTTCAGGAAACAAGCGGAAAGACAATTCACAATATCAAGCTCACCCTTGCCGGAAAGGTGCTTTGCGCCCTTGAAACAAACGGCTATGAGGAAGGAGACAAGGCTGTCACCTTTGACGACAACTCCCTCACCTTCGACATGACCCCCTACAGCGTAAAGACCTTTGCAATAAAGCTTGACAACAAAGAGCTTGCCCCCTCAAGCTGCGTTCCGCTTGCCCTTCCCTTTAATAAGAGAGTTACAACTCCCGACAATGACAGAGAAGCTGTCGACTTGGCAAAGGGCATTTCAATCCCCGAAGAACTCTTTGAAAAGAATGTAAGCTGCGGAGGAATTGATTTTGTCCTTGGAGACAAGGGAACAAACAACGCCCTTGTATGCGCCGCGCAGACAATAAAGCTTCCCGAAGGCACAAAGAAAATCGCCATTCTTGCGGCAAGCACAAGAGGCGATACCGAGGCCTCCTTCAAGCTGGGAAGAAAAAAGGTAACGCTCGGCATTCAGGACGCCTTTGAAAATGTGGGCGCATGGGATCTTGTCGCAAGAGGAGACACCGCCTTTATAAAGAGAGATACCATTGCAATAAACTACACCCACACCCACGACAAGGACGGCAACCGCCTTTACATGTTTGCAAACGTCTTTAAGTACGTTATAGAGACAAACGGCGCCGCCGAGCTGACCCTGCCCGACGACAATGACATTATACTATTTGCCATAACCGCCTTTGACGGATGCGACGTAAAGGAATGCGCTCCGATTTACGACAAGGTGACTCCGATAAACACACCCTTCCACAAGCTAAACGCCGTGAAAATGCTCGGTTCGGGCAGTTATCACGAGGGAAGCCGAGTTGTGGTTCGCGCTCCCGAAATAAACGAGAGCGGAGTTTTCAAGAGCTTTGAGGGAGACGCCGAGATAGTCTGGAAATCCGGTTCGGAAGCGCTTGTCGAAATGGGCAACAAGGACGTAAGCCTGAGAGCCGTTTATGAAAGCTTCGGCGAAAACGTCGTTTACAAGAAGCCCTGCACCGCGAGCGCCGAGATGAATGAAAGCGAATCGGGCGACAAGGCGCTTGACGGAGCCAATTTCACAAAGTGGTGCGCTCCCGCAAACGAAAAAGGCGAATGTTGGCTTGAGGTTGACCTTGGAAAGACCGTTTCGATTTACAAGTGGCTTGTAGCTCACGCGGGCATGGAAAGCCGCCACTACATCACCTCAGACTTTGCGCTTCAATACAAGCAAAGCGAGAAGGATGAGTGGAAAAACGCGGACGAGGTAAAGGACAACAGAGCAAATCTGACGCTCCGTGAATTTACCCCCGTAAAGGCAAGATATATCCGCCTTTACATCACAAAGCCCGCCGAAACCGAAAGAGACGACCACTGCCGCATCTATCAGCTGCACGTTTACAAGTGCAAATAAGCGCAAAATATTTCATAGCAAAGGCCCACCCCAAAGTCAAGGTCTTGACTTTGGGGTGGGTTTATTTGTTTGTTATTATATCTTAATTGTCGGGCGCGTCGTCCATTCCCGCAACGTTCCATCCCGACATTACAAATTCCCCGAGTATTCTGAAGCGCTGTTTGCATTTGAATATAAAAGCCGCTCTTTTTTCATCCTTGAATCTTATTATAAACCATTCTCCGTAAAGCACAATGTCCTTGTGCGCGGTCTTTTCAAGTCTGATAATATCATGGTGCTTTCCCGAGCGCCTTATCGCAAGCAGACGATTCTTGCCGATACCCATAAGACAGCGGTATTTTTTTCTGCTCTTTTTGTCCCTGCCCAAAACGGTGACGTTTCTTATCGGATTTTCTTCTCCGAATTCCGCCTTCAGTATCTTTATTTTGTCATCCAATACTTTTTCCCAAATCATATACACTACAGGCAGTATGAGAAGAAGGAGCAGGGTAAGGCAAATCGAAAAAGCAAGCGCGTATTTCTCGTCAACTCCGGCAATAAAGCATACCGCAAAGGCAAGAAACAGCGAGTATATGCCGTATTTGACAGAACGCCACATTGAAGCTTTAAAAATATGTTTGTTCATAAAATGTAATTCTCTGATTTTAAATTATTAAATGTCCCTTTCAAGCATTAAAACGGCAAGCCTATACCGCATCATAGCTGAAAGCCGAGGTGGGCTGACTGTTTGTTTGCTTCATTTCGACCGCCTCTTCCGCTTTGAGGTTCACCTCGTCCGGCTCTTTGTAGGTAGAGACCACCTCATGCATTGCGGCTTTGATTTTTTCGGGGGCAAAGCCGCCCGCACATTCTTCAAGAGCGCTTTTTAAGAGCGCGAGCTTATTGTCTATCTCTGCTCTTGAGAAGGGCGTGTCCTTTTCAATGAATATAAGATTATTGTCGGTGGCGCTGAGCGTTTCGCTCTGCATCAGAAGCTCCTCGTACAGCTTTTCACCCGGTCTGAGTCCTATTTCGACAATGTCGATATCGATATAGGGAGTTAGTCCCGAAAGCTTTATCATGTTTTCCGCAAGATCGAGTATTTTCACCGGCTTGCCCATGTTGAGAACAAAAAGCTCTCCTTTTTTTGCCATGGCGCCCGCTTGAAGCACAAGCTGGCTCGCTTCGGGAATAGTCATAAAGTACCTGATTATGCGCTTGTCGGTAATGGTTATCGGACCGCCGCGCGCTATCTGCTTTTTAAACAGAGGTATAACCGAGCCGTTTGAGCCGAGTACGTTTCCGAAGCGCACCGCGGAAAAAGCGGTTTTGCTGTCGTTGCGGCATTGAACAATCATTTCGCACATGCGCTTTGAGGCGCCCATAATGTTTGTGGGATTGACCGCTTTATCGGTGGATATAAGCACGAATTTCGAAGCGCCGTGCTTTTCCGCCATATCCGCCGTATTGTAGGTTCCGAGAATATTGTTTTTTATCGCCTCACAGCTGCTGTGCTCCATAAGAGGCACATGCTTGTGCGCCGCGGCGTGGAAAACTATATCCGGCTTATAATGCGCAAATATTGCATCCAGACGTTCTCTGTCGCGCACCGAGGCGATTTCAACCACGTAATTTAACGTATTTCCGTATTTGCGGGAGAAATGCTGTTCTATTTCATATGCGTTGTTCTCATATATGTCAAGAATTATCAGCTGTTTGGGATGGCAGTGAGCGACCTGACGGCATATCTCACTTCCGATAGAGCCTCCGCCGCCCGTCACAAGCACCACCTTATCTCTGTAAAAATCAGACGATATGTGAGAGGACAGATCAAGCGTGTCCCGAAGCAGAAGGTCTTCTATTCTGACCTCGCGGATCACACGTTTATCGGACGGACCGGAGCCGTCTCTTATCGGAAAATCGTAAAGCTTAATTTTAAAATGAGGTCCGTATAGCTCGTGCAAATCATTCAGCTTTTCGGAGCTGAGCTCGTGGAGTGCTATAAACACCTCCTGCACGGGAAGAGACTTTAAGCGGCTTATAATATCGTCATCCGCCGGCAGAACCTTTATTCCGAGCAGCTTTTTCCCCACCTTATCGGGGTCGTTATCGACAAAGCATACCGGACGGTAGCGTGAAGAGCTTTTATACATCAGCTCGGAGGCAATCATCGAGCCGGTCTGACCCGCGCCCACAATTGCTACTCCTATTTTGCTCGAATCGTCGGGATCGCCTCTGACGTTCCCGTCTGACATTGCGCTTACTACCTGATATGAGAAGCGGCTTCCCAAGGTCAAAATCAGGGCAATTGAAGCATAGCACGCGAAAAAGAGAAAATTCGGCTCGCCCGGTATGTACGGCATTTTAAAGAACACGCAGAACATGTAAATTAAATACGACACAAAATACGAAGCAACCGTCGCGGCTCCGTCGGCTATAACGAGCTTCAGATATACCGCCGAATTCGCAAAGCGCCATATACCCGAATAAACCCCGAGTACAAGCCTTAAAATAAACGCAAACACTATCATAATAAGGATTGATATCATCTGGAAATTCGTCATTTGCTTGCCGCCCAGCACATAGCAGAACGCCATTCCCAAGTAAACCGTGGCGAATATGATAAAATCGATAATTATAAGCAGAGATTTTCTCGAAGGCCGATTCTTACTTTTTATTTTCATGAAAAATCCTTTCACTTATACGATAAACAGTCCGCGCGATACTACCGATACGGTGCAAAGAAAAAAGCCTCATGCGAACAGACCGGCGGCAATATAGGCAAAAATGCGGGCTGTTAACTTTTCCTTAATATTAAAGATACTGAAAAATACTGCCTGTTGACAGCGCAGTATATTCTCTTGACATATATATTATAACATGTATATTCGATTATGTCAATAATTTGTGAAAAACATGTTAATATGTATTTTTTGCATTACTTGTGATTTGGTTATTGATTTTGTCTTTTTTATGTTATATACTTAATATACTTAGTACATAGGTTAACAAAGCGAGGAATATTTCAAGTGGCAAAAAAAGCGGCAGATTACGAGGGCGAATATTTAGAGCAGATAATAAATATTTTGAATATGAACGAGAGATTTCTTGAATATACCGCCGCCTACCTTCAAAATGAGCCGCGTCTTATAAACAAAAGTCTCATGGACAGCCTTTTAAACGAGGAGTGCGACCCCGAGATTGCTTTCGGCGCCGCTCTTTCCGCGGCGTTCGGTCTTGACGGCGAAAAAAGCAAGGAGGACAGAATACTTGAAAGGCGGTATATGGAAGGGTCGGTAAAAAGACTTTGCCCCGACGAATATAAAAACAATTCCTATTATAAGAACATAAAGCTCCCCGAAATAAAAAAAGGAAGCTGGGAGCTAAGGTACGAGGTGTTTGAGCCTTATGAGGGGTTTATTTATGACGATATATTAAGGGATGGTATTTACGAGATACCGCAGGTCGGCTTTTTCGATATTCCCTTTGTTTTCCCCGCCGTGCTTGAAGGGGGAAGAGAATGGATGACAATAACCCCGAATGAGATTAATACCATGAAGGGACCGATAGAGCGCGCAAAAGGAAGAGTGCTGACTTACGGGCTCGGCATGGGATACTTTGCCTACATGGCGTCTTTAAAGGAAGATGTCTACAGTATTACCGTTATCGAGCGGGAGCCCGATATTATTTCTCTTTTTAAAGAATATATACTGCCCGAATTTGAATATAAGGATAAAATAAACATTATTCAAAGCGACGCTTTTACCTACGCCGAAAATTTTGCGGCAAAGGAAAATTTCGACTATGCGTTTGTAGATATATGGCACGACGCGCTTGACGGGCTGGAGCTTTATATCAAAACGAAAAAGCTTGAAAAGCTCTCTCCCCGCACAAAATATGATTATTGGGCGGAAAAAACACTGCTTACAAGCCTTCGCAAAATGGTCGCGGAACAGCTGCTTCCCGCCGCAAAAGAAAAAAAGCTTGCTCCCGAGGAGCTTCTTAATATGCTTTCTGACGACTATTTAAAAAAGCTCGCGTATGACATAAGAAAAATATAGTCCGAGGGGCAAAATACTGCGGGAAAATATTTTTAAACTCTTATAAAATAATGTTGACAAAAGAAAAATAATGTTTTATAATATAGTCACTCAAATATAAAAACAGAGAATAAATAAAGCCCCGGTGCTGGCGGAATGTGAAGCAACACAGTGTGCCGAGGCGGCAGAAAATGTTCTGTCATTGCCGACCGTCTGGGCATCTTCCAAGGTTTTGGAGATGCTCTGTTTTTTTACTTAGGAAAGGAAGACAAATCTATGAATTTCACGGAATGGGAAGACTTTGCAGACGGAGACTGGAGACAGCATATAAACGTGCGCGACTTTATCGTTAAAAACTACACGCCTTACACCGGAAACGCCGACTTTCTGTCTGGCGCAACCGAGCGCACAAAGACGCTTAACGCCAAGCTTTGCGAGCTGCAGCGCCTTGAAAGAGAAAGAGGCGGCGTGCTTTCGATTGACACTACCACGGTTTCTTCACTGTGCAATTATGACGCCGGATATATCGACAAGGACAATGAGCTTATAGTCGGGCTTCAAACAGACGAGCCGCTAAAGCGCGGAGTGAACCCCTTCGGAGGAATAAGAATGGTTCGCGCCGCCTGCGAAGCGTACGGATACAAGCTGTCCGACAAAATCGAAGAGTACTTTCGTTACCGCACAACGCATAATGACGGGGTTTTCAGAGTATACACCGATGAAATGAAGAAGGCAAGGCACTGCGCGCTTCTCACCGGTCTTCCCGATGCGTACGGCAGAGGGCGTATAATCGGCGATTACCGCAGAATAGCGCTTTACGGCGTAGACCTTCTCATTCAGGAGAAGAAAAAGGACAAAGCAAAAGTCGGAGAGCGCCTTATGACCTCTGACAATATAAAGCTGCTCGAAGAGCTTTACAGTCAGATTGACTTTTTAGACAAGCTGAAAAAGATGGCTCAAATTTACAACTGCGATATAAGCCGCCCCGCCTCATCTGCAAAAGAGGCGATACAGTGGACATATTTCGGATATCTTGCCGCAAACAAGGAGCAAAACGGCGCGGCAATGTCCTTTGGAAGATGCTCGACCTTCTTTGACATATATATCGAAAGAGATATGAAGCGCGGAATTCTTGACGAGGAGGGCGCCCAAGAGCTTATAGACCAGCTTGTGATAAAGCTTCGCGCCGCAAGACATCTTCGTACCCCCGAGTACAACGAGCTTTTCGGAGGCGACCCCATGTGGATTACGGAAAGCGTCGGCGGGATGTGCGAAAATCACCGCACCCTTGTAACAAAAAGCTCATTCAGAATACTCAATACCTTATACACTTTAGGTACGTCGCCCGAGCCTAATCTCACCGTTCTTTGGAGCGCACGTCTGCCCGAAGGCTTCAAGCGTTTTTGTGCAAAGCTGTCTATGGATACCGACGCCATTCAGTATGAAAACGACGACCTTATGAGAGTGACATACGGCGACGATTATGCTATAGCCTGCTGTGTTTCGGCAATGAAGGTCGGAAAGCAGATGCAGTTTTTCGGTGCAAGAACCAACCTTGCAAAGCTGCTTCTTATCGCAATAAACGGCGGATACGACAATATGTCAAGGACCTATATCGGACCCTTGGAAAAGCCGATGACCGACGGGGTGCTCGACTATGAAAAGGTAAAGGAGAGATTTGACAGGTATCTTAGTTGGCTGTGCTCTTTGTATGTCAACACCATGAACTGCATTCATTATATGCACGACAAATACGCCTACGAAAAAACTCAAATGGCGCTTCACGATACCGACGTCGAACGTCTTATGGCGTTCGGAGTTGCCGGACTTTCGGTTATAACCGATTCGCTTTCCGCAATAAAATACGCCACCGTCAAGCCTGTAAGAGATGAAAACGGCTTTATTGTCGACTTTGAAACTGTCGGAGATTTCCCGAAATACGGAAATGACGATGACAGAGTTGACGAGATTGCCGAAAATCTCCTACGTCAGGTCATAGGAGAGCTTAAGAAAACGCCCGCCTACAGAGGCGCCACTCACACTCTTTCTGTGCTCACCATAACCTCGAATGTCGTATACGGAAAGAAGACCGGCTCCACTCCCGACGGACGAAAAGCGGGCGAGCCCTTCGCTCCGGGCGCCAATCCGATGCACAACAGAGAGACAAACGGCGCACTTGCTTCGCTGAATTCCGTGTCAAAGCTCCCGTATTCGGCTGCAATGGACGGCATTTCAAATACCTTCTCTATTATTCCGGACGCGCTCGGACATTCCGAAAGCGAAAGAACAGAAAACCTTGTAAACATCCTTGACGGATATTTCGGCAGTAACGCTCATCATCTGAATGTAAACGTGCTTAACAGAGAGACTCTTCTTCTGGCGTATGAGCATCCCGAAAACTACCCCAATCTGACAATAAGGGTCTCGGGCTACGCCGTAAACTTCTGCAAGCTTTCAAGAGAACAGCAAAGAGAGGTAATAATGCGCACCTTCCACTCAAGCGTATGAGTGCTAAAATTTCCAAAAGCGAAATATTTCTTATTGAACATTAAAACCGCCCGACGTACATTTTTTTCAAAATGATACGTCGGGCTGAGTTTTTTGCTTTCCCTCTCTGGGGGAAAATTTTGACCGAAAAGTCGGCGCTTTATTTAACGTCTGTAACCTTGTAATCCTGTTCTTCGACCGCTTTTTTGAGAATATCCGAGCTTACATCCTTGGTAAGAGTCACCACCGCATTGCCCTTTTCGTGGCTGACCTCGGCTGTCTCTACTCCGTCAATTGCCTCGAGCGCCTTTTTAACTCTCGCCTCGCAGTGCGCGCACATCATTCCTTCGATTTTAAGTGTCTTTGTCATAATATTTTGCTCCTTTTTCGTGTTTTTTATTTTATTTTTGATCTTGCGATCTTTTTCTGCAGAGTATATTTTGAATAAATTCAGCCTCAGCGCGTTTGTGACAACGCAAAAGCTTGAAAGGCTCATTGCCGCGGCGGCAAACATAGGGCTGAGCTGCCATCCGAATACCGATATAAAAGCTCCCGCCGCAATGGGAATACCCACAACGTTATAAATAAAAGCCCAAAACAGATTCTCGTGAATATTTCTAAGAGTTGCGCGGCTAAGCCGTATGGCGGCGGGCAGGTCTGTAAGTCTGCTCTTCATAAGCACGATATCCGCCGCGTCTATTGCAATATCCGTGCCGGCGCCTATAGCAATACCCACGTCTGCCGAAACGAGCGCCGGAGCGTCGTTGATACCGTCACCGGTCATTATAACCTTGCCCTTTTGTTTAAGCTCTCTTATTGCCCTCTCCTTGCCCTCGGGAAGCACGCCGGCAATTACCTCGTCAACTCCCGCCTGCTTTCCTATTGCATTTGCAGTCCTTTCATTGTCTCCGGTAAGCATAATAACGCGTATACCCATGTTTTGAAGCTGAGAAATTGCCATGGGACTGTCTTTTTTTATTGTATCCGCAACGGCAATAATGCCAAAAAGCTTATTCTCCCGCGCAAAGAACAAAGGAGTTTTCCCTTCACTTGAAAGCTGCTTTGAGCGCTCCCGCATGTCGCTCGGTATCTTGGCTTTTGTGCAAATAAAGTCAAAACTGCCGCCGCAAAGCTCATTTCCATCAAGAAGGGCGACAAGTCCGTTTCCGGGCAAAGCCCTGAAATCCGAGACCTCAAGCGCCTGTATATTTTTTTCCTTTGCCATTATGTTAACAGCCCTTGCCAAGGGGTGCTCGCTCTTTTGCTCAAGCGCATAAGCAAGCTCCAAAAGCTCATTTTCAAGGCACCCTTCGCATGGGATAATATCGGTAACGCGAGGCTCGCCGCAGGTTATTGTTCCCGTTTTGTCAAGCGCGACTATCCGAGCTCCCGCCGCACCCTCAAGGGCTGCGGCAGTCTTAAAGAGAATACCGTTCTTGGCGCCTACTCCGTTACCTACCATAATAGCCACGGGGGTTGCAAGCCCCAATGCGCAGGGACAGCTTATGACAAGCACGGATATTCCGCGCGCCAGCGCAAAGCCGAAGGTCTGGCCTGTAATAAGCCACACAAAAACAGTAATAAGAGCAATACCCATGACAGTGGGAACGAACACGCCGGATACCTTATCGGCAACCTTTGCAATGGGGGCTTTTGTGGAGGCGGCGTCGCTTACCATCTGAATTATCTGCGAAAGGGTCGTGTCCTCCCCCACTCTTGTGGCTTCACAGCGAATATAGCCCGACTTGTTAATGGTTCCCGCCGACACGCTGTCGCCCACAGTCTTGTCGCAGGGAATACTCTCGCCGGTGAGAGCGGATTCGTCCACCGCACTTCCACCCTCCAAAACAATTCCGTCAACCGGAATACTCTCGCCCGGGCGCACCGCAAAAATATCGCCCTTTTTCACCTGATTTATCGAAACGCTTACCTCTTCCCCGTCCCTTATGACAATGGCGGTTTTGGGAGAGAGCTTCATGAGCCCTTTAAGCGCGTCGGTGGTCTTGCCCTTAGAGTGCGCTTCAAGCATCTTTCCAAGAGTAATAAGCGAAAGAATCATTGCCGCCGATTCAAAATAAAATTCGTGCATATAAGCCATAACGGCGTCGGTATTTCCCTTTGTCTGGGCGTCGGTCATGGCAAAAAGTACAAACGTGCTGTAAATAAACGCCGCAGAGGAACCGAGCGCCACCAGCGCATCCATATTCGGCGCGCGATGCCAAAGGCTTTTAAAACCGCTTATAAAGAATTTCTGATTTATCACCATTATTATTGCGGTAAGCAAAAGCTGAACAAGCCCCATTGCGATATGGTTTTCTGCCAAAAAAGACGGAAGCGGCAGTCCCCACATCATATGACCCATTGAAATATACATAAGGACTATCAAAAATCCGAGAGACGCTACAAGGCGCCGAATGAACACAGGGGTTTCCTTGTCCTTTAAGGCATCCTCGCCCTCCGGCATACCGCCTTGCGCTTTTATTTCTTTTTTACGAAGCTCGGCGCCGTATCCGGCGTTCTCCACGGCGGCAATAATCTCCGAAGGAGAAGCGCTGCCTTCAACTCCCATTGAATTTGTAAGCAGACTTACCGAGCATGAGGTAACGCCCGGAACCTTTGACACCGCCTTTTCCACCCGCGCACTGCAAGCCGCGCAGCTCATTCCCTTAACTAAATACTGTACCATTTATTATATCTCACCTCCGCCAAAACCTATTATACCGATTGCCAAAGCATTCGATTACCATTATTATTTGATTGATTTTCTTATTTCATCAGCTTTTGCAGAGTCGCCACAAGCTCGTCAATAATATCGTCGTTTCCTTCTTTGACTCCCTTTATCACGCATCCCCGTATGTGGCTTGCAATAAGGTCACGGTTAAAGGAGTTGACAGCGGCGCAAACCGCGGCGGATTGGGTGAGAATATCGGTACAGTATGCGTTTTGCTCGATCATTCCCCTTATTCCGCGTATCTGACCTTCAATTCGGTTAAGCCTGTGAATCAGCTTTTTTATCTCTTCCTCGGAGCGCACGGTAGTCTTGTTTTTTTCAAGGCACCCGCAATTTTTTTCACCCTGCATAATAACTTCTCCCTTTTGCAGCTTTTACTATATTATATACCCCCATGGGGTATATGTCAATAGCTTTTTAAAAAAATGAGGCTTAAATATTCTTCCTTGCATTGAAATAAAGGGGCGCAAAAAGGAGAATAAGCGGGAATTTTTCAAAAAAGACTTGACACGGCGCCAAGATAATAATAAAATATAGGGAGAACACGGCAAAGACTTGTCGGGGTATACCCGACAGTGTGAGACCTCGGGAGATTACATAACAAAAAATCATGTTTATTAAGATTATTATATTTACAGTACTCGGATATTTATCCGGCAGTGTGCTTTACGCGCCGCTGTTTGCGAAATTATTCGGCAAAGGAGATATTATAGAAAAAAGTCGGGACAAAAACCCGGGAACCGCAAACGCCTTTATGTACGGCGGATTTGTCTGCGGATTAGCCACGCTTATTTGCGATTTGTCAAAGGGCTTCTTCCCTGTTTGGCTTTGTATGCGCGGAGCCTTTGATATGCGCGCTCTGCCTTTTGTTGTAGCCGCGCCGGTGGCGGGACACGCTTTTTCGCTGTTCAACCATTTCAAGGGCGGCAAGGGAATTGCCACCTCATTCGGCGTACTGCTCGGGCTTCTTCCCATGTGGCAGCCCGTTATATCTCTTGCGCTCTTTTTCGTTTTCTTTTCGCTTATACTTCGCATAACTCCCCATTATTACAGAACGCTGGCGTCATATATAGCCGCCCTTATATCCCTTTTCCTGATTGTCGGTCTTACCCCTCCTCTTTTCGGATTCGGCGTAATATGCGCTATTGTGTTTGTCAGGATGCTTGCAAGCAAGGAAGTTAAAACCAATTTTGAGGTGAAGCTGTTATGGAAGCGCTGATTCTCTCCTGCGGCACGGGCGGAGGACACAACTCCGCGGGAAGGGCAATTCTTGAGGAAATGACAAATCGGGGACATCACGCCACAATGATAAACCCTTACACGTTAAAAAGCACCCGTATAGCAAACGGCATTGACAAAAGCTATCTGCTTTTGGCGAAAAAAAGCCCGCGCGCCTTCGGCACGGTTTACAAGCTTGGCGATATGTACAGAAAGCTTCCCTTCCGCTCTCCCGTTTACTTTTTCAACAAAGCAATGTACTTCGAGCTTGAAAACTACCTTGCAAATAATCACTTTGACGTTGTGCTTATGCCCCATGTATTTCCGGCAGAAATTCTCACGGGAATTAAGAAAAAAGGGATAAAGGTGCCGAAAATGATCTTTTTGGCAACCGATTATGTCTGTATTCCCTTCACCGAGGAAACCGACTGCGACGCCTATGTAATTCCCGCTCCCGACCTTGCAAGCGACTTTGCGCGGCGAGGAATAGACAAATCAAAGCTATATCCGCTCGGCATTCCCACAGCCGCAAAATTTCAAAAAAAGGAGAGCAAAAAGGAGGCAAGAGCAAGCCTTGGGCTGAGTTCGGACAAAACATATATCCTGATTTCCGGAGGAAGCATGGGTGGCGGAAAAATTTCAAAAATCGCCGAAGCCCTTGCAAACGGCTTTAAGGAAAGAGAGGACGTCGAGCTTATAGTCATCACCGCAAGCAACACCGAGCTTTTTGAAAAGCTCTCCCGCAGAAATCAAAAAAACCTCACACCCCTGTCCTACACCGAGGAAATAGACACATATATGCGGGCGTGTGACCTCTTTGTTACAAAGCCGGGCGGGCTGTCCTCAACCGAGGCGGCGGTATGCGGTGTGCCTCTCCTCCACACCGGAGCAATACCCGGATGCGAAACCTATAACGCCGAATATTTCGTCTCTCATAAAATGAGCAAATTTTCCGAAATAACCGAGGAAAACGTATCCTTTTTGGAGGACATTATAAACGACCGCGAGCTGTGTCACGATATGGTAAGAAATCAGAAGCTGTACATAAATAATAAAGCCGCCTCCGACATCTGCGCTCTTGCGGAAAGCATTGTATAAAATACTTCAAAAAAATTTCCGCCTCACGTAAAAATACGTGAGGCGGGTTTTGCTTGCTTTGCTTTTTAATTATTTATTGAAATAGTAAACGTCTCCGGTCTTTGAGGACTCGTAAATTCCTTCGAGAATCTGTGTAACGACAAATGCCTGTTCGGGAAGCACGCAGGGCTGACGGCGATTTATAACCGCGTCTATCCACTGTCTTGCCTCTTTGACAGACATATCCTCGCCCGCGTCGCCTTCATAGAATGCGGCGCCGCCTGCCGAAAGGTTAGGTCTTGTAATGAACTGTCTTGAATGACGCACTCCGTTGAGTCTGAGTCCGTCGAGCATGTCCGCACCGCCCTTGGTTCCGCAAATAACAGTAATAGCCTCGCGCGGGTCTGCATAGTTGAGCGCCCATGAAGATTCAAGCACCACTGTTGCGCCGTTTTCCATAACTACAAAGCCGAACGCGCTGTCTTCAACCGTCATCTTTTCGGTGTCCCAGGGACCCCAGTCGTTACCCTGAAGGTCAGCGGGAAGCTTTCCGAGCTTGTGATAGGATGTGCCAAGGCACATTTTGGGCTTATAATTGTCCATCATCCAGAGGGTGAGGTCAAGCGAGTGAGTTCCGATGTCGATAAGAGGACCGCCGCCCTGTTCATATTCATTGAGGAAAACGCCCCATGTGGGAACCGCGCGACGTCTTATAGCAATAGCTTTGGCAAAATAAATTTCACCGAACGTCCCGTCAAGGCATTCCTGCTTCATGTACTGTGAGTCGTTGCGCTGACGGCTCTGATAGCCTATTGTAAGCAGTCTGCCCGTGCGATTTGCGGCGTCGATCATCTTTTTTGCCTCGGCGGAGTTTATTGCCATAGGCTTTTCGCACATAACGTCCTTACCTGCCTCAAGAGCGTCAACAGTTATAAAGCTGTGTGAACGGTTGGGGGTGCAAACGTGAACCACGTCAATGCTCTTGTCCTCAAGGAGCTTTTTGTAGTCGGTGTACACCTTTGCGTCGGCTGTTCCGTACTGCGCCTTAGCCTTTAGGGCGCGCTCCTCAATGATATCGCAAAACGCAACCATCTCAACCTTGTTAATCTTCTTAAGGGAGGGCATATGCTTGCCGTTAGCTATACCTCCGCAGCCAATGATGCCAATTTTCAATTTTTCCATAACCGTGTCCTTCCTTTATGTATGAAATTTTTTATAAGCGCCCGGCGCTTTTTTTCATTTTTATCTTATCACAACATCCGCATTAAATCAAGACCTTTTTTGTTTTTTTGAGCAGTTTTATCAAAAGATTTTTCGAGTGCGATTTATAATCAAGTGCGCGCCAAAAAAGCTCCCGTTCAATACTTTTTCTTGAACGGGAGCCCTTTTACTCGGCGGCGCCGCATTGTGCGCCTTTAGAGGTTATTGCTCTTTTTTCTTTTTGACCTTGCAAAAACCGCAAGGGTCGTTACCGCTCCTGCCGCAAGGCTGAGCCACACTGCAAAGAGCAGAGTATCTCCTGTCGGCGGGTTGTCGTCTCCTGTCGGAGGATTGTCCTGCGTTTTGGCTTTGGCGCCGCAGACCGTGCAAACTCCGTCAACAAAGGTATGCTCGCCATACCCGTCCTTTTCTTTGCAGGCACATTCGCGGTAATGATGCTCATCATCGTACTGCCAGTCGCCAAACTCATGCACGTGCGCCGGTTCGGACGGCTCGACATTAGGCACCACGGTTGTAACGCCGTTTGCCTCTTCCTCTTCCTTGACAGTTATCGGAACAAAGGAGACGTTGAGCATGTCGTTTGAGCCTGTCATTTCATCGTAGCTCAGTGTGAAGGTTCCGTCGGCTCCTACGGCAATTGTGCGTTTGCCGAAGGATACAACGTCAACTATATATCCTTCCTTTGCTTCAACCCTGAAGGTGCGGGTCTGTCCCTCTTCAAAAGAGATAAATCCGTCGGCTCCCACAGTTTCAACGCCGTCGTAGAAAACGGTGCCGTTTCCGTCGGTCTTGACTATGATGTTGTTGTTCTTTATATTGCTGTCCTCCGAAACAAGAGAAGCGTCAAGCGCGACTATTTCAAACGGTGAGAAGGAGTCGCAGAGAATGACAAGTCCGTATTCGGTAACGGCAAGCGGAATTTCTTCCACCGAAATAATGTCGTCTCCGTAATGATGCCCGGGTTTATTCTCGTTGTCGCAGGGATTGTCGGCTGAGCAACGGGTGAAGTGATAAGCCTTGAACACAACCTCGTTGTTTCTCACGCTGTCTGCGTCATATCCCTGAGGGAAGCCGAGCTGCATACGCAGGGACTGACCGGTCTTAAGCATTATCATTTTGCAAATACGGGTAAAGGTTATTTCATACATGGAGCTTGATTTTATAGCCTCATCGGGAATTTCGGTGTGCTCGGAGAACGCGCCGGAAACCTCTTCGTATTTGGTACGGCTCATTCCGTCCTCTTTGCCGATAGGCTCGACGACAAGGGTGAGACGTCCGTTCAGGTCGTCGACCTTCATTTCCTTTTGCAGCTCGGCAAGGCTTTCGCGCTTGCCGTCAACTCCCTGCATTACAACCTCGTCAAGATTGAGGTCTCCGGGGTTGTCAAGCAGAGTGGGCATACCCCAAAGGTTCCAGTCGATACCGTAAGAACGGTAACATGCGGGGCATTGACCGGGGCATACGATGCTTATTTCAAAGTTGTTGGGGACGCGGTATGAGCGGCTTCCCACAACGCCTTCAAGAACAAAAGTGTAAAGGGTTACGTCGTCAGCCCACTTGTCACTGCCTTTGAAGTCGAATTCTACCCCGTCGATAGGACAGCCCTGATCCCAAGAACAAACGTGGTCCTTTTCTCCTCTGTGTGGGCAAATATCTGTCATATAGCTGAACTTGACGTTGTCCACATAGTGGTCGTTGTTTTTATCCCAGTCGGGAATAATCGAAAGCGTGCTTTCGACTGTTGCGCCGTCGCGGTCAAGCTGATAGCTTATATAACGCACTCTTACGTCTTTTGTCAGTGCGGTAGGACGATCATCCTCCTGCTCTGCCGCGGCGGATATCTCCGGCCTGCCATTCACAACAGGTCCCTTGTCCTCAACGCCTGCGGGATGGTAAAGCACGTCGTCCCAATGTACCTCGACGTGATAATCGACGCCTGCGGTATGGGTGCGGTTGCCGGCGGGAATTTGAGAGAGCACGTAAGGCGCCGCCTCGTATTTTGACTCCGCATTGTAAAGCTTATCGGTCTGGGCTAAAATATCCGAACCGTCGCCGTTATAGAAGCCCGACGCACCCGAAGCGTTGTCAAAAAGCTCGCCTTGGCACCACTCTTCATAAGTGGCGTACTTTCCGTAGTTGTCGGGCGCTCTGGTGGTCAGCGCAAACTCAACGTACTCGCAAGTAGCGGTGCAGAGATAAAAGCCGTTATCCGAATCGTAAAAATACTTGCTGGCGTTGTCATGGGTCAGGAAAAAGAGTGCCGCGGCGGCATAGTACCAGTCGGTCATACTGTGCTGTGTGCCGTCGTTATGCTCATCGTACATCTTGATAAGCAGATACAGACCGTCTTCGTCAGCCGTTTTCATTACGCCCTTGCCGTTGAAGTCCACCTTGAACTGACCGGCGGGAGCGCCTTCGATATACGCCATGGCGGTGTATGAGACGTGAAGTCCGGACTTTTCGCCGTAAATAACGTCTCCGCTGTAAGAAGAAACCTCGATTTGAGGATATGTGAACTCAAAATTGCCGCCGGAGACTATCCCGGAGGTCACCCAGTCCTGTCCTATGGTCTCAAGTCCCACAAGAAGGTAGGTTTGATGCTCGCGACCGTCGTTTCCGTCAACTCCGTCCACTAACTTACCGGTCTCCTTGTCGTATTTGACCGGGTCATCCCATGTGGCGTCCACTGCGTACCATTTTCCGCCTATTTGAACCTCGTTCCACATGTGCATTTCGGGCGCATCTCCCGATTTCTGGATTCCGTGAACCAGAACGCAGGTAATACCGAGCTTTGTGAGGATAACCTGCATTGAGCGCGCGTAGCTCTCGCAAACGCCCTCATGAGTGACAAGAGCGTAAATTGTGCGCACGTAGGGTGAATTTCCGTCCTTGCATTCATTTTCAAAGCGATAGGAAATTCTCTTTGTAACTGCGTCGTGTACATATTTTACAACATGAGCGTCGGCGTCGGACTCGCTGAGTCCGTCAAGGTCAAGCTGTTTTGCACCGTTAACGATTTCGTCGATAACGTCATTTAACCTGCTGTCCATCTCATCGACCTTATCTGCGGTAAGACCGGGGAGCAGATAGGTGCTTGAACGCCCCGTTCCGAGATATGCGGCGTACTTGCCGTCGCTCTTAAGACCGGTACGCAGACTCAGATATGAGCTGTCAACATACCATGCCGAAGACCAGTCGAGATCAAACGCATCCTTTGCCGCGGCAAAGTCATCGGCAAGTGTGCGGTCGCCCGCTATGTAATCATTAAGCGCTTCTTCACTTACAGCGCCCTTTTCCACTAAATCCACGGTGGTTTCCCCGTTTCGCATATCTCCGTCCTTATACATATCGTACAGAACGTTATAGATAGCCTGCGCTTCGGGTTTTAGCTGTTCGTAGAAATAGCGGCTTGTAACCGCGTCTTCCTCAACGGCGCTTACCGTCGGTGTGAACAAGTTAAAAAACGTCATACCGGTCAGGGTAATTGCCACTGCCAAAAGACAACTGACAAATTTTTTGATCATAAGATCAACCTCCTTAAATAAACTTTAAAAAATATTGCGGTACTTTGAAAAGGGCGGGACAGGTAATATCGCCTCGGTTTTGTCGGAAAATACTGCCTCAGCTTTGTTTCATTCATGCCATAGCCGCAGCCCGACAGGGTCGGTTGCCATGGTGTTCTGCCTGCCGGGGGCAGGCAGACTCGCCCGCTTATTTTTTCGCAAACATTATACCATATGAGAAAACAATTTGCAATATTATATTACGATAATATTAAATTTTTTTACGAATTTTGTGTATTCCGCGTAACTCATAAAAATTAATTGGAGCACTCATTTTGACAGAACCGCGAATGTCGCATTTTTTGATATCGTCAACTTGTTCCCGCAAAAACTCGACAGTTTTGCGCTAAATAAGCATTACCGCTCCTATGACTTTGATAATAATTTAACGTTTACCTAATAATTATCTAATAATCGTTATCAGATAATCATTAGATTGCGTTCGACATGTGAAACCTCAAAGCCGTACTTGCCGATATCGGCAAAAATTGATGTAATTTATGCACTGATATATTGACTTTTTACCGATAATATAATATACTATAAATGTAACAAGGGAGGTGCGGTATGAATTATTTATCCGTCAAAGAAATCGCAGTACTTTGGAAGATGTCCGAGCGCAGCGTTCGAAATTACTGCGCGAGAGGCCGCATTCCCGGCGCGTTCCTCACCGGCAAGACGTGGAACATTCCGGAAAACGCCGAAAAGCCCGACAGAAAAGGCAAAAGCGCCGCCAAGCGCACACTGCTTTCGGTTCTGCAAGAGGAAAAAAGCGAACAACTTCACGGCGGGATTTACCATAAGGTTCAAATTGAGCTTACCTACAATTCCAACCGCATTGAGGGCAGCCGCCTCACCCACGACCAGACCCGCTATATTTTTGAAACCGCCACCGTCGGCGTTACAAACGAGAGCATTCGCGTGGACGATATTATTGAAACGGTCAATCATTTTCGCTGTATCGACGAGATCATCGACAGCGCCAAGACGCGGCTTAGCGAAAAGTGGATCAAAAATCTGCACCTGCTCCTCAAAACCGGCACGAGTGACGCCAAAAAGGCTTGGTTTGCAGTGGGCGACTACAAAAAACTGCCCAACGAGGTCGGCGGCACGGAAACGACTCTGCCGGAGGACGTGTCCGCCGAGATGAAACGATTGCTTGACGACTACAACGGCAAGGAAACGATCACGCTTGACGACCTGCTTGATTTTCACGTTCGGTTCGAGCGTATCCACCCCTTCCAAGACGGCAACGGCCGCGTCGGGCGGCTTATCCTCTTCAAGGAGTGCTTAAAGCATAACATCGTCCCATTCATCATCGAGGACGATATCAAGCTGTTCTACTACCGCGGACTGAAGCAGTGGAAAGAGGAAAAGGGGTACCTTACCGACACCTGCCTTTCGGCGCAGGATAAATTCAAGGGGTATTTGAAGTATTTCAGAATTGCGTATCGGGATTAAGATAAAGATAATAAAAAATGCCGAAAAAGAGAATTTTTCCGAGTAAAATTTGTGCAAAATTGCCTTTGCAAAAAGTCGGAATATCTGATATAATATTTTACAGTGCGTAGCCGAAACGGCGTAAGTCCAGCTTTGAGACTTACGCCGTTTTTGCGTTTATAGGAGGTTATAATGGAACAAAATCAATCTTATCTCGCCACCGAAAAGGTGAGCCGGCTCATGGGCAAATATGCTGTGCCCTGTATTATTTCACTGCTTGTCGGCGCGCTTTACAACATCGTCGATCAAATATTTATTGCAAACGCAAGCTATCTCGGCTCTTACGGAAACGCCGCAAATACCGTGGTGTTCCCGCTGACCGTCATAGCGCTGGCAATCGCCGTCATGATAGGCGACGGCTGCTGTGCATTTGTCAGCCTGAATCTCGGAAAGGGAAACAGAAAAGCCGCCGCAAACAGTATCGGAATTTCGGTGCTTATGACGGTGATAAGCGGCGTTTTTCTCTGCGCCGTGTATATTCTTTTCAAAACGCCGATTGTCTCGGCGTTCGGCGGAACGGTTAATGAGGAAACCTTTGCGCTTTCAAAGGAATATTTCTTCTATATTGCGCTCGGTATTCCCTTTTATATGTTCGGACAGGCAATGAACCCTATCATTCGCGCTGACGGAAGCCCGAAATTTGCCATGGCTTCCACTCTGCTCGGCGCACTTCTCAACATCATTCTCGATCCGATTTTTATTTTCTCTTTCCGGTGGGGCATGATGGGCGCCGCAGTCGCCACGGTAATCGGACAGGTTGCGACGGCTCTGCTTTCCCTTTGGTATCTTCTGCACGTTAAATCGGTCAAATTATCAGGGTGCGCTTTTCGTTTTGATAAAGCAATCGTAGCACGCACGCTGTCGCTCGGAATTTGCAGCTTTCTCTCTCAAATATCGCTTGTCGCCGCTATGGCGGCAATAAACAACATGGTTTGCAAATACGGTGCACTCGACCACGTGTTCGGGCAGGCAATTTATGCGCAAATCCCGATGGCGGTCGTGGGAATTGTCATGAAGGTCTTCCAAATTGTGATTTCGGTCGTCATCGGCATGGCGGCGGGCTGTATTCCGATTGTGGGGTATAACATGGGAGCTATGCGAAAGCCTCGGGTCAAGCGGCTGTTTTCATTACTGCTGTGCTGTGAAGCGACTGTCGGTCTTATCGCCCTGCTTGTTGTGGAGCTTTTGCCCCGCACGCTTATCGGTATATTCGGCTCGGCAAACGAAAGCGTCTACTATACGGAATTTGCGGTCAAAGCCTTTCGGATTTATCTTTGTATGATTGTTTTTGCATGTCTCAACAAGGCCGCCTTTATTTTTCTTCAAGCCATGGGAAGGGCGTTCGCCTCGACAATGCTTTCCATGGTTCGTGAAATAATATTCGGAGTCGGCTTTGCACTCATTTTGCCGCTGTTTTTCGGACTTGACGGCGTGCTTTATTCCATGCCTGTTTCCGACCTTCTGACCGCCGTACTCTCCGTAGCTGTTATTGTCTCAACCTATAAACAGCTCTCCCGCAAGTGTGAGAACGGGTGAGCTGATATACTCACCCGTCGTCCCCGTACCGCCAGAGTATGACTTTTCCGTCGCGCAGTCTGACGGTGAGCAGAAGGTCGCCTTTTTCTCTGCCGTACACCTCAATATATGTGCCCCCGTCGGTGACAGTCTCGTATTTTTGCTCGTCGTACTCGCAGTCAAGAGAGAGATCGCTTGCAAAGTCGCAGCCTATACGGTCAAGCTCCGCTTTCCGAGCCTTATACCGGCTGTACGAAGCATAAACGTTTCCCGTGTGCGGCACGCTCAGAGTAATGAGCAGCAGCAACAGACCAAGCGCCGTCGTAATGTACAAAGTGACGGCAAGAATATATCCTTTGTTTTTGTTATCGCGCTTTCTTTTTCTCATGCTTTCCACACTCCGTCGGCAAAGACGCAAAGCGGCTTGCCGCCGGCATAAATATCGTAAATATAAACGTATTTTGTATCTTCTCCCACATAAATTTCAAGATAATACAAGGCATTCTCTTTTGTATCTGTACGGATAAAAGCCTCGTCCAGGTAGACGGTTTCGACATCGCCGAAGGAAATATCCTGCTCAAGATAAAAAGAGAGCGCCTTGCAGGGCGTTTCGGACAAAAAGCACACCTCGATATCGCTTTTAAAATGGTCAATATTCATTTGCTCCATTATCTTATTAACGTTTCTTGACGCGGATACAGCCACAGACATTGCTATTGCCATAACAATTGCAAAAAGCGCCGCCGATACGGCGGATTCCACAAGTATACTTCCCTTTTCCTTTTTTAATATCTTCATTTTTTCAAATTATAAAGCCCGTTTTGTTGTTTTATTGTATTTCATTATATCATATTATGGTACAAAAATCAAGCGGCGGATCATATACGTCTGTGTTGGCGGCTGCAACAAACGCAAATTATTTCATTAACACTTGACAAATCCGCAAGATTATATTATAATATTGTCGACTTAGAGTTGAGAGTCGGTACTCATTACAGCGTAGCAGGCGCCTCGGCGTCCGGCGCGGTATCGAACTTATTAAATACGGGTTCCGTATTTTCTTTAAACCGGAAAAATTTCGGCTTTAACAAAAACAAGTCCGAAGGGGGAATTGTACAGCTTGACATAGCTACATATAATGTTATCAAGCTGTAAGCAAATATTGAAACAGTGTTTAAAAGCGCATAAAAATATACTTACATACGCTGCCCTTGTAGTGTTTCTCGTCTTTTGGTACACGTTTTTCGGCTGTCCGCTCAAGTGGGCGACAGGCATTCCGTGCGCGGGCTGCGGCATGACCAGAGCCGTCCTTGCACTGCTCAGGGGAGATTTACGCTCGGCGCTGTATTTTCACCCGCTTGTCTTTGTTTTGCCGGTCATTGCCTGCGTTTACCTTTGCAGGAAGCATATAAGCCAGAAGGCGCAGTATATTCTTGTGGCGCTGATGCTGTCTCTTTTTACTGCTGTGTATTTTTACCGCCTGCTGTCCGGCAGTGAGACGGTAAGCATTCATTTGGATGAGGGAGCGATATTTCGCCTCTGTAAATTAATATTTAAATAAGGAGCGTTTACTTATGGCAACTATGAGAACTATTCCGCTTAACCCCGAGGTACCGCTTGAAACAGTCTTGCATCAAGCGGAGCAACTGCTTCAACAGCAAGGTTATCTGACCCAAGTGCAGATAATGAACGAGAGTATGGCGACTCTGAACGTCTTAAAGGACCGTGACGGTCTGAAAAACATTATAGGGCTTGGCGTTGAGGTACACGCAAATATCAGCGTCGTAAACAATGTGATGCAGATTAGCATCGAAAACGAATGGACTAACAAAATTGTTGCGATTGCAGTGGGCTGGTTCTGCTGTCTTATTCCGTTCATTACGGGAATAGTCGGCTGTGTAAATCAAAATGAGCTCGGCACAAAGGTTGCAAACAATTTGCAGCTTGCGGCGACCGGCGCAAATTAAGGCGGCGCGAATCGCGCCTCGGCTATGCGCGCATCTTTTGTGATTATATGATCATATCAAGGCTGCGTCAAGCAGGCGCATTAAAGGTTTCTCCATATTTTAGCGGCGGCAGAGGTAACACCTCTGCCGCCTCGCTTTGCAGCTGAATCGGGTTATAGCAGGTAATTCTCTTCAAATATTTGAATTTCTCTCTTGAAAATCATATTCATTAGCTGCAAATCGAATGCCCGATAATCCCACGGTATTTCTCTTTCTTTATAATACACCGGCTTGTTTGTATGACCGTTTTTATCAATCTGCTTAACAAGCTTTATAAGCTCGTCACGCGACATATCGTCGATAATCCCACGTCCCGCTCCATCGGTTATACACGGATACCTTCTGCCGCCGCCTTTTGGCATATCGGCAATTTCGATAAGCTCCAGATAAAAAGCTTGGGTGGTTCCGTAGTCATAGTCCATGCGAATACGGTCGCCGATTTTTAAGCCCATGTCGGCTAATTTTACATCCGTCATGTCAGCTTCATCACCGAAATCGTCCTCGCTTGGCAAATCAAAGCGGCGTTCTCCAAAAGAAAACTCAAATAAGTGATACGCCATTGTATCAAACGCCGAAAGCACGGCATATCCCAAGCGATCCAAACGAAAACTTGAAGACACATCGACCTTTCTCCAGATTTTGTCCTCCAGTCCTTCATACGTGATAAGAAATGTAAATACCTTAGCTGCCACAATAAGTCACCTTCCTTTGTGTTTGTGGCTTCATTATATCACAAATAAATATTATTTTCAATGAACAATGAAGCACATTTTTATTTTTCATGCACCATAGGTGCGCTTCATTGCCGAAGGCGCCGGAGTGGGACTTGACTCTCGCGCTGCGGCGCTCGGTCAGGCGCGGCTCTGACGTCCCACCGGGACGTCATTCACTACCGCGCCCCTTCAAGTCCCGCTCCTTGATGCAACCAAAATCGCAGCCTGCACTCCTTTGGAGTTGGGACTTGACTCTCGCGCTGCGGCGCTCGGTCAGGCGCGGCTCTGACGTCCCACCGGGACGTCATTCACTACCGCG
>CANRMP010000010.1 GCA_947631765.1 uncultured Clostridia bacterium
TTCTCATTCAATCAAATCACCTCCAGAAATGAATTTAGCCGAGGGGCTTTCACAAGGGAAAACCTCTCGGCTATGTATAATTTTCTTAATATCAGTAGGGATTACACATCTTATTTATAAACAATCCCATAAATGAAGTTAAGCTGAATTTATGCTTGTCAGTTTCTTTTTCATATATGTAACACGACTGAGCTTTTTCACCAACAAAACGAAGGTACGGTGTTATTTGATTTATGATATTTTGAATTTCTGGCTCTATTCCTTTTAAAAGTTCTTTGTGCATTAAAGAAAACATCTTCTCAAATTCTTTCATCAGCTCATATAAATCAATTTTTTTACCATCGTCATGCATTTGTTGCAATTCTGGGATAAAGACTTTTTGTAATCTACCTGCATTTTCCAACAACTTAGATGGTTCAATATATATAAACATTTCACCCTCATCAAATTTAAGTTGTACTTGGGTTACCGCCATCTCGCAATGCGTCATATATATTCTTAGGTTATACATCAGGCGATATTCAAAATACTTATCATAGTATTTCTTTTTAATAGGAGCAAATATTGCTTTATAATTGCTTTCATAATATTCAATCCAAGCATAAAATGCACCCAAAACATTATATGTATAACGGTTAATCGTTGCGAAGGTGTGTTTATCTCTTATATTGATGGTAGGTAAAAACCGAAGCAATTCACGAATATTATCTCTAACTACAATATAATAATCCTTACTTAACATTGAAGTTTGCAGCTTATGTATATTATTCATTATTTCTATGTATTCTTCTTCAGATAAAGTTTCCACGATAGTATCAATAGTCTCATCTTGATTTACCGCAATGATTTTATATTCCATACGATTTGCTTCCTTTTTTTATTTTTTTGATTATACCACAAAGGTATGAAATTTTCTACTCCCCGCTATGTAAAAGCGGCGTCAGCTTTATGCCAACGCCGCCGTTTCGTTATAAAATTCCCGCCTTTTTGAGATAGCCCACGCTGTCGTAGCAACCTCGGAAGTAAATCGCTTCCTGCTGCATATCGTTCAGTCTGCCACGAAGCTCCACGGCCTCAATCAAAGCCCCGCATTCCTGCTCGTTCAGCGCACACGCACTTTCCGTATCCAGTACCGCCATAACTTTGGGATGGGAACGGTAGATTTCCTCGATCCGTTCCTCCGTGGCCTTGTATTCGGGATTTTCCTTGCCCAATTTTGCTATGACGGAGCTTAGATATTCTTCAAAAATGCTGCTGTGAACATCGACAAAGGTTTCAAATCTGAAATTTTCAAGCATACTGTTTCACACCTCCGTAATCAACCTGTTGCTCCCATTATACAGAAGCGCCGCCCGCATTACAAATGTGCAAACGGCCTTACCGTTCCCAATTCGCACATTTTCTTTCGGGCGGCTCATCGCTTTGCTCCGGCTCTGCGTCCAGTACGGACGGGTCTTTCTCGTCAAGGTTCAGCTCAATATTGAGAGCGTTTAGCCTGTCGCTCTTTTCCCGCAGCTCATCTTCATAAGCAAAAGGCTTTTCCACCTCCACTTTGGCGTTGCCGAGCTGGGTGAGCAGCTCGGCTTTTGCCTTCTGCTCAACCTGTAAATCTGCGGGGAGCTGCGCCAGTTTGTTCTCAATTCGGGTCAGATTGCCCAGAGCGTCAGAGCCTAACGACACACGGTGCTTGCAGCTTCCGCACAGATCTAAACGGTATTCTTGATAGAACGCATCGTAGGAAACCTCCAATCTGAAACCTCGGTAGCTGCCGATGGCGGCGGGCTGCGGCGAGGCGTGTTCCTTGCAGAGTGCCAGAAGCATTTGTCCTGCGTCCGCTTTTTCGGTGTAGGTCATGCCGTTTAGGGTCATAGGGCAGAACTTTCCATCGCCCTGCGGCTTGTGCTGCTCCAACAGCGGAATATCCCGCTCAAGGGCGGCAATGCGTTCCTCACAGGCTTTTATCTCCTTCGGGTAGTATTTCAAAATTCTGTCCTCAAGGCTGTAATGCTCGGAAAGATAGCTCTGCTTCAGAACTTTGAGCTTGGAAACCTGTATATCCAAATCCATTTTCTCTTTGAAACGCACATCGCCCGTGGCAAGCATTTTGACCTCCGCAAAGGACAGCGCCACCTCGTCCACATCCTCGGCGGAACGCACAGGGCTTTTGCTCGACATGATCTGGCTGATAAATTTCTGCTTGGACTCCACCAACTGATACAGATATGCGTCAAAGGTCTGCTCGGTCACATAGCGGTAAACCTGCACCTCTGGGAACATATTGCCCTGCCGTTCCACACGCCCTTGCCGCTGTTCCAGATCGGAAGGCCGCCACGGGCAGTCGAGATTGTGAATGGCAATCAGTCTGTCCTGCACATTCGTACCTGCGCCCATCTTCTGGGTCGAGCCGAGCAGCACACGGACTTCGCCGCTCCGCACCTTTGCAAACAGCTCTTTCTTCTGGGCGTCGGTAGACGCTTCGTGAATATAGCGTATCTGCTCGGCGGGGATACCTCGCCCGATCAGCTTTTCCCGCATATCGTCGTAGACATTGAAAGTACCGTCGTTTTTCGGGGTGGAAAGGTCACAGAATACAAGCTGCGCCGCCTTTGTGTCGGCGTGTTCCTCCCAGATACGGTACACATTGTCCACGCAGGCATTGACTTTGCTGTTCGGGTCATCGGGCAGCATGGGGTCGATAAGCCGTTGGTCGAGGGCGAGCTTACGCCCGTCGGAGATTTCGTCGATCTCGGCTTCCGCCTCTGGGATTTCACCGTCAATGCGCTGCACAGCTTCATGGAGCAGCTCGGACAGCGGTATATCCTTATAGGCTTTGCAGGCGGAGTCGTATCCGAAACGGGTGCTTTCCATTTTCATTTCGCCCAAAACCATTTCGGGGTGGGATACAAAATAGCTGTTCTGGGTGACGCCGTTCTCATCCGTGTCAAGGTGTACCCATTCCGGCTCAACCTCTGCAATGCGGTCACGCTTTTGCAGAATGAGAATGTCGCTTGTAACCTCCGTACCTGCATTGGCTCGGAAGGTGTTGTCGGGAAGCCGTATGGCGCCAAGCAGCTCGGCTCTCTGGGCGATATATTTCCGTACTTCGGGGCTTGCCTTGTCCATCGTTCCCTTTGAAGTGATGAACAGCACCACGCCGCCCGCTCTGACCTTATCCAGAGCCTTCGCAAAGAAATAGTCGTGAATGAGAAACTTCTGAGCGTTGTAGCGGCTGTCGTCCACCTTAAACTCTCCGAAAGGAACATTGCCGATCACTACATCAAAGTGATTGTCGGGGAGCTTCGTTTTCTCAAAGCCCTCGACTGCGATATTGGCTTTTTGGTAGAGCTGTCTGGCAATCCTGCCCGATAACGGGTCGATCTCCACGCCGTGCAGTTTCGCTTTTTCCATGCTCTCTGGGAGCAGGCCAAAGAAATTTCCGACGCCGCAGCACGGCTCTAAAAGGTTGCCCTGTGAAAATCCCAGACGGTCAAGGACTTCATACATCGCCTTAATAACAACAGGCGGGGTATAAAAGGCGGTCAGCGTGGACTCCATCGCCGCACGGTATTCCTCATCGGACAGAACGCCTTTCAGCTCTCTGTACTCGTTAGCCCACTCTGCGTTGTTCTGGTCAAACGCCTGCGGCAGACCGCCCCAACCGACATAGCGGGCAAGGATTTCCTGTTCTTCGGGGGTCGCAAGGCGGTTTTCAATTTCAAGGTCGTGCAGAGTGTGGATCGCCGCCAGATTGCGGCGGAATTTCTCTTTTGCGCCGCCGACGCCCAAAGCATCGTCAGTAATGCGGTAGTTGCGGCGTTCCTCCAGACGGGTGGGCGCTTTCTTGTCCTGTGTCTGCTCTGGCTCACCAAAACGGATTTTCTCAACCACGATGTCATAAGGAAGCCCGTTCTCCACAGCAGGGTATTCCGCCACAATTTCTGTTACTGGCTCTGCGATGGCTTCCGTCTTTTCTTCGGGCGGCTGCTCCGGCTGCGCCTGCTCCAAGAGCCTGCGGATATAGCCGATTTTCTCCACTCGGTTGATTGGGAAGCCCGTGGCGTTCTGGAAGGTGATGTCACGCAGAGATACATCGCCGCTGATCTCACCAATACGCTCAATGACAAAGCGGCGGTTGTCTATGGTGACTTCCTTGCCGATAAGATCGGCGGTGGAAGATGGCTCGGAAGCCTGCTTTTGCGCTTCACGCTCTGCGTCCTTTGCCGCAAACAGCTTGATAATTTTCTCGGCGCTGTTCAGCGTGTCGGCGTATTCCTGTGCTTCTTCCTCGGTGGTAAGGGTCTGGTAGATACCGTCTACCTCGTAATACTGTCCGCTTTCTCCCTCTGGAACGGTGTTATCCCGTATAATAAACGGATCGTCAAACGCATCGGAAGTTTGCTCAACGGTATAATGCGGGGTTTCCTCCTGCGGAGCTTCCTCGGCTTTCCTGTACCAATCGCTCTCGGTGGCCATGATCTCGTCAAGGCGTTTTTCGTCCTCGGCGGTCAGCTCGGTGTGCTGCTCCAGAAACGGAATGAACACATCCCGCCCGAAACGCAGCGTTTCCATCTGCTCTCGGTAATAATCCTCGCCCTGCCGTTTCCATTCGGGGATAAAAGGGCAGTTGGGCGAAAGGCAGTAGTTATAGTAGTTCTTGATATGGGCAATCAAGTCGCCCTCACCGTCACCAATGTCAAACCGCCCTTCATAGCGGAAGTCCTCGCCGCCGATCACTGCGGTGACTGTAAAATCGGTCTTGTGATACCAACCGATCTGTTTGGCTTCCCGCTCACGGTGCTGTTTCTCGTCCAGTACGCCCAGAAGCCGATTGCCCAGAGCAAAGCTCAATTCCGTAAAACGGTCATTCAGCTCCCTGTCATAAAAGGCGGGGTGTTCGGAAAAGCCGATAGAGAGCGTCAGACTGTCGGGCTTTGTTTCGGCGGGTATTTCCTTGCTCTGGCGCTCGGTCACGACCACCTTCAAATGGTCGTTTGCGGGGTTTTCACGGAGCTTTTCTTCCAGTTCCTCACGGCTCATTTCCTTGCCGAAAAGGGGAAACTCCACATTCTGAAGCCAGACGCTTTCCTCGGTCAGCTCTGAAATTTCATACTGATCCGCACCGATATACACCGTGTCGCCCACATGGTAGAGGTAGCAAAGCGGGTGCAGTTCCATAAGCTCCTGCCCGAAACGCCACGCATTGCTGCGGCTGAATACATCGCTCGTCTTACCCTGTACCAGAGCCAGAAAGTCTATGAGCTGCTGAACGGTGGCGGGGTCGGACAAATGCTGCTCCATCTGCTCGGCGGTCACATCGGCAAGGTCGGTGCGCTCCACCTCGGAGAGCAGACCCTTTTCATATCCGTCCAGATCACGGATAAAGTCGGAGAGCCGCAGGGCAAGGGTATCCCGCTTGTCGGCGGGCGGCAGGTCACGGTGGGCGCTTATAAAGTTCTGGCGCAGGATTTTCCTCTGGGTGTCCACCTCATACTGCGGGGCAGACACTTTTTCCAGATAATCGGGATAGTGTTCTCTTTCTTTCGGATTGAGATAGCGTCCCGCCTGGATTAACTCACGCAGGCGCTTTTCCACCTTAGACCAACTGAGCCGCAGATCGGGATTGGTATAAGAACCGTTCTTTTCAATGCCGATACCTTTGGCATCGTGCCATTCGCCACCCCTTATACCGTCTGGATAATCGTGCGTACCGCCGCCTATGCCGTACTCTTTTTTGAGAAACTCGATATTGCTTTTGCTGTCCTCGTTCTTTTGAAACTGGCGGTAAATGCGGTACTTCCCGTCCTCAATGCCGCTGCCCCTCTGCAGAACGGAGTCAATGTCCTCCTGAGAAACGGAAAAAGCAGAGGATTTTTCGTCCTCTGCTTGGGTGATCGTTTCTATTTGTTCCTCTACGGTGGGAAGATTGGCCGTGACTTCTTCCTCGGTGGCAACGCTTAACGGTAGATCAGCTCGTCCAGTATCACTTCCTCCGCTTGACTGCGGATATTGTTCATCAGACCGACCCACTGCATCGGCGCTTTCTCTTTCAGTTCCTCCGTCACGCCCTGCTGCAAGGCGAGCTGCTTCGTCAGAAGCTCCAACCTCTGGAGTGCCGTCTGCTCCACTTCGTGCAGATGTGCGTTCAGCTTGCCCGATGTCAACAGGTTGAGATAGGTCACTCTCTGGTGCTGTTCCAGATAGTCCCTGTGCATCATAGCGTATCTGCCAAGCGGAATTTCTGGCTCGGTCGGTAATGTTAGGTCGGGAATAAGATAATCCCCCTGTTTGCTGTAAGTGATTTCGCTCATTGTGTTCGCTCCTTTCGGGTTGTTCTCTGCCTACATCATATCGGTTTTGGGCGGCGGGCGCAAAGGTACGGTTTGGCGTTCTCTCTGCGATTTGCACATTTCGGATGGTCTGGGAGATTTCCCGCAGCGCCATTTCCGCAATATCGCTTGTGGCAATACCGATGGCGTTAAGGGTGGCAGGCGTATTGAAATTGATGATGTCCGCAAAATCCTCATGCTCGAACAACTCGCCCGTATCCAAACCGCAGCGGGTGAGCAGCATAAATGCCACGCTGTTCGTGGCAAGCCGCCGATACATGACCTCGATATTCAGCTCGTCCAGTTCCTCCAAAAAGCTGTCTTGGGTGCAGCTCTTTAGTTGGGAGAGATAGTCCGGCAGATTGTCCTCTACGGCGTTTTTCGCCGTTTCCATCAGTACGGAAGCCAGATCGCCGCCCTCAACCTCGCCAAACCTGTCGGAGAGCCGTTCGCAGACCTGCTGCTCGTACCGTTTATTCATCTGCCATATCGGAACGGGGCGGCTGCCATAATAGCCCTCATGGGTGTCGGAAATATCAAAATAGTATTTTAGGGTGTTCCTGCGCCCTTTGGGGTCAAACACGGCAATCCCTTTGCTGTTCTTATTGACCCACCGCCGAAACATCTTATTCCACACTTCAAGCTCGGCAACGGCAACCGCATCGGGTCTTTGAGCGTAAATCAAAACCTGCTGATCGAAGCGGCATTTGTAGTTGCGGCAGGCAGAGGACAGGAAATTCTGCCATGCCTGCGGATTTTGGCTGACCGTCTTTGCCGTGCGCTGATATAGTTCGGTAATAAACTGATACTTCGCAGCCATTTGTCTTGCACCTCCTTATACTAATTCTTGATAAAAAACTTGAAAAGTTTTTTATTTGGCGGGCGCAAAAGCGTCCGCCAACCCGCATAAAATGCGGGCAAGAATGCCGTACAATACTGATTTTGGCAAAGCCAACGGCTTTGCCAGATGCAGCTTTGCTGCATATTCAAACATGAAATATTTCATGTTTGAATTAAAAATCAGTATTATCGTTCTAAATCTCGGTTTTGGTGTTTCCTGTCGTATTCCTCGCACCGCTCGGCAATCTCGGAATACATCTTCAAGCGCATTTCCCGCTCAAACTGGCGGTATTCCTTTGCCTTTTCGGTGGGCTTGTACCATACGCTGTCTTGGTCGGCCTTGTCCATGCTTTCGTAACGCTCGTTGATCTGCTCGGTATAGCGATCGTAAATGGCACGGCCTTTCGGGGAATTGACAGCGTAGCGGTAGCGGTCAAGGCTTTTGTGAGAGCCACGGAGCTGTGCATACTCATAGAGCATACACATGATCTCACGGTCAAGCCCTTTCTGCCCCTCGGCGGCGTAGATGTCCGAAAGACTGCCGCACCGCCATGAATGGAACGGGCTGTCATCGTTGGAGCTGTGGGTGGACAGATACACACCGTCCTTTTTGACCGTAATGCGGTTGATAAGCTCGGTACTCATTCCGCACCACCGCCGAGAAAAGATATGACCCTGTTCGCCTTAATGCTCTTTTGCAGGTCGTTGATCAGAGAAATATCCGCCACGGTGACGCCCTGCATGGCAAGAATATCGTCCATCGTCATGGCGGCAATCGCCTTTTCATCGGTAAATCCTGCTTCCAAGACCTTATTCAAGACCTTGACCGCTTTCTGGTTGACTGCCATAATCTCAATCCTCCTTATCGTTCATAATCTTTATTCCTGTGCTTCGGCTTGATCGGCTTTCCGTCGCCGTCATAATTCTTCGGGTCGGCGGCGGGCGTATGCCACCCAAACATGGAGCCGCTTTTCATAGCTGCCGCCTGCGCCTTTGAAACGCCGCCCTGCCGATTTAGCTCATCAACAAATTCCTGCCCGTTTTCCCCATACACCGTGGAAAGGTCGCTGCGGTAATAACCGCTTTCGCCTTTCTTCACGATACCGATCTCCTGCGTAGTGGGAAGATAGATATAGCACTGTTCGGGCAAATTGGGCAGCACGGGGACGACCGTACTGTTGTTCCGCTCCATGCGCTCGGCAAACTCGCAGATGTGGTAAATATCGCCGCCTCTGTCGGAACTTAATTCCATGTGCGTTTCGTCGATATAACGGCAGACCTGCTCAAACTTCTCGCCCCACGCAGTGGTAATCACGATCTTGCCGCCATCGGGAATACGGAACAGCTCTTTGTAATTGGGGTCAATAAAGCGGATACCATGCTCGGCGTTGGCGATATGCTTGTCGAGCCATTCCTTCACATAGCAGAAGCAGTAGAAGTTGTAGTCGCCCCTTGCGGGATTGCAGCGCAGCAGAAAAGCGTGCTTTTCGGTGTCCGCTCGGAAGCCGTACTCGGTACAGTAGTTTCCTTGAAATGCGCTGTCGGGAAACTGCTTTGCAAAGGCGCTCATATCATAGCGGTTGTGCAAAAGCCCCTTGTCCTCCCGCAGCGTATTGACTACCTCGTCAAGCGCCGCCTTGAACTTGTCCGTTTTCCATTGCGTTCTGGTATCAAACCAAGTGGTATAAAAGCCATACCCAGAGTGAGCAAAATCGCCCCGCAGATAGCCGATATTAGCGGTCTGCCCCTCAAGCTGCATACTCTGGGCGTAGGTGTATTTCTGTTCCTGTGGGGTCAATGGTCGTATTTTCATCAGCGTTCCTCCCGTTCACGGTGTTTCTTTGCCTTTTCCTGCGCCTGTATGCGGGCAAGGGCTTCCTTTGCCCATTCGGGCATACGCTCTGGGCGGATCTCGCCAAGCACATCATACCGCTCCCATCTGCCATGCTCGCCTGTGGCAAGGCAGGTGGCAAAAACCGCCTGCCCTCTGCCGCCGGACGCTCCGTTTCCGCCCTCCGCCAGAATAAGCTGATAGGCGGAGTGCTGATATTCATACCGCTTCGGCTCGGCGTTAAGGACAACGACCTTGCCGATAATGCTCTGATCCTTTTTGTCGGGAATACAGTCCTCTATGGTAAACGGAGCCATATCAAAGTTGAATTTTTCCTGTTCGGCTCGTGTCTGCTCGATCTGGGTCTGTACTCGGTTGCAAAACTCCTGCATGGCTTCCAGATAATCGTCTGTGCCGATGGCTTCGGTCGGCCAAGCCGCACCAAAGGGGTTGTCGTAAGTGCAGTAGCAGACGATAAAGGGGCTTTTTTCCGTTTGGTCTACGCCAAACACGACCTCTTTGCTGCCGATGTGGATACTCTGCTCAACCGCATAAGAGCCAAGCATTCTCTTTTCATCACTCATCCGCATTGTCCTTTCTTCGTTTTTTCTCGTTCTGCTCGTCTATAATCCTGCGGATACAGACATCGCAGAAAATAATCTGGCTGTCCTTATATCGGGGATAAGGGCAGGCCGTACAGTCATATTGCTTTTTATCGCTCACGGTCATCGCCGTTTCTCTGCTTCGGGGCAGGGGGATTGTTGTACGGCATACGACATTCGCTCTGGTAGCGTTCATTCAGCTTTTCCCGTGCTTCCGCCAGATCGTTGCAGTAATATCCCCAAAAATAGTTGTCGCCGCCCTTGCAGTACCAACACACATAAGGGTTTGGAGCTGCAGGGTGATGACCGATGACAAGCTCTGTATTCCCGATCTTGTCGCTCGTAAAGGTGTAGCTGTTGCCGTTCCTCGTTACCTTGATACCACTTGCGGAAAACTTCAAATCGGCAAGGGTGTTGTTGGTATCTACAAGGGTCAGACTGTACGCCTTTGTGTCGGGATTGTATTTCAGCGTATGGGTGGCGGCACCGCTCTGGCTTCTGGAAGCAAAGCTCGGAATGGTATAGTGGTTTGCCATCTGCGCCAAAATCCAGTTGTAGCATTTCTCGGCGGGTCTGCCTTGAATGGTGCTGTAATACATATCCGCCGCAATGCCGTTGGCAGAGTGCAGGTCGGACGGGCCCCAGCGGAGCTGCTGCTGATATTCCCAGATAATCGTCTGGGTAGCGAAAGCGTAATCGTCGGTGTTCGTTCCCGCAACAGGCGAGGATTTTCCCTCATGCCAACCGTACATCAGCGCCATCATAATGCCGAACTGTGCGTCCATCGGCAGGTTCCTGAAATACGAGCTGTTGTTGCCGTTCTTCGATACATAAGAGTTGCCCGTATTGAAGTCAACGCCGGACTCCACGCAGTAGACTTGGTGCGTTCCGCTGCTGTCGGTCATCAGATACTTGCTCTTGGCCGTTCCCGAAGCGTAGGTCTTGGTAGAGATATTCCCGTCGCTGTCGTAGATGATGACCGTCATGGTATCACGGCTGCGGTAGTACGACCCATCCGAGCCAACATAGTGGTCGCCAAAAGAGGAAGTGCAGTTTACGCCTTCCTCGCTCGTCCACGCAAAGGCGGACATGGGCAGAGCCGCCATCACCATCAGCAGGCAAAGCGCCGCCGACAGGATACGCCTGCCGTTCTTCTTAAAGATATTTTTCATTGGCTGTTAAACCATCCTTTCTTGATTTTTGGCACAAAAAAATCCCTCTGTCCTTTTATGAACAGAGGGAAATGCGCCTGTTTTGCTTATGCAAAGAGGAAGTAGATCGAATAAACGCCGTTTCCTCTTGCTTCGCAGTAGATATTGAAACTTGTGATTTCATCCATCCCGTATGCGCTGAGATTAGCGGCGGTATGGAATGTGATATAGCTTTCAAGGCTCTGTTTGAGCGCCGTGCCTTGATTGCTCTGGGATGCCGTTACGGGGTTCCACCATGTTGCGCTGTTCGGCGTCAGAGAGCTGTCCAAACTAAGCCCCATGCCTTGCCCGATGGCGATACAGTCCGCTTTGATTGCTTCAATGTCAAATTCATAGTCGTATGCGGATTTCGGCTGCGTTTCTTCGGGCGTGGGCTGTGGCTGCGTTTCCATAGGCGGCTGCGTCTGGGCAGGCGGCGGGGCGGTTTCCGCAGGCGGCGTTTCTTTGGGTGTTTCCGTTGGAGCTTGAACAGGCTGTGTTTCCGCAGGCGGCTTTACGCTCCGTGTGGCAGTCGGCTCATCGCTCTGGAAAGGCTTCGCAGTCTGCTTCTGCGTTTCGGGCTGTGACGCCGTTTCCGCAGGGGCTTTGTCTGTTGCCTTTTGGGGAATATCCGTACTCTCTGGGGCTTCGCTCTTTTCGGAAGCTTCCGTCTGCCTGCTTTCCGAAAAAGAAAGGCTGTCCTCGCCGCTTTTTTCGGTAGCCGCTCTGGTTTCCAAAGTAGGCTCTGTGTTCATAGATGTCGGAGCCGTTGAAACCTCGGCACAACCTCCGAGCAGCAGCACAAGAAGCAGCAGGCTTGCAAATATCTGTTTTCTCATCAATCATCGACCTCCTTTGTTTTCAGCTCCATTATACGGAAAATCCCGCAGGCGCTCAAAGGTGGAAATGCCCGTTAAAACGGCGGTTTGCAGATATTTGTGTCTTCGGTTAGTCTTGGCAGTAGTTAGGGGGTGAGGTGTGGAGAGGGGGAAGCCGAAAAAACGGCTATTCCTGCACCTCCGCTTATGCAACATCGGGAACGGAAACGAAAACATTGATCGTTCGCTCGTTCCCACGCTGTACTACCGCAGGATGTTCCGAAAAATCAACTTGATTGTTTTCGCCATACCGCAAGACCTTATCCGAGGTCGTAAAGGTATGTACCAGAAAGCCAAAATAAGGGGCTTGTCCGTCATTTTGGGCTTGTGGAACATTTTCGATGCTTCTCTGGGAACCGAGGAGCTTGCTCACCTTGAAATAGTCGGCGCCATACTCTATCAGCTTACTAAAAATTTAAGCGAAGAACAGATAAAGAGCTCGGGTTTTGACACCTATTTTGTAGACCACACGACGGGCGTCTACACTCAGGCTGCCGCAGGATTTCCCTATACTGCCGCAAGCTTTCAGGTAAAGGGCGACCCTGTCGCCGACCTTAACGAGGACCTTGCCGCGGAGCAAAAGGCGCGCGTGACGTATGACAATATACTGCGCCTTGTGGATGACCCGGATATAATTGACCCCATCCGCTTTTTGCGCGAGAGGGAGGTTGTGCACTACCAAAGATTTGCCGACTGCTTAAGACTCACTCAGGATACGCTTAACAGCTGCAATTTCTATATCTGCAACCCCGCGTTCGATAAGAATTGCTCAAATAGTAACTGCCCTCAAGGCGGAAATATCGGCAATAACAATACCGGCGATAATAATAACAACAACGGCAATAACTGCGGCTGCCGCGGTTGATATTAAAATACAACAATACGAAACCACCCCATTGAAATCCGATAATAGGGTGGTTTCGTAGAAAAGTGGACAAAAAGCGAGATTTTCCGTATCGTTTTTTCGCTGTATCCCGTATCTTGTCGCAAGCTGGTTGACGTTGTTTCCGTCGTATTCCTCAATGATTTTTGACATAGATTTTCGGTCTTGCTTTTAGGACCTTTTTCCCATTCATATCGACAGGCAGGCTTTGATAAATCAGGTTTGCGCTTTCAAGATATCGGATATAGTTTTCGACAGTCGTCCTTGATACGCCGCTTAGTTCCTTTGTTATCGCTTCTATTGAAACGATTTCTGACTAAACGTTACACAGATACAGGAAAATTCGCTCCAGCTCAGTCGCGTTTCTGATATTGTACAGGGCGGGAAGATCACGCTTTAATACCTTGTCGACAACTTCCTCCCGCATGATCTGCTGTGATAGCAAATCGTTGTCCGCAAGCGCAAGCTCCGGGAATCCGCCGACCTGCAAATACCGCATGAAGTGATTTTGCACCTTGGACGGCTGCAGCATGATCTGCGTTCGCTCGATCTGCGTCTTGTGCAGGAGTGAGGTTACCTTCAAATTGTCGGGAATATCCGGACGATCGAGCCCCAGCAGTTCGCAATATTCATAGAAAGAGAGCGTCGGGATCTGAATTACCGACCATCTGCCGGCGCTGCTTTCACGGCTTCCCTTCATGAGCGACGGACTTGCCGATCCCGTCGCTGCCACACGGGTGTCCGGCTGGGTATCGTAAATAGTTTTAAGCCATCTGTCCCAATCCTGCGCATATTGAATCTCGTCAAAGAAATAATACACGTCCTGCTCGGGGTGGATATTTTCATGATAACATTCCAAAACGTCCTGAAATTGACTGAGCTTGAGCATGGGATGATCCATGGAAATGAAATCAATTTTTGTCAAGTATTATTGTAAGTATACTTGCAATTATTTTCGATTTTATTGCAAGTATACTTATAATTATTTTCAAAATAATTGATTATTCGGATTGAATTCGCGTTATTTCTTCTTTTAAGAGCGCTTGCCCCGCTATGCCTGATTTTTGGCAGAGCGGGGCGAGTTTATGCAACAGTGCTTTTAAAATTAAAATGTCAAAATAATTTATTGTTCACCGTCAAAGTGAAATTCAAGATTTCCGGCGGTACGTAAAAGCGCGCCGAAGGTTATATTTGGGCGCTTTTTTTAAAAGGGAAGAGAATGCGGGCAGCGTCTATTCTATAGGTCTTTCCTGCTTTGTGACGGTAGGACCGTACACCTCAAGGCGGTCAATATCGCCTTCGACGGGCGCAAATCTTATTCTGTCAATGCAAATTTTGCGCACCTCGACCTTTGTCAGACTGTTGTGGCAGTGGTAAACTATAAGCATTTCCTTGCCGTCGGGTGTGGTGGTGATGCAGTGGTGTCCGGTTCCGTGAATTTGGGTGTTGCCCTTCATTATGGGGTTTAAGTCGTACTTTTTGAAGGTGCCGAGCGGTTTGTTTGAGGTCGCGTATCCGACGGCGTAATCGGCGCTTTTATAGTGGCTGCCCGAATAGGTGAGATAATACATGCCGTTATGCTTTAACATATACGGTCCCTCGACCACATCTCCTTCGTGCTTTTCCCAATCCTCGGTGGGGGTGATTAAGCGGCGTGTGGGGGAGCAGGGCTGCATATTCCCGTCAAGCTGAACTCCGTATATGCCGTACGCGTTTAAAGAAACGTAGTAAAGATAAATCTTTTGATCGTCGTCCACAAACAGATGCCCGTCAATAGCCCTGTCGTAAAGGAAGGTGTCGCTTACAGGAGTGAAGGGTCCGAGAGGAGAGTCGCTAACGGCAATTCCGAGATGCTCGTCGCAGGTGACGACCATATAAATTTTCCCGTTGATACATTCAAGGTCGGGAGCCCAATAATTTTTGGTAATTCCCCAAAGATTCGGTTCAAGCACGGTATTTTCCTTTTTCCAGTTCACAAGGTCGGAGCTTGAATGGGCAATATACCCCGAGCCTCCGGTGCCGTAAAGGTAGTACTTTCCGTTAAAGTAGAGCACGTCGGGGTCGGCGTAGTCGTCGTATATCGAGTTTGTGTAGTACTTTTTGCCTGTGGTGTCCTCCTTTTCGGGATAGGTTACCGAAAGGTCCCTGTATTTTGCGCCGTTTCCCGAAAGCTCTACAAAGCCCACCGAGTAATCCTCGGTGTCGCTTGTTTTAAGCTCAAATTCAGGCCACGGCTCGACCCCCTCGCAATCGTCCAAAAGATACGCGCCAATTTTATATCCGTCAACCTCAAGGCGAAGCTTTATGTCGTCCCCCGCCTTAAAGCAATTTATTTTGCGGGATGCCATTTGACTGAGCTTACTTGTTATCTCATACAATGTAATGGCGTTTTGAGAGGCGATAAGCGCATAGCCTCTGTAGCCGAAGGGCGCGTTGGCGTATTCATTACCGACAAATATTCCGGCTTCCGAGCGTATGCTGTCGGGAGTCAGCGTGATATCGACGCGCGTCTTGCCCTCAACCTTTTCGTCAAGCGTAAAGACGCTTATTTTGTTTCCCGTGTGGCAAAAGTCAGAGGCTATTATCTTGTTTGCGCCTGTAATGAGGCTTGATGAAAGGTAGCTTAGCACGGTGGTATAACGGGCGCTTGAGGTTGCGTATATAACAAGCTTTTTGCCTATTGCCGCAACTACATACTCGTCACCCTCGCCAAGCTTTTCTTTTGCCGCCTCGCTTTCCTCACGGTTGGTTTCTCCCACAAGAATTTCTTTGTCAGAGACGGCGCTTGAGTCGTCAAGCACCGAAAGCTCGACTCCAAGCACCTCTTTCATAAGGTCAGCCGCATTTTGGGCAAAGTCCTTTAAAGACTGAGACGCCGAGGCGGGATAGATTATTTTATAATCGGGACCGAGCGTTATGCCCTCTTCCTTCTTATCGCCTTTACATGAGGCAAGAGAGAGTGTACAAAGGGGCATAAGCGCCGAAAGAAAAATCGAGGTAATTTTTGATATTACGGCTGCATTTCTTTTCATATCTGCAATTCCTTTTTGTATTTTCGAAAATTATATCAGCCCTCAAGCCATGCGAATGTTGCCGAAAGCAGTTTAACGCCGTTTGAAGTGACCATGAGCAGTCCTCCGTCGGTGTGAGCGAGCTTTATATCTCCGTTTGCAAGCTCTATTTTACAATCTCCCGCTTTAACCGCAGTGACAAAAGGAACGTGATTTGCAAGAATAGCCAGATCGCCTTCCGAACCGCGCAGGTAGAGCCCTGCGACCTGTTCGTCAAGGAAATTTCCGTCGGGTGTGGAGACGGTGAGCAGGTAAGTGTTCATTTTGCCGTCCCCTTGGCTCTTTCAACCGCATCGTCAATACTGCCTACAAACAGAAAGCTTGACTCGGGAAGATCGTCGTGCTTGCCGTCTAATATTTCTCGAAAGCTTCGAATCGTCTCGCTTAATGGCACGTATACCCCGGTATATCCGGTGAATTTTTCGGACACGTGGAAGGGCTGGGACAAGAAGCGCTGTATCTTGCGGGCACGCTGAACAAGGAGCTTATCCTCGTCGGACAGCTCATCCATACCCATAATCGCGATAATATCCATAAGCTCTTTGTATCTTTGCAGTATGCGCTGAACCTCCTTTGCCACGGCGTAATGCTCCTCACCGACAATATCCGGAGAGAGAATACGGCTTGTCGACGCCAACGGGTCTACCGCGGGATAAATACCCTGGGAAGCTATGCTTCTTGCAAGGACGGTGGTTGCGTCAAGGTGCGCAAAGGTGGTGGCGGGGGCAGGGTCGGTAAGGTCGTCCGCAGGGACGTAAACCGCCTGAACGGAGGTTATGGAGCCTTTTTTGGTGGATGTGATCCTTTCCTGAAGGGCGCCCATTTCGTTTGCAAGGGTCGGCTGATAGCCGACGGCCGAGGGCATACGCCCGAGCAGGGCTGACACCTCGCTTCCCGCTTGAGTAAAGCGGAAAATATTGTCGATAAACAAGAGCACGTCCTGATTTTCCTTGTCGCGGAAGTACTCTGCCATGGTAAGTCCGGATAGCGCCACGCGCATACGCGCTCCGGGCGGCTCGTTCATCTGACCGTAGACGAGGGCGGTTTTTTCGAGCACCCCCGATTCTTTCATTTCATAATACAGATCGTTTCCTTCACGGGTACGCTCGCCGACGCCGGTAAACACCGAAAGTCCGCCGTGCTCCTTTGCCACGTTGTTGATAAGCTCCATTATAAGCACGGTTTTGCCCACGCCCGCGCCGCCGAAAAGACCGATTTTACCGCCTTTGGCATAAGGACAGAGCAGGTCTATTACCTTGATACCCGTCTCCAATATTTCAGTTGAGGTGGAAAGCTCCTCGTAGCTTGGCGCCTGACGGTGGATATCCCAGCGCTCGATATTTTCGGGAGCGGGCTTGTTATCGACAACATCGCCGAGAACGTTGAATATTCTGCCGAGCGTTTCTTTTCCGACGGGAACGCTTATTGTTTTGCCGGTATCGGTGACAGTTGTACCGCGCTTTAAACCGTCGGTTGACGCCATTGCGATGCACCGCGCGATGTTATCGCCCACATGCTGAGCAACCTCGACAGTGAGCACCCTATTTTCTATCGGTACCGTCAACGCGTTATTGATGGAGGGCATTGACCCCTCGGCAAACTTCACGTCAACTACAGGTCCCATGACCTGGGCAACGGTACCTGTATTTATATTTGACATACGCTTATCTCCTTTATAACTTATTGACCGCTTCCGGCGACAATTTCGGTAATTTCCTGAGTTATTGCGCTCTGTCTTGCGCGGTTGTAGCTCAGCTGCAATGCCGAAATCATTTCCTCGGCGTTCTTTCCCGCATTGTCCATAGCCATTCTGCGGGCGGCAACCTCACACGCAAACCCCTCTCGCACTGCCGCCATTATAATGCCCGAAACATATTCGACGGCGGCGGCGTCAAGTATTTCGCTTTCATTCGGTTCAAAGAGCATTCCGCCCGAATTTTCGACCTTGTCCGCTTGTTTTATGGGAAGCACGGGAATGTAGGTCGCCTCCTGCAGCATAATTGAAACATATTTTGTCCCGATTATTGCAAGCTCGTCATAGTCGCCCCTGACAAACTCCTTACAAAGCTTTTTGGCAAGCTCATAGCTTTTTGCACGTGAAAATCCCTCGACAAGGGTTGCTTCTTTGCCGAATTTATCGCAGGCGCGCTTTCCTATCGGAATAAAATCCGCCGTGGGATATTCTCTTGCCAGCCGAAAGACATTTACGTTATACCCGCCGCAAAGACCGCGGTCGCCCGCAATTACAATTATCTTTTTTCTTTCGCGATCGCTCTTTCGCATATACGGGCTTTTTTTGCACTCGCCGCACAGAGTAAGGCGGGAGATAATGTCGCAAAGTGAGGCGGCATACTCTCTGCCCTTCGTCATTGCAGAATTTGCACGCCGAATTTTAGAGGATGCGACAAGTCCCATGGCCTTGGTAAGATGAAGGGTGGCGTCCACACTGTGTATGCGTATACGCAAGCTTTTTGTATCTTCGCTCATTTATCTCACCTTTTGAAGCTTGTCGGAGGAAAGCGCCGCTTTAAGCTCTTCCACATCCGCGTCGTCAAAAAATCCCGCTTCAATGCGCTTTTGCCACTCGCTATGCTCCGAGTCAAGCAGGGCGTACAGCCTCTTTTCGTACTCGCCGACCTTGTTTACCGGTACGTCGTCAAGATATCCGTTTGTGACGGCGTATACTATTGCAACCTGACAGCCGACCGACACAGGAGAATTTCTCTTTTGCTTGAGAACCTCGACAACGCGCTCGCCAAGTGCAAGGCGCGACTTGGTGTCAGCGTCAAGATCGCTTCCGAACTGTGCGAATGACTGTAATTCACGGTACTGCGAATAAAGCAGCTTGAGCGCACCGGACACTTTTTTCATACCCTTGCGCTGTGCGGAGCCGCCCACACGGCTTACAGAGATACCCGGGTTTATTGCGGGCATGATTCCGGCATGGAAAAGCTCGCTTTCAAGGAATATCTGCCCGTCGGTGATTGAAATAATATTGGTCGGAATATACGCGGAAATGTCCCCCGCCTGCGTTTCGACTATCGGAAGAGCGGTGATTGACCCTCCGCCGTATTCGGGAGCAACGCACGCGGCTCTCTCAAGCAGTCTTGAATGAAGATAGAACACGTCTCCGGGGTACGCCTCACGTCCGGGCGGTCTGCGGATAAGCAGAGAAAGCGCACGGTAGGCGACCGCGTGCTTTGAGAGATCGTCATAAACGATAAGCACGTCTTTTCCTTTTTCTCTGAAATACTCAGCCATTGCGCACCCCGAATATGGAGCGATGTATTGAAGCGGAGCGCTTTCCGAGGCTGACGCCGAAACAATTATGGTGTAGTCCATTGCGCCGGCGTTTGTAAGCTCCTCTGCAAGCTGTACCACAGAGCTGCTCTTTTGCCCTATCGCCACGTATATACAAATAACGTCGCTGTTTTTCTGATTTATAATGGTATCCACCGCGATTTCGGTCTTACCGGTCTGTCTGTCTCCGATAAGAAGCTCGCGCTGACCGCGTCCTATGGGTATCATGCTGTCAATTGCCTTAATACCTGTTTGAAGCGGTACGGATACGCTTTTTCGCTCAATTATTCCGGGCGCCTCCGACTCAATCGGGCGCCTTTCGCTACAGTTTACTTCGCCTTTTCCGTCAATCGGATTTCCGAGCGCGTCAACTACTCTTCCAAGCAGCTTTTCTCCGACCGGAACCGAAAGCACGTGTCCGGTGCATCTTACCTTTGACCCCTCGCGTATATCGCTTTCGTCCGCAAGAATTGCCACCGAAACGGTCTCGTTTTCAAGGTTCTGGGCAAGTCCGACGCTTCCGTCCTCAAATTCGAGAAGCTCGCTTGCCATGCAGTTTCTAAGACCGTATACGCTGGCGATTCCGTCTCCGACAAGCACGACCGTCCCTATTTCGGACATTTCGATTTGTTCTTTGTAGTTTTTTATCTGTTCTTTAATTATATTGCTTATCTCTTCGGGCTTTCTGCTCACCTTGTAATCACTTCCTTTACGCTCTCAAGACGGTGTTTCAGACTGCCGTCGATTATTGTACCTTCCATCTCTACAACAACGCCTCCGAGAATACTCTTATCAATTCTGTACTCCGCGTCAACAGATTTGCCGCTCACCTTTTCGAGCTTTGCGATAAGCTTGGCTTTTTCCTCATCTGTCAAGGGCTCGGCGCTTTTTACAAGCGCGTGAGACAAATTTTTGTTTTGCTCGTACAGCTTATTGTATTCAACTATACATTCAGACAGGATATCGATATCCTTATGCTCGCAAAGCAGCGATAAAAACGACACGACGTATTCGTGCGTATCGCCTTCAAACGCGTCTTTGAGTGTTTGAAGCCTTGTCGCGCGCGGTATGCCGGGAGATAGAAGATAGTCCGCAAGCTGCGGGGCGTCTTCAAACACCTTTGCCACATGGGCAAGGTTGTTATATATCTCGGTTTGCGCGCCGCTCTCAACGCCAAGGGAAAAAAGCGCCATGGCGTATTCCTTACTTATCCCCATCTTGCTCCTCACCTATGCTTGAAATAAAAGAGTCAATAAGCGCGCGGTGATCCTCGGCGTTTATTTCTCTTTCCAACATTTTTTCGGAAAGAGCGGTCGAAACGTAAACTATCTCGCGTTTAATGCCGTCCTCCGCCTTCTTTCTTTCAAGCTCGGCGTCGGCTTCGGCACGGGCGATAATCTGCTCCGCCTTGGCGCGGGTCTCGTCAAGAGTTTTACGGCTTTGCAGCTCCGCCTCTGCGGCGGCGCTTTTAATGATATTGTCGGCTTCAAGGTCTGCCTTTTCCATCTTTTCGTCCCAGCTCTTTTTCATTTCAAGCGCCGAGTCCTCGGCTTTTGCCGCCTTTTGATACCGGTCGTCAATTGCCGCCTGCCTTTCGGCAAGCATCTTTTTTACCGGCTTAAAGAGAAATTTCTTGAAAATGAGAAAGAGTATCAAAAGGTTGCACAGCGAGACCAGTATCTGCCAGAGGTTTATCGATATGACCTCCAGTGATTGCATCCTGCGTCACCTCCGCTTTCTCAGCCTATAGCGCCGAGAAAAATGTCGACAAGGTGTCCGGGAGCCCATGTGAGAAGGAGTATTGCAATGACAAGCGCGTAAAGACCGGTAGTCTCCGCAACCGCGCATCCCATAAGCATCGTCGTTCTGACAGGTCCGATACTCTCGGGCTGACGTCCGATAGCCTCACATGCCTTTGCAACAGCGTTACCTTCACCGATACCGGGTCCTATACCGGCAATCATTGCCGTTCCTGCGCCGAGCGCACAGCATCCTAAAATTATACCGATAGCAAGTTCCATTTTTCATACCTCCGATTATTGTGAATTTGCAAGTTTCTTTTTGTTTTCTTTTTTCTTTTTGCGTTCAAAGTATATATCCGCCGGGAATCCTCCCGAAACATACAGCATTGTAAGCATGGCGAATATGAACGCCTGCAAACATCCGCTGAATATGTCAAAATAAATTGAAAGTATTGCGGGGATTCCAACCTGAAACAGGGGGATATCTTCCAAAAATCCCGGAAGCCACCCGAGCAGCTTTGAGGACAGCCCGCCGAGCGCTGTCGCAAGCAGAAGGGATATGACGGTTCCGGAAAGCACGTTTCCGTAGTGACGGAACGCCATGGAAAGCGGCGTTGCCACCTCGCTTATGATATTGAGCGGAGCAAGAAAGGGAACCGGCTCCCCAAAGCTTTTAAGATAGATCCAGGGTCCGCATTTCATTTTATAGTATGTAATCAAAATAAATACCAGTATTGCCCACCCCGCGACGACATTGAGATCTGAGGTCGGGGGGAAGAGCCCGATAAGCGTTGAAAGCGAGGACATGCCCGAAAGTGCCAGCATGGCGCAAATGAAGGGCGCAAAGCCCGCAAAATACTCTCCCATATTGGAAAGAACGAGATTTTCGGTCTTCTCTATTATCCATTCCGCCACAAGCGCACGCTTTGTCTCGACCCTTGCCCGTATTCCGTGAGTGAAATAAAGGCAGAGGAAAAGGGCAGATATCATAACAAGCCATGAATTTATCTGCGACTCGGTTATCGGAAGCCCGCCAAGGGGCAGGGGAATAGTAAAGAAAATCGCAGCGCCCGATATTTCAATCCCCTGTGGAGCGGGGATAAAAAGCACTTTAAGCGCCATTCCGAAAAGAAGCGGTAAAATCGCTCCGCATAACAGCAGTATATCCACAACCTTAAAGCGGCGTGTATAAACGCAGCCGGTTTTTGTCATAGTTATAAACTCCTTGGTTACCGTAAATTGTCTTTAAATTATGTCTGTTTTAATTTTTAGTCGTTCTCGTCCTTGTCCGAGCTCTCGGAAAGGTCAAAATCTCTCTCGCCGTCCGAACGGCTTTTTTCGGGGTCGTTCCCGGGCGCTTTTGGCACTTCCGCATCGCCCCGTCTTATCATCGGACGAAGCATTATTGCAACGCGCGGGAAAAAGAGTGGCACAAGCACCGCGATAAGATTAAAGCAGGAGGGCAAAAGCGCTCCGAGAAGCGCCACGGCAAAGAGAAAAAGCATTCTCATCGTGCTTGAAAATTTCATCAGCTCCGCCGCTTTATCCCGCGTTCTTGTCGTCGCCTTCTGCACTGTGACGCCGAGAAGAAAGAAATTCAAAACAGCAAACGTTCCGCTTAGCAGATTTCCGCAAAGCACCCGATAATCCCATTTGCCGATTATCAGAAAGACCGCTTGAAGAAGTGCGCTGAGGATAAGAACGAACGCCCCGATATACGCGACCTCGCGCTTTATGGTTTTGTCGATTTTCATAAATTAAAACGCCCTCCGCCGCACGCCGCCCAAAAAATAAAATACACATTAATTATAAATCTTTTTTTCGCGTTTGTCAAGCAAAATCGAAAGAAAGCGAGCATATGAAAAAACCTTTTTCAAGGCGTGGCTTTTTCGTCAATTTGAACAAAAAAATCTCCGACTTTTATGAAGCGTATTTGATTACCTATTTATTGACTTTCATGCGTGAACGCGATATAATTTTTATAAGAAGCGCCGATTATATCGGCAAAAATACGAAAGGAAATAGATTCATGAGAAAACGCATTATTTGCATGGTTCTTGCAGCAGTCCTTTGTCTGACAATGCTTCCCGCCGCGATTTTCGGCACTGCAGACACGGTAAAGACCGAAACTGCCCCCGACGGCAGTACATGGACAATTGACGGCAACAACTACACAAGCAAAACGAGACTTTCATGGCCGGACTACAGCTATTATCCTCTTGGGGAAACCTCCGATCAGATAGTAACGCTCAGCGCCGACGTTAACGTCTCCAAGAAAGGCTATGAATCCATGGGCGAGGGCGGCAACATCGGATTCCTCTTTGGCGTTTCGGATACCGATAACGACGGTAAAATCGAGGAAACCGGCGATTACTATTACCTTGTTCAGGTAGGCTCAAGAGATAACGAGCCTCTTATCGGAATTGAGCGAAACAACAAGGTCTGGGGCGGCTGGGCTCAACAGGTAAATTACACCTACAGCGCAGGCGAAAAGGTGAACTTCTGCGTCACCTTCGACCCTGCCACAACTACATTCCTTGTATATGCAAACGGCAAGCTTGTAATATCCTACACCGACTCAGATCCCCTGCCGGGTAAAGGATACGGCCTTGCCTCAAGAGTAACAAACGGTACCTTTAAAAACGTTGACTGCGCAGTCGGCAAAACTCCCGACTGGATAAAGGATAACCGCACAAGCATAAGTCTTACCGAGGACCTTTATGAGTCTATTGTGGTTCCCGCCGGCAAGACTCTAAAGCTTGATCTTAACGGACACAGAATCACAGAAACTCTTGTAAACTACGGAAATCTGACGCTCACCGACAGCAAGGGCGGCGGACATATCGAGGTAAGAAAGGGATATATGAGTCAGTTGACCGACAGAGCGTCGGCAATTGACAACTTCGGCACTCTGACTGTGGACGGGGCAACGATTATTTGCGTCGGCACCGGCGGCAGTACAGAGGCAGTCGGTATATACAACAGGCTCGGCGCCTCTCTTACCGTAAAATCCGGACTTATCCAGTCGATTACCGAAAAGGATAAATACGGCTTCGGTATTCAAAACCTCGGAACAATTGAGGAAATTTCGGGCGGTAAAATCACCTCCGAAATGGTATACAGAGTTAATACCAACAACAACTGCGCAATCACCAATGACGGCGGTACCATAAAGAAAATCACCGGCGGCGAGATTTATGCGCGCACAAACGGAAACGGCAGCGACATGTACGGAGTTGCGATCCGCAACCGCAACGGCGCCACGATAGGCGAAATCTCCGGAGGCTATATACATACCGAGGTATTCGGCAGCGGCGTGGTTCTCGGCTTCGGTATTTATAACACCGGCAACAGTAAAATTGAAAAGATCTCCGGCGGTACGATTGAAGCGTATACCACGGCGACAAAATGGGTATTCGGTATCAAGAACGACTGCTATATCGGTGAAATCTCAGGCGGTCTGATACGCTCCTATATCGACCACACCGACGGCAACAACTCAATTGCGGTAGCAAACCTCGGCAGCGGTGAAATTGTCTCCATTACGGGCGGTGTGTTCAGCGCAGACGGAATCAGCGGAGGCAAAATAGGTATTCGCTGTCAGGACAGCTCAAAAGTGACCTCTCTCACAGGCGGCGCCTTCTATGTGGCAGGCGACACTCAATACCTTGTGGGCACAAACACTTCGTCCGGCTATGAGCTCAAAGCGGGCGGCAGTGCAAATTACCGTTTTGTAACGGCAACAGGCGCGCAAATCACCGAGGAAGTCACCGAAAACGGCATTGTTGCCAAGACAAACAGCAAGACCTACACCCTTTATGCAAATTCCGAAAAGGCAAGTATAGGAACAACCGTTTATAATACCGTGGCGGATGCAATAGCGGCGGCGGCAAACGGTGACGTAGTCAAGCTGCTCGGAAACAGCAGTACCGCGGTGAACGTCCCCGCGGACAAGAATATCACCATTGATTTAAACGGAACGACCCTTCGCGCAACGCTTACAAACCGCGGAACTCTGACGCTTAAGGACAGTGCTCAAACGGGCAGAATAATAACCAAGAGCGATGTCAACGGCGAGCTCTACACTGTGGATAACTTCGGCACGCTGACGGTAGACGGCGCAAATATTCGCGTGTTCGGACTCGGCGGTGGAACACAGGCGTTCGGCATCAAGAACGAAAAGAACGCAAATCTCACAGTCCTTTCGGGTAAGATCCAGTCAACCACCCGCTCCACAAACTTCGGCTTTGCCATAAAGAATTACGGAACAATTATTGAAATTGCCGGCGGCGAAATGGGCGCCGAAATCACGCTTCCCATCGGTGCTTCAAGCGGCACAAACGTTATCGCAATAGCGCAGGTTGAAGGCGCCGTAATCAAAAAGATTTCGGGCGGAACAATTTGGGCAAGAAGCAACAACACCGGCGGCGACTCGTCTTACTCTTCGGCAATCCGCAATCAGGGCGGCTCGGTAATTGAAGAGATAACCGGCGGCTCCATGCGCGCTTTCGCACTAAAGAACGGCGACAACGGCAGAGTATCATTCGGTATATATAACGAAAACGGTACGATAAAGAAAATATCGGGAGGCTTTATTGCCGGCTACACCAGCGCCGAGCAGTGGACCTTCGGTATCAAGAATGACGTAAACGGCAAAATCGAAAGCATTTCCGGCGGATACATCTTTTCAGAAATGGATAACGGCAAAAACGGACCCAATTCGATAGCTGTCGCAAACTGGGGCATAATCGGAGAAATCTCCGGCGGAACATTTTACGCGCTCTCATACAACGGCAACGGCACCACATACGCCGTCCGTACGACCGGAGCGGGACACAGTGCAAATATCACGGGCGGAGCCTTCTATGCGGGTAAAAATACCAGCGACACTCTGCTTGCAAATGACGGCGGCGTTATAACCCTGCCCGAAGGCGCATACCTTGCCTGCGCGGATTCTGACGGCTTCCGCTATATCGAAAGCGCAAGTGATATCGCAGACGACGATATCGTAGTATATGCGCTCGGTTCCTCGGTAACTCGCGGAGAGGCGACCAAGGGAAGATCCTTTGCCGACCTGCTTGATGACGCCGACAACGGCATAACGGTTATAAAGAGCGCAATTTCGGGTACTACCTTGGTCAGCAATAACAACGACGCGAACTCATACGTCGCTCGTCTGCAAAAAGACTTTAAGGGCTTGCCCGCACCCGACTATCTTATAGTTCAGCTTTCCACAAATGACGCAACCCAGAACAAAGCGCTCGGAAGCCTTAGCAACGGCACTGATATCGCGGCATTTAATACCGAAACAATAATCGGCGCGATAGAATACATTATAGCTTACGCCAAGGAAACATGGAACTGCGAGGTCATTTTCTACACCAATCCCAAATATGACAGCAACGCATATGCGGCAATGGTGAACGCAATGCCCGCTATTTGCGAAAAGTGGGGCATAGGGCTTGTCGACTTCTACAATTACGGTTGTATGCAGCCTCTTGACAATCTGAACCCGCTGATGAACGATAATATCCATCCGAACGCAGTAGGTTATCAGTGGATGGCAGAGATATTCGAAGGCTATTTTAACGCAAGCGTTAATGACACTCTCCACGAATTTGAGGACGGACGCTGCGTCAAATGCGGAGCAAAGGCTGTCGATTACAACGAAGACCCGGGAGATAGCGGCCAAACCGGAGATGGCGGCGACACGGGCGACGGCGACGAGGAAGAGAACACTCCTACAACAGGCGACATTTCGGCAATAATTGCACTTGTTTCTATTGCCACTCTTGCCGGCGCGACAGCTTTGACCTTCTCTAAAAAGAGACATTCCGTTAAATAATCGCACTCGCACATCAGCATAAAAAACGGCATAACGAACGCGGGATCATTACGGCTCTCTATAATAGTAATATTGAGCGCTTAAGCCGCCATATTGAAAATCCGCTTCAATAAAACAAGCCTCCTTTGTACAACGACGGTGCAAAGGAGGTTTGCATGTATGAGGGGTATACCGTCGGTCTGAGCTGGAAGTCCACAAGAGGTGTTGCTGCCGACAAACTGCGGAGAGACTCTCAAGGTTTGCTCCGTGAGAAACAGGCAAGAATAAGGGCAAAAATCACAAACTCACACGGCAGGGCTTTGTGATATTACCAAGCGTGTGCAAAAAACGCAAAACTACACTTTGAAAAATGATGTCGCTTGCGCTAATGATATTGCCCGCCGCGCGTAGCGCGGCTTGGCAATGATATGCGCCTTCGGCGCGCGGTGGGGTTGTCAAGATAGCAAAAAATATTATATTTATGTCCCGACAAAAGCTTGCTAAACTTTAATAAAACATCAACAGCCGCGTGAGTAACCTCACGCGGCTGTTGGGTGTGTTTTTGCCCGTTTGTCGGCGTTATTGCCTGACTTTGAATGGGACAATTATTTTATATTATTTTATTTGGAGAGCTTTGCTCTCTTTCCGCGATATTTTTTCGAAACGGTAAGTGTTGCGACAGCCATGGCGCTGAGTCCTGCGATTGAGAACCAGAGAACAAAGCCGTCTCCCGTTTTTGAGCTTTCGGTCTTTTCCGATTCGGCGTCTGCCAGAACGTAGAGTGACAAGTGGTCGACGGTGAAGGTTATGTATTTGCCGTCCTCACTTAGCGCTGTTGTGACTGCTGTCATCGCGCTGCCGTTTACGTAATATACAAGCGTTTTGCTTGCATCCCAGTCTTCGGGAAGCGGGATTCTTATCGTAAGCGTTCCGTTTGGCTGTGCATTCTCTCCGGTCGCGGTATTAACAAGCCGTATATCGAATGGAACAAACGAGGTGTATTTCTTACCGACTGTGGCAAGCACTGCCGAGAAATCCTTATCGGAGGATGTCAGTATATCGACAAGCAGTTCAATATCCTTATAAGATTCGGTCTTATCTTCGGGGATTACCGCTTCGACAAGAGTATCGGAGTCGACAAGTACGTCGGGCAGCTCGGTGTATGTGGGGTCTTTTGCTCCGCAGACTGTACATTCGCCCTTCTCATAGCTGTGAGCCGCATAGCCCTCGCGCTCGCCGCAGGTGCATTCCTTCCAGTGGTGCGTTTCATCCGACATCCAGTCGCCGAAGGAGTGCTCGTGAAGCTTTGGAATACTGCTTCCGGCTTCTATAATATTTTCGCATCCGAGGCAGTATGTGTCGCCTGTATAGCCCTCTTCGGTGGTCGTCGCATCTTTTTTATTGCGCAGCTCGGTGCCGCCGACGTGGTTGGTTAAATCTTTTTCTTTGTATTCGAAATTACATACTTCGCAATGCGCGCCGCTCTGACATGAGGAGGAGCCGCCGATATGAGGCATAAGGTCGCTGACAACTCTGCAATTTTCGTTTGTGCAGGCGGTGGTGTGTCCTTCGGGAAGTCCTTCGACGCGGCCGTTAAAGTTATGGCTTTCTTTGCCCTTGACTAAAACTCTTCCGCAATCGACGCAGACAATATCGACCGTGCAGTCGTAAACCGCCTCGGAGTGCTCGTGAGGCTTGCTTTCGACGTTGCCGCATATTGTGCACTTGCGTGAATGACTGCTTTCGTCCGATTCATAGCCGCCGTATATGTGAGAGGAGCGGGCTTCTTCGTTGAGGGCTCCGCAGATCGAGCATTTCGGGACGTGGGTTGAGCCGTCATATTCAAACAGGGTGTATTCGTGCTTGTGAGGCTCGGACTTCTCTATGGTCTCTCCACGCTGTTTTATCTTACCGCACCCGAGGCAATAGATATCGCCGGTGTAGCCTTCCTCCCATTCGGTGGCTTCCTTCGCGTCTCTTATCTCTTCGTTTCCGACGTGATTGTCGGGGTTAATATTTCCGAATTTGGTGTGGCATATTGCGCACTCCGCCTTTTCGTGGCAGTTTGCGGCAATTCCCACGCTGTGCTCTTCAAGCTTTGTCTGGTCGCAGTCGGGGTTAGAGCAGACAAGCTTGTGCCCGCTCTCGGTATGTCCCGAATCGGCGGCAACCCAAGAATGCTCTGCGGCGCCCTCGACAAGGACGAATCCGCAATCCTTACATTTTGTCGCGGTGGTGCAGTCGCGGTCTGCAAGCGGAATGTGGTCGTATTTTTCCACGCACTCGCATCCGGGATTCGAGCATACTCTGTAATGGTACTCGCCGCTTATCAGCCAATCGCCGGTATAATTATGTGAGGTTCCCTCGCGCACAACTCTCTCGCATACGGAGCACTTGACAGCCTTTGTGCAGTCGCCCTCATAATGGCTTGTTGCCGACTTATCGTGAGCCTGAATATCGGTCTTGGCGCCGCAAAGCTTGCAGCGCTGCCAGTGATGTTCGCCGTCAGATTCGTATACTCCGTTGGGAATATGAGTTTTGCCGTCGACGTGTCCGCATTTTGTGCATTGTCCGTCAACGTAGGTGTGCTCTTCCTTAGTCCAGTCCGCGGTCTTTTCACAGTTCTTGTGACCGCAGAGAGTGACGTGATAATTGTCCATGTCTTCCTCATAAGGAACGTAAACGGTGCCCTTTACATGGAATGAGCCGGAGGTTATTTCAGAGCCGCACAATTCGCAGTTAATCCCGGTCATGCAGTTTCCGTCGTCCTTTCCGGAGCATAGCTCCTCAAGTACCACATTGCAGTTCTTGCACGCCTTTTTGTGCCATTTTGTCGTGTGCTGAGGGGAGACTATCTGGGTGTATTTCCATTCATGCTCGGTCTTGGCTTCGGTTGTGATTTGACCGCAGACAGAGCATCTTACCTCGGTTGTGCAGTCTCCGTCATCAACCATCGGGGTGTGTTTTCCGGTCGCGTCGACCGAAATATAGTTTTCATCTCTTGTGCCGCAGACAGCGCATTTTCTTGCCTTCAGTCCCGGCTCGCCGCAGGTCGGCTGAGTTATCCATTCTTCCAATGTGAACGTATGGTCGATCATAGGAGAGACGTTTTCACGCGTTTTTTCGGTTATGCCGCATCTTTGGCAGGTGTGATATTCGTATCCCGCCTCGGTGCAGGTCGCAGGCTGTATCTTCAGCTTTCCCCAAATGTGGTCTATTGTGCCGTCGCCGTCGACAATACGCGTGGTGCCGCAGCGCGTGCAGACCTGTTCGTGTCCGTCGGTACAAGCCGAGGCATCAACGTCCTTCCAGCTGTGCCCGAGCGCGGGAACGGTTTCGGTGGGGCGGCTCGGGTCCTCCTTGCCGCATGTTATGCATACCCACGAATGTGTGCCTTCGCTCTCGCAGGTTGCTTTGGGGTTGTCTTTCGAAACGTATATGTGATCGCCGGGATATTCTTTTTTGTAGCTGTAGCCGCATACGCCGCAGTCGAACTGACGAATAAAGTTCTGCTGACAGTTGCCGTTTTGAATGGTTCTCAGCACGCCGCTGTGACCCTTGGGACCGTTGTCTGTACATTCCACAACGGCGCCGCAGTCCCTGCAAACCTTTTTAACGCTGTTATCCGTTTTGCAGTCGCCCTTGGTTATGGTCTCTTCTACGATATCATGCGCCGAAAGATCGGGCTTGCCGTTTTCGGTCGTTACCTCGATATATCCGCATTCGGTGCAGGTTTTTGTCTTGTAGGTGACGCCGTCGCACCTGCTGACAACGCTGTCCTCTGCTCCGAACTTATGTCCCTTTGCGTCCTCACTGCCGTCCTCGACCGTGACGGTGAACCATGTCAGGCAATACTGACAGGGGCGTACGACAGAGCTGCCCGAAGCGCGCGTGCAGGAGGCTTCGTATTCTCTGCGGTCAACCGCGCCGCGCATCATATTTCCGCCCGGGTACTGGAAAATGCCGTTCTCGGAGCCGAGCTTGTGGTTTCCGCCGTCGGGGGCGAACTCGCAGGGCATTTGCTCAATGGCTTCCTCGCTTGCGGCAATCGGCGACCTTGTGGGAGTCGGCGCTTTTGTAGCGGCAATTGTCTGCGTTTCATGCGCCTCTTCGCCCTCTTCATGCACATGCCCAACCGTCTGGGCGCTTGTGTAGGAGGGCAGTACCATCAGCGCGCAAAGCAAAATGCTCAGAATTTTTCTTTTTACGTTCATGATGTCTTCAACCTTTCTTAGTTAAAAATGATTCGGTGTTTGATGTTTTTACGAAAAAATTCGCGTCAATATGGCAGGGGAGCCCCGCCGGCTTATGTATCATAACGCACGCGGCAAAAAACAGGCAAAAGCTTTTGACCCGTCAGACCTTAAAAAGTCCTTTTTGCGCTCGGCTTTTTTGCCGCTCCCGTTATCAGCCTATATTATACATGGGAATTTCAAAAAAGTCAACAGGAAAAAGAGCGATTTTTTCGAAAAAAATATATCTTTTTTAATTTGGTATCATTTCTTTCGGTACCTTTTTCGATTTATTGACAAATAATTGACAATTACCGACAAGTGTGATATAACAAAAGATGAGAAGCGGGCAAGGGTCGGCTTTTTGTCTGGCGGATACTTTTAATAATAAATTCGGAAGGGAATTTACAGACCCTGCCCCCGAGACAGTCTTTGAGCGGCAAATGACAAAAAAGGACATAAATTTCAGTGAAAAAGGTACTTAATTTTTTCTGTAGGCATTGTATAATATAATAAAGAAGTGGTAGAAGGCTTACCACACAAAAATGTGAGGCGGCACTATGAAAAAGATAATCGCATTTATTCTGACGCTTGCGATGCTGGCGCCGACAATTATGCTGGCATCATGCAAAAAAGACAAAAACGGTACGGAGGATGTTATGAGCTACGGGAAGCTTGCAATATCGAATCTCACTCTCGGCGGAACGGATACTCCCTTGGGGATAGACACAAATCCGACCTTCGCATGGACTCTTTCGGGTGGGAAGTATTCAAACGCGCAAAGCGCATATCAGGTTAAGGTTTACTCGTCTCTTGAAAAGGCAAATAATGACGAGGCGGACATGTGGGACAGCGGAAGGGTCGAGTCCTCAAATTCGACCGCGGTCGTCTATGAGGGAGAAAAGCTCTCCTCTTGCGCTACCTATTACTGCAAGGTCACCGCCTGGGACAAATACGACGAGAGCGCCGCAACCGAAATTTGCGAGTTCAGAACGGGAATTTTTGACGGGGACAGCTGGAAGGGAAGCTGGATTCAGGCGCCCGCAAATAATCTTGACTATTCGCTCAGCGGCGCAAAATGGATATGGTACTCGGGTAAAAACAACAGAACGAGCGCCGACGGAGGTCTTGCCGCAACAAACGTATGTTTTCGCTCGGTTTTTGAAGTTGAGGCGGGAAATATGCCCCAAAAGGCGGTATTTGTCTTCTCTGCCGACGATTACGGCACCTTTTACGTCAACGGAGTAGCTGCCCTTGACGTCAAAAACAGCACCGACAGATGGAAGAGCGGAAATATTGTCGATATCACCGAGGCGCTCAAAGAGGGCAAAAACCTGCTCGCCGCAAGAATTACAAATTCAAGCGTGGGATACGCCGGGTTTGTCGGCAAGCTCTACCTTACCTATAAGGACGGCACCACAACGACAGTTACCACAAACGAGAGCGACTGGAAGGCGCTGCCCTTGGCGGCAAACGGCTGGAACACCGATGTTGACTTTGACCAGGGACTGCTCACCCCCGACCAATACGTAAGCTACGGTCAGAGCCCTTGGAACTCTCAGGTTGTTTTTACAGTCGAGGGCGACAGAGCGGCGACAATGCTTCGAAAAGAGTTTACCGCAAAGGACGATATAAAAGAAGCCACGGTTTATATGAGCGGCATCGGCTATTCGATTTTGCATATAAACGGTACTCTTGCAGACGACTGCTTCCTTGACCCCTGCAACACCCAGTACAACAAGACTGTGCTTTACCGCACCTTTGACGTTACAAAGCTTGTAAGCAATGGCGAAAATGCCGTTGCGGTTGAGCTTGGCAACGGATTTTACAACGAAGAGGGCGGAGTTTGGAATTGGGGAAGCGCGGCTTGGAAGGATTCCCCGAAGCTTTTGTTCTTTATGAAGATCACCTATTCTGACGGAAGCGTTGAATATATTGAGTCGGGCAAGGACTGGAAGGTTACAACAGACGGTCCCGTTACCTTTAACAGCATATATTACGGCGAGTATTATGACGCGCGCCGCGAAAAAGACGGCTGGGACAAGGCGGGCTATGACGACTCCTTGTGGAGTAATGCGGTAGAAGCAAAAAAGCCGAGCGGCAAGCTTGTTTGCCAGCTTGAAGAGCCGGTTCGCCGCACGGAGGAATTTAAGGTAAGCTCGATAAAGAAGCTCTCCGACGGCTCTTATGTGCTCTACTGCCCCGAAATGGTGGCAGGCTGGATAGCGCTTAAGGTAAGGGGCGCAAAGGCGGGCAACACGATTACCGTTACCTACGGCGAAAAACTGAATGCCAACGGAAGCGTTCAGAAGCTCGGAGGAAACGACGGCGTAAACTCGGGCTGGTGGCCTGAAACCTACATAATGACCGACAAATACACAAGCGCCGGCGACAGTGAGTCCACCTTTGAGCCGAGATTCAGCTATAAGGGCTTTCAGTACATCCAGATCTGGGGCTATCCCGGCGAGCTTTTGGAAAGTGATATCACAATCTACCGAATAAGAAACGACGTCGAGATAACCGGAAGCTTTGAAAGCTCAAACGAGCTTGTCAACAAGCTGCACAGTCTTATGGTCACGACATCGCTTAACAACCTTCAGGGCAAGCCGACAGACACGCCCGTGTGGGAGAAAAACGGCTGGCTCGGAGACTTTAACGTCGCTCTTGCCACAATGAACTATAACTTTGACATGCAGCTTATGACCGTGAACTTCATGGAAATCATCGAGGACTGCTTTGAACAGTACGGGCTGGTTCCTCCCATGGCGCCTACCGCCGGCTGGAACATCGGCGAAAACTACGTCTGGAGCTCACTCTACATTTTGGGAGTTGCCGAGACCTACAAGACCTACGGCTCGCTTGATTATGTCGCAGAGCAGTATCAGACAATGGTGAGATACGCCGACAAGGTGGCAAATTCGCTGAAGGCAAACGGTTGGGTCTGCCCTGACGGACAGCTTGGCGACTGGGTTTCTCCGATGGGCGACAATCCCAAAACGCAGTACGTCGAGTCTCCCTCCGAGGGCTCGGGAATTGTCGGCTCAGCAATGGTCTATCTTATGTACAAAGAGCTTTCGAATATGAGCGCACTGCTTGGCAAATCGGGCAGTAAATTCGAAGGATATATGGAAAGCATATACTCCGCATTCAACAAGAAATTCTACAATTCAAAGAGCGGAATATACGAAACCACAACATGGACACAGTACGGCACAAGAACAAAATACCGTCAGACCTCAAATATTATGGCGCTGGTTTGCGGACTTGTTCCGGATGAATACAAGGAGACGGTGGTTACAAACCTTATAAACGACATAGAGAAAAAGGGAAATCACCTTGACACCGGGTGTGTCGGAACAAAGTTCATTCTGCCTCTTCTCACAGAGCTCGGGTATGGTGAGCTGGCGTATACTATTCTCACTCAAACGACCTACCCGTCCTGGGGGTATATGGCAAGCAAGGGCACCTCTCTTTGGGAAATGTGGGAGGATACCTCCCGCTCTCTCGGGCATTATTTCCTCGGAACCTATGACGAGTGGCTGTATTCCTATCTTGCGGGTATTCGTGACATCGATAACGGCTATGAAAGCTTTACAATAGCGCCCTTTATTCCCTCTGAGCTTGACTATGTCAAGTGCACGGTAAAAACCGTGCGGGGAACGCTTGAGAGCTCATGGCAAAAGGATGAAAACGGAAATGTGACAATGACGCTTGTCGTGCCGTTCGGCTCAAGCGCAAATATTGAGATTCCGATTGAGGCTTCCTCGGTGAGCGTTAACGGAAAAACATATGACAGCGACGGCTTTACTCTCGGCTCGGGAACTTACACAATCGTTTGCAGTAAATAAAGAAGCAGACAATAATTTATAATTATGGGTTGGTGGTGTTATGAACGACAATCCGGATATTCACAACAGACTTATTGACCGCCTCTCGGTTGTGACCGACGAGGAAAAAGAGTATCTTGCCGGAAAAAGAAACATAGAAAAGAGCAAGTACTTTATAAACACTCAGAGCAGTATTGTTTCGGCGGGAAAGCTGTTTCCCGAGGAAAACAGAGACAAAAAGCAGATAGAAATAAGAACGCACACCCGCTTTATTGATTTTCCCGAGCACGGGCACGACTATATTGAAATGATGTACGTTTGCAGGGGGAATATAACCCATTATATCGACGGACGGGAGATAATTCTCAGGGAAGGCGGTATTCTGCTTATGAACCGTCATGTAAAGCATTCGATAAAGCGCGCGGAGCTTAATGATATCGGTATTAACTTTATTATTTCTCCTTTGCTTTTCGAATACGCCGTGAGCGGAATTAAGGAAAATGACATTTTCACCGATTTTCTTATAGAAAACCTGAGAAACAACGGAAGCCCGGTTTATTTGCAGTTTGACGCGCACGGGGTGCTTCCCATTGAAAACGTCATGGAAAATCTGCTTTATTCGCTGATAAACAACAGGTGCGCAGAGCCGCATATACTGCAAAAGGCAACCTCACTGCTTTTTACCTATTTTGTTTCCTTTCCCGAAATACTTGTCAACAGGTCTGTGGCAAGCGATTATGTGGAAAGCATGAAAATCGCAATAGACAGCTATATAAAAAGCAATTACAGGGACGGGAATTTGTCGCAAATTGCCTCAAAGCTCGGAATGTCGCACTCGTATCTCTCAAAATGGATCTCGGCAAATATGCATATGAACTTTAAGGAAATGCTTGTCGAACAGCGCTTCAAGGTCGCGGAATACCTGCTTAAAACCACCGACCTTTCGGTGACGGACGTTGCGGACGCCGTGGGATATGAAAACGAAAGCTATTTCTACAGGCAGTTCAAAAAGCGTTTTAATCTGACCCCGAAAGAGGTAAGAAAAAAGAACGGGACAGTCCAAAAAGCAGGCGATATCATTTAAATCGGAATTTTCGCCGCAAAATTTGCGGCGAAAATTCTTTTTCGGGCGAATTTTCGGTGCGCAACTCTTTTTACGGCTACGGTATTTTTACTTTCGGGCATAAAGACAAATTTTTTTGTTTGGGCTATTGACAAGCAAGCAAAAGCGTTGTATAATGATTTGCGAATTATTCGCAAATTGTCGGAGGTCTGTCATGGAGGAGTACAAAACCTGTCAGAGAAAGGCGCTTATTGATTTTTTTAAGGAGCACTGCGACTGCTGCTTTTCGGTTGAGGAGATTGCCAAAAGCCTTTGCTGCAGTGAGAGCATAAGCAAAAGCGCCGTATATCGCAATATAGACAAGCTTGTAAAGGAAGGCTCTCTTCAGCGCATTGCCGAGGAGGGAAGCCGCAGATTTCTCTACAGGTACGCCGACAGCGAGAAATGCTCCTCTCATCTGCACCTTAAATGCTTGGTGTGCGGGAATGTTTTTCACATGAGCGACGACCAGACAAATATGCTTCTTGCGGCAGTCAAAAAGAGCAGTGCTTTTGTTATAGACAGCAAAAGAACCCTTCTTTACGGCATGTGCGAAAAATGCAGGTAGGACAGAGCGACATATGAAAAAACTTTCTTTTCTTTCCCTTCTTCTTATATCGGCTCTGCTTTTTGCCCCCTCTCTTACCTCGTGCAAAAGCGTCGGGAGCGATATAAAAGAGGAGGGCAAAATAAGAATAAGTTGTACCACCTTTTCCGCCTTTGACTGGGCAAGACAGCTGACATACGGGTCAAAAAACGCCGAGGTTATGCTTCTTACAGACAGCGGGGTTGACATACACAGCTACGTGCCCTCGGTTGCAGACGCGGCAAGAATTGCTTCGAGCGATATAATAATATACGTCGGCTCTGCTTCCGAGAGCTTTATTGAGGACATGTCGCCAAAGGGCGCAAGGCTTATTAATCTGCTCTCGCTTTTAGGGGAGGACGCGCTTGAAATTCCGAAGTCGGCGGCAGGTAATCATGAAAATCACGATAATGAAGGCGGGCACGGGGAGCACGACGAGCACGTATGGCTGTCTTTAAAAAACGCGCGCTATTTCTGCTCTGTTATATGCGAGAGCCTCTGTGAGGCGGACTCAGGCAACAGCGAGCTTTACAAAAGTAACTGCAAGGAATATACAAAGGCACTGCAAAGCCTTGAGGATGAGTATTACACGGCGGCAAGTAAAGGCAAGGCGGGGCTTATGATGTTTGCCGACCGTTTTCCCTTTGTCTATATGCTAAATGACTGCAAAATTGACTATTGCGCGGCGTTTGAGGGCTGTTCCACCGAGAGCGGGGCGACCTTTGAAACGGTGGCGATAATGGCAAAGCTGCTCTCGGAGTCGGAGCTTTGCTGCGTTGTGATAACAGAGAGCACCGACAAAAGACTTGCAAATACAATAATTGCCGCCTCGGGCAAGGAAAACGTGCAAATAATAACCATGAACTCAATTCAACGGGTCTCAAGGACAGATATTGACAAGGGCAAAACGTATATCGACTTCATGAAGGAAAATCTTGTCGCCTTCAAAAAGGCGCTGGGTTAAATTGAAATATGGAACTTATAAGCTGTAAAAATATATCTTTGGGCTATGACGGCAGAGTTGTCGTCAAAAATTTAAGCTTCTGCGTAAATTCGGGCGACTATCTGTGTATTGTCGGAGAAAACGGGTCGGGCAAAAGTACGCTGATGAAAACCGTATTAAGGCTTTGCAAGCCGATAGCGGGCGAAATAGTCATGGGAGAGGGACTGCGCCACAATGAGATAGGATATCTCCCGCAGCAGACCGAAATACAAAAAGACTTTCCCGCCTCGGTATGGGAAATAGTCCTTTCGGGTACTCTTAACCGGTGCGGGCTTTGCCCGTTTTACAAACGGGAGCAAAAGCAAAGGGCAAGAGCAATAATGGAGAAGGTCGGAATAGCCGACATTGCAAGCCGCTCCTACAGAGAGCTTTCGGGAGGGCAACAGCAAAGAGTTCTGCTTGCCCGCGCGCTCTCTGCCGCTTCAAGGCTTATTTTTCTTGACGAACCCGCCGCGGGGCTTGACCCTGTCGCCATGGAAAAAATGTATGAGCTGATAAACAGGCTCAATAAAGAGGACGGTATTACCGTTATGATGATATCTCACGATATCGAGGCGGCGGTCAAATATTCAAGTCACATTCTTCATATCGGCGAGGAGCCGTACTTTTTCGGAACCAAGGAAGAGTATCTTGAAAGTGATGTGGGAAAAAAGTATCTTTTCGGAAAACAGGATTAAAAAGGGGGAGAGAGTGCATAATAATGAATGTATTTGAAACGCTTTTATACTATCTTAGCTTTTCTTATGTGAGATACGCGCTTATTGTGGGCGTTCTTATCGCCCTTTGCTCCTCACTGCTCGGAGTGACGCTTGTCATGAAGCGCCTTTCATTTATCGGCGACGGGCTCTCTCACATCGCTTTCGGAGCAATGGCGGTCTCCTCTGCGCTGAATATTTCACTGCAAATGGCAACAGGCGGCGGCATGGCGCAAAGCATGATAATTGTACTGCCGGTAACGCTTATTTCGGCAGTCCTGCTTTTGCGGCTCGGAGAGAACTCGAAAATAAAAGGGGACGCGCTTATTGCCATGATATCGGTCAGCGCGCTTGCGGTCGGCTATCTTGTAATGAACGTCTTCTCGGTCTCCTCGAATATCTCGGGCGACGTGTGCGGCACGCTTTTCGGCTCGACCTCAATAATCACATTAACCTTTTCCGACTTGTGCTTTTCGCTGATTTTTTCGGCGGTCGTGGTGGTTATTTTCCTGCTTCTTTACAACAGGCTCTTTTCTGCTACCTTTGACGAGGCTTTCGCGCGGGCTACCGGGCTTCGGGTCGGCGCATACAACCTGCTTATTGCCCTTGTAATTGCCGCCCTGATAGTTTGGGCAATGAATCTTATCGGCTCACTGCTCATCTCGGCGCTTGTGGTATTTCCGGCTCTTTCGGCAATGCGGGTTGCCAAAAGCTTTAAGTCGGTGATTATTCTATCGCTTGTGATTTCGGTATGCTGTGCATTTTTCGGAATAATATGCTCGATTCTTTTGAGCACGCCGGTGGGGTCTACCGTTGTTATATTCGATCTTGCTGCTTTCGGGCTTTTCTCGGCGCTCGGAGCGTTTATAAGGAGGGCTGCATAATGGCAATAAGACTTAATGAAGACAAAGAAGTTGTAAAAGCCGTGCAGGAAGGTTTGCGGCGTAAAGGCGGCTACTGTCCCTGCCGCTTGCAGAAAAAGGAAGAGTATAAATGCATCTGCAAGGAATTCAGAGAGCAGATGGCAGACCCGAATTTTGAAGGCTACTGCCATTGTCGGCTGTATTATAAGAGCAAGGATTAAAATAAATACATTAAAAATTTACGGGGAAAGGAAATAATGTTATGTCAACAGTAAAAGTAAACGAACAAAACTTTGAAAATGAGGTGTTATGCAGTAAAAAGCCGGTGCTGATTGACTTTTATGCCGAATGGTGCGGACCCTGCCGCGCGCTCTCTCCCATAGTTGAGGAAATTGCGGACAGCAGAGAGGATATCAAGGTCTGCAAGGTCAATGTGGACGAAAACATGAGCTTGGCGCAAAAATACTCTGTGGAAAGCATACCCACTCTTGTGGTTGTCAAGGGCGGAAGCGTGGTAAATAAAGTCGCGGGAGCAGTCCCGAGGTCAACAATTGAAGAAATGCTCGACTAAAACAACAAAAAGAGTCCGCCGTGGTTTAAGGCGGACTTTTTTGGGCGATAATTTGAGCGGATCGGAAGATCAAATCAAATTATCGGAGGTATTTTTTATGCAGCTGACAGAAAAGGAAAAATTGCTCCTCAAGGATCTCAAAAACGAGGAAAAGCTTTGCGCCGAAAAATACACAAAGCACTCGGCGTCAGCCACCGACCCTCAGCTTAAAAATCTCTTCTCGCAAATTGCGGGCGTGGAGCAGGGACATCTCAAAAGCATTGAGGAACTTGAAGGGGGAAGCGTGCCGAGTACGTCTTCGTCTTCTTCGTCGTCATCAACTCCAAATTTTGCAAGTATGACCTTTAACGCCTTCTATGACCCAAGCGACAGCCCGAACAAGCAGGAGGACTGCTATATGTGCAGTGACGTGCTTGCGGCGGAAAAGCACGCTTCAAGTTTGTATAACACCTGCGTGTTTGAGTTTAAGGACGAAAACGCAAGAAATGTGCTAAACCACATTCAAAAGGAAGAGCAGGAGCACGGCAAGGCAATTTACGACTATATGCAAACAAACTCCATGAGCGGCTGACACACAAAAAGCCTAAAAAACATTCGCGTCCGGTATGCGCCGATTAAAGAACGTTTTAATCGGCGCATACCTTTTTGCGGGAGGCTTTGCACTTGACAAATATCAATAGGTATGGTAATATTAATAAGAATAAGGCAAAACAAAATACTCCCGAAAGGAAGCAAAAGGTATGAACAAAGGAACAAGAGAAATACTGAAAAGACTTATGTGCGCGGTTTTTGCCCTCGGAATGCTTGCAGGATGCTCAAAGGGTATCGGCTCGACAGAAACCACTGCAGAGGATTCACAGGAAAATAAATTTCCGATAACTGTCACCACCGGCGACGCTTCGGATTATTTGATATCGTCCGAGGGCGTGTACACTCTCTATTCCCCCGACAAAACGCTTGCAATTGAGATAAGCGTAGGAGAAAAAATGAGCTACAGGGTGCTTCGCACAAGGGACGGGGAGACCACCGAGTGGGTACGCGCTTCAAAAATGGGAATTTCGGTAGGAGGAGCGGCGTTTTTTAGCGACGTTGTGCCTGTAGCCGCAGCTGCCGACAAGGTGAATATTACCTACCCGCTTTACGGAAATCAAAGCGCGGTTGAAGGAAGGTGCATAAGAGCGTCGCTTGACTTTGACGAGGAGGGCAAGTATAAGCTTGAGGTCTGCGCGTTTGACGACGGCGTGGCGTTTCGCTATATTGTCCCGGGCAAGGGCGCAAATTTAAAGCTTTCCGAAAATACGACTTATGCGCTCAGAACCGACCTTTCCGAGTGCTGGTACGGCGTGAATAATCAGGATTATGAGGCGGAAATTATCTCTCACAAGCCGTCCGAAAAGTCGAGCGACAAGATAACAGCGCCTCTTACCGCGGTTGTGAAGGGAAATAAAGGGTATATTTCCCTTATGGAAGCGGCGCTTGCCGACAACTATCCGGGCGTTAACCTCAAGGCGGAGGGGAACGCCACATACTCGACCTGCTTTTATACCACGCCGACAATAAGCTCGGGCGGCATGACAACCGGATGGAGACTTATTAATATTGCCGACGACCTTAACGGGCTTGTCAATAATTACAATATTTACACTCTCAATTTCCCGACAAATGAGGATTATGAAAATACCGATTGGATAGAGCCCGGTCGCTCCGCATGGTCGTGGTGCACAACGCACGGCGCGCCCACTCCCGAGCTTATGAGAGAGTATACCATAATGGCGGCAATGCTCGGATACGAATATAACATAATAGACGACGGGTGGCCATCCTGGAGGAGCTATAAGCAGGAGCTTACCGATATCGGAGACCTCGGCAAAGCGCTTAATGTCAAACAGCTGCTTTGGGGAGCGATAAACGCGGGTACAACGGGATATAACAGAACTCCGGATAAGGCGTCTATTGACAGATATATGAAGCTGCTTGAGGACACCGGAATGTACGGCGCAAAAATGGACTTTTGGTGGAGCGAGGCAAACACAAATACCGCACTGCTCCAAAAATACATACTTGAAGAGGCGGCAAAACGGCAATTTATCATTGATTTTCACGGCTGTAACAAGAACACCGGAATTAACGTAATTTACCCGAATGAGCTTTCAAGAGAAGGAGTTCACGGACTCGAACAGCTCGGAAACAGCAATACCACAAATTATACAACCTACGCTTCATGGCTTAACGCCCAGCTTTATACTCGCTACCTGTGCGGTCACGCCGACTGGACGCCTGCAACCTATAACGCCATGGAAATAGCATCGCTTATCTGCATCGACTCGCCGCTTATGGCTGTGGCTTCCGACCCCGCGGATATTTTGGCAAGTCCGGCGTGTGAGTTCATAAAATCCATACCGACGGTATGGGATAAAACCGTCGTGCTGTCCGACAGCAAAATCGGCACTTATTCTCTTTACGCCAAGGAGAAGGACGGAGTTTGGTTTGTCGGAGGTATCGCTTCAAGAACCAAAACCAACGCGACAGTCGACCTTTCGGAATTTCTCGATAAGGATAGCGGAAGCTATACCGCCGAGGTGTGGTACGATACAAACGGCGGAATGGAAAGCAAGGTTATAAGCGTTGACGGGGACGACAAAATCGATATCGGCACAATTTCCTCGGGACGCGGCTTTGCAATACGCATTTCAAAGCTCTCTCTTGACCGCTACGGCGGAGAGTGCGGCACTGTGAAGGTAGACGCGCCGAGCGGCTCTACCGTCAAGTACACACTTGACGGAAGCGACCCCATGACCTCAAACACCGCAAAGACTTGCCAAGAAAGCATAGAAATAAATAATTCCGCACGGCTGAGAGTGGCAATAACCGAGGGTGACGGAAAGGGGAGCGCGCTTTCTTACAGATTTAATAAAATAAGTCCGCTGTACGGCTTGTCGTATTCTGTCGAATACGGAGACGGCAAGACAAGTGTCAAATTCGAGCCTCTTGAGGGAGTCACGGTATATTATACGCTTGATAACAGCACACCGAGCGAGAGCTCGACCGTTGCGGGAGAGGTTATTGAAATAAGCGAGTCCTGCACGCTGAAATATATCGCCGTCTACGGTAAGGAGCAGGTTGGCGGCAGTATCGAAGTGTTTGTGAGAACCGATATTGATATTCCCGAGTCGGATATACCGCTCACCGACGCGCCGGCAGCTTCCGCCTCGGTCGGCTGGGGAAATGCGCATTATGACGAGTCAATGTCAGAGGATAACGGCTTGTCCGAGCGACTCATATCGCTCGGCGGCAGGGATGAGAACAGCGGAACAAGATTCGAGCGCGGAATTTCCGCAAACGCCGTTTCAACCTTCCGTTATAACGTCCCCGAAAATGTAGGACGGTTCGTCGCGGTTGCGGGAATTGACGACTGTGTGTGGGCAAATGCCACCGATCGCGCAAAAGCCTCGGCTTGCCTTGTCATATCCTTTGACGGGGTTGAGGCTTACCGCTCGCAGGTGTTCCATATGGGCGAATACGTAATAGTCGACGTCGAGGTTCCGAGCGGCGCCAAAACCATGACTATTCAGTTTGCGGACGCGGGCGACGGCATAACCTGCGACAACGTGTCGCTCGGCGCCCCGGGCTGGGTACTTGCCGATTAATTAAAACTCACACAATAAAAATTCAGGGAGCTTTTTCAAAGAAAGCTCCCTAAGTTATTTCTCTTTATTCTGTTCAGTGCGGCTCGACAAAGCCGATTTTTCTTTTTACTTTGGAAAGGGTTTTGCGCGCGCGGCGGTATGCCGCCTCGGCGCCCGCCCTCATAACCTCGTCAAGGTAGGCTTTGTCGCTCATAAGACTGTTAAAGCGGCTTTGAATCGGGGAGAGCGCGTCTGCGACGACCTCGCCCACCGCAAGCTTAAAGTCGCCGTATCCCTTGCCGGAAAATTCGGCTTCGACCTCGCTTACGGTTTTGCCGGTTATACACGAATAGATGTTGATAAGATTGCAAATTCCTTCCTTGCCTTCGGCAAAGCGTATTTCACAGCCCGAGTCGGTAACCGCGCGTTTGAATTTTTTAATTATCGTATCCCTGTTGTCAAGTAGGGCAATATAGGCGTTTTCATTTGCATCAGACTTGCTCATTTTCTTTGTCGGGTCCTGGAGAGAGGCGATTTTTGCGCCCGTCTGAGGGATAAAGCCCTCGGGGACGGTAAACACATCGCCGTATATTCCGTTCATGCGCACCGCGATGTCGCGGGCAAGCTCGATGTGTTGTTTTTGGTCCTGACCGACAGGCACAAGGTCTGCCTGATAGAGCAGAATGTCGGCTGCCATAAGGGAAGGATAGGTGAAAAGTCCCGCGTTTACGTTGTCCGCGTGCTTTGCAGATTTGTCCTTAAACTGGGTCATACGGGAAAGCTCGCCGAACTGGGTGTAGCAGTCAAGTATCCAGCCGAGCTCCGCGTGAGCCGGGACGTGCGACTGAACAAATAGTATACTTTTTTCGGGGTCGATTCCCGCCGCCATATATATTGCAAGCAGCTCATAGGTGTGTTTTCTAAGCTCAGCGGGTACCTGTCTTACAGTTATGGCGTGCATGTCGACCACACAGTAAACGCAGTCGTATTTGTCGGCAAGGGTCACCCAGTTGCGTATGGCTCCGAGGTAATTACCGAGAGTCAGATTTCCGCTGGGCTGTACTCCTGAAAATATTGTTTTTTTTATTTCGTTTGTTTCCATTTTATCCTCCGTATGTTAATCAAAGAAGCTCTTTTGCAACCTCCGATAGGACTATTACTCCCTCTTTTAGCTGACTGTCGGACGGGGTTGCGTATGTAATTCTGAAAGAATGGGAAATTTCGTTTTCGTCGGGAGTGAAGGCGGTTCCGGGAACTACGGCAACCTTCTTTTCAAGGCACTTTGCAACGTACTCCTGCAAATTAACCCTCTCGGGAAGGGTGAGCCAAACAAACAGACCGCCGTCCGGACGGGTGTATTTCACCTCTTTCGGCATGTAGGTATCGAGCGCTTCGAGCATTATGCCGCATTTTCTGCGATAAATAGCGCGGATTTTTTCGATATGCGCGTCAATGTCGTACTCTTCTATAAACTGCGAGCAGAGCATCTGGAAGAACTGATTTGTGTGCACGTCCTCAACCTGCTTTGCAACCACCATTTTGCTGACGATTTCGGGCGGAGCGCTGACAAAGCCGACTCTCATTCCGGCGGAAAGCACCTTCGAGAAGGAACCGCAATAAATGACGATATTGTCTGTATCCATGCTCTTTATCGTGGGGATATCCTCACCTGCAAAGCGAAGCTCGCCGTACGGATTGTCCTCAAGAATGATAATGCCGTATTTGCGCGCAATTTCATATGCTTTTTTTCGCTTTTCAAGCGACATTGTCGTGCCGCCGGGATTGTGGAAGGTTGGAATGAGGTACAAAAGCTTTGCATTCGGGTTTTCGATACAAGCCTTCTCAAGCTCCTCAATGCAAATTCCGTCCTCCTCCATTTTCACTCCGACGGGCTTTGCGCCGTTTGAGCGGAAGGCGTTGAGCGCGCCGATAAAGGAGGGATTTTCGCAGAGTACAACCTCGCCGGGGTTGCACATGGTCTTGACCGCAAGCTCAATCCCCTGCTGACCGCCCGAGACGACAATAAGAGTGTTGCGATCCTTATCTACTCCGAATTTGCGCCAAAGCCGCTCTTCAAGCTGACTCCGAAGAGGGGGATAGCCTTCGGTTATACCGTATTGCAGAGCCTTTGAGGGCGTTTCTTTGAATATTTTTGTCGCAAGCGTCTCAAACTTATCCGCGGGGAAGCTCTCTTCGCTCGGGTTGCCGGCGGCAAAAGCTATTATTTCGGGATTTGTTAAAGATTTAAATATTTCACGTATCGCCGAGGGCTTCATATTTTCAAGCTTTGACGAAATTTTGTATTCCATAACTGTTATCCTTTCTTCAAAATACGGGTGTTTCGGGCGCCGTATTATCTTTACCTGAGTATTTTAACACATTATACGATAATATTTCAAGTCCTATTTATCAAATTACTTGAAAAAGAGGCTATAATGTGATAAAATAATTTTGGATATGTCAAAAATATGACTTAGAAAGGATTTTGAGTGATGGAATACGACTACTATCCCGAGGAAGAGAAGAAGGGCGGCAGGTTTTCGGCAAAGCGAATACTCACCTGTGTTGTCGTCGCCCTTATCATTGTTGTTTACGTGCTTATTATTTTCAGAATTATTATAAAAGAGGACCCGAAGTTTGCAAAAAGCTTTGTTTGGACCGAGGCGGCAGTCGAGGCCTATGAGAGCGAGGGCGATTCTTTTAAGGTCATGAATCAGCAGATAAGAAGCGGAACATTTACAAGCACCGATGAAAACGGTAAGACAGTAAGCGAGCGTGTGACATATAATACAATAAGCCGTGACGGCTATTTTCAGGTCAATAATTTTATGTATATCGAGGCGACAAAGGAGCTTATTATCACCTTCAGATACAACGACGCCTCAATTAAAGCGCTTAAAGAGCAGTACAAGGATGTTGAGGCGGAGCCGTATTTTTTGGCGCTCTCAACATCGGACGGCTATGTAACGGATTACAGCTATCTTTCAAGCTCACGCTTTACCTATGAATACAGACGGGTGGTATTTTCGGGCGTAGATCTTTCAAACGAAAGCTATATCGATATCAATATATACCGTATGCAGGAAAATATAGACCTATCCGACCCGCTTACAACCTTGCCCGTGTATGACAGCCGCATTCCCGTCGAATATTACGATATAAGCGACGCACTGCCGGCAAAGGCAAATGACCTTGAAAAAGCGCCGTACGTTGCAGCAGAATAATCAGAATAAACAGAAAGGCAACCTTTATAATGATAATTGATAAAAAAGAGGCGGCAATTGCATACAGATGCCCCGCCTGCGGGCTTACCGTCACAAGTATTGTCGGAGTTTTTTCGCTCAGCGGCGATATGATAAAGCTTCGGTGCTCCTGCGGCGAGAGCGAAATGACAATGGCGTATACGCCCGACAAAAAAATAAGGCTCTCGGTGCCCTGTATTGCGTGTCCGAGACCTCACAATTACGTTATCGGGCAGAGCACCTTCTTTTCAAGAGATGACGGAGCGTTCAGGCTCCCGTGCAGCTACACCGGTATCGATATATGCTTTATAGGCGGGCTCGAGAGCGTCGGGAAGGCTGTCGAAGAGTCAAATGTCGAGCTTATGCGGCTTATGGAGGAGGCGGGGCTTGACGACCTCTCGCGCATACGGGACGACGAGGAGATTAACGTCGAGCGTGACCCGCAGATTGAAGATATTGTCAGATATACCATCGCCGAGCTTAACGATGAGGGAAAAATTAAGTGCGAATGTCAGAACAACGCAATAGCAAGGTTTGATTTTCGCATGGAAAGGGACAGCGTTGTGATTTTTTGCGAGGAGTGCGACGCAAGAGTCAGAATACCGATGACGGGGCTTACCGCCGCAAAGGATTTTGCAATGAGCGAGTGCCTTGTGCTCAAATCCCCCACGCAGTACTGAGCAGGGGCGCGAAGGAATTTTAATTTCGCATCAATAAAAAAGAGTCACCAAAAGGCAAAGCGTTCATAGAATAGTAGAGAAGAGTGAAAAACACTCTTTCCTGAATTTTAATGAAAGGATGTATCATATATGAACTGCATTTGCGATCTCTTCCAGGATCCCACAACCTGGCTTATTATAATCGCTCTTATCCTTCTCTTCGGTCTTTGCAACGGAAGCTGCAACAATTCCAACTCCTCAAACGGCTGCGGATGCCTCTGAGACACGCCTTTGAGCTTTAGCGATAAAGAGTTTTAGGTCTTTGCGACAAAAGTCAAAAAATCAAAAAAATCGAAAAAACAGCTTTCGGGACCGGTGCCACGGCATCGGTCCCGACTTTTCTATATTGTACAAAAAAGTTATGCACGGCTTGTTAAATTTACTTTTATGCTATTGACGAAAATGAAGGATAGATGTATAATTAAAAAAAGAGGACGTTAAAAGTTTGCCGAAACGGCGGCTTTGGAAGGGGGAAATAAAATGAAATTCAGAATTCGCAGGCTTGCAGCCGACGCTGTTGACTTTATTTTATGCGTGCTTTGCGCGCTTGCCTTGACTGTGCTTCCCGCGTTTATTGCCTCGGGCTTCAGGCTCGGAAAGACGGCTATGCTGATTCTTGCCGCAGCCATGACTTTTATTTTCTTCCTTTTCAGAGATTTTACGGGCAGAAGCATGGGAAAGAGGATGTTCGGGCTGAAAATTGTCGGCTGGGACGGGAAGAGCGCCTCTCCCTTTCAGAGACTTCGAAGAAATCTGTCGCTTTTGCTGTTTCCCATTGAAATACTGCTTATAATTGCGGGATATGATACGCTTGGCGACAGTCTGGCGCTGACTTGCGTTGTCGAATACAAGAGCACGGACGTTCCGGGAATGAGAAAGGGCAATAATTTTGTGCGCAAGGCGACGCTCGCACTGCTTTTTACCGTGGCTGCGGTTATTATTATAATATTTGCGGTAAAATCACTGCGCATTATGGGAAGCGCGGGGTATAATGCGCTAAACGATTATATGTCGGGCGTTGAAATTGCGAAGGAGTACGGCGAGGATCCGATATGGAAAATCGAGGGCTTTGAAAAAGAGGGCGACGAAAAGATTATATACAGAGTGACGATAAACGGCAAGACTGTCGATATAATTGCCGTGAAGATAGAGGACGAATGGTTTGTTTACGGCGTTCAGAGCGAGACTGTCGAAAAGCTCGCTTCGATGATTTCAAAAATAGCAAGGGACAATACCGAGCGCTTCTCCCTTGTCGATATGGACAAGGACGGCGAGCCTGAGCTGCTTGAATATTTCGAAGAGGAGCAAAAGGACTATATTAACGTTTATCTTTTGGGTCAGACACAGCCCGCGGTAAAGCTTGAGACAGACTCTTATGCGGGAAATTTGCGGGGAAGCTGGAATGTTTATCAGATGATAAACGACGACAAGACAAAAAGCTATTGCTTAATAGGAATTTACGCCTCCTATTCCACCTCTTACAGCGAAAAGAACGTCTGTATGGTGACAAAGAAGGGAAACGTCATTGAAAGCAGAATCGTCTTTAAGGAGTGCGTTGAAACCAAGACCGAGACGGACGAGGAGGGCGAAAATATCACATTGTACGAAGGGGTTTACAATTACAACGACATTGCAATGGCGCCCGGAGATTATTTTTCAAATTACAACGCCTTTTTCAACAATTACACGCCGATTAGCGATAAGGTTGTTGAGTTTGTCGCATGGGAGAGGGACGCAGACCTTGATGAGGACGCGCTTATTATGGCAGTCACTCTTATGAAGGAGCCGTGGGAAGAAAGATAAAAGCCCGCAAAACGTTGTCCGTTTAAAAGTTTTTGAAGAGGCTTGGGGGGACTTTTTTCAAAAAGTCCCCCCAATTAATGTTTCTTTTATAGTTTTTTCAAAAGCTTTCCCGTCCCCCCGAGTCTTGTTATAAAGTTTTCGTAGCCGAAGAAGGTGAGGCGGGTGATTTCGAGGTCGCCGCCGAGCTTATAGATATCGGGCAGCGGCATTCCGTTAAAGGTGTTGTTTTTGCAGGTCGTGTAGATTGCCATATCGCCGAAAATAAGCAGATCGTTTGCCGAAAGCTCGCGTTCAAAGCTGTAATTTCCAATGATATCTCCGGCAAGACAGGTGGGACCCGCAAGGGTGTACTTGTAAGCCGAGGAGAGGTCGTCTTTAGCGCCGAGGAGCGGGGGAGTGTAGGGCATTTCTATGACGTCGGGCATGTGGCAGGCGGCGCTTGCGTCAAGAATTGCGATTTTTTTGCCCGAGTTTTCAACAATATCAAGCACACGGCAGAGCAGGTACCCGGCGTTCAGCGCAACCGCCTCGCCCGGTTCAAGGTACACCTGAACACTCCAGCTTTTTTGCGCAAAGAAGATGCATTTTTTAAGCCGCTCGATATCATAACCGTCTCGGGTGATGTGATGCCCGCCGCCCATGTTAAGATAGCGCATTTTAGGCAGTATGTCCCCGAATTTGTCTTTTACCGCAAAAAGGGTCTTTTCCAGCGCATCGGAGTCCTGCTCGCACAGGGTGTGAAAATGAAGCCCGTCAAGAAGACTTACTTCATTTTCGCTCATTTGTCTGTCCCAAACATCCCTTGTAGTGCCGAGACGGCTGCCCGGGGCGCACGGGTCGTAAATACTATGCCCGCTTTGCGTCGAGCATTCGGGATTGATTCTCAGCCCCACGCTTTTTTTGTGCTCCTTTGCGACCTTTCCGAATTTTTTAAGCTGAGCCGGCGAGTTAAAAACTATGCTGTCGGCATAATTTAGTATCTCTTTAAATTCCGACTCTTTGTATGCGGCGGAGAAAATATGAACCTCTTTTCCATTCATTTTCTCATAGCCGAGTCTTGCCTCATACAGCCCGCTTGCCTCGGTACCGGCAAGATATTTTGATATTGCGGGATAGAAATCGAAGCTTGAGAAGGCCTTTTCTGCAAGCAGAATTTTTGCTCCCGTGCTTTTTGAAAGAGAGGCAAGTATTTCGCAGTTTTTTATAAGCGCGCGCTCGTCTATAACATAGCAGGGCGTGGGCAGCTTTGCAAGCTTGCCGGCAATATCACCGTCCAAAAGCGCAAAGGGGGCGCGGCTGTCAATAATATTGCCCATCAGTCGACAAGGACGGGCGAGCGGCTCTCCTTGTGGGGGAGCCCGTATTTTTCAAGGGCATTGAGAAAGGGGTCGGGGTCAAATTCCTCGACGGTGTACACGCCCGGCTTGTTCCACTTGCCGGTAAGAAGCATAAGCGCGCCGCACATGGCGGGAACGCCGGTCGTATAGCTTATCGCCTGACTTTCGACCTCTTTGTAGCATTCTTCATGGTCGCAGATGTTGTAAATGTAATAGGACTTTTCTTTGCCGTCCTTTTTGCCCGTGAATATACAGCCGATATTCGTTTTTCCGCGGGTGCGCGCTCCAAGGCTTGCGGGGTCGGGAAGCAGAGCCTTTAAGAATTTAATCGGCACTATTTCATGCCCTTCAAAGCTTACGGGAACGGTTGAGAGCATACCCACGTTTTCCAAACAGCGCATGTGGGTGAGATAGCTTTCTCCGAAGGTCATGAAAAAGCGTATCCGCTTTACCTCTTTGATATTTTCGGCAAGCGATTCTATTTCCTCATGGTGGAGCAGGTACATGTCCTTTTTGCCCACACCGTCAAAAATATACTCTCTTTTAACGCTCATTGCCGGAATTTCCACCCAGCGTCCGTTTTCGATATAACTGCCGGGAGCGGAGACCTCGCGCAAATTCACCTCGGGATTAAAGTTTGTGGCAAATGGGTAACCGTGGTCTCCCCCGTTGCAGTCAAGAATGTCAATTGTGTCGATAACGTCAAACTCGTGCTTTTTCGCGTAGGCGCAGTACGCCTGAGTCACTCCCGGGTCAAAGCCGCAGCCAAGCAGCGCGGTAAGCCCCGCCACCTTGAATTTTTCGCGGTAAGCCCACTGCCAGCTGTAGTCAAAGTACGCCGAAAAGCCCTTTTCCTTGCACCTTTTTTCGTATATTTTGCGCCACTCGGGGTCCTCGGTGTCCTCGGGCTCGTAATTTGCGGTGTCCATATAGTTCACCTTGCAGGCAAGGCACGCCTCCATTATAGTGAGGTCCTGATAGGGCAGGGCGATGTTCATTACAAGGTCGGGCTTGTACTCGCTTATCAGCGAAATAAGCTGATCTATATTGTCGGCGTCAACCTGCCTTGTCGTGATTTTTGTGCTTGTGGTGCCTTCAAGCTTTTTGGCAAGCTCGTCACACTTTGACTTTGTGCGGCTGGCAATGCACAGCTCGGTAAAAACCTCGCTTGCCATGGCGCATTTTCTTATGGCAACAGAGGCGACTCCTCCGCAGCCTATAACCAAAACTCTGCTCATTTTTATAACTATTCCTTTCTATTGAGCTTATTTTCTTTTTTCTTTTTTCGAAAGAGTCAAAATAAGCTCACGCAGTATTTTGCACGAAGCGGCAACAGATATTCCGCTGTGGTCTAAAGAGGGGGCAAGCTCTGTAATATCCGCCCCCACAATATTAAGTCTCTCGAGCGTGAGAATTGCGGCAAGAAGGTCGCAAAACGCAACCCCTCCCGCCTCGGGCGTGCCTGTTCCGGGAAGCTCCGAGGGGTCAAGACAGTCAAGGTCGATCGTCAGATAGACCGGAGCACAAGAGGCGGCAAGCTCCTTTACAAGAGCGTCAAGCCCCTCAAAAGAGAATTTGTGAAGCTCGGTGTGCCCTTTTGCAAAGCGAAATTCCTCTCTTTCACCGCTTCTTATGCAGAACTGGTGAATTTTTTTGTCCCCCACAAGCTCATGGGCGCGCCGCATCACCGTGGCGTGGCTGAGCGTTGCGCCGAGATAATCCTGCCGAAGGTCGGCGTGCGCGTCAAACTGTATTATATGAAGGTCGGGATAGCGCTTTACTGCCGCTCTCAGCGCGCCGAGAGTGACAAGATGCTCCCCGCCGAGCATGAGGGGCAGCTTGTTGTCACTTAAAATTTTGTCCGCTCTGGCTTCAATATCGGCAAGGGCAAGGTCGGCTCTGCCGATGCAAAGCTCAAGATCTCCGCTGTCGAATATATCAAAGTCGCAAAGGTCCTTGTCCTGATAAGGGCTGTAGGTCTCGATTCCGAAGCTTTCGTGACGGATAGCCGAGGGACCGAAACGCGCTCCCGGGCGGTAGCTTGCGGTCGAATCAAAGGGAGCGCCGAAAAGCACGATTTTCGACTTTTCGTACCTGCCGTTACATCCGATAAAGGCTTCAATGTTCGGGGAAAGCATTATTTTTCCACCTCCTCAAGCATTTTTTCAAGAAAAGCGGGCAGATAAAAGGCGCCTATATGAAGCTTTGTCGTGTAATATCTTGTCCCGATGTTGAGAGAAAGCCACTTTGCGGCGTCAAGGTCGTCGATCGGGTGATATTTCTTGCTGGCAAAGCCGAAAAGCCAATAGCCCGCGGCGTAGGTCGGGATATGCGCCTGATATACTCTGCTTATCGGGAAGGTGCTGGCAATACGCTTGTGACTGCGCTGCATTGCCTCGGCGTCGTGCTTGTAAAAGGGACTGCCCTGCTGGTTTACCATTATTCCGTCTTCCTTTAGGGCGTTGTAGCATATGCCGTAAAATTCCTTTGTGAAATATCCCTCCGACGGACCGAACGGGTCGGTTGAGTCGACGATTATAAGGTCGTATTCCTCGCTCTTTCGCCGTATGAAGCGCAGGGCGTTGTCAAAATAAATGTGCACTCGGCTGTCGTCAAGGCGGCAGGCGTTTTCGGGCAGGTAGACCCGACAAGCCTCCACGACCTGCGGGTCCATTTCGACAAGGTCGATGCGCCGAACCCTGTCGTATCTTGCAAGCTCGCGCACAACTCCGCCGTCTCCCGCACCGATTACCAAAATATCCTTTATGTTCTGATGCACCGACATCGGCACATGAGTTATCATTTCATCGTAAATGAACTCGTCCCGCTCGGTGAGCATGACGCTGCCGTCAAGGGCAAGCACCTTTCCAAACTCGGGAGTTTCGAATATATCTATCTGCTGATAGTCGCTTTTTTGCGAGTACAGGTGCCTTGTCACTCTTATGCTGTGTTTTACATCCGGCGCGTGAAATTCGCTAAACCAAAGCTCCATTTCGCGGGGCGCTTGGACCTCGTATGGGCTGTTCATCCTATCAGGCGGCTCCTTTCGTTTGTTTTCAGATCTTGGTCGACAATAACGTTGATGTAAAGAATATCGGGGTCCTCGGGACCGGTCATCGAACAGCCCTTTGCCTTTGCGTACTCGATGTAATCGAGAATTTCGGGCGTGATGCGCTCGCCCGGGGCAAGAATCGGTATTCCCGGAGGATAACACATGACAAATTCACTGCAAACCTGCCCGACGCTCTCACGAAGCGGCAGGCTCTTCTTTTTCGCGTAAAAGGCCTCCTGCGGACTTGTCACGACCTGCGGGTCGATGTATTCCTGACTCATAAGCCCGCGGCTGTCCTTTTGGTAAAGTCGGCGTATTTCGGCAAGCGCGCTGACAAGCCGCTCAAGCTCCTGCGGTCTGTCGCCTATAGACAGATACGCCAGAATATTGCCGATGTCTCCGAATTCTATTTGAATGTCGTATTCGTCCCGCAGTATGTCATAGACCTCGATACCCGCCAGCCCTATGTCTCTTGTGTGTACGCTCAGCTTTGTGAGGTCAAAGTCAAAGACGGAGTTGCCGTTGACAAGGTCGCGCCCGAATGCATAGTACCCTCCTATGGCGTTGATTTCCTGCCGCGCATAGTCAGCCATGCCGACAACCTTTGAAAATACCTCCTTGCCGCGAAGCGCAAGGTTGCGGCGGCTTATGTCAAGGCTTGACATTAACAGATAGCTTGCCGAGGTGGTTTGCGTCAGGTTGATTATCTGCCTAATATACCCTTTGTTAATGTTGGGGCCTATCAGCAGAAGGCTTGACTGAGTGAGGCTTCCGCCGCTTTTGTGCATTGATACCGAGGACATGTCTGCTCCCGCCTCCATTGCCGAGGTGGGCATTCCCGCGCCGAAATAAAAGTGAGTTCCGTGCGCCTCGTCGGCAAGGCAGTACATTCCCGCCTCATGCGCCATTTTCACTATCGCCTTGATATCGCTGGAGATTCCGTAATAGGTCGGGTTATTGACAAGCACCGCCACGGCGTCGGGATTTTCGGCAATTGCCTTTGCCACCTGCTCGCGCCGCATACCGAGCGAAATGCCGAGCGACCTGTCGACCTCGGGATTTACGTATACCGGCACCGCTCCGCAGAGCACAAGCGCGTTTATCACGCTTCTGTGCACGTTTCGGGGGAGAATTATCTTGTCCCCGCGCTTGCAGGTGGAAAGCACCATGCTTTGAACACAGCTTGTCGTCCCTCCGACCATAAGAAAGGCGTATGCCGCGCCGAAAGCGTCGGCGGCAAGCTCTTCGGCCTCCCGAATGACCGAGACGGGATGGCAGAGATTGTCAAGCGGCTTCATGCTGTTTACGTCGATACCGACGCACTGCTCACCGAGAAACGCGGTAAGCTCGGGGTTTCCTCTTCCGTGCTTGTGCCCGGGAACGTCAAAGGGCACAACTCTCATGTGTCGGAAGGTTTGAAGGGCTTCGTATATAGGAGCCCGATTTTGGTCTAAAGCGGTTTTTTCTTCATTCATGGCAGGGGTCTCTCTTTCTGTCGCATAGCGGTCAAAACGCGATAAAAATACAAAAATAATAATAAAAAATTCAAAATAAAAAAACGCAGAACGCACAAAATGCGCGTCTTGCGTTTTTTGCCCATATTACGGCGCCTTTTACCGATCGACTTTTCCGGCAAAGGATATTATAACGCCGTCGTTTAATGGGAATTTTAGGTGCATAGAGTCTATATAGCAACAATACTTTTACTACTCTTTATTGACCGTTTCACAAGTTTGCACAATATGCGCACTTTAGCTACAAAGTAACCAAATCTTATAAAATTTGAGCTCTTAACTCAATCAATACCGCAAAAGCATTTGCGGATCGGCTATGACTCTATTTTTAATAAAAAATATATCCTTATGTACTATAATTAATTTGCACGGCTTTGTCAATAGTTTTGTACATTTTTTATTGTAAACTTTTCGTGACCTGTCCTTACTCGGGGTGAAATATACACTATATGGCAAAATAAATTTGAAGATATTAAAAATTCAATTCATTATTGAAAAAAGTCGGCAAGTGTGATAAGATAAATATACAAATAAACCTTCAAGGAGAAATGCAAATATGGACAGGCAGGAAAGAATAGCTTTGGCAAAAAGGGCGATCGAGGACCACAAAAGGGAATACTACAGGCAGGGGGAATACATAAAGGCGGATTTTTGGGACTTTGCCGAAATATTTGAAATAATCGACGACGCGTACGAGAATTTCGGCGGGGAAGAATACCCGAAAATGTTTTCTGAAATGTATGACTTTGCAATATCGGCGTACGGCAAAACATGGGAGAAAAACCCCTTTAACGACGATATTATGTGGCTGTGTATCGCGCTGACAAGGGCGTATATTCTCACGGGCGAGAAAAAGTATCTTGACTCCGCTAAGCTGAATTTCGACATGACATGGGAAAGAGCGTACAGCGTCGAGCTTGGCGGCGGGCTGTGGTGGAGAATAGAAAATCGGAGCAAAAATACCTGCGTCAACTGCCCCGCCTCTATTGCCGCAAGCCTTATTGCCAAGGCAAGCGGGGATGAGAGCTACCGCGAAAAGGCGTCTCTTGCCCTTGAATGGGTGACAAAGTATATGTATGAGGAGGACACGGGCAAGGTGTACGACGCCATGAATCTTAGCGGAAAGGTAAATACATGGTCGTCAACCTATAATCAGGGTACGTTTATCGGCTCGAATATGCTGATGTATGAATATACGGGAGATGAAAAATACCTTGAAAGAGCGAAAAAAGCCGTATCTTATACGATCGACGTTATGTACGGCGGCAGGGTGATGGACAACGAGGATTCGGGCAACGACCTTCCGGGCTTTAAGGGCATACTTGCAAGGTGGATGTACCGCTTTGCGCTTTTCACCAAGGATGAAAGAACCCTTGAATGGCTCCGCCTCAACGCGCTCTCGGCTTATAACAACAAAAACAGCCGCGGACTTATGAACACACGCTTTGCCACAAAGACAGAGGATGACGGGGAATTTGACGTCTTTTCGATGAGCGCCGCCGTCTCGGTGCTTGTAAACAGTATATAAAATATAAAGGTATAACGCCAAAAAATCGCCCGTTTTCAGGCTTAACGCTTGGAAAACGGGCGTAATTTGTGCAAAGGCTTAATAGAGCGGGTATTTTGCGCAAATACCTGCCACCTTTTCCGAAATTGCCTCGGCTCTTTCCTCGAAGCCGTCGCCGACGCAGTCTTTTATCAGGCGGGCGATAAGCATGAAATCCTCCTCCTTAAGCCCTCTGGTAGTGGCTGCCGGGGTTCCGAGCCTGAGACCGCTTGTAATAAAGGGTGACTGAGGGTCGTCCGGAACGGCGTTCTTGTTTGCCGTGATGTGGACAAGGTCAAGCCTTCTTTCAAGCTCCTTGCCGGTGATACCGAAGTTTTGCAAATCAAGCAGAATAAGGTGGTTGTCTGTGCCTCCGGATACCATGTTAAAGCCACATTCGCCGAGCCCCTTTGCAAAGGCGGCGGCGTTTTTCACGACGTTTGCACCGTAAACCTTGAAATCGTCCTTGAGCGCTTCGCCAAGGCAGACAGCCTTTGCGGCAATTGTGTGCATGAGCGGTCCGCCCTGCGTGCCCGGGAATATCGCCTTGTCTATAGCTTTGGCAAGCTCCCCCTTGCAGAGTATCATGCCGCCTCTCGGACCTCTTAAGGTCTTGTGCGTGGTTGTTGTCACAACGTCGGCGTACGGCACGGGAGAGGGATGCTGACCTGCGGCGACAAGTCCCGCAATATGCGCCATGTCGACCATGAAAAAGGCGCCGACCTTCTTTGCGATATATGCAAAACGTTCGAAATCTATAATTCTCGGATAAGCGGAGGCGCCGGCAACTATGAGCTTCGGGCGGCACTCCAGGGCGATTTTTTCAACCTCGTCGTAATCTATTCTCCCTGTCCTTGGCGAAACGCCGTAGGGGACGAAATTGTAAAGCATTCCCGAAATATTCACCGGGCTTCCGTGGGTGAGATGCCCGCCGTGAGCAAGATTCATGCCCATTACCGTGTCGCCCGGCTTTATAAGCGCGATGTATACCGCGGTGTTAGCCTGTGCGCCGCTGTGAGGCTGAACGTTGGCGTGGTCGGCTCCGAAAAGCTCCTTTGCCCGATCTCTTGCCAAATTCTCCACAACGTCGACGCAAGCGCAGCCTCCGTAATAACGCTTTCCCGGATAGCCCTCCGCGTACTTGTTTGTCAGCACGCTTGAGTTTGCGGCAAGCACCGCCTCACTCACAAAATTTTCAGAGGCGATAAGCTCTATGCCGTCCCTCTGACGCGCAAGCTCGCTTTTTATCGCATCGGCAAGCGCCGGATCGTATTTCTCCAAAAAATCAATGTTTTCTTTTATCACACCTTTTTCCGCCTTTCATTTTATCTTCTTTTTTTAAGAAAAGGACAAAGACGCGGCACATAAGGGCGCCCGCCTGTCCTTTCGCTTTTTGTCTTTAATTATATTTTATCATACCCTTGCAAAAATGTAAATACCTTTTTTTCTTTTTATTCGGCATGAGAGGCGCAAAAGAGCGCAAATTTTCAAAATGCGGCTTTGGTTTGCCCTATTAAATTTAAAAAAAGTCGAACGGAATTTCCAAAAAAACCGACGGGGTGCGGGATTGCTTTTTTGCTTTTTTTCGAAAAAATGCTGCAAATGCGGGAGACTTTTCTGATTGAGAGCGGCTCTTTATTTAAAAAAGATAAGTTTTTTCCTCTCGCTCTATCTTATTAACAGCGGAGTAACAAATATGTAACAATAAGTTCAAATATTGCCGCTATAATAAAAGTAAGCAACTACATATCCATAGAACTTTTTAATTCAAAGGTTTTGTGAAAGGAGAAACTATGAAAAACCTTAGAGTAATTTCGCTTTTAATGGCAGCCCTTATGATTCTTTCGGTGGTTTTCATTTCCTGCTCGGGCAGCGGAAATTCCAAAAATACAACCACCCTGAAGCCGGCTAAAACAACGGCTCCTCTTCCCGACCGTCCGGATACAAAGCCCGAAGAGCAGCTTCCCGGGATCCCCGATCCGGAGACGCCCGTTGCAGCAGGCGACGAATTTGACGCATGGCATTCCGACCACCAGTCAAATGTAGTCCAAATTCTCAACGTCACCTCGTCTGACATCACCCCCTACAATGACACAACCGAAACCTTTCCGAGCCTGTATGACCAGGATCTTACCACAAAGCTCGGCGGCACAACCGGCACGCAAACGGTAACCCTTATTATCGAGTGCGCTCCTAACACAAAGCTTGCAAGCTATGCGATCGTTACCGCAGGCGACTCGGCAACTTACGAGCGTACACCCGGCGCATGGACGCTTTACGGCACCAACGCAGATCCCACAACCGCAACCGACGATGACTGGAAAGTGCTCGACGACGTTAAGAACGCCGGCACCGAAAATGTAAACGACACCGGATTCGCATACGACATTGACGCCGCAAATCAGGCTGAATATACCCACTACAAGATGGTATTCACTATGGGCGTTCGCTATGAGTACACTCTCTCGGGATTCCAGCTCAGCGAGCTCTTCTTCTACGCAGCGGCATAAGCATAAAAGAAGCATAATCACATATAAACCCTCTGCCCCGCGGCTTTACCTGCGGGGCTTGCTTTTTGCCTTATTTTGCATTTGACGCCGCAATGCTAAGTCGCGGCGTTATTTTAATGTTTTTTTCTGTTTTTGGAATATAATAGATTAAAAAATGTATAAAGCGGAGGAAACACACATGGAAAAAGAGCTTTAAGCCCTTGAGAGGAGCCTTAAGGAGGGAGAAAACTGAAAAAAGCATAAAAAATCAAGAGGCTGTCACGAAAGCTTTTCGCGACAGCTTCTTTGCGTGTCACCGCTTGAGCGAGGTTGACCATGTGTATATTTTTTCTGCTTTTGCGGTTTTTAAATAGCCGGCGCGGATGCAATGCCATTACGACGGCGGGGCGCCAAAATCGTAATGAGCCGGCGCGGCGGAGAGTAAAGGGTATTTTTCGCCCCTTGCCGCGCCCATACGGTAGCTGTCAGAGAAACTCAACCTTGCCGGTGTCGATTTTGTAAAGAGCGCACATGGCGTCAATGCCGAGCTTTTCTTTAATTACGCCTGCCGAGTGGAGTGCGTTTTTAATACACGCCTTTTCGGGGTCTGTTTCACCGTTAAGCGCTGTCTCGATAACGTCTGTTATCTGCTTGATAAAGCCGTGCCCCTCTTTATTCAGCGCGGCGCCTACCGCCCCGCAGCCTGTGTGAGCAAGCACAAGCACAAGCGGTGTTTTAAGGTGACTTACAGCGTACTCTATGCTTGCAAGCTCTGTATTTCCCACTGTATTTCCGGCGGTGCGAATGACAAAAAGCTCGCCTATTCCCGCGGAGAATATTGCCTCGGGAATGACTCTTGAGTCCGAGCAGGTGATGACTGTCGCATAGGGCGTCTGCCCGTTCTGCGCCGTATATTCGCGCTTTTTTGCCGATATATCCGCGTCAGGGGCAGCAGAGGAAAGGTATTTTTTATTTCCTTCTTTAAGTCTTGTCAGCGCATCTGATGATGATATCATATTTTTTTCCTTTCATATATCGCGTTTTGCGGAATTTATGCTTTGTTTACGCTCTCGATAAAGCGGGAGAACGCCTCGCGTCCCTCTTTTGTGCACTTGTAAACGCCGGCGTGCTCAAGAACCGTTTCGAAGGTCGCGCCGATTTCTTTTTTAAGTATCTCCTCGGTGTTGTCCTTTGTAAAGGTGTATTTGTCCTTGAAGGCGGCAAACCAGTCTGCGTGTTTTTCAAGCTCGGGAATTTTTGAAAAGGAGGTGTTTGAGAGAATCGCTTCTTTCATAAGCTCCATTTCGCCAAGTAAGCGTGAGGGAAGGACCGCAAGCCCCATGACCTCTATAAGCCCGATGTTTTCCTTTTTGATGTTGTGTACCTCGGAGTGCGGGTGGTAGAGCCCCAGCGGGTGCTCTTTTGTCCTTATGTTGTTTCTCAGCACAAGGTCAAGCTCAAAAAGATTGTTCCGCATACGCGCTATCGGGGTGACGGTGTTGTGAGGTGCGCCCTCCTTTTCTATCTCATCGGGCGTGTCCTTGGTCAGCTTGCCAAAGCTTAGTATATTTGCCTCGGGGTCGCTGTAGGCACGCCAACATTCAAGAATTTTGTTTGCAAGAGCGGCAAGCCTTTCCTTGTCTGAACCGCACAGGCGAATTACCGACATGTGCCACTTTACAATCCCCGCCTTTATATCCTCAAAGCCTTTGAAGGATATTTCGCTTTCTATCGGCGCTTTTGCCATGGCGAAGGTGTGGCACCCGCCCTGCATGTGGTCGTGCGAGAGAATGGAGCCGCCGACAATTGGCAGGTCGGCGTTTGAGCCGATAAAGTAATGCGGGAATTTTTCGACAAAGCCAAGCAGCTTTTTAAAGGTCGAAAGGGTGATTTTCATCGGCGTGTGCTTTGAGTTTAAAACTATGCAGTGCTCGTTGTAGTATACGTACGGGGAATATTGCATTCTCCAGTCCTCACTGTCAAGACTTATCGGTATAAGCCGTATGTTCTGACGCGCCGGCTTTTGCAGATTTCCCGCGTACCCTTCGTTTTCAACGCAGAGCAGGCATTTCGGATAGCCGCTTTGAGGCATGTTCTTTGCCGCTTCAATGGCTTTCGGATCCTTTTCCGGCTTGCTGAGATTTATTGTTATTTCAATGTCCCCGTATTTGCCGCTGTATATCCATTTTTTATCTTTTTTAACACGGTAGGTTCTTATGTAGTTCGAGTTTTTCGAGAGATTGTAAAAATAGTCGGTCGCCTCTTTTGGGGAGCTTTGATATTTTTTGTTGAAGACGTCAATGACAGTTGAGGGGAACGGGGTCACAAGCCCCATTATTTTTGTGTCAAAGAGGTCTCTTGAGGTAACGCCGTTGTCGCTTATTTGCCCATGCTCAAAGGCGTAGTCGCAAAGCCCGTCAAGTATTTCAGAGAGCTCAAGAGGGGGCGCCTCGCAAGAGCTATAGGCATCAAGCCCCAACAGCTCGCACAGCCTGTTTGCCGTGTATATTTTGTCTGCCTCGGATATGAGCATATGAGATATCGAATATTCGATAAACGCCGCGATAAGTTTGTTAATTTCCACCGCCATGACCTCCTGTGTTTTTGACGTCCCATAAATTTCATCATATATAAATTATATCATCAAATATACCGCTTGTCAATCGTTTTTCACTTAATCGCAAGCCATGCAGCTCCCAAATGACAGAAAAAACTTCACCTTACCGAAAAATCAATATTTTTTAAAAGTTCTTGGGGGAGGTTCAAGGAGGGGATTCTTTCAAGAACCCCCTCCTTGCTTTTCCAATGCCCGCCGCGCGGGCATTGGTCATGAACAGACACCGCCCCTTGCGGGCGGTATCTGTTCACTCACTCAATACCCCTAAAGCGCATACTTACGGCGGTATTCTTTGTATTTTTCTTCAAATTCGCCGTGGGAGGTTTTGACCTCCTCAAGGTACTTATGCACGTCGAGGGCGTCATATCTCATAATTTCGATAACACAGCCGGCGATATTGGAGCAATGGTCAGCCACTCTCTCGCAATTTGTAATGATATCCGAGAGGACGAAGCCGTGCTCCATACTGCATTCATTCTTTTGCAGGCGGAGGATGTGGTTGAGCTTGATTTGGTTTTTAAGGTAGTCAACCGTCTGTTCAAGGGGCTCGACAAGGGAGGCAGCCTCAACGTCGTTACTCACAAAGGCGTTGATTGCGATGTCGAGTATTTCGTTTATCGCGCTTGCAAGCACGTGCATTTCGTGGAGCGCCTCTTCGGAGAAATGCACCTGTTTTTCATTTATTTCGGCGGCGGAGCGGGATATATTGACCGCGTGGTCGGAGATTCGTTCAAGGTCGCCTATGACGTGCAGAATTTTAGTGACCTCGCGGCTGTCGCTTTCGCTCACGCTTCGGCTTGAGAGCTTGACAAGGTAGGTGCCGAGCGCGTCCTCGTACTTGTCGACCACCGATTCGTAGACGTCTATTTCGTGCGCTTCCTGCTCGTCGTACTTTTCAAGCAGCTTAAGAGAGCGTTTTAAGACGTCGCGCGAGAGGATTGCCATATCCTTTGCGACGATTCCCGCCTGTTCGACAGCGATTGAAGGAGTTGTCAAAAGTCGCTCGTCAAGCAGGGTCTTTTCGGCGTCGGTTTTCTTTTCGCGGATTGTAAGCTTTGCCAAGGTTTCAAGGCTCTTATAGAAGGGCAAAATGGCAAGAGCGGAGACAAGCTTGAATATGCTGTGCACGACGGCGACGCCTATGGTGCCGATTTTCGCGCCGGCAAAGGGATAGTCGATAAAGATATCGAGCAGATAGTAGCCGCCCATAAAGACCGCGGCGCCGATGATATTAAAATAAAGATAGATCATTGCGGCGCGCTTGCCGTTTTTGGTCGAGCCTATCGAGGAGAGCAGAACGGGAACGCAGGCTCCGATATTAAGTCCCATGATAATAGGGAAGGCGGTGCCGTAGGTGACAGCGCCCGTTGTCGTGAGCGACTGGAAGATACCGACCGACGCCGAGGAGGACTGCACAATGGCAGAAAGGAGAGTTCCCGAGAGCACGCCGAGAAGGGGATTTTCGAACATCGTCAGGATCGAGCGGAAGGAGGGACTGCTCTCAAGCCCCGAAACCGAGCTTGACATATAGTCCATGCCTATCATAAGAACCGCAAAGCCGAGCAGAACGACACCGATATTTTTCTTGACGTCCTTTTTGGAAAACATAAGCAGCGCAATTCCGATAAACGCCAAAATCGGCATCCACGCCGAGGGTTTTAGAAAATTAAGAGCGGTTGAAAGCTCGTCTGCTCCGTTTCCGATTCCCGAAAGACCTGTAATCCACGCCGTGACCGCAGTTCCGACGTTTGCGCCTATAATAACGCCCACCGCCTGAGTCAGGGTCATAGCCTCGGAGTTGACAAAGCCGACTACCATGACGGTTGTCGCCGAGGAGGACTGAATGACGGCGGTCACAATGCTTCCGAGGAGAAAGCCTTTTATGGGATTTGAGGTCATTTTGCTTAAAAAGACCTTCAGCTTTGAGCCCGCGCTTTTTTTGAGTGCGTCGCCCATGACGTGCATTCCGTAAAGAAAGAGGGAAAGCCCGCACACGAGGGTCAAAATATCGAATATACTCACTTTTGCCTCTATATTGCCTGTTTTGTGATTTATTATATTCGATTTTAGTCGATTTTTGTAAAGTCTGTGCAATCGCCGTGTAAAATCCGCGTAAAATTTTGCGGCATCAGCCTCTCTTTTAAAAAATCAGAAGGTGACGGTGATTGTGGTGCCTTTGCCGAGGGTGCTTTCGGTGTTTATTGAGGCGTGCAGATAAATTGCGGCGTGCTTAACAATCGAGAGCCCGAGCCCGGTGCCGCCGATTTCCTTTGAGTGGCTTTTGTCTACACGGTAAAAACGCTCGTAAATTCGCGGAATTTCGGCGGGCGGTATGCCGATGCCTGTGTCGCTTACCGAGAAGAAGGGGCGTTTTTCCTTTTCTCCGACGGATATTGTCACGCTTCCGCCCACGTTGTTGTATTTTATGGCGTTGTCGCAGAGATTGTATATCATATCCTCAACAATGTTGTAATTTCCGACTACAAAGCTGCTTTGCCCCTCGAGAGTTATAGTTATGTCCTTCTTTTGCGCGATGCTTGTAAGGCGCTCCTTCACCCCGAGGGCGCACTCGTAAAGGTCGATGTCGGTCTTGTCATACGGAATTTCGCCGCCGTCAAGCCGCGAGAGCTTTATTATGTCCTCGATAAGCGAGAGCATACGCGAGGATTCCTTGCAGATATTGTCGGCAAAGTGGGCGCGCTCCTTTTCGCTTCCCACCCCGTCGCGTATCAGCTCCGCAAAGCCCGAAATTGAGGTCAGCGGAGTTTTGAGCTCGTGGGAAACGTTTGAGGTAAATTCGCGCCGCAGGGCTTCGCGGCGCTCTTTTTCGGTCTCGTCAAGAATGACAATAACCGCTCCGCAAACGTTGCCGTCCTCAATAACCGGAGTGGCGATTATGCTGTAAAAGGAGCTTTCGGTTTTGAGCTGTGCGCGCGCCTTGGTGCCCGAAAGAGCGGTAATTATGCTCTGGCGCAGCTCGATGCTCGAGCTTAGTGAGAGGGCGTTTGTCGGGATTTTTTCACAGCCGAGAATTTTCATCGCGCTTTGGTTGCAGGTCAGCACGTTTGCCCTGTAGTCGATAGTTATCATGCCCTCGCTCATGTTGTAGGTTATCGCCTCAAATTCGGTCTGCTTTAAGCGAAGCTCGGCTATTTGATTGTCAATTCGCCTTTTTTGCTCGGAGAGCTTTTTTACCACCGGCAAAAGCTCGGGATAGGCGTGCGTTTCCTCGGGCTTTTCAAAATCGATGAGACTTATCGGCTTTACTATCATGCCCGAAAGAATTATGGCAAGCACCGCGCCGGCAATCAGCGTAATGGCGCTTATTACCGCCACTGAGCTCATAGTGTCAAAAAGCACGGTCCATATGGTATAGCGCGCACTTGCGACAATTATTATTGTCCCGTCGCTCAGCCTTTTGGCGGCGTAGCTTGTCATGCCCGAGCCGCTCTCCGAGCTGCGAGTTGAAAAGCCGAAGCCGTCCTTGCTGCTTTTTGCCTCCTTGACCTCGTCGGTGTCGGCCGCATAGTAAAGCTCGCCCTGCTCGCTAATACCGTTGTCAAAGAGTATTTTGCCGTCGGAGGCAATCCAAGTGACCCGTTTGCCGCCGTCCGCAAGTGAGAGAAGGTATTCTTCACCCTCGCTTTCGACTCCCGCTTTGAGATAATCTATTTCGTCCGAGAGCTCGGTTCTTATCCTGCCCTCCATGTAAGAGCTTGTTACAAAAAGCAGGGCGCCGATGGCAAAAATCAGGGCGCAAACCGTCACTGTGAAAATACTTAAAAAGATTTTTTTAACCATATAAATTTTCCTTTCGGGTCTGATGCGGCGCCGCGCGGCGCTAAAAATTCGCTACTTGTTTTTGCGCTTGAATCTAATCAAAATCGCAAGGGTGAGCGCGATTTGCGGGGGAATGCCCAAAAGAAAGTACTGCCATGACGCGCCGCCTGTCAGCACAAAGACTATAAGCAGGGCACTCCAGATAAGCAGGGTGATTGAAAGATAGTTTGAAATTCGCTTTCTGCCGGGGATTTCCCATATGCTCCCGAATATCAGGGTAATAAGGGAGCAGGCGGGAAGACAGCATATAAAAATGACAGGCTCAACCCTGCGGCTGATAATCCAGATAAGCACAAAGGCAAGAAGTCCCAAAAACCACACGCCGGTAAGCGAGAGCAGGGTTATTATTATGCGGTTCGACCTTTTGATTTTAAGCTCCTCGTTATTGGAAATCGGCGGCGGAGCAGGGTCCTTCGTGTGGTCGGTAATAATATAGTCGACCGTCACGCAGAACAGATCGGCAATTTGCTTTAGTACCGCAATATCGGGTATAGATTCGCCGCGCTCCCACTTTGAAACTGCCTTGTCGCTGTAGCACAGCTTTTCGGCAAGGGCAAGCTGGGTCATGTGGTTCGCGGTGCGAAGAGAAGCGATATTTGCGGCGATGATTTCTTTTATATTCATTGCAAAGCTCCTTAAAAAGACAACTCTACCGACAGTAGAGTTGTCTTTTTCGGCTCTACTGCGGGCGTTTTGAAGGGTATACAAGGGATGCGCATAAGTAGGTGGACTTTTTCAAAATAATACTGTAAAATAATTCGTGAAAAATGTGAAAAGGACTGCGGCGGGTGCCGCACGATTTTTTTCACGGCGAAAGAGAGGAAGGGTTAAAATGAATAATATATATCTTGTCGGCGACAGCATATTAAAGGGAATTATTTACTCAAAGGAAGAGGGAAGGTATCACTTAAGCGACTGCATGAAGCTCTCTCAATTGTGCGAGGCGGGGTATAATGTCGTCAATTATTCGAAAATGGGCGCGACGGTGGAAAAGGGCTATTCAATTCTTGTAAACCGCCTTGTCGGGAACCATATCGGGGATACCGTCATTTTTGATTTCGGCGGAAACGACTGCAATTTTTGCTGGGAGCGCGTTTCAAACAAGGACACAGAAAATATTCTGCCCTACACCCCGATAGAACGCTTTGAAAAATGCTATACCGACTGCATAAAATACGCAAGGAGCCTCGGAGCAAGGGTAATGCTTGCAGCTCTTGTGCCGCTTGACGATAAAAAATATATGAACTGGATAAGTCGGGGGCTGAGCTATGAGAATATTTTAAGCTGGCTCGGGGACACAAGTATGCTTTATCGCTGGCATGAGAGCTACAATCAAAAGGTGTGCGAAATTTGCGACCTTCTTAAGTGCGAAAAAATCGATATTAGGCGTCCATTTCTTCTTGCGCGCAACTACGGCAGCCTTATGTGCGCCGACGGGATCCACCCCACAAAAGAGGGATATAAAATTATAGAAAGCACGGTCATCAGCGCGCTGACAGAAGAGAAAGGAAAAATGCAAATCAGCGCGTGAGAGTTCCGAATAGGGCTTTAAAAACAAATTTCTTAATCTTAATTATAACCAAGCGCCGTTTTCCTGTCAACAAGAAAAACGGCGCATTATGCTGCATGGCAAATTTATTTTTTCCTTGAAATGAAATTCCAGCTGTCACGACACATGTCGTCGATGCTCTTTTTGGCAGTCCAGTGCAGTACCTCTTTTGCCTTATCCGTGCAGGCGTAAACCGTCGCCACGTCTCCGGGACGTCTGTCTGTTATCTTGTATTCGATGTGTACGCCGCTTGCCTTCTCAAACGCCTTTACGATGTCAAGAACCGAGCTTCCCTTGCCGGTTCCGAGGTTGACGGTGAGTACACCCTTGTGCTCCATTATATATTTGAGCGCCGCAATATGCCCCTCGGCAAGGTCGACAACGTGAATGTAATCGCGCACTCCCGTGCCGTCCGGCGTGTCGTAGTCGTTTCCGAATACGTTGAGATAGGGCAATTTTCCTATTGCAACCTTGCAAATATAGGGCATTAGGTTATTGGGAATGCCGTTTGGGTCCTCGCCGATATATCCGCTCTCATGGGCGCCTATCGGGTTAAAGTACCTAAGCAGTGCCACAGAAAAGTCGGGGTCTGCCTTTGCGATATCAGAAAGGATTATTTCCTGCATGAATTTGGTCTGCCCGTACGGGTTTGTGGCAGAGGTCGGAAGATCCTCGGTGTAGGGGGAAATGTTGTTCATCCCGTAAACAGTAGCGCTTGAAGAAAAGACAAAGCGCTTGCAGGAAAACTCGCGCATTACTTTGTAAAGTGTCAGAGTGCTTATAAGATTGTTTGAATAGTATTCATACGGCTTTGAAACGCTCTCGCCTACGGCTTTAAGCCCCGCAAAGTGAATAACGGCGTCGATTTTGTTTTCCTTGAAAATCTTGCGCACCGCGCTCTCGTCGCAGACGTCGGCAAGATAAAATTTCGGCTTTATTCCGGTTATTTTTTGAATATTGTCAAGCGTTTCTATTTTTGAGTTTACAAGATTGTCGGCAATTACCGCCTCATATCCGTTTTTCTGAAGCTCAACCACGGTGTGCGAGCCGATAAATCCCGTGCCTCCGGTGACAAGTATCATATTTATATCCTCTTTTCCTTATTTTTACCGCTTATCATTATATCATTTTTGCCCGTACTTGTCAATAACCCTTTTAAATTAGCTGCCCGCAAAAAAAGCGCCCCAAGGAATTTACGGGGTGTATTATTGGGCTGTATTCTTTTAACAGATTATTAACAATACCGAAGGATTATTGAGATATAATATACATAGACTTTAGAAGACTTTATTTTGACCAAACACAGGACACAACCGACTATGAAAAAACTTTTTAAACCCGACGCACAAAACGGCAGGCAAAACATGCCGTCCATTATTTTAAGCCTTGCGGCAAGTATTATTCTTGCGCTTCTTTCGGTATATTTTATATTTGTAAAAAGCTATAAAAAGCTTTTTTTCTGCGTTATGGCGCTTGCTCTTATCGCGCTTTTGCCTCTTGCCGAGCGCCTTCTTTCCATTAAGCCTCATGCTTTTCTCGAGTGCGCAATAATACTTTTTATCTTTGCCGCAGTGGTGGGCGGGGACGTTTTCGGGCTTTATACAAGGCTGCCCTGCTTTGACACGATACTGCACGCAATTTGCGGCTTTCTTTCCGCCGGCTTCGGCTTCGGGCTTTTGTGTATGCTCGTGAAAAAAAGCGGCTTTGAGCGGCTCCCGACCCTTGCGCTGAGTCTTCTCTTTATATTCTGCTTTTCAATGAGCGTTGCGGTGTTTTGGGAGTTTATTGAGTTTTCCTCGGACAGAGTACTTAAAACCGACGCCCAAAAGGACGCGGTTGCTGCAAATATTTCCTCCTCCTTTATTGACCAAAGCGGAACAGATACGCCTGTTAAGGTCAAAAATATCGACAAAACGGTATGCTATGACAGCAAGGGAAATATAATTTTTGTCGCCGAGGGCGGCTGTCTTGATATCGGGCTGTTTGATACGATCAAGGATATGTTTTTTAATTTCATAGGCGCGCTTATCTTTATTCCCTTTGCCGCGCTGAATATAAAGGACGGCAAAAAGTATACTTTTGCCTCAAAATTTACAATAAAAGAAGCTAAAAAAGCGCCCAAGGGGTAACTTCACCCTCGACCCTTGACTTTTTGCTGTATTACTTTTAAAAAAATTTGGCTGAGGCGTTATTATGAAAATTCTTATAACATCGGATTGGTACCTTCCCACAATAAACGGCGTTGTAAATTCGGTAACAGTTCTTAAGGATGAGCTTATAAAAGAGGGGCACGAGGTGGAAATTGTCACGCTCTCTCCGACGATTCATTCCTACAAGGTGGGAAACGTCACCTACATAGGCTCGTTGAGCGTTAAGAGGATATACCCCGAGGCAAGGCTGAGGAGCCGAATTGCGCGGGACTTTATATCCGATATAATCAATTGGAAGCCGGATGTTATCCACTCGCAGTGCGAGTTTTCAACCTTCACCATAGCGACAAAGGTCGCAAGGGCAACCTCGGCGCCGATAATTCATACATATCACACGGTATATGAGGATTATTCGCACTACTTTCTCCCGAGCGTTACGCTTGCTCACCATGCGGTCTCGGCTTTTTCGAAATTCATTTCAAAGCACGTCGACTGCCTTATCGCCCCTACCGAAAAAATACGCGAGCTGCTTCTAAGCTATAAAATCAGAACCGACATACGCGTTGTGCCAAGCGGCATCGACCTCTCCCTTTTTACCAGGGAGCACAGCAGAGCGGAGCTCTCGGAGCTTAAAGAAAGTCTCGGGATTCCCGAAAACAACAAGGTGATCCTCAATATCGGAAGAATTGCCAAGGAAAAGAATATTGACGAGATAATACGCGCTGTCGGCGCGCTTAAAAGAAGGGACGTCACCCTGCTTCTTGTGGGGGACGGTCCCTACCGACCCGAGCTTGAAAAGCTGACGCGGGACACCGACGCCGGCGTGGTTTTTGCCGGAATGATTCCGCATAACGTAATAGGTCTTTATTATCGGCTGGGAGATATTTTTGTCAGCGCCTCCACAAGCGAAACTCAGGGGCTGACCTATGACGAGGCGCTCGCCTCCGGACTGCCCTGCCTTTGCCGAAAGGACAGGTGTATCGACGGCGTTATTGTAAACGACTATAACGGGTGGCAGTTTGAGAGCTTTGAGGAGTTTTTATCTAAGCTTTCGGAGCTTCTCTCGGATGAGGAAAAGCTTAAAACGCTCGGAAAGAACGCAAAGCTGACCGGTGAAAAGTTCGGAACCAAGTATTTTGCGGGCTCGATGATTGAAATTTATAAGGATGTTGCCGCAAAAAAGGCGGCAAAGCAGAAGAAGAAAGTGTCTTAAAAAAAGCTGCTTTTGTGAAAGACGGATGTGAAATGTTATGAAAACCGGAGTTATTGACGTCGGAGGCGGATTTCGTGGAATTTACGCCTGCGGAGCCTTGGACTATTGTCTGGATAACAATATAAAATTCGACCTTGCTATCGGCATATCGGCGGGAAGCGCGAATCTTGCCTCCTTTATTGCGGGTCAGAGAGGGCGAAACTTTACCTTTTATACTGTATACGGGCTAAGAAAGCAGTATGCGAGTCTAAAAAACTTTATAAAAAAGCGCTCCTTTATCGATATGGACTACGTTTACGGAACGCTGAGCAATCACGACGGTGAAAATCCCGTAAATTACCCGGCTCTGCGCGACAGCCCTACCGATTTTATCGTTGTGGCTGAAAACGCAATAACCGGCGAGGCGGTGTATTTTGACAAGCGGGATATAGAGCAGGACAAGTACGGCGTGTTCAAAGCCTCCTCGTCAATTCCCTTTGTATGCAAGCCCTATATTATTGACGGGGTACCCTATTACGACGGGGCGCTCGGCGACACCATACCGCTTGAAAAGGCCTTTTCACTCGGGTGCGAGCGTGTGGTACTCCTTCTTACCAGGCCTGAAAACCTGCTTCGAACGCCCGAAAAGGACAACAAGCTTGCCGCCCTCATTCAAAAAAAGTATCCTGTTTCGGCAGAAAGGCTGCGGCAAAGAGCAGACAGATACAACGCGGGCGTGAAGCTCGCGCAGGAATATGCAAAAGAGGGAAGGGTGCTTATAGTCTCGCCGGATGACACCTGCGGAGTAAGTACCTTGTCCCGCGACCCGGAAAATATGAAAAAGCTTTATGAGAAGGGCTACGCCGACGCAAAAATAATCAAGTCGTTTATTTATCAAAGCTAAGCCTTTTCCCGAAGGGGCGAAAAAAACAATAAAATAAGCAAAACACGCGGGCTTGCGGCAATTTTTCTTTTGCCGCAAGCCCGCGCTTGCTTTTTGTTTTTTAAAAAAGACAAATCATTTTAAGTGAGGAGCCCTTTGAGGTTCCCGCCGACGCGTACAGATATCGATCACAAAACCAGATACCCGTCCAAACTGAGCCTTCGCCGTCAGGCGTGCCGAAAACGTTGTCCGATTTTGTAAAACAGCTGCTGTCGATTTTATCGACCGACGTACCGTCCGAAATAATCGTTTTCATCACGCTTGTGCTATCCCCTTTTTCCGAGGCGTCCTCGTCGGTCTGAAAGCTTATGACAAGCTGACCTGTGGGCAGCTCGACTATTCCGGGCGCGCCCGCCTTTGAGCCTCTGGTCGAAGGAGTGTAGATATCGACAGGCTCGCTCCAGCTTTTGCCGTCTTTGGAATAGAGGAGCTGAATGATAAAGGGATGACCGTCACCGGCGTACTTACTGCTCTCGATTACAAGCGCGTAGCCGCCGTCTTTTAACTTTGTCCAGACCGGCATACCGTCTCTTGAACTGTGCTTTGCGCCCTCTGACACCACTGTCCGCTCTCCCCAGCTTGAACCATTCCACACCATATATTCGATGTTTTGAAGAGAGGTGACAGAGCTGCTGTCATTTGCGTAAAAGCAGGTGAGCCTTCCGCCAAGTTCACCGAGACACGGCTCCCAAACGCCTCTGTAAGCGCCCTGCGGCTCGGTGTATTCGCAGACTGTGGAGTGCTCCTTGAAGCTTTTGCCGCCGTCTTCCGAAACGCTTACTTGAAGCGAGGTGTAAAAGCCGCCCTCTCGCTCGCCTGTTGCGCGGTATGCAAGGTAAAGCTTTCCCTCAAATTCGTAAAAATTGACGTTTGCGCAGGCAAGGTCGGGTCTGAAAGAGGCGATACTCCCTTCCTTCCAGGTTTTTGCGTTGTCGGTGCTGTAAAGGGCGAGTATGCCGTTTGAGGTCTCAACGCCCGCTGCCATGCTTTTGTCCGAGAGGGTGTACACCCTCGGACCCCAGGAGGCTGAGCGAATAAGGCTCTCGTCCCCGTCCTCCCACAAAAACTCGACAAGAGAATTACTTTCATTTGCGCCAAAGGCAATTTCAGAGCCCGAAATAAAGCTCACTCCTTTTTCTTTTTCGATAAAATCCCGAGTAAAGCTCTTCACAGCCTGCGAGAGCGCCATGTCGGAGACGGCGACTATAACAAGCTTATTGCCGCTTGCGGCAATCTTCCACCTTGTATTATTGTCAAGGCTTGCTTTGAGCGCCGCGCTCTCGGGACGGTTGGTGTCCCCTATAAGTATCTCCTTTTCGGGGATATCACCTTCGCTTTTGTACCAGTCCTCAAGAACGTTAAGTCTTATTCCGACTGCCTCGTATGCCTCACGCAGGGCTTTTGCGCTGTTTTTCTCGCTGTTTGTCGCCTTTGAGGGGCGGGTTATGACGTAGCTTTCATCGATTTTGAGAGTATTATTCTCTTCTTGAGACTGCTTGCCGCAGGAAAAACAGCTTATAACGGCAAAGAGAGCGAGCGCAAAAGTTAGTATTCGTTTTAACTTAGCGATTTTTATCATCGTTTATTTAAGCTCCCCACGTTCCGTTTTCGAATATTTTGATCTTGTCACCCTCTTTTGTGGTCGCTTCAATTGCGAGATCGCTTGTGCCTATCATAAAGTCGACGTGAATCATCGAGTCGTTGACGCCCCTCTCCCTGCACTGTTCGGGGGAGAGCTCTTCATAGCCCTTAAGGCACTCGTTAAAGCCTGCGCCGAGCGCCAAATGACAGCAGGCGTTCTCGTCATAGAGAGTGTTGTAAAAGAGTATTCCGGTTTCGTTTATCGGGCTGTCGAAGGGAACAAGCGCAACCTCGCCGAGATACGGCGCGCCCTCGTCCATTGAAATCATCTTTTCAAGCAGGCTCTTGCCCTTTTTCGCTCCGACCTCAACCGCCTTGCCGCCTTCAAAGCGAACGTAAAAGTCCTCGATAAGCTCGCCGTTGTAGGAAAGAGGCTTTGTGGCGTATACGATACCGTCAGCCTCGCCCTTCATCGGTGAGGTGAAGATCTCCTCCGAGGGGATGTTGGGGTTAAAATAATTGCCGCGAAGAGAGGTCTCGCCGCCTCCGTGGAATACGCCGTCGGGATTAAGACCTACGGTAAAGTCGGTTCCGTTTGAGGCTGTGTAGTGCAGGCTCGCAATGCCCAGCGAGTTTAAATATTCGCACTTTTCATAAAGGAACTTGTTGTGCGCATCCCAGTTTGCAAGCGCGTCTCCTTCCGCGCGGGAGGTGTGCAGAATCGCCTTCCAAAGCGCCTCTTGAGCCGCAACAGCGGGGAGGTTCGGGAATACCTTCTTTGCCCACGCTCTGCCGGGAACTCCCGCAATGCACCATTGATATTTGTTCTCCATCTGATCCTTAATAGGCTTTATAAGCGGATATTTTGCCTGACTTGCCTTGACAAGCTTTGTCTGATTTACGCCCTTGAGCCCGTCGGGGTCCTCTGAGGTAAGGTATATCATGCATGGCAGCTTTCTTGACTGCTCCTTGAGCTTTTCGATTTCCCAGGCCGGAACGCGGTTGAGCAGCTTCTGACACTTGTTTCTCACGTTAACGCGCGTGAGCGGCTGATAGCTCCATTCGACGGTGACGCTCTTTGCCCCCGCCTTGTAGCACTCTTTTGTCAGAGTCAGCACAAACTCGGGCTGGTCAAGCTCGGCTCTAATGACAACCTCCTGTCCCTTTTGTATGTTTACGCCCTTTCTTGCAATAAGCTTCGCGTAATTTTTAAGTACCTTTTTGTTCACGGTTTTCACCTCGCCTTTTTTTGTTTATATTTTATATGATACTACAATTTCATTATAAAATCAATCATTTTTTATAATTTTTTATAAATATTTTTTTGGGTCCCGCAAAGGCGCTTTTGCACTCCTTTGCGTGGCAAAGGACCGCCGCAAAGCTTACTTTACGGCGGTTTTAAAAAAAGTTATGCGGTTTTATATCAGACTACGCCGTGAGAAAGCATTGCATTTGCGACCTTAAGGAAGCCGGCGATATTTGCGCCCGCGACAAGGTTGCCGTCAAGTCCGTACTCTTTTGCGGCTGCGGAAGCGTTGTGGTAGATATTTACCATAATCTCGTGAAGCTTTGAGTCGACCTCTTCGAAGGTCCAGCTGTATCTCATGGAGTTCTGGCACATCTCAAGCGCCGAGGTTGCAACGCCGCCGGCGTTTGCCGCCTTGGCAGGTCCAAAGAGCACGCCGTTTTTCTGGAAGCACTCTATAGCTTCGGGAGTCGAAGGCATATTTGCGCCCTCAGCCACGGCAATTACGCCGTTTTTAACAAGAATTTTTGCGGATTCTTCGTTAATTTCGTTCTGCGTTGCGCAGGGAAGGGCAATATCGCACTTAACTGTCCAAATGCCCGAGCAGCCCTCGTGATACTCTGCGTTCGGGTTGTATTTGAGGTACTCCTTGATTCTCTTGCGCTCGACCTCTTTGATCTGCTTGATTGCGGCGAAGGCGACGCCGTCCTTGTCGTAAATATATCCGTTTGAGTCGGAAAGGGCGACGACCTTTGCGCCAAGCTGAGTTGCCTTTTCTGCGGCGTATATTGCGACGTTGCCCGAGCCGGAAATGACGACCGTCTTACCCTTGAAGGAATTGTTGTGGTCATTGAGCATTTCCTCGGTGAAATAGCAAAGACCGTAGCCTGTAGCCTCGGTTCTTGCAAGCGAGCCGCCGTATGTGAGTCCCTTGCCGGTGAGAACGCCGGTGAACTCGTTGCGAAGTCTCTTATACTGACCGAAAAGATATCCGATTTCTCTGCCGCCGACTCCGATATCGCCCGCGGGAACGTCTGTATCGGCTCCGATGTGCTTTGAAAGCTCGGTCATAAAGGACTGGCAGAATCTCATGATCTCCATATCCGACTTGCCCTTGGGATCGAAGTCGGAGCCGCCCTTACCGCCGCCGATGGGAAGACCTGTCAGCGAGTTTTTGAAGATCTGCTCAAAGCCGAGAAACTTTATAATTCCCTCATAAACCGACGGGTGAAAACGAAGTCCTCCCTTGTAGGGTCCTATAGCGCTGTTGAACTGAATGCGAAAGCCTCTGTTAATTTGCACCTTGCCGTTGTCGTCAACCCACGGAACGCGGAATTTAATGATTCTTTCAGGCTCGACGATGCTGTCGATAACGCCTTTTTCTATGTACTCGGGATTTCTCTCGACCACAACCTCAAGCGATTCGAGGACCTCTCTTACAGCCTGGTGGAACTCCGGCTCGCCGGGATTTCTCTTGACGACGTCGTCCATTACTTTTGCAAGATATGCATTTTTAATGCTCATTTCTTTACCTCCTGATAATCTTAGGTATTTAAAACTTAAAAACGTATATATTATATCCCCGCTTTGAAAATTTGTCAATATATTAAAAACATTTTTTTGGGAAATAATCGGTCAAAATGCCTCGGGCACTTTACTTTTCTTTATTTATATACTATAATTATCACATAACGGACAAAAAGGATTGCCAATGGAAAAGAATGAAATATACGAAACGGTTATAACCGATATAAACAACATGGGAAACGGCGTCGGGCATATTGAGGGCAAGGTTGTTTTCGTGCCGGGCGGCGTAGACGGAGACCGACTGCTTGTAAAGATAATAAAGGTCACCTCGGGCTATCTTGTGGCGCGGACAGAAAAAATACTTGCCCCCTCTCCCTATCGCGTGCCGCCCGGCTGTCCGGTATTCGGCAGGTGCGGAGGGTGCGTTTATCGCAATATTTCCTACGAGCATGAAAGAGAGCTTAAGAGAAGCTATATCGAGCACGCCTTCAAAAAAGCGGGGCTTTCGCCCGTCGTCCTTCCCGTGGAGTACGGGAAAGAGGAGGGGTACCGCAACAAGGCGCAATATCCGGTGAGCGGGGATTTAAAGACAGGCTTTTACGCCGGCTACAGCCACAGCGTGATCCCGTGCGAAAACTGTCTGCTTGAGGATATTGACTTTGCGCCGATTTTGAGATTTTGCGAAAAGTGGCTGAAGGATGCGGGAATTTCGGCATATGACGAGCGTACCGGAAAAGGGCAGGTAAGGCATGTGTATCTGCGAAAGGGAACTGCCACCGGAGAAATAATGCTGACTCTTGTGGTAAGCTCTGGGAAATTCCCGAAGGCTGAGGAATTTGCAGGGGCGGTTGTCGAAAAATTCCCCGCCGTGAAGACGGTGCTGCTTAATATCAACTCCGAGCAGACAAACGTGATACTCGGCGGCAAATACCGACTTCTGTGCGGAAAGGGATATATTGAGGATATTATCTGCGGGCTGAGGTTTCGGGTATCCGCGCCCTCCTTTTGGCAGGTCAACCGCGATATGGCGGAGCGAATGTACGAAAGGGTGAGGGCTCTTGCAAGCTTACAAAAGGGGGACAAGGTCTGCGACCTTTTCTGCGGCACGGGGAGCATAGGACTTTCGGTTATAAAGGATGTTAAGGACGCGTCACTTGTGGGGGTCGAGGTGATTTTCGAAGCCGTGGAAAACGCTGCGGAAAACGCCAAAATTAACGGTATAGAAAACGCGCGCTTTGTCTGTGGGGACGCAAATTCGGCCGACCCTCAAAATAGCGACGTGATTATTATCGACCCGCCCAGAAAGGGCTGCGCCGCAGAGCTTGTCGAGCGTGTGGCAAATATTTCTCCGCGGGCTGTGATATACGTCTCCTGCAACCCCGACACGCTCGCCCGCGACTGCGCCGCATTTGCAAAATACGGCTACATTACCGATACGGTTTATCCCTTCGACCTCTTCCCCCGAACAGGGCATGTGGAGACGGTTGTTCAACTTTCCAAGGGAGAAATCCAGTCAAAGAAAATCAGGGTTGACTTCTCTCTGGAGGATATGGATATGTCCGGCTTCCAGAAAGGCGCGACCTATGGAGAGATCAAGGCTTATGTGAAAGAGCATACCGGGCTCACGGTTTCTTCCCTCTACATCGCGCAAGTGAAACAAAAGTGCGGGATTATTGAACGGGAGAATTATAATAAGCCCAAGTCGGAGAACGCCAAACAGCCACAATGCCCGCCGGAGAAAGAGGCGGCGATCAGGGAGGCGCTGAAGCATTTTAGAATGATTGGTTGATATAAAATAGACACAACCGGTGATTTTATGCAAGTAGCTCATAAAATCACCGGTTGTTCATCAAAATCGCATACTGTTTGAAAATATCTATTCTTCCTTTATATTCCTCTTCAAATTGCAATGATTTTCTTTACTTGTCTTGCTTTTCCTTATCCCGGTCTATGAACAGATTGCATAGGCACATAACAACGGCGAACAATATCCCCGCGACTGGCCAGATGACCCATGTGATTTTCCAATCGTTCGTCAAAAAGCTCCATCCGAGATACACGGCGGTGGCGGTCAGCCAGTAGGCCGTGGAGACGGTTTCCTTGATACGGGTCTTTCTCTGATCCCGTCGCGCATAGTCTCCCTCTTTCAAGAGCTTCTGCATACTGGCCCAGCGGACACCGGTAAGGATAAAGAGGGCCGCTCCGATCCCCGCCAAGAGCATGGTGATCGTCAGCATGACCACCATGAAAAACTCTTTTTCCGTGACCAACCCTACAAAAAGCGGGATCGGTGAGAGAACGCACAGACAGGCGGCGATGATATTGATTTTCGCATAGGTGGCCCGATACGCTTTCTGCCGTTCCTTTACCATACCGTCCACGCCGTACTCCGTTTCAAAGGGTTCCCTGCCGATGAACTCGAAGGGGGTATTTTTGAAACCGCAGGAGACGAAAATCGCCACGGCGGCAGCGACAAGAACAAGCAGAACGACAAGTCCCGCGCCAGCCGCCAGATTTTCGGGAACAGAGTACCCCGGCACTTCTGTCGCGGCACCCAAGAGAAGCAGCGGGATCACGGCGACGATACACAACAGGGTGGCGGCGGAAATGCGTTTGGCCGCCCGTTTTCTCCACTCTAAAAAATCGTTCGCAAGAGCAAGAGAAATCCGTTTGACAGGCACCCGGTCTGGTTCGTCCGTAAATTCTTCGTCCTCGATCTCGTCCTTGAGAAGATAGTCTGTCGTGACGCCAAAGAGCTGGCTGAGCGCCAAAATTTTCTCCAAATCCGGCACGGTCTGCGCGCCCTCCCATTTGGAGACCGCCTGCCGGGACACCTGCATTTTCTCTGCAAGTTCCTCCTGCGACCAACTGTTCTTTTTTCTTAAATTCGTTATTTTGTCTGCTAAGATCATTTTTCTTTCCTCCGCATGGATTTGTCGGCGGCCTTATCTGCCAACCGCTGAGAAAATCATAGCGTTTTTTGCGGTTGCATACCACCAAACGGCGGCTGGAAATCTGTCAACCGGGGGTTGCAGGATTACTTTCTTTTATTTTCCTCGCCTGATACCCAAG
>CANRMP010000011.1 GCA_947631765.1 uncultured Clostridia bacterium
TTCCGTGAGCCAACGCTGTTCTACTTCGATTTGTTACCTTTTTGAAAACTATTGCAACTTGATATTGCAATTTGCAAAAATTATTAAAAAAGGTCTTGACAAAAAGCTTCTAACGGTGTACAATTACCGTGTAAACCTCTACATAATATGAATTATGTTGTTAATTTTAGCAATCCTAAGCTTTGAATGTTTTTACGATGGATCTCGCCGCTTTCCGCAGTGTAGATCCTCGTTGTGTTTACGTCAGAATGTCCGAGTATGTCGGCAAGGCGAACTATATCCTTTTTGAGCGCGTAATAGGTGCGCGCAAATAAATGCCTCAAATTGTGGGGAAAGACCTTGTCCGCCCTCACTCCCGCCTTGGCGCACACTCCTTTCATCTTTTTCCATATATCCGAGCGATCAAGCGGTTTGCCGTTTTTGGTGACAAAAACGGCTCCGCTTTTTATTTTTTGTTCCTTTATATATATTTTAAGCATTCTGCAAAGCTCGCGCGGCAGGAAAACGTCACGTCTCTTTCCCTTACAGCACACCCGCGCGCACTCAACCGCCACCGCTTCAACGGTTACGCAGCATAGCTCGGATACCCTTATTCCCGTCGAGCAAATGGTCTGCATGACAAGATAAAGCCGCCTGTCCCCGACATCCCTTGCCGCCTCAAGCAGTCTTAAATATTCCTCTTTTGAAAGCTCCTTCTCGGGCCGGCTGAAAATTTGCCGCTGTACTTTTAGGCTCTTTACCCGCATTTCATACCACTCAAAATGCGAAAAAAAGCAATTGAGCGAGGAGAGCATAGAATTTACGCTTGAGGGCGCGTAGCGCTCCTTAATGTGCGCCTTGTAGCAAAGCACGTCGCCCTTCTCGAATATCTCCCCGCCCGTCCAGTTGTAAAAGCCTCTAACGTCCCTCTCGTACTTTTCAACTGTCGCTTGCGACTTCTCCTCGTTTATAAGATATAATGTGAACTCTTTTATCATTTCTTCGGTTATTTTTCTCATACTTTTCCTCTTTCTTAATGAGTATTACCCGTATTATATCATAAAAATTGTATTATTATCCGGCAAAAAATCCATACCCGATAATAAATAAGCGTCGCCCGTTCACAAAGAAAGGCCCGACCAAAGTCGCAAGAAGCTTAACTTTAAGTCGGGTTTTTTATTTTTTTTGATTTATGCGGTTAAAAAGTTATTTAAAATATTCAACGGCGGAAGAAAAGAGCTGCATGTCGTAATTTCCTTCAACGTTCTTATAAAGTCCCTTTCCGGTGCGCTCGGAATGTCCCATTTTGCCGAGCACATGCCCGTCAGGCGAGGTTATGCCCTCAATGGCAAAGCAGGAATCGTTGGGGTTGAAATGCACATCGTCGGTCGGAACGCCCTCCAAGTTAACGTATTGGGTTGCAATTTGCCCGTTTTCGGCAAGGGTGCGAATGGTTTTTTCGTCGGCTAAGAATCTGCCCTCGCCGTGGGAAATCGGGACTGTATATATCTCGCCCGGCTTCGTATGCGCAAGCCACGGGGATTTATTCGAAGCAACCCGCGTGCGGACAAGTCTTGACTGGTGGCGGGCAATTGTATTAAAGGTCAGCGTCGGACAGCTTTCGTCGGTGTCTATTATCTCCCCGAAGGGAACAAGACCGAGCTTTATAAGCGCCTGAAAACCGTTGCAAATTCCGCACATAAGACCGTCGCGCTTTTTAAGAAGCTCGTTTGTCGCCTCTTTTACCGCTCCGTTTCTAAAGAAAGCCGTGATAAACTTTCCCGAACCGTCCGGCTCGTCTCCCGCGGAAAAGCCGCCGGGAATAAATATCATCTGTGAATTTTTGACCTTTTTGGCAAAGCATTCGACAGACTCGGAGACTTTTGAAGCCGAAAGATTGTTTATGACGAAAATTTCGGGCTCTGCTCCGGCAAAGCTCAGCGCTTTTGCGGTGTCATACTCGCAGTTGGTTCCCGGGAATACCGGTATTATTACCCTCGGTTTTGCAAATTTCAGCGCGGGTGCGCTACGGCTCGTTGCATTATACGTGAAAGCGGGGATAACGTCGCCTTTTGAGGGAATATTGCAGCTGTACACGCTCTCAAGCTTGTTTTCGTATACCTTAAGGAGCTCCGAAAGGGTAATTTTGCTGTCATTGTAGGCTATGACCCCTTCTCCTGTCGTAACTCCGAGAGGCAATACGTCATAGTTGCCATTGTTTATAGTGCCCCCGTCCGCAAGCTCTACAATAAAGGCGCCGTATTTGCGCGCAAACAGCAGATCAAGGTCGATATCTCTGTTAATAATCACCCCGATAGCGTTGCCGAACGCCATTTTCATAAGTCCTTCGGCGGCGCCGCCGTACCCGAGCGTCCAGACGGCAAGCGCGGTTTTATCCCCCGTCATTCTGTTTATCTCGCCGTAAACCTCTTTAAGCGAGGTCTTATCGGGGAGAAGGCTGTCTGTGTATTTGGGAAGGAGCAATGCGATATTGTGATTTTCTCCCTTAAACTCGGGGGAAACTACGTCGCTTGTCTTTCCGGTGGAGACCGCAAAGGAGACCAGGGTCGGCGGAACGTCAAGACTTTCAAAGGAACCGCTCATTGAGTCCTTACCGCCTATCGAGCCGATACCGAGATCAAGCTGTGCCATAAACGCTCCGAGCAACGCCGCCATCGGCTTACCCCAGCGCCTTTCGTCCTTTTGCGGCTTTTCAAAATATTCCTGGAAGGTGAGGTATATCGAATTTCTTCCCGCACCGGTCGCAATAAGCTTGCTGACCGATTCCAAAACGGCAAGATACGCGCCGTGGTACGGGCTTAATTTGCTGATTTTGGGATTGTAGCCCCAGCTCATAAAGGAGACTGTGTCGGTGTCTCCTTTTTCAAGAGAAATTTTGTGTACCATGCTCTGCGCCGGGGTCTGCTGATACCTTCCGCCAAAGGGCATAAGCACGGTTCCCGCGCCGATTGTGGAGTCAAAGCGCTCGGAAAGTCCTCTCTTTGAGCAGACATTCAAATCTGACGCCATATTTTTAATTGAAGAAACAAAGTCGGTGTACTTCTCTTCCTTTTCATAACGGGCGGGCGAAACGGTAACGTTTATATGCTTTTCGGCGCCGTTTGAGTTTAAAAATTCCCTCGATATATCCACAATGGCGATATTTTTCCATCTCATTGTCAGACGTTTTTCTTCCTTTACCTTTGCGATAACAGTCGCCTCAAGGTTTTCACCGTTTGCAATTTCAATGAATTTTTCGGCATCCTCTGCCTTTACAACAACCGCCATTCTCTCCTGAGATTCGCTTATGGCAAGCTCTGTGCCGTCAAGCCCGTCGTATTTTTTTGGCACGGCGTCAAGGTCGATGTCAAGTCCGTCGGCAAGCTCGCCTACAGCCACAGAAACGCCTCCCGCGCCGAAGTCGTTACAGCGCTTTATCATAAGGGAAGCCTCGGGATTTCTGAAAAGTCTTTGCAGCTTTCTTTCCTCGGGGGCATTTCCCTTCTGAACCTCGGCTCCGCAGCTTTCAAGAGAGGAGAGATTGTGGGATTTACTTGAGCCCGTAGCTCCTCCGCAGCCGTCCCTTCCGGTTCTGCCGCCGAGCAAAATTACAAGATCTCCCGGCTCCGGACGCTCGCGGCGCACGTTTCTTGCGGGTGTTGCCGCAATTACCGCGCCTATCTCCATGCGCTTTGCGGCGTATCCTTCGTCGTATATTTCATCAACCTGTCCGGTGGCAAGTCCTATCTGGTTGCCGTACGAAGAATAGCCTGCCGCCGCGGTGGTGACTATCTTTCTTTGCGGCAGCTTGCCGGCAAGCGTATCTTCAAGAGGCTTTAACGGGTCTGCCGCACCCGTCACGCGCATTGCGGCGTACACGTACGACCTGCCGGAAAGCGGGTCTCTTATGGCTCCTCCGATGCAGGTGGCGGCTCCTCCGAACGGTTCAATCTCGGTGGGATGGTTGTGCGTTTCGTTTTTAAACAGCAGCAGCCAGTCCTCGTCCTTACCGCAAACGTTTACCTTTATTTTCACCGTGCAGGCGTTTATCTCCTCCGACTCGTCAAGTCCGGTGAGCAGTCCCTCGTGCACAAGGAATTTTGCGCCGAGCGTTGCGATATCCATAAGATTAACCGGCTTTGTGCGGGAGAGCTTCTCCCTTGTTTCAAGATAACGAAGATATGCCTTCTGCACGGTTTCATCTTCAAAGCGAACGCTGTCAATTGTGGTTAAAAACGTGGTGTGACGGCAATGGTCAGACCAGTAGGTGTCGATCATTTTGATTTCAGTGATCGTCGGATCGCGCTTTTCGCTTATAAAATACTGCTGGCAAAATGTAATGTCGTCAATATCCATTGCAAGACCTTTTGCCGCAATGAACTCACAAAGTCCCTCTCTGTCAAGTGCGCAAAAGCCTTCAAGCGTCTCAACGCTTGTCGGCATCTGCCAAATTGTCGAAAGAGTTTCGGGCTTTTCAAGCGACGCTTCTCTGCTCTCCACGGGGTTAATAACGTGCTTTTTGATTTTTGCAATCTCGCTTTCGCTCAAAGCGCCATAAAGCAGATAAACCTTTGCGGTGCGTACCGTGGGGCGCTCCTTTTGCGAAATAAGCTGTATGCACTGGGCGGCTGAGTCCGCTCTTTGGTCAAACTGACCGGGCAGATACTCGACGGCAAAGACAAAAGCGCCCACGCTGTCAAGCTTTTCATAGGTGTTATCGAGCATAGGCTCGGAAAACACTGTGTTTATGCAATATTCAAACAGATCCTTGTCAATGTTTTCAACGTCATATCGGTTGAACACTCTCACCTTTCTTAAAGCCGTAATTCCCAAAAAGGAGACAATGTCCGAATACAACGCCTTTGCCTCGTTGGCAAGCTCCTGCTTTTTTTCAACAAATATTCTGTAAACCATAGAATAATTTCCGCCTTTTTATTTGTCAAGTGCCTTCATGGCTTTAGTGCCGATATCTTTTCTGTAGTATGCGTTGGCAAAGCTTACTCTTTCTACCTTGCCGTAAGCGCTCTTTATCGCCTCACCCAAGCTATCGGCGATTGAGGTAACGCCAAGCACCCGTCCTCCGGCGCTTATAAGCGTTCTGTCCTCTGAAAACTTCGCTCCTGCGACAAACACGTCGTCCTTTATATCCTGCGGGATGTCGATTTTAAAGCCGCTCTCGTATTTTACGGGATATCCGTCCGACGCCATAATGACACAGCACGCAGATTTTTCCGAGAATTTAACCGGTATTTCGGAAAGTCTTCCCTCGCTCACGGCAATCATTATGTCAAGCAGATCACTTTCAAGAAGAGGGAGCACCACCTGCGTTTCGGGGTCGCCGAAACGGCAGTTGTATTCGATAACCTTAGGTCCTGCGGGAGTAATCATCAGCCCGAAATACAGGCATCCCTTAAAGGTCCTGCCCTCTTTGTTCATGGCTTTTATTGTCGGCAGGAATATCTTCTCCATGCACTCTTTTGCAACCTCGGGCGTGTAATACGGGTTGGGCGCCACGGTTCCCATGCCTCCGGTATTTGGTCCCTCGTCGTTGTCTCTTGCCCGTTTGTGGTCCATGGAGGACACCATCGGAACTATTGTCTTCCCGTCGGTGAAGGAAAGCACACTGACCTCGTAACCCGTGAGAAATTCTTCGATGACAACACGGCTTCCGCTGTCGCCGAATATTCTGTCGCGCATCATGGAACGCACCGCGTCCTTTGCCGCCTCGACCGTTTCGGCGATTATAACGCCTTTGCCGAGTGCCAGACCGTCCGCTTTTATGACCGCCGGCATGGGGGCGCTCTCAAGGTAGGCAAGCGCCTTTTCCATGCTGTCAAATATCTCATATGAAGCAGTGGGAATACCGTGTTTTTTCATAAATTCCTTTGAAAAAACCTTGCTACCCTCGATTATGGCGGCTTCCTTTGTGGGTCCGAAGCACCTTATTCCCTTTTCTTCAAGCGCATTTACCGCTCCGAGCACCAGCGGATCGTCAGGAGCCACAACCGCAAATTCAATGCTGTTTTTAACCGCAAAATCCACTATGGCGGGAATATCCTTCGCTCCTATTTGGACAAGTGTCGCATCGTTTGCCATTCCCGCATTGCCGGGCAGGGCAAATATCTCACTGACCTTAGGATTCTTTTTAATGCTCTTTATTATGGCGTGTTCGCGTCCGCCGCCTCCAACGACCATTATTTTCATATCTTGCTTTGCTCCTTAATTAATATCGTAATATCAATGGTGGAAAAGACGAAGGCCGGTAAACGCCATGACAAGACCGTGCTTATTACAGCACTCGATAACTATGTCATCACGTATGGAGCCGCCCGGCTCGGCGATATAGGAAACTCCGCTCATTGCGGCGCGCTCAATGTTGTCCGAGAAGGGGAAGAACGCGTCCGAGCCTATGGCAACGCCCTTAATTTCTTTGAGATATTCCTTTTGCTCCTCGACTGAAAAATAATCGGGCTTTCTGGTGAAATATTTCTGCCAGTTGCCGTCGGAGGTGACGTCCTCTTCGTTGTGGTTGATATATCCGTCTATAACATTGTCCCTGTCGGGGCGGGTCAGGCTGTCAAGAAACGGCAGAGAGAGCACCTTTTCGCTCTGCCTTAAATGCCATGTGTCTGCCTTTGTGCCGGCAAGCCTTGTGCAGTGTATTCTTGACTGCTGACCGGCGCCCACTCCTATCGCCTGTCCGTCAACTGCGTAGCATACCGAGTTTGACTGGGTGTATTTGAGAGTGATAAGCGAGACTATAAGATCGCGCACCGCGCTTTGCGGCAGGTCCTTGTTCTCGGTCACAATGTTTTCAAGCATTTTGGCGTCTATTTTGCAGTTGTTTCTGCCCTGACGGAAGGTTATGCCGTAAACCTGCTTGGTCTCGATCGGAGACGGGACGTAGGAGGGGTCTATTTTTACAATATTGTAATTTCCCTTGCGCTTTGACTTTAAAATTTCAAGCGCCCTTTCAGAGTATGAGGGGGCAATCACGCCGTCGGATACCTCGCGCTTAATGAGCGTTGCGGTAATCTCGTCGCACTCGTCGGAAAGCGCGATCCAGTCGCCGTAAGAACACATTCTGTCGGTGCCTCTCGCTCTTGCATATGCACAGGCAAGCGGCGAGCTGTCAAGCTCTGCAATATCGTCCACAAAGCAGGCTTTTTTCAGCTTTTCGGGAAGAATTATGCCTAAAGCCGCCGAGGTGGGGCTGACGTGCTTGAACGAGGCGGCGGCGGGAATGCCGAAAACCTCTTTAAGCTCCTTTACAAGCTGCCAGCTGTTGAAGGCGTCAAGAAAATTGATGTATCCGGGTCTGCCGCTGAGTATTTCAATAGGAAGCTCGCTTCCGTCTTCCATATAAATCTGCGCGGGTTTTTGATTGGGGTTGCAACCGTATTTGAGTTCAAATTCTTTCATTTTTCATTCTGCCTTTCTTTTACTTGTTGTATTTGTTGATAAGCACTCTGTCTGCGCTTTTTGTTTGAAGGTCTATGTAGCAGACGTGAAGGGAAATTTTGTTGTCGGCGTTAAGGCTTGTCCACAGCTGGTTTGCGAAAGTCATAGCATCGTTTGGTATTTCCACGCGCCTCGGTTCACCTGTAAAGGTGGGAATCGGAGTGCCGTCGCAGTTGTAGGTGTGGATAAAATGTCCGACTCCCGAAACGGGGCTGTATGAATAGGTATAACGGTTGCATACGCCGCCCTTCTCGTCTCCGCTTTTTAATATACTCATTTTGTAGGTAAAAGCATTGCTTTCAAAATCCAAAATACCGCTGATTCTCGGAGTAAAGTTCGGCGCATCCGGCTCGAAGCAACGGGTTTCAAGTGCCTCTTCAAAGGTTTTCCCCTCTTTTATAAAATCATAGACGGTGTCGGTCTGATCTCCGTTTGTCACAATTACGCAGTTTTTAACCGAGCGCACGGGAGAATAGATTATAAGCGAGGGGTCAGAGACCTTTGAGGGGTCGAAGGGGTATATTGTCAGCTCGTATTTGTCGCCGCCGTTTTTGTACTCGAATATGCGGTTGCGGCTGTTTTCGCTTCTCCCCATGATAAAATAGGCAAAAACCGCGCTTTTGCCGTCTTCGCTCTGACCTATGACTATCCCTCGTCCGGGGTATGTGTTGCTCTCAAGAAGGGAGCTTATCGGTTTTGTTTCGTATACGTTCATGACCTTTTTCTCCTTGTCTTTTTTCTTTTAACATCGCCGCGCACACCTTTTCGGTAGCTCTCGGGAGTATTTTCCACTCTGCCTGCTCCATGACTCTTTTTTGAAGGGTCTCGGGAGTGTCGCCCTCCCTCACTTTCACGCTTTTTTGCATGATTATTTTGCCGCCGTCCGGTATCTCGTTTACAAAATGCACCGTAGCGCCCGTGACCTTCACGCCGTAAGAAAGAGCTGCTTCGTGCACCTTAAGCCCGTAAAATCCCTTGCCGCAAAAGGACGGGATGAGCGAGGGATGCACGTTGATAATCCTGTTTTCATACCTTTTGGTAAAACTCTCGCCGAGTATGCACATAAAACCGGCAAGCACCACAAGCTCAATTCCTGCCCTTTCAAGAACGCCAATCAGCGCTCCTTCAAAGGCTCCCTCCTCCTTGTAATCGCTTTTTTTAACAATAGCCGCCGGTATTCCCGCCTCGTATGCTCTTTGCAGTGCATAAGCCTTGGGACTGCTTGAAACTACAAGAGATATTCTGCCGTGCTTTATCACTCCGTCCCTCTGCGCTCCGATGAGCGCACCGAGATTTGTTCCGCCGCCCGACACAAGCACGGCAATCTTTATAAGCTTTTCTTCCATATTCTTTACCGCGCTCTCATATTATATTATCGTAACTCCGTCCTCGGAAGCTGTTATCTCGCCTATTATCAGCGCACCCTCTCCCGACTCACGAAGAGTGTTAAGCGCCGTGTCCGCATCTTCCTTTGAAACTACAACGCTCATTCCTATGCCCATGTTGAAGGTGTTGAACATGTCGCGCTCACAAACCTTGCCTTCGCTCTTTATAAGGTCGAACACGGGCAGTACCGGCACGGACTTTTTGTCAATCTTGGCTCCAAGCCCGTGGGGAATGCTTCTCGGGATATTTTCATAAAATCCGCCGCCCGTGATATGGGACACGCCCTTGACTGTAACCTTTTCGAAAAGCGACAGCATGGGTTTTACATAAATCTTTGTGGGGGTGAGCAACGTCTGCCCAATGCTCTTGCCACCAAGCGCTTCAAGAGGTCTCTTTATATCGGTATTTTCAACGTCAAGCACCTTTCTGACCAGCGAAAAGCCGTTTGAATGTACTCCGCTTGAAGGAAGCCCGATAATAATATCTCCGGGCACCATGGTACTGTTGTCAATAATTTTTGACCTGTCTACAACGCCTGTGGAATATCCCGCAAGATCGTATTCATCCACAGGATAAAAGCCGGGCATCTCGGCAGTCTCGCCGCCGATAAGCGCACATCCTGCCTGAACGCACCCTTCGGCAACTCCGCTGACAATTGAGGCGATTTTTTCGGGTATATTCTTGCCGCAGGCAATATAATCAAGGAAAAACAGAGGCTTGGCGCCACAGCATATTATGTCGTTTACGCACATGGCGACGCAGTCTATTCCAACCGTGTCGTGCCTGTCCATAAGAAATGCTATTTTTAGCTTTGTGCCCACACCGTCCGTACCGCTGACAAGCACCGGACGGCTCATTCCGGTAATATCAAGCTCAAACAGCCCTCCAAATCCTCCAATATCCGAGACCACGCCGCTTGTCATTGTGCGGGCAATGTGCGCCTTCATAAGTTCAACCGCCTTGTATCCGGCAGTTATGTCAACTCCCGCCGCCTTGTAGCTCTCGCTGAAACTCTTTTCCATATTTTCTTACCTTCCGTTCTTTATGTTAATAGACAATACGATGTTTTATTCCGAATATTTCGCAAAGATCTCGGCGTTCTTTTGAAGCACCTTGTCGGACGCCTCTTTGCGGGCTTTTTGCAGTTTTTTTGTCAGCGCTTCGTCCGAGACTGCAAGTATCTGCACGGCAAGAAGCGCCGCGTTTGCCGCACCGTCTATCGCCACTGTGGCAACAGGTATCCCCGAGGGCATCTGTACGGTCGAGAGAAGGGCGTCAAGCCCGTCAAGAGTTGAGGATTTTATCGGTATTCCTATTACGGGAAGCACCGTTCCGGCAGCCATTGCGCCGGCAAGATGCGCCGCCTTCCCCGCCGCGGCTATTATAACTCCGAATCCGTTTTCCGCCGCGCCTGTCACAAACGCTCTCGCCTCTTCGGGCGTGCGGTGAGCGGAAAATATATGTACCTCGTACGGCACACCGTATTCCTTAAGTGTCGTTACAGCTTTTTCGACAACAGGAAGATCGCTGTCGCTTCCCATTATAATTGCAACCTTTTTCATTACTCTCTGTCCCTCGCTTGAATTGAATTTTTGAAAATTTGATATATTTATTTGATGTTTTATTTTAGTTTTATCACTCAGACGTACTTATTATATCATATCATTCTCCGTATGTCAAACGTTCTCTTATTATAAATAAAATATTTTTTATTGTCGTTTTTTGTGCAAAATAAGATAAGGAATAAAATATTATCGACTTTCTTTTGCTTCAAAACATAAAAACTGCGGTGAATTTTTCGGATACATTCGCATTTTTCCGCATGTATTTTTCGACATTTTGTCTTTTAACATCAAAAGAGTTAAAAAGAGCGCTTAAAAACACGAAAAATTGTCGAACGATTACATTTTAACGGGCTGTAGAGTTGCCTGCATATATTGTATTATATTATTGTAAAAATCAAGTCACGCATACAATATCTTGTGGCTTAAAGAAAAGGAGATAAGATATGAAAAACACAAAAGCAATCATGAAAAGACCATGCAAAAAAGGAACAATCGAGTATCGCCTGATTTGCGAGGAGTACGAGGACGGACGGGAAAGCTTTGGCGTTGAGGTTGAGCAGACGACGCCACAGGGCGATACGATCTGCGAGGCGGCGCCAAACGTGACCTCGGATTATGAAACTGCCATATGCCTTATGTTTTATCTGTTCACGGAGTCGGTAGAGGTCTGTCATCTTATCGATATTGTCGAGGAGATGCTGCCGCTTGAAACCGAGATGCCCGAATGTTTTCGGGCGCTTGCAAGGCAGATGAGAAAATCCGCGCAAAATATCGCATGACGCGCACGCAGACACACGCAAACAGAGCCCCTGTCACTGCTTTTGCAGTAACTCGGCTCTGTTTGTGTTTTCAAAATGATTCCCCATTCGCAATGCGACGCCTTCGCACGAATCTTTCGTTCAGTTTTCAACCATAAACACCGAACATTTTACAAAATCCCCGCAAAAGCAAGCTTTGCGCCGCTCGGCAAATCGAAGATTTGCAGATCAAGATATATATGCGGCGTGCAAGCTTGCCTGCAACGCCGTATATATATCTTGACCGCTCTGCTCTGAGCGGAGCGATAGAGGAGAGCGGCGCAAAGCGTATTTCCGTACCGTACGAGCGCCAGTATGTTTCCTCGGCTTTTCAAAAGCCGACCCCATCCAAGGCGGAGCCTTGGTCGCGCTCCGCAGAGCGCGAAACACCCTTTGCCCCGTCGTAGCGCTCCGCAGAGCGCAAAACTCCCCTCACCGCCGTAGCGGCGGTGAGGGAACATTATTTAACATACTAATTAAGCTTTAAGGGCGAGAGCTTGTTTTGCTGCGTTTACGATATCGGCTACACCGAGCCCGAAGAGGTCGATAAGCTCTATTGCCTTACCCGACTTTCCGAAGGTATCCTTAACGCCGACGCGGATAACGGGAACGGGGCGGGACTCTGCGACATTTTCGCAGACGGCGCTGCCCAGCCCGCCGATGATATTATGTTCTTCGACGGTGACAATGGCGCCGGTATTTATTGCGGCGCTTAGGACAAGGTCGGCATCAAGCGGTTTTACGGAGGGCATATCGATAACGCCGGCGTTTATCCCGAGCTCTTCGAGGGCTTTAGCGGCAAGGAGGGTATTTTCAAGCAGCATACCGGTTGAAATAAGGGTGAGGTCGCAGCCCGACTTATGGGTTTCGCCCTTGCCTATGGTAAATTTATAGGTATTTTTGTCATATATAACGGGAACCGCGAGTCTGCCGAGTCTCACATAGACCGGACCGACATATTCGGCAGCGGCGAACACGGCGGCTCTTGCCTGAACCGCGTCGGAGGGATTAATAACGACCATACCGGGAATGGAGCGCATAAGCGCGAGATCCTCAAGACACTGGTGGGTGGCACCGTCCTCTCCGACGGTAATACCCGCATGGGTGGCGCAGATTTTAACATTGAGGTGCGGATATCCGACAGAGTTTCTGACCTGATCGAAGGCTCTGCCTGCCGCGAACATGGCAAAGGAGCTTGCAAAGGGTATTTTACCTGCGGCGGCGATACCGGCAGCCACAGATATCATATTTTGTTCGGCAATGCCGCAGTCGAAGAAGCGGTCGGGAAACTCCTTTTTAAAATAGAGAGTTTTTGTCGCCTCGGCAAGATCGGCATCAAGCACGACGATATTTTTATTGACAGCGCCAAGCTCTGCAAGCGCTTTTCCGTAGGCGTCTCTGGTTGCAATTTTTTCAGCCATTTTCATGCCTCCTCTATAGTTTTGTAAAGCTCGTCAAGCTCGGACATCGCTTTTTCATACTGTTCAAATTTCGGCGCACTGCCGTGCCAGTTTACCTGATTTTCCATAAACGACACGCCCTTGCCCTTTATCGATCTGCAAATCAGCACAGAGGGAGCGCCCTTAAAGCTTTTTGCGGCGTTAAAGCCGTTTTCAATCGAGTCGAAATCGTGAGCGTCGACGTCTATCACATTCCAGCCGAACGCTCTGAATTTTTCGTCAAGCGGTTCACTGTTCATAACTTCTTTGGTTGAGCCGTCAATTTGCAGACCGTTAAGGTCAACCATGGCGCAAAGATTGTCAAGCCTGTAATGAGAGGCGAACATTGCGGCTTCCCAGACCTGACCTTCATCGCACTCGCCGTCTCCGAGCATGGCGTAAACTCGAAATCCCTGTTCTTTACCCACAAGCGCCATACCGCACGCGGCGGAGATTCCCTGACCGAGAGAGCCGGTTGACATATCCACGCCGGGAATATTTTTCATATCCGGATGCCCCTGAAATATCGAGCCCTTTTGGCGAAGCGAATGAGGAGCGATTTCGGGAAAGTAGCCGCGAAGGGCAAGGGTTGCGTAGAGTGCGGGGGCAGCGTGTCCTTTTGAAAGCACGAAACGGTCTCTGCCCGGGTTTTTCGGGTTTTGGGGATCTATTTTCATTTCCTTAAAATACAGAAAGCAAAGTATGTCAGCCGCAGACAGCGAGCCGCCCGGGTGCCCGCTCTGGGCGTTAAATACGCTTGTCACTATGCCTTTTCTTATAAGGGTCGCTTTAAGGGAAAGCAGTTTTTTCTCATTACAATCCATTTGTTTTATTCTGCCTTTCATTCTTTATCGTGATTTATTATACTTTTGTACTTTTGCAAAATACGCTACGCACCTTGGCGGTAGGTAAGCGCGGTCGGTAGTTTGGTAAATTATATTATGGAATCTCCCAAGCGATAAATATTATAACATGCAACGGCTTCAAAATCAATAGATTTTTGCTTCTTATATAACTTTTCTATTGAAAAGAAGATAAAAATATGCTAAAATCGATTAGGGAAATGACAAAGTTGCCCTATTACCAAGACAAGGAGCGCCGCATAAATGAAGATCATACACACCGCCGACCTTCACTTAAATTCCAAAATGCAGACAAGCCTTTCTGCCGAAAAGGCGACAGAGCGCAAAGAAGAGCTTATGTCGACATTTCGAAGAATGACAAAATACGCAAAAGAAAATGCAATTGACGCCTTCATAATTGCGGGAGATATTTTCGACGGAACCAAAACTCCGAAGAAGACGGTCGGCAATTTTATCGACTGTATCAAAGACTGCCCCGAAACGGATTTTTACTGCATATGCGGAAACCACGACGCAGACTGCTTAAAAAAATTCGGGGACATACCGCAAAACTTAAAGCTCTTTGAGGACGGCTGGAGCAGTTATACCAAAGGCAACGTTGCGTTCACCGGCAGGGATACTATCAGTGAAAATATGTACGGCGAGCTTGCTCTTGACCCTGACCTTTTCAATATCGTCATTCTGCACGGCAGTATACTGCCTTCGGGCGCGCAGGACAAGGACAAAATTACCCTTTCCATGCTCGCGGACAAAAAAATAAATTATTTGGCGCTCGGGCATATTCACTCCTTTGACACTCAGCCTTTTGGAGAAAAGGGGATTGCCTGCTATCCGGGGTGCCCCGAAGGACGGGGCTTTGACGAGTGCGGAATAAAGGGCTTTGTACTTGTCGACACAGAGAAAAAGGGAGCGGACATGGTGCAATTTGTGCCGGTATGCAAAAGACAGCTTCATAAAGTCAAGGTCGAAATCGACCAAAACGACGGGAGACTTTCGGATTTTGAAAAAAAGATTGACGACGCGGTGAGCGAAATTCCAAGCTCCGATATGGTGGAGGCGACTCTTTGCGGCAAATTCCGCTTCGGCGCGGAAAAGGATATAACCCTGCTCTCTTGCCGCCTCAATGAAAAATTCTATTTTGCAAGAATAAAGGACAACACGTCTTTGTACATAGATGAAAACGACTATATAGGCGATATCACGCTTAAAGGGTCGTTTATGAGAATAATTGCGAACCTTAAAGCCGAAAGCGAGGACGATTTTTTAAGAGACGTTGCCGAATGCGGGATAAGGGCGCTTCGGGGGGAGGACATCGAATGAAGCTTATAGAATGTCAAATTCAGAATTTCGGTACACTTTCTTCGAAAAAATATACCTTTGGTAAAGGAATAAATTGCTTTCTTGACGATAACGGCTCGGGCAAGACCACTCTTGCCTATTTTATAAAATCCATGTTTTACGGGCTGGGCTCTGCGGGAAAGAAAAAGTCTGCCGCAGACAGCGACAGAGTAAGATTTTGCCCATGGAACAACGGAATATTCGGCGGCAGTCTGACCTTTAGCGAAGGGGAAAAAACCTATCGCATAGAACGAGGCTTCAGAGACCGACCGGGAAACGACACTTTTAAGCTTGTCGACCTTGCAACCGGCAAGGAAAGTCATGACTACAGCGAGAATATAGGTCAAGAGCTTTTCGGGATAAACAGCCACGCCTATATAATAAGCTCCTATTTTTCAAAGGACATTCCGGGCAAAGACAGGGAAGCAGGCGGAGCCCAAAGCATTACCGCAAGGCTCGGCGGCATTGTTGACGAAGCAGATATTGAAAATTACGGCAAAGCCGATAACGCCCTTAACGAACGGAAAAACGAGCTTAAAAAGCAAGAGACCTCATTAAAAAATAAAATAGAAGAGCTCAAGCGGCGCCTTGGAGCCAGAGAAGAAAAAGAAAAAGAGCTCTCGCTTGAGACTGCGGCTCAACAAAAGCTGTACGATACCGCCCGCAAAGCGGAGGAGGAAGAGGGGAGACTTGAGGAGAGGTTCGAAGCCTCTCTTTCCTTGGAAACAAAGCAAGAAAAGCATAAAGCGTATCTTAAATGCCTTAATAACCGCAATGCAAAAGAGAAAAGACTGCAAGAGCTTTCCGAATTTTTCAGGTGCGGTATGCCGGACTCCGCTCGAATAGACAAGCTTGAGGAAGCTTACAGAGAGCTTCCGGCGCTAATAAAGGAAGTGGAGGCGGCAAGCTCGGATATCTGTACAAGGGCGGCGCGCTTTGAAATAGATTTCCCCACTCTTCCCGATATAGAAAAGCTGAGAGAACTGCAAAACGATTATCAAGGCGCAAGCTTTGAACAAAAAATGCTTGAGGCAAGCGAGAGCGAAAACGATGCCGAAATTGAAAGCTTTACGGAGCTTTCCGAGCAAGAGTGCGAAAACATCAGAAGGGCGATTTATGCCCGCGACACATCAAAAAGCCGAGCGGATACTGCCCGTGAAGCGCTTATGCACGAAAAAAGCGGGAAGCACATACCGCTCCCCTTGGCGGCGGGATGTATTGTCTCTTTGGTCATTGCAATAATCGGAAGTATCCTTCATATTCAAAAAAGCGCCTGCGGGTTTTGGGTTTTTCTTTCCGGTGCGGCTTTGTTTACCGCGCTTGCCTGCATATGCGTTTTTAACGCTTTCAACCTGTCAAAGAAGCGCGCGGCACTAAATAATGAGTGTGACAAGGCGGAGTGGGAGCTTTCTATACGGCAAAACGAGCTTTCGGAGTATGAAAAAAAGCTCGGAGTCAGAGTTGATAACGCGGATGAGCTTAATAAGCTTATGGACTCTATCCGAGAGGAAAAGGAACGTCAAAGGCGGATAAATGAACAAAAAATAAAGGCAAAAGAGGCAAAAATACAGCTTGAGAATTGCTCTTTGGCAATAAGAAGCTATTTTAGAAGCATCGGCAGAGGCGACCTTTCCGCCGCACAGCTTGACGCTACCATTGCGGAGCTTGAAAATTATTTGAGATTTCGCGACGAGGCGAAAAGACTTACAAACAAGGCGGAGCTTGCAAAAGAAAAAGAAAAGCAAAACAATGAGCATATCTCAAAGTTTTTTGCCGAATTTGAGCTTGATTCGACCTCGGATGCCCGGGAGAAATTTCGGACAATACGCTCTGCCGTCACGGAATACCAAAACACAGAAAAAGAGCTTGAAGCGGCTAAGGATGAGCTTGAAGAGCTTATTAAGGAAAACCCCGAAAGCGTAGAGGATCCCGAAAAAGACGGGGAGAGTCTCACAGACGCCGAGACAATTTCACAAATGAGGACAGAAAATAAAGCCGGGCGCTTAAGGCTTGCGGCGCAAATTGAAGAAAAGCGCCAAATTGTTTCCGAGCTTAGCGAGTATTGCGAAAGGGAGGCGGGACTTGAGGAGGAAATAGAGCGAGCTGCCGCCGAATATGAAAAAATAAAATACCGGATCTCGGTCATAGAAAAGACAAAGGAACTGTTGCTTAAGGCAAAAGAGGAACTGTCCGGCAGGTATCTGAACCCGATAAGGGCAAGCCTTAGAAAATATCTTGCCTTTTTTGACGGAGACGCGCTTGTCGAAACCTCAATCGACACCGATTTAAATGCTGTCCCGTCGGTTTGGGGGTTTGGACGGGAGAAGGACTTTTTCAGCAGCGGAACCCGCGATCTTATAGACCTTGCAATGCATTTTGCACTCTTTGAAGCCGTCTTTGACGGACGGGAGAGCTTTATAATTCTTGACGATCCCTTTGTAAATCTTGACAAGGGACGCACAAAAAAGGCAAGCGAATTTCTTCTTAAACTTGCGCAAAATACGCAAATTATCTATTTCACCTGCCACGAAAGCCGTCTGCCTTGCTTGGAAGGCGTTATTTCCTTGTGAGCTTTTTTGATTTTAATTAAATTCGCCGCCCCGCGATTTTTAAAAAATCGCGGGGCGGCTTTGCGTCGGAAGAGCACCTCTCAAACAGGCACCGTGAAGGTCCCGCGCCTGTTTTCGGCAGCCGATTTATGCGCCGCACATGGCAGCTTTTTTACTTGTCCTCAACAGAAGGGCTCATTGTCTCCTCCGAATAGTCGATATATTCCAAGGGGTCGACAATTTCGCCGTCTGCCGAAAGCTCAAAGTGCAGATGTGATTCGTCCGCCTGCTCGATAATCGCGCTCTCTCCCACGGCTCCTATAGTCTGACCTCTTGAAACGGTGCAGCCCTCGACAATTCCTTCGGGAAGCTCATCGGCAAGGTTTTTGTATACGCTGACAAAGCCGCTGCCGTGGTCTATCTCAACGCAATATCCCATAAAGGGATCAAAATAAATTGCCGTGACCTTGCCGCTCTCACACGCCTTAACGGGCGTTCCGGCGTCTGCCGTAATGTCGACGCCGGTATGAATACGGTAGTCGTTCATTGTCATTGAATACGCAAGGTTTTCAAGATCATGATGCTTGTTGAGCACGCCGCTGCACGGCATTATAAACTCAATCGGCTGTACTACGTCGGTGGAGGGGTCCTTTTGAGTATCTCCCTTGTTGTCACTGTCGCCGGCATCGGGCTCTCGGTCGTTTGGCTCCGGCTTTGTCGTGACCTCCGGCATAGTCTGCACAAGCGAGGTTGTGGTAATCACACTCTTTTTCGGGGAACGCTGAGAGGTGAACGCCGCTATTGTCACGATTATTACCGAAATGATAACTATTACGGCAAGAACATATAAAATGTTGGTTACCGTTTTGTCATTTAAGAATTTTTTGGATTGCTTCATGGAATATAACCTGCCTTTTCGTTTTTTCCTTCGGTTATATTTTTACCACCTATTCACACTTTATGCAACTTTTTATCCCTTCTTTGCCATAATAACCGTTTTGCGCTTGTCACGGCGCGGAAAAAAGCCTATTTGTAAAAATTATTTTTACAGATATTTCTGCATGTAAAATTCTTTTCGGTATGTTCCGTCCCTTAATTTGAAAGCGTTGGGCTTTTCTGATACAACACAAAAACCGAATTTCTCATACAGGTGTCTTGCGCGCCGATTTCCTTCGATAAACTCAATCTCCATGATTTCTGTTCCGCGTTTTCTTGCCGCCGCTATGAGTTCATTAAAACAAGCGGTGCCTATTCCGAGGTTCCAATAATCCTTGATAATTGCAATGGCAATTGTCGCGCGATGAGAGGTTTTTATATCGCTTTTAAAATTTATCTCGCAATTGCCGACTACCTCGCCGTCAACATAGCAGCTTATCGCCAAAACATGGGGCGACATGCGAAGGCGACTCACCCAGCCTTCCTCTTGCTCAACCGTGAGATTCCATTCTTCGGGATAGCGTAAGAGATATTCTGTTTCCCCGCTTGCCCTTTTAATGTAATTTAACAGCTTTTTCGCATCCTCAACGCACGGGCTTTTCAGAACCGCCTTTTGCCCGTTTTTGAGCGTTATTTGTTTTTCTTCAAATATCATTGTTATACTCCTTCCGTTTAATTTACTCACCTATTGCAAAGTGTGTCTTTATAAGCTTTGCGGCGTCGTTTGGGGCTATATTTGTGTTGTTGAGCTTCATATAGTTTTCAAGCGGCAGCTTCTCTCCGTCATATGAATTGAGCCGAAACTTTTCGCTTGTCTCCCTCATTTCAGCCTCGCTCCAATCGAGGTCGCGCTTTGATTCCTTGTGAAGCAGACGGTTCTCACTTTTGTTTCTGATAAGACGAACGTCAAAATCGGCACAAAGCTCGACCACACAGCATTTTGCGCCGTTTGATTTGAACGTCTCGACAAGACCGGTTATATAATCAAGGTCGCTTTGACAATCAAACGCGCACATATAGGTAAAAATGAGCCCGGGAAGATTTCCTGCGGCAAAAAGCTCAAAAACCTTCTGTCTGATTGTACGGTTAAGCTCTCTGAATTCTTCAACCTCGTTCGGCGCAAAAAGCTTTCGCGCAAGCTCGATTGACATATGATTGTGAAACAGCCGCAGTCCGGTGATTTTGGCAAGCTCCTGCCCCACGGTCATTTTGCCGACGGCGTGCGGTCCTATGATAATGACAAAGGTTTTTTGCATGATTTTTCGTTCCTCCTTAAAAAATAGAAAAACGGTACAAATCGAATCTTCTTCGACTTGCACCGTTACTAACCGAATTATTTATAATCCATGCGGATTATACGGAAATTTGGGTACGACAATACAAGCCCGACAAGCTCCCGTAACGGGGCTCTTCGTCGCGCATAGTGGCAGTAATATTAAGGGCAAAAACGTTAATACAGACCTTCATTGCCGTACTCCTCTCTGAAATTTTTAAGCAGTATACCATAATATTGTGCGTTTGTCAATAGCAAAATATAAAAATTTCGCCGTGGCTTGTAAGGTTTACATAATCTAATCCCCATATCGCAAATATGCTTTTTCAAGCGTCTGCTCAATGGGGATTATATATCGGTCAGATGGACATTAAAAACGTATGCCAAACGATTTTCGCCGCGCTTCGTGCAGGAAGCGCGGCGAAAAAGTTTTAAAGAGCTTTACCGTTTATAATAGTTTATCAGGCAGCCGTCAAGAAGAATTTGTCTGTCGTCCGGCGAAAGGTTTTCAAGATAAAGAGTAGCGTCGCGCAAGGGCGCGCCGTCCTTTGGAATTACCTTGACATTCAGACTTGTTTCTCCCTTTTCAAGCGCCTCACGCACGCCGCCGACAAAGATATAGTCGCCGACCTTCACCGGAAAATCACCCTTTACCGTAAAGGGCAAAATACCCCAGTTAATGAGATTTGAGCGGTAGCGTTTGGTTGCGTATTCGTTTGCGATATTTGCAAGTCCGCCGAGAACTCTCTGACAGGAAGCCGCCTGTTCTCTGGCGCTTCCGTCGCCCGGCTTTACAGCGCATATAAGCGAGCCGAGCATTATATCCTTTGGGTCGGCGTCGGTTATTTTTGAAAGAATGTCATATACCGCGTCAAGCTCATAAATATGCTCGCCCGCAAGGCGGCGTTTTTCCATCGCCCGCACCTCTTTTGCTCCCGGCACGTACGAAGGGTCCTTTCTTGAGAGCGCAAAGGAGGAGAGCTTTTCGGGGTTTGAACGGTACGACGAGGTGTCGCCCGATGGAATAAGCTCATCGGTCGTTGTCACCGGGTCGGTAATAACGGTGACCGTTTTTATAAGCATATTGTCAGCGGCGGGGGTAAATTCAGGCCAGTCGGCAATATTCGGTCCGAAAACAAGCTCAGCCTCGGGCATCGGTCTGCCGTATCCGTTATACACTCTGTTTTTGTATACCGTGCCGTCGAATTTGTAATTCGGTTTGCTGTATGTAATATCAAGCTCGGTTGCCGCGGTGAGCTTGCCGCCGTTTGCCGCCGTTGCGGCGATCGACCTCGAATCCATGAGCGCCACTGCCGCAATTTGATTGTCTCCGGGCTTACTGCCCTCGCGGTTGGGAAAATTCCTTGTGCTGTGTCTGATTGAAAGCGAGCCGTTTGAGGGAACGTCTCCCGCGCCGAAGCACGGACCACAAAAAGCGCTTCTTATTGTCGCGCCCGCCGTGATAAGCTTTGCGGCGCGCCCGCTTCTGAGCAGCTCGAGCATGACCGGCTGGGATGCGGGATAAACCGAAAGCGAAAAATGTCCGTTGCCTGTGGAAGCGTTTTCAAGAATATCGCTTGCCGCCGCGAGGTTGTCGTATGTACCGCCGGCGCAGCCGGCAATAACGCCCTGATCGACGTAAAATCCGTCTTTCTTGAGCTTTGAGCGCAAGTTCAGCCTTCCCTCGGGCACTCCAAGCTGAGTGTGAGCGGTCCTTTCGGTCTCGATAAGAATATCCTCCGCGTTATACAAAAACTCTTTTATCGTATAAGCGTTTGAGGGGTGGAAAGGCAGGGCGATCATCGGCTCGATTGTCGAAAGGTCAATCTCAATAAGTCCGTCATAGTACGCGACATTTTTAGGCATGAGCTTCTTATAATCGTCGGCTCTGCCGTGAAGCGCAAGATACTCCTTGGTCCTTTCGTCGGTCTCCCAAATTGAAGAAAGGCAGGTGGTTTCGGTTGTCATTACGTCAATGCCGTTTCTGAATTCCATGGGCAGATTTGAAATTCCCTCTCCCACAAATTCAAGCACCTTATTTTTAACAAATCCCGACGCAAAGACCTCCTTGATAAGGGCAAGCGCCACGTCCTGCGGTCCCACTCCGTCTTTGGGCGCGCCGGTGAGGTAAACGCAGATAATTTCGGGATAGCTTATATCGTATGTTTTTGAAAGCAGCTGTTTGACAAGCTCGGGACCGCCCTCGCCGACTGCCATGCACCCGATAGCTCCGTATCTTGTGTGGGAATCGGAGCCGAGTATCATCTTTCCGCACCCGGCAAAGCACTCTCTCATGTATGAATGTATCACCGCCTGATGCGCGGGCACGTATATTCCGCCGTATTTTTTTGCCGCCGAAAGCCCGAATGCGTGGTCGTCTTCGTTTATCGTTCCTCCCACTGCGCAAAGCGAATTGTGGCAGTTTGTGAGCACATACGGAAGGGGAAATTCACGTATGCCCGACGCGCGCGCGGTCTGAATTATTCCCACGTAGGTTATATCGTGTGAGGCTATTGCGTCAAACTTTATTTTCAGCTTTTCGTCATTGCCCGAGGTGTTATGAGCGGTTAAAATCGAATAAGCCATAGTGCCCCTTTTGGCAATCTCGGGAGAAATATCGCTTTTTTCGGCGAGAACATTATCAACAAGGTATATACCTTTTTTTGTGGATTTTACCATTATTTATAATTCCTTTCGGTAGATTAAATATAAAAAACAGAAACGCGTGTTTTTTGTCTTTGAAAGCACCTGTGAGATTTCTTTGTGGATTACTGTGCCGCGAAATTCAAGGCGATAAGTGCGCTTGCAAGGTCGGCTGTAATAAAATCAATGGCAAAGGTTCCGTAACAGCCCGGGCAAGAAAGTCCGGTTATATATTCGGCAAATCTGCCGTTTATTACGTTTGAAACTCCTGTAATATCTATGGAGTTTATGTATCCGCTTGTGAAATTCAAGCAGAAGGTGCTGCGTTTATTGCTTGAATGAGCAAAGGTTATAAGCGCTGTGATATCCGACCACTTCTCGTCGATTTTATCGGCGGTCTCAACGTTGTAATTGTCCTGAACTCTCATCGGAACTCCGTTATTCATGGTAAACGTTCTGTCGTCTCCCCAGTTGCTCTGGCATGAAATGCCCTTTCCGTTCGAATCGCAGCGGGACATAAATACAATTTTCCCCCTTGCTTCGCCCAAAGTCGGCATACTGTTCTTAGTGTACCAGCTCTCTTTAAATTTGTTGATGGCGCCGATTAATGCGTTGGCAAAGCCCGCTTCGTCCGCGTCCTCCTCTTTTATGCTCATTATTATCGTCTCATTCGGATGCGCCGACAAAAATTCCAAGCACTCGTTCTGAACGTCATCAAATGTCATGTCCATACCGAGTATTCCGTGATAAACCTGAAGCTTGTCTTCAATCAGCTTAAGACGAATGTCAAGAAAACGCGCCCCCGCGTTCAGCTGGTCGGTAATGCTGAGACTTTGACACTGCCCTATTCCGAAAACGCCCTTTTGCGCGCCGCTGTCATGAGTGCCGGGTATCGTAATGTCTGCAAGTGAAAGCGAATCGGGCAGCTGTCTCATCCATTCCGCGGCGTCTTTATCCCAGCTTGCCAAAACCTTGTCAATACTCCGCTTCTCCGTCGTCCCGCATGTCAAGCATTTGCGGCTCTCGCTGCCTTCTGCGTCAAAAGTGGGACTCTTCGTCACCTTCCACTCATCAAAGCTGTGCTCAATAGTTGGTATCGCCTCGGTCTCAACCTCGTTGCATATCGAACATGTGCGGCTCCGACTGCCCTCTTCGGCACACGTCGCTTCTTTCGTCACACTCCATTCGTTCCAGTCGTGCGTGTGCAACTTACCGCCCGCACAACTCATCAAAAATAATAATGAAAGTAATAATATGATACCGATAGTCGGTGTGTGTTTTTTCATGCCGCTTCTCCCGTCACTGTATAAAATGCCTCATGCGTCAGCCCGCATTTTCGTATGCACTCAACTTTGCACCATTATAAGTTTAACACACCCCACCGCCTTTGTCAAGCATTTTGTAGCCTTGGATGTGAAAGGTGAGGTTAAGTGGTTCGCGCTCTGCGAAGCGCTACGACGGGGCTAAGGGGGTTTCTCGCTCTGCGGAGTGCGACGGGGAAAGCTAAGGGCGTTTCGCGCTCTTCGGAGCGCGACGGGGGCTCTGCCCCCTCGACCCCGCCGCCTTTTGTAAAGGCGGAAAAACATACGTACGCTCGTACAGTGCGTGCTCGCGCTTTGCGCCGTGAGTCTGTCTCACTACGTTCGACAGATAGCGGTCAGTCTGTATGCGCGCCGCTTCAAGTAAGCTTGAGCGGCGCGTATACACCCCGACCTGCAAACCTTTCGGTTTGCCTCACGGCGCAGAGCTTAAATTTGCTGTAACATTAAAACCTCGTGCGACTTGGTTGTTGCTTACGAAATGTGTCGTAAAGCGGAACGTGTTTGAAAATCTGTACTTGAAATATATAGCAAATTTTTCGCTTCGTGCGGACTTTATGTAACCCATATCGCCTATTTTTCTATCATTTCTTGCCTCATCTTCCCCCACGCTCCCCCGCCGCGGGACGTGGGGGAAGATGAGGCAAGATGTAGCCAAAGAAATAAAGGGAGTGACAACAAAGAGCGAGCAATTGCAACATTTTTAGCTATAAACGAACGGCTACAGCTGCGTGAGAGAAAGATTATACAAACCGTAGCCGAAAAAATAGCAGGGACGGCAACGGAAAGTCCACACTAACCAACCGTTCCCGCAATCTTTAACAAAACATGCGGCGAGGGGAAAAGAAAGGCAAGGCGTCGTCAGAAAAAGTCACTTAACTACGAGCACGCAAAAAGCGTTTTGGGCGCCGTCAATGTTAAAAAAGCAAAAAAAGTAAGTCATATCGTTTTCTCCGGCACATTAAGTACAACGAACAAACGATATGACTGTTTTTCCAATATTATACAGCTGCATTTTGCTTTACCTTCGATTTCCGAAAGCATAACACATTTTTTGCAATTTACGCTTTGCGCCGGGAGCAAACCGTAGGTTTGCGGGTCGGGATATATATGCGGCGTGCAAGCTTGCTTGCTTCGCCGCATATATATCCCGACCGCTCTCCTCTAAGCGGAACGATTGAGGAGAGCGGCGCAAAGCGCATCTTAGCACCGTGCGAGCGCCCGTTTGTTTCTCCGGCTTTTCAAAGGCCGGCGGGGTCGAGGGGCTGAGCCACCGTCGCGCTCCGCAGAGCGCGAAATCCCCTTCAGCTACGCGCCGCCGCAGCGGCGAAACGCCCCACGAGACCGCGCCAAGGTATCAATAAACGCTAATCAAGCGGTTTTCAAGAGCTTGCAGAGCTTCATTTTCAAGGCGTCCGAAGTCGATTTTATTTTCCTCTTCAAGGACCTTAGAAAGCTCCGGTTGAGTTTTAGGGTGTTTTGGGGTAAATACAGTACAGCAATCCTCGTAGGGGATGACGGAGGTTTCAAAGGTACCGATTTTACGGGCTTTTTCGACTATTTCCTCCTTATCGAGTCCGATACAGGGGCGGAAGACGGTTATATTTGCCGCGTTGTCGGTAACTCTGAGTGCCCTCATTGTCTGGCTTGCGACCTGTCCCAAGGACTCACCGGTGACAAGGACGTCGCAGGAATGCATTTTAGCGACTCTACAGGCTATTCTCATCATGCTTCGGCGAAGCAGGAGGGTGAAATAGTCCTCGTTGGCAACTCTTTTAATTTCCTCCTGAATAGCGGTGAGAGAGACCACGTTTACTCTTATTCTGCCGGTATACTCGCAAAGCTCTTTTGCGAGGGTCATGACCTTTTCCTTTGCAAGCTCGCTGGTGTACGGTATCGATTCAAAATGAATTGCTTCCAAGAGAGCGCCTCTTTTTGCCACCATATAGCCCGCGACCGGACTGTCGATACCTCCGGAAAGCAGGAGAAGCGCCTTGCCGGACGTGCCGTACGGTATGCCGCCGGCTCCTCTTTCGGCGTTTGCGTGCAGGAAGGCATATTCTTCTCTTATTTCGACGCGCACGGTGACCTCGGGCTTGTTCACGTCGACCCTCAAGGCGGGCATTACCTCAAGCAGCGCACCTCCGACCTCGGCGGCAAGCTCGGGAGAGGTCAGCGGGAAGCGCTTGTCGCTTCTTTTCCCTTCGACCTTGAAGGTTTTCGCACCTTTGATAAAAGCGGGCAGATAATCCACGGCGCATTGTATAATAGCGCCAAGCTCCTTTTCGACGGCGACGGCGCGGGTAACGGTAGCGATACCGAAAACGTTTTTGACTCGGCGAAGCGCCTCGTCCAAATCGCAATCATCCGAGACGGGCTTGATATACAGAGTGGACTGCGCGTAATACGCGTCAAACTCGCCGATATCGGAAAGACGCGCCTTGACCGCGCCGAGCAGAGCCCTCTCGAATTGTCCTTTGTTCAGCCCCTTAAGCACTATTTCACCGTATTTGCACAGTATAAATTCTCTGTATTTCATAGTTTCATCTCCCTTATTTTCTGAAAATCATTATAGCATATTCAAACAGGAAAATCAAGCGGCTATTGACACCGTCCTTTGTTGTGTTATATAATATATCCGACATAATAAAACGGGGGAGCCAGAGACATGAAAATAAAAAAGCAGGCAAAGCAGGTAATAAGCTATCTCAAGGAGCAAAAAAGCGAGGACGGGTACGTTAATATTGACGTGCGGATTTGCGAAGGGGAGCTTTACGACAAGCTTTCAACCGGAAAAAGCCTTGACCTTGCGCCCGAGATATACGATTTTATTGACAGAGAAGCCAACATTGTTCCTCATTCAATACCTCTTAATATAAGATTTCATCTTGATTTTGCCGTGAACGAGGACGAGGTACGCAAACTGATGCACCGGCATTACACAATAAAATCCTATGATTTGCTTTGGGACATGGCGGCAAATTTTCGCAAATGCATCGGTTTTTCGATTTTCGGAGTCGCCGTAATTGCGCTCTATCTCTATTTTGCACTGGCAAGAGACGAGGCAATGGCAAGCGAAATTCTCTCGATTATAGGCTCCTTTTCTCTCTGGGAGGCGGCGGACGCCTATTTGCTCGAAAGACCGGTAATAAAGCGCGCGCTTCGCAACAATCGGCAAAATATTGAGCAAAAAACAGAATTTATATACGAAAATGAAAATAAAAAGGAACTTGAATGAAAAGGGCAAATAAAGAGGCGCGCTTTGCAAAGCGACATGCCGAGCACACCCGACCTTTATCTCACTTTTTGGGAAGATCCTGCCGCATCGCACTTTTTGCACTCGGCGCAATAAGCATGATATACGCCGCCATAGCGGCAAAAATTGATAATTTTAATTCCGGAGTAGTCTTTGCTGCGATTTTCGGACTTGTATTGATTGCCCTTGCAATTTTTTCAAAGCAAATACTAAAGCTTCGGTGGCTTGCAATAGTCATTGCCTCCTGCTTTGCCGCTTTCGCGCTTTTTGTCACCTCCGTCGCGCTTTACGCCGAATTTGACAACTGCAACTACAGAGAGGACGCGGCGATAGTGCTCGGTGTCAACATCAAGGGTGATAAGATAACACCCCAGCTTGCAAAGCGACTTGACCGAGCGGTCGAATACAGCAAAAAGAACCCCAAAGCTGTAATTTTGGTATCAGGCGGACAGGGACCTTATGAAAAGGTCAGCGAAGCCTGCGTTATGGAAAAATACCTTGTCGAAAAGGGCGTACCCGCAAACAACATCATAAAGGAGGAAAATTCAAACTCCACCTATACCAATTTTGTAAATTCCAAAAGAATACTTGACGACCTTTTTGAAGACGACTATACAGTAACGGTGATTACAAGCAGCTACCATATTTACAGGGCGACAGCCCTTGCCAAAAAAGCGGGACTTGACTGCACAAGACTTCACGCCGACACTCCTTTATACATCGCGCCGGTAAGATATTTCAGGGAATGCGCCGGAATTGTTCATATGTGGCTGTTTGGAAAATAAGATAAAAAATCATCGCAAATGCGCACAGGATTTTTGGCGCGGCTTCCCTCTCGCACAGAATTGAAAATTCAAAAGCTATTGACAAATTCAAGCTCAGGTGATATCATATGTATGCTTTGATACAGCTTTTTCTAGACGCTTGTATCCTCGGCAACCAAAAACAAAACGCCCTTTTTCGGCACGATAACAGACCCGAAGAGGCGCTTTAATACCCGTATTAGGAGAAATTGACTTGATTAAAATTATAAAAAAGCGCAAAAAACGGCTCCTGCCCGTTTTACTTACCTCTTTTGCATTTGCGGTTGTCATCTGCCTTGAGGCGCCCTTTGAAATTTTTGCAAACAATCTCAGCGAATTTCTATTCTCACTCTCGGATTTCTTGCCTTTATGCATCGCATTTTGGCTGATTTTGACTCTCATTGTCGGAGTGCCGCTTTTCTTCATTCCCGACAAGGCGTACAGATTTGCATATCCTGCCATCACAATGCTTGCCTTTCTCTTCTTCCTTCAGGGCACATATCTCAATTTGGGAATAAGCTCCCTGCCGGGCGACAACATGGCAGACGAGGCGCCTTCGTTGGCGGCGGTGATAATAAACGCTATAGTTTGGCTTGCGCTGTCGGCTCTTGCCGTAGCGTCGGCGTTTATAAAAAAGCGCGACGCGGTGAAAATTGTATGCGTTCTGCTTTCGGTTGTAACGCTCGGAACACAGGTGATTAACATAACCTTTTTGGCTCTGACAACAGACGGCATAGCGCTTCCGAGAAACGAACGCGTTGTAGAATCCTCCACGGAGTACGTCCAAAAAATACTTACCGACGACAATTTGACGACTCTTTCAAAGTCGCGCAACGTCATTGTGTTCATAGTTGACCGATTTGACGAAACGTACGCGGAGGAGGCGTATGACAAATATCCGAATATCTACAACGAGCTTGAAGGGTTCACCTGGTTTCAGGATAACCTCTCACTGTTCAGCCATACCTATCCGGCAATAACATGGATGCTGACCGATAAAGAGTACTCGTGCAGCGTCGATCGCGTCAGCTATCAGAACGAGGCTTTTCGCGGCGACACTCCGCTTAAGGAATTAAACGACGCGGGCTATACCGTCAATGTATTTACTCAGCCGTATTACGCTTACAGCGATGAATACTATCTCCCCGAATACATTGCAAACGTGGTTCCCACCGAGAGCATTGCGACCCTGTCTCTCAAAGCGAAAATCAAGGTGACGGGCAGTTTGCTTAAAATGTCGCTTTACCGCTGTTTTCCCTTTGTGCTTAAAGGAATTGTGGGCAACATAAGCACGGGAGCAAACGCCGACATCGTTTTACAGTCAAGAGCCGACAGCGCATACTCTCTTGACCTTAAGCAGGTTTACGACGCCGTCACCGACAAGCGCTTTACGGTAAGCGGCGAAAAAACCTTCAGCTATATACACGTCAACGGATGCCACGACGTGTCTTACGACGAAAATTGGAATACCCCGACCGGAAACAAAGCGGGGGACTGCTCGCTGTCGGTGCTCGCCAGCTTTAAAATAATCGACCGTTATTTAAAAGAAATGAAACGGCTCGGAGTTTATGACAACGCCACCGTTGTGATTACAGGAGACCACGGAAACGCCAAAAAAGACGAAGGCAACATAGAAGGTCCGACAATGACAGCCCTTTTTGTCAAGCCCTCGGGAAGCAAAAATGAGCCGCTTAAAACCTCAATGGCGCAGGTTTGCCAAAGCGATTTGTGGGCGACCGTTTTCGGCTCCGAAGGCATCACGTCGAAAAAGGACTACGGCACATCGGTATTTGACGTTCCGGAGAATTTGAACCGCACGCGTTATTACCGCTGGCAGACCTACCTTGGCGGCAGCTTGGACGAATACGTATATGAAATAAACGGTCCCGCAAAAGATTTTTCAAATTGGAAAGAGATTGACCACGTTCATTATGACAAGTTCTTAATGGACTGAAAAAGAAGTAAATTATGGATAAAATACTTTATTACATTTGCATCCCCTTCGGCTACCTGATGAAATGGTGCCAGCTTCTTGTCGGCAATTACGGGCTTGCGATCATTCTGTTCACATTAGTAAGTAAAATAGTGCTGATACCGCTTTCGGTATGGATACAGAAAAATTCCATACTCATGGTGAAATTGCAGCCCGATATAAACTTTTTAAAGGTTAAGCATTACGGCGACACGGAGGCTATTGCCGAAGGACAGGCAAAGCTTTTTAAAGAGAAAAAATATCACCCCACGCTCTCGCTTATACCGCTCATAATTCAAATAGTGCTTCTTATGGGCGTTGTGGAGATAATTTACCACCCGCTAAGCTATATTTTCGGCATGTCCGACGAGGTTATAAACAGCCTTGCCTCATATATCGGGACAAGCTCCGCGACCTCCTCCTATCAGCTTCTCATAGTTGACGCTATAAAGGACGGGGTTATCGACTCCTCCTCGACAATTCCCGGGGTGGGCGCCGAAATGCTTGCAAATACAATCTCACAGGTAAATAACTTCGAGCTCAGATTTTTGGGACTTGATCTTTCTGTCATAGCGACCGATTTGTGGGGAGTATACACTGTTATTCCGCTTATCGCGGCTCTCTCCTCATTCGTTCTCTGCATGACACAAAACCTTGCAAACGTCATTCAGCATGAACAGGGCAAGCTCAGCAAATACGGTCTTATGGCGGTTTCGGTCGGCATCTCGCTTTACCTCGGATGCTTTGTCCCCGCAGGTATTGCCCTTTACTGGACGGCAAGCAATCTCTTCTCTGTGGCTCAGATGTATATTCTCAACGCAATAATAAACCCGAAAAAGCATGTGGACTATGCCGCGCTGGAGCAAAGCCGAAAACAGCTTGCAGAAATCGAAGCGCTCGATACTCCGAAAAAGAAGGACAGAAACTACCGTAAAAACAGAAAGCGCGAAAAGAAGGATTACAAAAGCTTCTTTAACGTTGTAAACAAGCACGTTGTATTCTACTCCGAAAAGAGCGGATTTTATAAGTACTTCAAGGATTTAATAGACGAGCTTCTGAAAAGGTCAAACCTTACAATTCACTATATCACAAACGATCCGGACGATATTATTTTTGAAAGAGCGAAAGAAACGCCGCGTATACGCCCGTATTACATCGGAATTAAAAAGCTTATACCTCTGATGATGCTTGCCGAATGTGATATTATGGTAATGACCACGCCCGATTTTGACAAGTATTATCTCAAACGCTCCCATATCAAAAAGGATATCGAATATATCTATCTTCCGCATGATATGATGAGCGTCCACATGGGCTTTAACGAAGGCGCACTTGACGCCTTTGACACAATATTCTGCTCGGGTGAGCATGTGGCAAAAGAGGTGCGCGCCACCGAAAGAGTGTACGGCTTGCCCGAAAAAAAGCTTGTCCCGTTCGGATATCCGCTTGCGGATATGCTTGTAAGGGCAGGAAAGGAAGAACGCGCCTCCCACATATCCGCAGAGCGTAAAAAAATTCTTATCGCTCCCTCATGGCAGGAAGACAATCTGCTTGACTCATGCATTGACAAGCTTATTTGCCAGCTTTACTGTGAAAAATACGCGCTTGTGGTGCGCCCTCATCCCGAATATGTAAAGCGCTACGGCGCCAAAATGCAGCGTTTGATTGAAAAATACAGCGACAAGGTCGGAAAGGGGCTGACCTTTGAGCTTGATTTTTCGGACAACAGCTCAATTACAAGCTCCGATCTGCTTATCACCGACTGGTCGGGAATCGCGCCCGAATTTTGCTTTGCAACCGGTCGCCCCGCTCTTTTTGTAAACACTAAAATCAAATGCCTAAATCCCAACTGGGAAAATCTCGGGCTGACCCCTGTTGAAATATCCCTTAGAGACGAGCTCGGTGTATCTATTGACCCCTCGGAGCTTGACAAAACAGCAGAAAAGGTAAGCCTGCTTCTTGACAGCTTCGAGCTTTATAGGGAGCGTATAGACGCCCGTTTTGCAACTCTTATTTACAATCACGGACACGCCGCAGAGGAAGGCGCAAAATACATCCTTAATTCACTTGTAGAAAAAAGAGCGAAAAAGGCTTGACAATTTAAGCTTCAGGGTGTATAATACATTCGCTTGGAATCTGAGGAATCTGAAAGGAACAAAAAATGAACATTTCGATATTTTTGTCATCTTCCAATCTTTATATCGATCCGTCGGCGGTCACGGTCGCCGTTTCCTCAATAAGCGGAATTGCAATCGCAATGGGCGCCGCTATTGCCATTTGGTGGACGAGAGCAAAGAAAAAAGCCGCCGAAAAGCTGCATATCGACGCCAACGCCCACAAAGAGGTTGAAGACGAGCTTGTTATCAGCAGCGATGACAAAAGCTCCTCGGACGGTGAAGAAAAGGGCAATTCCGATAAATAATCAAAAATAATCGACCCGTGTTATAAAATGCACAAATATACTTTCCGTTTTGAACGGAAAGCATATTTGTGCGATTTGTGCATCAAAAATTCGATAATTTGTTCAATATCTCACCGCGTCGCAGCGCATTTTGAACATCTTTGCATTCACATAAAAGGAGGAAGAATATATGGAACAGACGCTCACGCGCAGACAATTTGATTTTCTGTCGACCCTTGCCACGGCAGGAGAGGCTCTTACCCAGCGCAAAATCGAAGAAATCACCGGCATGTCTCTCGGAACCGTAAACAAACTCACAAAGGAAATGACCTCTTTGGGATATGTGAGCGGGGGGTGCATAACCGAGGAAGGAAAAAAGGCGCTTGAACCGTACCGCGCAAAACGTGCGATATTCATTGCCGCCGGCTTTGGCACAAGACTTGTGCCCATAACCCTGAACACTCCCAAGCCTTTGGTGAGAGTGAAAGGAAAGCGTATAATCGACGGTCTTATCGACGCCTGCCTCGGGGTGGGAATCGATGAAATATATGTCGTTCGCGGATATCTTGCCGAGCAGTTTGACCAGCTGCTTTACAAATACCCGATGATAAAGTTTCTCGAAAATCCCTCTTTTAACGAATCAAACAATATTTCCTCTGCTCTGTGCGCGCGCTATCTTATGTGCAATGCGTATGTGTTTGAAGCAGACCTGCTTATAAAAAATCCTTCGATTATAAAGAAATATAACTATACCTCAAGCTATCTCGGAATACCTATGGAGCGCTCAAACGACTGGTGCTTTACGGTAAGTGCCGACAACGTAATAAAAGAGATGAAGGTCGGCGGTCTTAACTGCTATCAGGAGGTGGGAATATCCTACTGGGATGAGGCTTGCGGTAAAAAGCTTTCCGGGCATTTGCTTGAAGCGTATGAAATGCCCGGCGGAAAAGAGCTTTACTGGGACGAGGTACCGCTCAAAATATTTTCCGGCGAGTACCGCGTAGAGGTGCGCGAGTGCCGAACCGAAGACATCACCGAAATCGATACCTTCAGAGAACTGAAGGCTATAGATAAAACTTATGACATATAAAGGAGAAAAACAAATGACTAAAAAAATCATAGCACTGATTTGCCTTGCGGCAACCGTTTTAATGCTGCTCCCAGCTTGCAGCAGCAAAAAAAGCAACGATATTGTAATATGGACCAGCGGCGAGGAATACAAAAACGAGTATTACCGCTCAGAGCTTGTAAAGAAATTTCCCGACTACAATATCACGGTCGAATACATGAACAGCAGTACTATTGCCGCCAAGGTCATTGAAGAGGGCGAGAGCTGCACATGCGACATCATCCTTTCGGAAGAGTACGGATATCTCTATAAATGCGAAGATTATCTTGCAGAGCTTAAGGATTTCGATTACTCGGTATTTCTTGACGATATAGTTCCCGAAAATCACAAGTTCACCCCCGAGCTTAAAAACGGCGGATGCATTATTGTCAACCCCAAAGTGCTGAGTGAAAAAGGACTTGAGACTCCGACCTCATACGAGGACCTGCTTGACCCTTCGTATAAAAACCTTATTTCCATGCCGAGCCCTGCTTCTTCCGGCACGGGATATATGTTCTTACGTCAGCTTACAAACGAGTGGGGCGAGGATAAAGCCTTTGAATACTTTGAAAAGCTTACCGAGAACGTTCTGCAATACACCTCCTCGGGTTCGGGTCCCGTCAACGCGCTGGTTCAGGGCGAGGTTGCAATAGGGCTCGGAATGACCTCTCAGGCAGTGGTTGAAATCAACGAAGGCGTTAACCTTCAAATACTCTTCTTTGAAGAGGGCTCACCGTTCAGCATGTACGGAAACGCCGTGCTTTCAAAGAGCGCCGAGCGCAAAGAGGTAATGGACGTGTTTAATTATCTTGCCACAGACCTTTGCAAAGGGGACAACGAGCTTTACTTCCCCGATCAGATCTTCAAGGATTTTGCTCCTCACGTAGAAGGCTTCCCCACCGATATTCATTACGGAAACATGGCGAACGATACTTTGAGCGAAAAAGAAAGGCTGCTTCAAAAATGGACCTTCAATTAAGTCCGAAGCTTGAAATAAAGAATATAACAAAAGCATATAAAGCAAACGACGTACTTAAAAACGTGAGCTTTGAGGTCGCCGAGGGAGAATTTCTCTCGATACTCGGTCCCTCCGGCTGCGGCAAAACCACACTGCTTCGTATTCTAATCGGACTGCTAAAGCCGGACGGCGGATCCGTCATTAAAGACGGCTCCGACATAACAAACGCCCACCCATCGGAGCGCGGAATGGGCATAGTGTTTCAGAATTACGCTCTTTTTGAAAACATGACCGTTATAAAAAACGTCGAATACGCGCTTAAATTCCACAAGATCCCCAAGAAAGAGGCAAGAGAACGGGCAGCCCGTATGCTCGACGCGGTCGGACTAAAGGAGCATGTTTCCAAAATGCCGAGAAATCTTTCGGGCGGACAACAGCAAAGGGTCGCAATAGCGCGAACGCTTGTGCTGAGCCCCGATATCGTGCTGTTTGACGAGCCTATGTCCGCTCTTGACGTTGCGACAAGGCTTTCGATGCGCACCGAGCTTAAAGCATTGCAGAAAAAGTTCAACACGACAATGATTTACGTCACCCACGATCAGGAAGAGGCGTTTGCGCTTTCCGACAGAATAATGATAATGGACAGTGGAGAAATAAGTCAGATAGATACGCCCGAAAATATCGTTAAAAATCCCGCAAACGAGTATGTCAAAACCTTTGTGCTTGACAATCTTCAGGCAAAGGCAGATTCTCTTATCAGATTTACAAAAGGAAAGTGAGCGTCCGATATGAGAAATATTTTATCGGGTAAAAGCGTTATAAAAATCTGCATCACGCTCTTTTTCGTATTTTGCTTGATTTTGCCGATTATTTCGATGCTGTGTCGCATAACACCCGAAGGCATTGATCGTGTGATTCACTCAAAACAGTTTTTGCCCGCGCTAAAAAACTCCTTTACCACCGGTCTTACGGCAACAATTATATCGCTTGTGCTTGCAATGGCTGCCGCATGGTGTCTTGAACGCACGCAGATAAGGGGAAAAGCGATTTTCGGTATGCTTTTTGTCATTCCCATGCTTATTCCCTCTATCTCCCACGCGTTCGGTCTGGTTGCACTTTTCGGCGCAAACGGTCTTTTGACTAATTTGCTTGACCTTGACACCGCAATTTACGGTTTTTGGGGAATAGTCGCCGGTTCGGTGATGTATTCCTTTCCCTTGGCGTTTCTGATGCTGTCAAGTATTCTGCAATATGAAGACAGTATGCCCTATAAGGCGGCAACGGTGCTCGGCGTTTCGCGCATACGTCAATTTACCGATATTACACTGCCCTACATGAAAAAAACGCTGATTTCCGCATTTTTTGCGGTTTTCACCATGATAGTCACCGACTACGGCGTTCCGCTCATGGTGGGAGGAAAACAGATAACTCTTTCGGTGCTGATGTATCAAAAGGCGGTATCCATGATAGACTACGACTCGGGAAGCGTCATCGGCGCTCTGCTGCTTGTGCCGGCAATTATTGCGTTTTTGGTTGACGTTCTGAATCCCGAAAACGGTCAGTCCGGCTTTGTGTCCGAGCCGGTAAAGCCCGAGAAAAGAGCGGCCTCCACGGCGGTATCCTACATCTACTGCACTCTTTTAAGCATTGCGGTGCTTGCCCCCATACTTTCATTCTGCCTTATGGTGTTTGAAACAAAATATCCCGTCAACACGGAATTTACGCTGAGCCATATTGAAAACACAATTAACCGCGGAGCCGACCGGTATCTTATGAACTCTCTTATGTACGCTCTGCTTGCGGCGCTGCTCGGAACAATTCTCGCTTTTATATGCTCATACATGGCGGCGCGCGTCAAGGGCGCTTTTATGAAGGGAATACATCTTATCTCAATAACCTCAATGGCAATCCCCGGAATAGTGCTCGGCCTTTCCTACGTCATTTTCTTTCACGGAATGCCGATTTACAAAACGATATTTATTATAGTCCTTGCCAATTTGTTGCACTTTTTCGCCTCACCGTATCTTATGATGTACAACACTCTTGAAAAGCTTAATCCCGATCTTGAAGCCGTGGGGCAAAGCCTCGGGGTAAGCCGAGTACATATAATCAAGGACGTGATTTTGCCTAAGGTTCGGTTCACGCTTATCGAAATGTTCGTTTACTTTTTTGTAAACTCGATGATAACAATCTCGGCAGTCTCCTTCCTTGCACCTCCCTCCCCAAAGCCTGTGGCGCTTATGATCAATCAATTTGAAGCCCAGCTTCTTATGGAGAGCGCAGCCTTTGTTTCTCTGCTGATTTTCGTCATCAATATTGCGGTCAAAATCACTATCGGTCTTATTAAGCGAAAAGCCGAAAAAAACTCAAAAGCATAATAATAAAAATAATAAAAATTAATAATGCCCGGCATACTAAAAAGGTTCCGCGAAGCCCATAACGGTTTCACGGAACCTTTTTACCTGTATTACGGTTTGACATTTGTCGAATACTTCAACATCGCATCTATAACGTCGTAAATCAAGGTTTGACCGTCATTAATTTAGGAAAAATACAGAATGACAATTAACCCGAGAATAATATTCGGGCTATTTTACGTGCAATATCCTCCGGTGCCTTTGCCTTATCTCACATGAGGTTTCAAGGCGCTTTTTTCATGCTTTTATAGCAACGCTTTGCAAAAAGCTTTACATTAATTTCACCGACAGGTCATTGACAAGAGAAAAAAATGAATATATAATAAAAATGCATGCCGCGAAAAATACGGCATGTCAAAATACAAAACAATTTTACGGCATATAATTATACATACCGCTAAGATGCGTTAACTTGCAGCGGCGCACAACAATGAAAGGATCCCTTTGCAAGTAAAGCTTTAACGTCAATGAAAATATATGAAATACTGCTTATTGCCATAGGACTGTCTATGGACGCCTTTGCGGTCAGCGTTTGCAAGGGTCTTGCCATGGGCAAAAACACGACCGTATCAAAAATGTGTATCGTGGGTCTTTGGTTCGGCGCTTTTCAGGCTCTGATGCCCACCTTGGGATATTTCCTCGGCTCGGCTTTTGCCTCTTTTATCGGAAATTTAGACAACTATATAGCTTTTATACTGCTTTGCCTTATCGGAATCAACATGATAAAAGAAGCCTTCTCAAAAAAAGAGCCGGAGGATGCGCAAAGCGCCTCTCTCGGCTTTTCGGTGATGATAATTTTAGCGCTTGCCACAAGCATTGACGCGCTGACTGTCGGTGTGAGCTTCGCCTTTCTCAATGTAAACATTGTCGCGGCGGCTCTGATTATCGGGGTCACCACCTTTACTCTTTCATTTGTCGGGGTGAAGGTCGGCGGACTTTTCGGCACAAAATACAAATCAAAAGCAGAGCTTGCGGGAGGAACCATACTCATCCTTCTCGGCATCAAATTTTTACTTGAAGGGATAGGAGTTATCTGAGCTTAAAATGAAAAAAAGGATACTTGTGAGCGCATTTGAGCCGTTCGGCGACAGTCAAAGCAACATAACGGCAAAGGTTTTGGAGCTGCTGCCTGAAAAAGTGGGAGATTTTGAAATATACAAAATCACCCTTCCGGTCGTTTTCGGAAAATGCGGAGAGCTTTTGATAAAAGAAACAGAGCGTATTATGCCGTATGCTGTATTAAGCTTGGGACAAGCCGCCTCAAGAAGCAAAATAACGCCCGAACAAAACGCAAAAAACATTCGCTTTACCTCCTCTTATGCCGACAATGAAGGAAAACTTTTTTCGGGCGAAAAAATAAAAGAAGACAGCCCCGACGTGCTTTGCAGTACACTTGACCCCGAAGCGCTCAAAAGCGCGGTAGTGTCCTCGGGGTGCAAGATTGAATGCGAGGTGTCGCAAAGCGCCGGAGAATATGTGTGCAACGACCTTATGTACAGCGCGCTTTACGCTCTGAAAAATACAAAAATAAAATACGCCTTTGTGCATCTGCCGTGCAAAGACAAACATGCGCTTGCACACGCAGTTCTGGCAATGCTCGAGGAAATTTCTGCAGAATATCAAAAAGCGGTAACGCCGTAAAGGAGAAAAAATAATATGAGCGCAAATATTTTGAAAATAAGCGAAATGGGAGAAGGAAATTCGCAAACATATCTGCTTATAAAGGATATCTCGGGCAGAAACGCCCGCACAGGCAAGCCATATGTCTCTCTTTCCCTGACAGACGGAAAGGACACTATACAAGCCAACATGTGGGATATCGGCGTTTCGGAATTTCCCGCCGCCGTGGGCGACGTGATATACGTTACAATGCGCGTTGCGACCTTTAACGGCAAGCTTACATACACAGTGGAAAGGGCAAGGGCGCTCAATATGTCAGACACCGTCAAGGCAACCGATTTTGTGAAAAAATCACCCGTATCCGCAGAGGAGCTTTTTGACCGCTGTATGGAAATCGTAAACCGATATATGACCGACGAAGAGCTTATTAAGCTTGTGCGAACCGTTTTTGCCGACAATCGCGTACAGCTGCTCGGCGCAAGCGCCGCAAAAGCGGTACACCACAGCGGGGTCGGCGAGCTTTTGTGGCATGTATACCGCATGGCGCTTACCGCGCCGCGCATTGCTGACGTTTATAAGCTCAACCGCGACTATGTGGTGGCCGGCGCGCTTCTTCATGATATCGGCAAGCTACGCGAGCTTTCGACAAACAACATGGGAATCACAGCATACACTCTTGACGGAAATCTCTTCGGTCACCTGATGATGGGCGGAGAAATGATCGACGAGTACGGAAAAATGTGCGGCACAAGCCCTCAAAAAATAAAGGTGCTCAAACATATAGTTATTTCCCACCACGGCTTCCCCGAATTCGGCGCCATAGCACAACCGGCAATTCCCGAAGCTTATGCGGTCTATATGCTTGACACTCTCGATTCGCGTTTGTATATATACGAAAGTGAAATTGAAAAGCTGGCTCCCGGCGAGGTTTCGGAAAGAGTTCACTTTCTGGACGGCGCAAGCGTTTGGAATCGGGACGAATAATCCCCCACGCTTTTTGATTAACATTGTTTTATATTCTCAAGTCAAGCGAGCTGAAAAATGAAAAAAACAGGAATTTTAATATTGCTACTGCTTTCGCTTTTACCGGCGCTTTTCTTTACCTCCTGCGGCAAGGAACAGACCGATATTTACGACGCCGAGCTTAATATTTTCGAAAACGGAAGAACCGACTTCAAAATAGTCGTGACAGAGCGGCACTCCGAAGGCTACGACAGAGCGCTCTCCCTGCTTCAAGAGGCTTTCTTTGAGGCTTTCGGCACAAGACTCGAAACAACAGCTTCCCCCGAAAAGAACGAAAAATCCCTAATCTTTCTCGGCAATATAAATGAAGATATCCCCGCGGTTACAAAAGCCAAGGAAATGCTTGAGGACGGCGGCTTTGCCGCCGCGGCAAAGGGCGGCGCGCTGGCGCTTTACTCTGACAATGAAAACCTGCTTTGCGATCTTTGCGAGCTGTTTGCCTCAAAGTACATAAAAAGCGAAAACGGCAATTTAAAAATAGACAAGGACTTCTCTCTTTGCAGGCCATTTACAAGCTTTATAAGCGCGGACGGAGTTAAGCAAAATTACGCCCTTCCGGTTATTTCGATAAACACCCTGCGCGGAAATCCGATACTCTCAAATACCAGATACATGGACGCCTACGTCAGCGTTGCAAACGCTTACAGCGAGTTTGCCTTTGAAGGCTCAAGCGCCAAGGTCAGGGGAAGAGGAAACGGCACGTGGAGCACAAAATCCTGCACAAAGAAACCTTATAAGCTAAAATTCGATAAAAAAGTAAACCTGCTCGGAATAGGCAATCAAAACAGCCGTGAATGGGTCCTGCTTTCCAATCCGCTGGATTTTTCCGAGCTTCGAAACAGGGTTGCCCTGACGCTCGGCAAAACGGTTTTCGACAATATCAATTATACCTCTGGCTCGGAATACGCCATTGTGTACGTTAATGACGAGTATTGCGGAATATATCTTGTGTGCGAACAGGCGGAGGTGGGGTCTCACAAAATCGATATAGACGAAAACGAGAACGAAACATATAAAAGCGAATATCTTATAGAGCTTGACACTTACGCCGCCGAGCCTTCAAACGGGTACAGAAGCTACGTTGACTATTTTGCATGTGAAAATAAATACTGGGTCATAAAAAGCGATTACAATTCGGCAGAGCGCTGTATGTTCGTCTATTATCACACAAAGGCAATGATGAACGCCATTAAAAGTAAAAACGAAAAAAATATTTTGTCCTATATTGACATTGACTCATGCGTTGACATGTATCTGCTTCATGAGTTTATGAAAAATACAGACGTCGGATGGTCATCCTTTTATATGGTAATGCGCCTTGACGGCAAATTCGAATTTACCTGCCCCTGGGACTTTGACCTCTCCTCGGGAAACGACGCGCGAATAGACAACGGCTCTTATGAAGGTATCTATGCGGGAAGAATGGATAATACTGTAAGACAGTCAAATCCGATATTCTATTTGCTCATGCAGTGCGACTTTTTTAAAAAAGCGGTCGCCGAGCGTTGGGAGGAGATATCCGACACTATGCTTGAGGTCGCTTTAGATGAAATAGAAAATGTCACAAAAAAATACAGCGCCGAATTTTACGAGGATATCGGCGAGAATTACCTGTATAGACAGGACCCTGACCAAAAAAATCACTGGCCCTCGAGCAATCCCGCAACAACCTATGACGGAAATGTAAGACACCTTGTAAAGTGGCTGAAAAATCGCTTTGCATGGCTTGACGAGTATTTTTCTTCAATTTCCTATCGGTCATAAAACAAAAAACGGTATCGGGGCATGACAACATGCCTTTGATACCGTTTGGAATTTGCACCGAAGGCTTGAATTTTATTCACCCTTTTGGCGCACAATAAAGCGTAAGTATTATAAAATTTACCGAAAAACGGAGGAAAAAATGTCCCTTGACAACAGAAAGGTAGCGGTGGTGGGATGCGGCATGGTGGGCATGAGCTATTCCTATGCACTGCTCAACCAAAACGCCTGCGACGAGCTGGTGCTTATCGATATTGATAAAAAAAGAGCCTCGGGAGAGGCGATGGACCTTGGTCACGGGCTGGCTTTTGCCGGCTCGCACATGAGAATATACGCCGGAGAATACAGAGATTGCAAGGATGCGGATATCGTTGTTATTTGTGCGGGAGTGGCGCAAAAGCCGGGAGAATCGCGGCTTGATCTTCTTCAAAGAAACACCGAGGTCTTTCGCTCGGTGGTGATTCCGGTGACTGACGCGGGTTTCAACGGTATTTTTCTTGTCGCAACAAACCCTGTAGATATCATGACAAGAATAACTCATGAGCTTTCGGGATTCAACCCCAAACACATAATAGGATCGGGAACAACGCTCGACACCGCAAGGCTGAGATATCTTTTGGGGGATTTCTTTTCAGTCGACCCGCGAAACATTCATGCGTACGTTATCGGAGAGCACGGGGACAGCGAATTTGTTCCCTGGTCACAAGCGCTTATCGCCACAAAGCCGGTGCTTGAATATACAACTGAAACAAATTCTTTCGGTATTGACGATCTTGAAAATATTGCCGCCGAGGTGCGCTCCGCCGCGCAAAAGATAATTGAAGCAAAGAGAGCCACATATTACGGAATAGGCATGTCTCTTGTCAGAATAACGCGGGCAATATTCGGGGACGAAAACAGCATTCTCACGGTTTCTTCGATGCTCAGGGGAGAATTTGAACAGTCGGGCGGAGTTTTTGTCGGAGTCCCGACAATAGTCGGACGCAGCGGCGCTCAAAAGGTTCTGCCTATATCAATGACCCGCTCGGAGCTTGATAAATTCGCCCATTCATGCGATATTTTGAGAGAAACGTATAACGGAATCAGAATATGAATATTCAAAATTCGCCCTTGACCGAAAAATGCGCACAAAACTGACTTTTTATACAAACGAGCGTAATATCAAACTTTGAAAACAGACAAACAGACCGCACTTTTTCACAGTGAGCGAAATATTAAGCTTTGCGACGAGGGCGAACCGTAAGGTTTGCAGGGCGAAATATATATGCGGCGTGCAAGCTTGCTTGCAACGCCGCATATAATATATATTCTGAGTGCATGGAGCAAAGCGTATCATAGCACCGTACGAACATCCGTATGTTTTTCCGGCTTTTCTAAAGCCGGCGGGATCGAGGGCGGCGCCCCCGTCGCGCTCCGCAGAGCGCGCCCCCTTCACGTGTTTACTTATCGATATCAAGAGGGGTGACATCGGTAGTATCGGAGCCGCCCGAGTTATTACCCTTTTTATCTTCAACAGGCTGTCTTGGAACAGGTTTGGCGGGACGTTTTTTACCCGCGTTGAAGTACATATAGATATTGAGCGCGAGTCCCACGACGCCGTCGATAATGAGCATGATATAAGTAAATTTTCTTCCTACCTCGTCGCTCTTAAATGGGTCGGCAAGGATCAGAACCGAGGCGGCGATAAAGACGACTGCGACGCAGAGCGCGGCAATCCAAGTGCGGTTACGCACGCTTAAAAGCTGTATACTGTTCTGGAGCTTGATAACGGAGGTGAGCATTAGGCAGACGCCAAGGCAAATATTGAGCCATTCGTCGACGTCTTCGAGCCTAAGCAGTACAATAATGCCGAGCAGTGCAAGCAGGACGCCGCCGGTAAAGCCATACGAGCTGTAATTTAAATAAGACCTTGTCAAGAAATACTTTATCACCATTGCGGCGCCGCCGATAATCAGCGCGGCACTGAGGATAAAGGAAAAGACCATCGTGGTAATTCCCTTAGCGAATACCAAAATACTTCCTATGACAATATAGGCAATCGGAAGCAGTATCATCATTACCGCATTCCGTTCGGGCGAATTTTTGAGCATCATTGAAAATCCTCCTCTAATATCAACCTCGGCAAACCGTAAAGGTAAAATTCGCACAAAAATAATTTTGTTGCGATAACATTTTATCACTTTTTATTCCGATTGTCAACACGCGGCGCACAATATACAAAAATTATAATATTGTTTTGAATATTTTTATTGACTGTAAACAAAAGTTGTAATATAATTAAATCAGCAAATAAAGTCATAGCGGTCGGAGCGCGACCGAAAATTAAAAACTTACGGGAGAGTCAAGCCATGAACGAATTTTTTGAGAAAATACCGGAATATACGGGAAAAGCCGCTTCGCCGTACATATACAACGTAGGAGGCGGCATGAAAAACGACCTTGCGGGCACCACCGATGAGGACTGCTATTTGCGGCTTGTTGAGGGTACAAATGCCGAGGAATATCGCGCGTATATCAAAAAGCTTACAGAGTGCGGATACACGAAGACGTATGAAAACGAGACCTGCGGAAATATTTACACAGAGCTTTCGGGCGCTTGCCGGCTGTACGTTTATTACACCGACACTTACAAACAGACAAGAATTATAAACGACCGCTCCTCGGTTCCTCTGTCCGAATTTTCCTATGATACAAGCAAGGAAAGCCCGGACGCCGAGATATACCAATATGCGCTCTTTTATGACCCTCAAAACGGTCACTCCCCCACAACCACAAACTGCGGTATGCTCTTTATCGTAAAACTTGCGGACAACAGTCTTTATATGTATGACGGCGGCGACCTTCTCCAGTGTTCTGATAGGTCGGTTGAGGGAATGATAAGCTTTATGCACCGAATAACCGGTACAAAAAGCGGTGAAAAAATAAGAATTGCGGCGTGGCATATCTCCCACGCGCACAATGACCATTTTTGCGGCTGCGCAAAGCTTATAAACCGCTATCACAGCGAGCTTAACGTTGAGCGCTTTATGTTCAACTTCCCTTCAAGCTCGGTAAGGCGCCCGGATACTCATTACGGAGAATTTAAGGACATAATAAACAAGTACTGCCAAAACGCACTCTTTTTAAAGCTCCATACCGGTCAGCGCATACAGCTTGCAAATGCCGCTTTTGATGTGCTTTACACCTGCGAGGACGCTGTGAGAGCAGATGACCCGAACGCTTACCCCCTGCGCGATTATAACTGCACTTCGACCATTGTCAAGATGACAATTGCAAATAACAGTATAATGTGGCTCGGGGACACAAACACCGAGACCGAAAATATAGTTTCCAAGGTCTATTCGCCGCAAATTTGGAAAAGCGACGTGGTTCAGGTAGCTCACCACTGCTTTAATTATCTTTCAACACTTTATCCCCTGATTAACGCTCCATACGCCATGCTTCCTAACACCCCCTTCGGGGCTCACACGCCCGAAAATCTCCCAAAGCTTGCCGACGTCCTTAAATGTCTGTCCGCTCCGGAAAATATCACATATTCGGACGTAACCTCGGGATTTGTTTTCAAAGACGGGAAATATATTAAAATTCTTGAAGAAGAACGTGTCGGAAACGACTACGATTTTTCGGGATTTTGACCTTTGAGAAAATTTAAGATAATATTATGTATAACGGATATTTTAAAGATAAAGTCGCCGTGGTAACGGGCGGCGCCCACGGTATCGGAAGGTGCATTTGCCTTGAATTTGAAAAAGAAGGCGCCTTGACTGCATCCATTGATATTGCCGATAATCCTTATTTTAAGGGCGACCTTGCAAATAAGGAAACACTTGAACAGTTTGCCAAAAAGGTAATTGCCGATTTCGGGCATGTTGACTTTCTTATAAACAACGCACCGCCGCTTATGCGGGGAATTGACACATGCACCTATGAGGAATTTGAATACGCTCAAAGGGTCGGAGTTATCGCACCCTTCTACCTTTCAAAGCTCTTTAGGAAGCATTTTGCAAAGAACGGGTGTATAGTGAATATCTCGTCAAGCCGCGACCGAATGAGCCAGAAACAGACAGAGAGCTATACGGCTGCCAAAGGCGGCATTGCCGCTCTCACTCACGCACTTGCAATAAGCCTTTCAGGCAAGGTCAGAGTTAATTCGGTGTCTCCCGGCTGGATAGACACGAATTTTAACGAGTACGACGGACCGGACGCTTTCCAGCATCCCGCGGGGAGGGTGGGTGGTCCCCTTGACATTGCAAATATTGTGCTCTTCCTTTGTTCGGATAAAGCCGGATTTATAACCGGAGAAAATATCTGCGTCGACGGCGGAATGACAAGGCTCATGATATACCACAACGATTTAGGCTGGACGCTGAAAATGTAACTTGTAACACAAAATAATATATAAAACAGGAGGCTGTAATGAAATCCAAGGTATATTTTACAAAAAACATAACCCCCGAGGCGGTTCTGTCCGCATACCGCACCCTCGGTAAGGACTTTCGCGGTAAGGTTGCGGTAAAGGTTCACTCGGGCGAGATAGGAAACCAAAACTTTCTTCGCCCCGACTTCTGGAAGAATATCGTCGACTACGTCAAGGGCACCGTTGTTGAGTGCAACACCGCATATGACGGCGGCAGAGACACCACGGCAAAGCACTTAAAAACCTTGCGTAAGCACGGCTGGAACGATTATTTTAACGTCGACCTGCTTGACGCAGACGGACCGGACATGATACTTAACATACCGGACGGAAAGGTCATAAAGAGAAATTATGTCGGAAAGAATCTCTCAAAATACGACTCCCTTTTAGTCCTCTCTCACTTTAAAGGCCATCCGATGGGCGGATACGGAGGAGCTTTAAAACAGCTTTCAATCGGCATTGCCTCCTCGTACGGCAAGGCTTATATACACGGCGCCGGCGTTCCGGAGGATTTTTGGAACTCAGACCACGATTCGTTTCTTGAAGCAATGGCGGACGCCGCCTCCTCGGTGGTAAGATACTTTAACAATAACGCGGTGTATATCAACGTCATGAAAAATATGTCGGTCGACTGTGACTGCTGCGCCGTTGCCGAGGACCCGTGCATGAAGGATATCGGTATTCTCATTTCACTCGACCCCGTAGCTATTGACAGAGCTTGCGTGGATCTTGTATATGCGGCAAAAGACGACCCCGGCAGAGAGCATCTGCTTGAACGCATTACAAGCCGTAACGGCGAGCATACAATAGACGCCGCCGCGGCTCTCGGTATCGGCTCATGCGACTATGAGCTTATAAGTATGGACGAATAAGCCGAGAATCATAATAGCAAAAGATAAACACCATCGCGTATTTTGATATGCCGCCAAGGCACTTTACTTTGAGGAAAGGCGCAAAACCATGTCAAATTTTCAAGCCGAAATAAAGCACAGGTATCTTGTTGTCCCGATTAATATGAACGCAAAATGCAAAAAGATTTGCTTTTGGGAGGACGGCAAGCTTGTTTGGGATTTTGACGCCCATGTAGACTTTCTCACACCGCATTTTTACACCTATGTAAATATAAAGCATCTTATTGGCAGAACCTTAACGCTTACCTCCTTGCCTGAAACGGATATTTGCTTTAACTTTGCGGATAGTATCCCCGAAAAGGGTTATTACGGCGAAGAGCTCCGACCCTTTGTGCATTTTTCCGCGAAGATAGGCTGGATAAACGACCCCAACGGGCTTGTATATTCAAACGGCGTATATCACATGTTCTTTCAGCACAATCCCGCCGACAGCAGCTGGGGCAATATGACATGGGGACACGCGGTTTCGCGCGACCTTGTGCACTGGAGAGAGCTTGAGAGCGCTCTGCTCCCCGATGCTGACGGAACTATGTTTTCGGGCAGCGGAATAGTTGACGAGAATAACGTTTCGGGACTCAAATCGGGAGAGTATGACCCGATACTGCTCTACTACACGGCGGCGGGCGGAAACTCCGCAATTTCTTCAAAAAAGCCCTTCACACAGTGCCTTGCATACTCGCCCGATGGCGGCAAAAGCTTTGTAAAATATTCTAAAAATCCGATAATTTCGCATATAGAGGGCGGCAACCGCGACCCGAAGATAGTCTGGTGCGCAGAGCTCTCGCGCTATATACTCGCTCTCTACCTTGACCGTTCGGATTATAAGCTTTTTTCCTCAAAGGATTTAATTCATTTTGAGCCGTTTCAAACAATAAGGCTTAAGGGTGAGAGCGAATGCCCGGATATTTACCCGTTAGAGGTCAAAAATGAGAGCGGCGTGCGCAAGTGGGTAATGAGCGGCGCCTCGGACCGCTATATTGTGGGCGATTTCAAGGACGGAGTGTTTACGCCCGTGCAGGAGGTCGAGCAATACTTTTACGGTCACCGCACAAGCTATGCATCTCAAACCTTTTCAAACACCGGCAAGCGGCGAGTCAGAGTCGCATGGAATGTACTGCACGCGCCCGATATGGTTTTTGAAAATCAAATGGGCATTCCGACCGAGGCTAAACTTTTTAAAATCAGTAACCTCTACCGACTTTCGACAACACCCGTTAAAGAATTTGAAGGTCTTAGAATTTCAAGCGCAATTTACAGTACAGGTGATACCAATAATTTTAAAATTCCGCTTGACAAAAGCGCATACGACATCGAAATAACCGCTCCCGAAAGCTGCCCGGATTTTTGCATTTCCTTTTTCGGATACGATTTCTTTGTCAAACCCTCGGATAATACTTTTTCATACTCGGATATAAAATTGCCCCTTTCTTACACGGGCGGCGAGATTGATATAAGAATTATATCGGATGTGCTCGGATGCGAAATTTACATAAACCGCGGGCTAATTTATACGCTTGCTCCGGGAACTGCCGATTACGGGCTAAAATACCTGAATATCAAGCCCCTAAGAGACAGTGAAGCGCCGAGCGTTAACCTTAGAGTGCATAAACTCAAGGGCATTTGGGAAAACGAGCAAAATACCGAGCGGCAGTAAAACGCAACTGCTCCGCATATATATTAAAAGTCGCGCAGGAAATTTAGAGAAAAGTAAAGAGTACCAAAAAGAAAAAGCCGCTCACGCGACTTTTCTTTTTGGAGGCGCCACCCGGAATCGGACCGGGGATAAAGGTTTTGCAGACCTCTGCCTTACCGCTTGGCTATGGCGCCTTTTGAAACAAGAACCACGCAAAGCGTGGTTCAAAGTATGGAGCGGATTACGGGGTTCGAACCCGCCACCTCCACCTTGGCAAGGTGGCGCTCTACCAAATGAGCTAAATCCGCGTATACATCCGCGCGTCGCAACCGACAGCGGATGGTGGTGCCTCCGGTCGGAATCGAACCAACGACACGGGGATTTTCAGTCCCCTGCTCTACCAACTGAGCTACAGAGGCATAAAAAATATAATAAACAAAAATGGCGACCCGGATGGGGCTCGAACCCACGACCTCTAGCGTGACAGGCTAGCGCTCTAACCAACTGAGCTACCAGGCCATATTATGGTGGGAACAATAGGGCTCGAACCTATGACCCTCTGCTTGTAAGGCAGATGCTCTCCCAGCTGAGCTATGCTCCCGAACTACGCGGAGCTTTCCGCGGCGAATGTTATTATATCATACCCTATTTCGTTTGTCAATACTTTTAGTGCAATTTTTTTATTTTTTCGGAAAATAATTAAGGTAAAATAAGTCTGACAGAGAGCGTAGGCTCCTCCTATATTCTCCCTGTCAGACATTCTTTCTTTTCCCGACAATTCGTGTAAGTTAATTTTCTTCCTCCGCCTTTTTAAGCTTACGGTATTTTTCAACGTCGGCGGCTGTGAATTTGTATTTCATGTTGCAGAACTGACAGCCGAGCTCAACCTCCTTTTGCTTTGAAAAAAGGTCGAAAAGCTCATACGGACCCAAGGTGCAGAGCGCTTTCCCCATTCGATCTCTCGAGCAGTCGCACCTGTATGCGACCTCATACTCATCAAAAATATCGTACGTGATGTCGGCAAAAGCGAGGTCGGCTATCTCGCGGTTTGTCATTCCCTTGTCAAAAAGAGAAGAAATGCCGCTGATGCTCGGAAGATTTTCTTCAATTTGAGATATTGTATTTTCACTTGCAAAGGGCAAAAGCTCGATAAGTAAGCCTCCTGCGGCGCGGCAGCTTTTGTCACCCGAAATAAGCACTCCGAGCGAACAAACACTTGGTATCTGCTCGCTTGTTGCAAAATATTCGGTTATATCCTCGGCAATTTCACCCGTCTTTATGTCAACTATTCCGATATACGGCTCCTTTTCGCCCGTGTCTTTGACAACGTTAAGCGTGCCGGTACCCACGGCGGCGGCGACGTCAAGCTTGCCGTTTGCCTTTCTCGGAAGGTCTGCGTCGGGATTTTGCACATATCCCTTGACGTTTCCCTTATAGTCGCCTACCGCAAGTATGTGACCGCAAGGACCGTTTCCCCTGAAATTCACCGTTATGCTGTTTCCCTTGTCCTTCAAGGTCGACGCCATCAAAGAGGTTGCCGTCAGCACCCGTCCGAGGGCGGCAGAGGCGGTTGGAGCACTGCCGTGATAGCCTATTGCTTTCTGTACCATATCCCTTGAATTTAAAACAAGTATCTGTGCGGAGCCGTCACGGGACATTCCCCGAAGTAGCTTTCCCATAAATTACATCCCTCACTTGCAAGATACCTTTAAAAAGGTCTCTTTTTTTGTTTTATATTTTTAACCGTTCTTTGTCTTTTCCAATTTGTCTATGAGCATAAGCCCGACTTTATAGACGTCTCCCGCGCCCATTGTCAGGACAAGGTCGCCCTTTTTGACCTTGGAGGCGACAAAGCTTGCTATTTCCTCAAAGCTTTCAAAAGAAAGCGCGCCGGTATCTTCTGCAAGCTTTTGTGAGCTTATGCCGAGTGTGTCTGTTTCCCGTGCGGGATAGATTTTAGCGAATATTACGTTAACGCCTTTGTCTGCCGCGTCCCTGAACGTCTCTTCAAAGCCTTCAAGCAGGTCGCGGGTTCGCGAATAAGTATGCGGCTGGAAAATGCAGTACAAATTGCCGTAACCAAGCCCTTCCGCCGCCTCAAGCGTGGAGCGACATTCAGAAGGGTGATGCGCGTAGTCGTCGTATACCGACACGCCGTCAATGACCGCGCGGCACTCAAATCTTCTGGCGGCTCCGGTAAAGCTCATGAGCGCTTTTGATATCACGCTTCCCGAAACGCCGCGGGTATAGGTCAGCGCCGCGGCGCAAAGCGAATTGTAAACATTGAATTTGCCGATGACCGGAAGATGCACAAGGCATACCTCCTCTTTTTTGTGAAACAGGCGATAGCTTCCACATCCGTGGAAAAAGCTTAAATCGCGCACGTAAAAATCGGCGCTTTCGTCACTCAGAGACACCGTGATTATTTCGCCTTTATAGTTTTCAAGGGCTTTTATTGCATTGCTGTTGTCCTTATTTACAAAAACGCGGCGCGCGCCCGAGACCGCCTTTGAAAATGAGTCGATCATCTGATCTATAGATTTAAAATAGTCGGTGTGGTCAAGCTCGATATTGGTTATTACCGCATCGGTGGGGCAAAAGGAGAGAAAAGAATCCTTGTATTCGCACGCCTCATAGACAATCGTTTCTCTGCTTCCTATGTGGTAGGCGCCGCCGATTTCGGGGAGCATTGCTCCGCTTGCTATGGTGGGGTCAAGTCCCGCCGTTAAAAATATATGTGAAATCATGCCGGTGGTGGTGGTCTTACCGTGAGTTCCCGAGACTCCCACCCGATTTTTGTATTCGCTCATAAGATACCCGAGGTAGCGCGCTCTCGATACAACGGGAATATTCATCTCTCTTGCTCTGACAAGCTCCGGATTGCTTGAATCAAGAGCGGCGGTATATATCAGCGCGTCACAAGAAGGAGAAATATTTTCCGGAGCGTGCTCCGAAAAGATTTTAACCCCCCGTTTTTCGAGCCTTATTACATTTTCGTTCCGACTTTTGTCCGACCCGCTGACAATACAGCCCTTATCCAACGCAAAGGCGGCAATAGAGGACATGCTTATTCCCCCGATCCCCGAAAAATACAGCTCTTTGCAGCCGGATAAAAATTCATTGGTTACTGACATATTATCATTTATCACCTTTCTAAACTTTTTGAGTTGAGTAAAATTCATTGTAATGCGATATAAATTAACAAAATAATCACCGTGCGTTAATGAAATCTTTATATTTCATTTGTTTGATTGGTATAAACTTGGTATATAATAAGACTTAATTATAAAATGAACTTTTGAGGAGAGTAAAATGCAAGTCACAAATGTCAAAATCAGAAAGATAGTCCCCGGAGACACTCCGCTCAAAGCGGTCGTTTCAATCACCCTTGACAATCAGCTGGCAGTTCACGAAATCAAGATCGTTTATGCAAATAACAGATATTTTATTGTGATGCCCAGCAAAATGCTGCATAGGGGCGAATATCTCGATTATGTACATCCCATTAATCAGGAATTTCGCAAAATCATTGAGGACGCCGTTCTCGGCGCGTACGAAAAATTCATCGCGGAAGCGGAGCTTGACGCAGTTCCGGCAATATCCGCTCTAAGCGATGACGCCGCCGTTAACGGTGAAAACAGCGATAACAGCACGGGAGACGACAAAACGGAAGAGGACAAGACGGGGGAGGTTTAATAAGCATACTCCATCTTGCAGGTCCGACTGCTATCCGTTTTTAATTCCGCCGGCATATGTCAGCGGAATTATTTTTTATTTTTCGCAAAGGCAGTAAACATTCCATCCTATTCCTTCAGTATATGCGGTAATGACCCCGCTTGACACGTCGGAAATATGAGTATATACAAAGGGAAGCACAATATTTCCCTCGGTATCTATCATTCCCACGGTGCCGTCGGCATAGCCGACTACCGCAAGCCCCTGTATAAACGGTCTCGCATAGTCGTAAATAGGCTGTGCTATCCAATATCCGTTTATGCTGTAATAGCCGTATAAGCCATCCTTGGAGAGCAGAAGAACTCCGTTTGAGTATCCTTCAAGGGTATACCCGTCGGGAATGTCAAAATATTCTCCGTTGGTATTAATCAGCTTATCAACGTCATCCGCAACCGTATTATAGGAATTGTTCATTCGGCTGAGCGCCCTTACTCTGACTCTGAGCCAGCCGTTATCAAAACCCGAAAAGCCCATCGACTCTATACCGAGCGTATCGGGGAGGGCAAAAAAGTACTGTACGTACATTCTTGTACCGGGAAAAATGTGCCACGCGGTAGAGGCGAACATGGATTTTGCGGAGGTATTGATTATTCTTACCGCGTTTGCCGTTGTCATTACCACAGCATAGCCCTGCGAAAAATTAAACGCATATAAATATCTGGCGCTTATTGACGCCTTGCCGTTTTTATAATTTACAAATTGATATTTGTCATAGCGCGGCAGATATTTTACCTCCGTGCTTCCGTTATAGGCGGCAAGGGGAGAGGCGGGATAATCGTAATACAGCTCGGCGCGCACGTTCTCCCTCTTAATCTTATTAAATTTCTTGCCGTCAAATGAATAGTATTGCGACTGTGAGTCGACAAACACAGGTAAATTGTCATAATCCCTTGCAAAATACGGCTCTTTGTCCTCTATATTGTCGACAAGTACCTCTCCGTCATAACTGCAAAGGGATATAAACGCATTGCCGTTTTCATCCGTCCCGCCTACAAGAAGATAGCCCATATAAGGCACCACCTTACAGCGCGCCCTGACTATGTCGCTGCTGTGCGTTACATAGGAGCCGTCGTCCGGGCTGTGTACCTTGGTGTACACGGTGACCTTTTCAACGCCGCTTGTATATTCGTCATAAAGACCGCTTTTTGCAAGCTTTATTTCAAAGCTTTCGCCGTTATAGACTCCCGAGGCGCTTATTTTGTCACTTTCGCCGTCAAAGCCGCCAAGCACGCCGGCAAGTCTTTTGTAATATTCAACCCTGCTTTCAAGAGAGGTGCTTGCTCTGTCTTTTATCAGCCCCTCAATATCGGTATAATAAAGCGCCGACTTTAAAGAGGTCAGGTATTTCTTATCCGGTGCGGATGCGTCGGGAGTACTATTATCGATATTATTCGTATGTTCCTTATCGGAAGGAGCGGTCGTACCCGAGACTGTGCTTTGCGGCACTTCATTTGTCAGCTCGTCGCCCGAGGAGAACAAATACCCTCCCGCCGCAAAAATGGAAACAAGGGAAGATATAAAAAACATCAGCACCGACACCGCGGATATTACAGTTTTTTTCACCGAAATCACTCTTTCAAATAATTATTTGTGGTACTTTCCGCCGTTTATTATGGTGAAAGCTCTGTAGATTTGCTCATAAAGAATAACTCGCATCAGCTGGTGCGGAAAGGTCATGCGTGAGAATGAAAGACGGAGGTCGCACGCTCTTTTCACCTCTTCGGAAAGTCCCGTGGATTCTCCGATAATAAAGCATATTTCGCTTTTCCCGCCGACCGCGGTCTTTTCAATAAGGCTTGCAAGCTCCGTGGAGGACATCTCTTTGCCTTCAATGCAAAGGGCGATATTATAGGCGGATTTGTTTATAAAGGGGAGCATGGAAGCGCCCTCCCTAAGCTCGACAAGCTTAAGCGAGGCATATGCGCCAAGCCTTTTTGAATACTCGGCGCACGCTTGTCTTAAATATTCCTCCTTAAGGCTTCCGGCGCAAAGTATCTTTATACTAAGCATATGTTTTTACCCCTTATGTATTCACAAGCAGACTCGGAGAATTTCTGCTTGCCACAAGAAGCCGTGCATTTATCTGATGATCTTTTAAATACCTGCCGATGGTTTCAAGGGCGCATGAGGGGGAGTTGTTCTGCTCGCTCAGATGCGCAAGAAGAAATGTGTCGGTTCCGCCTTCAAGGCTTAAATACGCAATAATTTTTGCGCACTCCGAATTTTCAAGATGCCCTTTGGAGGAGACTATTCTCTCCTTTAAAAATTTGGAATACGGACCGTTTTCAAGCATACTTTTCTCGTAATTTGCCTCGATTATTATCTTTTCGCATCCGCAAAGAGCCTCTGCCACCTGTGAGGTTACATATCCCATATCGGTTGCCACGCCGAATTTTCTCTCTCCTATGGTAAATGTATATCCAACGCTTGCCGCGCTGTCGTGCGGGGTCTTAAATGCCTCGACTCCTATATCGCCGACACTCATGGAAAAACCGCTGTTATCCATTCCGTAAAGCCCCGACCTGTCTATACCGCACGGGAGAAAGTCAAGGCATCCGAGCGGCAGATAGACCGGTATATTTCTATGCTTTAATATCACCTCAAGCCCTTTGATATGGTCGGTGTGCTCGTGGGTAATAAATATCGCGTCAATGCTGTCAAGCGATGACCCTATCTCACACAAAAGCTTTTGAGTTGCCCTTTCGGAGATTCCGACGTCCACAAGAATTGACGTACTCCCGGAGCTGACAAACACGCAGTTTCCCGAGGAACCGCTTGAGAGCGTATAAATTTTGGGACAAGGCGCCAAATGATTTTACCGTCCTTTCTTTTTCTTATAAACCACCCGTAAAAAGCCGTTTTTTTAAAAGAGATCCTGAAGCCAGAACAGGTATATGATATCAATCATCACCGCAGTGAGCATCGGGAGAAGCACAATAATCAGATCCTTTGCAAGCTTTTTGCCCTTGACCATAGCCTTAATGAATTTTTGCTTTTTTTCATAAGACCAGCTGTCCCTGAGCATTTCGGGAGAAGGGATATCCTTGTTAAGTCCGCCGTTGAGAATAACGCAAGCAACGAGCAAAACTCCGGTTGCGATGTAAAAAGCCACCATGCCGACCATGCTTTGATATTTTATTATGAGAATATAAACGCCGATAACGACGACAAAGGAAACAACAAGCTTTATAAGCGTAGACACCGCTTGCTTTGACGGCTTTTTTACCGTTTTCATAGGAATCTCCTTAAACCTGAAAGATTCGAATTTGCACGCTTAAAGCGTGCAAATTGCACCTTTTGCCCTGATTTTCAGAATATGCGTGCTTCCCTTTCCGAATACCGAGTCGATAAGGCTTTGCAATCCTTGCGAATACTTTTCGGGAATAAACACCTGAATGGTGCCGGCAAAGCCTCCTCCGTGTACGCGGCAGGCGGACGGCTCATTTATTGTCTTAAGATACTCTTCGCTAAGCTCAAGCGCGAGAGAAAGCCCCTGTTCACGTATATTTTTGACTGTATATACATTCTGCAAATATTTAAATGAGCTGTTGCCCGAAGCCGTGATACCCGCAAAGAATTTTGCTATGCTTCCTTCGCCGAGAGCCGCGTTAAGCTCATCCACCCTCTCGTTTTCATTCAGGAAATGAAGTGCGCGAAGCAGTGCGCGATCTCCCGCCTTCTCACGTATTTCGGGGATATTTGCAATTATTTCCTCTCTTGACACTTCTCTTAAAACGCTCTTGTCAAAAAGCGCGGCAACGCTCTTCATTTCCGCGGGTATCGAAGCGTAGTCCTCGTTGAGGTCGGCATGGTTGCCTCCTGTGTCGATTATACACAGCGAGTAGCCTTTAGCCGACAGGTCAAAGTCGATTTTATTCACCACGGGATTCTTGGGGTCCTTAAAATCTATGCCGATAAAGCCGCCGACAGCGCACGCCATCTGGTCCATAAGACCGCAAGGCTTGCCGAAGAAAACATTTTCGGAGTATTGAGCGATTTTTGCAATCTCAACGTCGGATATGTCGTTGTCATACAGAGTGCGCATAATATTTCCGACCATCACCTCAAAGGCGGCAGACGAGGAAAGCCCGCTTCCCTTAAACACGTTTGAGGTGGTATAAGCTACAAAGCCGCCCGCTTTATAGCCGTTTTTCAAAAAGCCGTCGTACATACCCGAGATAACGGCATAAGAGGTGAAATATCTTTCGGGGTCAACCTTTATTTCATTAATATTTACGATATCCTCGGGGAAGCCCTCGCTTTTGATTTTTATAAACTCGCTCGCCTCATCCTTAACGCAGACCGCAATTATATCAAGGTCAATTGACGCCGCAAGCACCTTTCCGTGATTGTGGTCGGTGTGGTTTCCCGAAATTTCGGTTCTTCCGGGCACAGAAAACAGCCGCACTCCGCTCTTTTCCCCGTAATGCTTTATAAAACCGTTAATCGCCGAAATATAGCGCTCGCGCTCCGAGGCGATATTTTTTTCACCGTAAAGCAAGGCAAGGGTTTTATCGAATTTTCCCTGACCGATATAAGAAATAAGCTCTTTTGTGTTCATACTATTATTTCACCTTTCGATAAGCTGTATTTATACATAATTACTTTAACCGCTTGGGTAATTATATCAAACAATTATGAGCAAACAATAGTCCCATATTATAAATTTCTGTTAATAATAATCGGGAAGTTTTATTCTTTTTACCGCCGCGGCGGAAAGCAGTCCGACAAGAGCGCCGCAAAGTATGCCGCTTAAAAACAGAATCGGCATGTAGTACAGAAGAATTGAAGTTTCGGTAAAAAACGCCGCAAGGACAATTTGCCCGACATTGTGAAAAACGCCTCCGAGAATGCTTGTCCCCGTAATGCCAAAGCACCCGAGCTTTTTTGCAAAATACATAACGATAAGCGCCGTCAGCCCCCCACACAAAGCGTAAAGACTTGCAAAAAGCCCGCTGAATGCAAAGCCCGCAAGAATCACGCGAACGGTAGTAATAAAAACGGCGTCTCTTGTTCTAAGCTTAAAGAGCGCAAAAACCGTAACGATATTTGCAAATCCCGGCTTTACGCCGGGTATTGCTATAAATGCGGGTATGAGGCTTTCAAGCCATGACAAAACAAAAGCAAGACAGACAAGCAGTCCTGCAAGGGTAATGCGCGCTGTTTTTTGCTTCATGGCATTCTCCTATCCGATAACAACATCATTTCCCTTTTCTTTGCTGTTGATAATCGTAATTGTGACGCGGTTCGGCAGACATACAATGCTCTCCCCGACTTTTGATATCCTTCCTCTTTTCATACAGGTCTTGTCGGGACATTCGGCGCTTTCCATGTATATACATCCGTCCTTTATAACCGCTCGGTTGGTGTCGCCGATATCCACTGTCATTTCTTCATTTAACGAATACACGCCGTAAAGCTCGCCGTCAATATAAATTTCGGCGTAGCTCCCCTCTTTTCTCCCGATGCTTGCCGCAATAAGTATAATTACAGCTATAACAAGCAGGGAGAAAAAGAGGAGAATATCGTTTCTTGTTTTTTTACTTATTTTCATATTTCATCACCGGCAAAAATAAGCTCTTCTGCCCTTTGATTTTTGTAAACCGTTCCGTCCGTCGCCACCCAGACCACCGCCGCGCCCGACAGGTCGGCAATTTCCATGCCCTTTTCAAGCTCGGTCAGAAAAAGCGCGGTCGAAAGCGCGTCCCCCATGGCTCCGTTTTCACATATTACAGTCACCTGACAAAAAAGGCTGCCGGGATATAGAGTTTCGGGGTCGATTATGTGGTGATAACGCTTCCCGTCGACGACAAAATACCTCTGATAATCTCCGCTCGTAATAACGCAGAGATCACTGCATTCGACCTCAAAAAGATTTCCTTCGCCCAAAGGCGAATTTACCCCGATATTCCACCCCGACTCATCCGGCTTTTCTCCATAGGTCATCACGTTTCCGCCGAGATTTACAAGAGCCGCAGTAAGCTTTGTGGAGGGGAGCAGCGCCGTCACCCTGTCGCAGGCGTATCCCTTGGCAATTGCCCCCATATCAAGGCTCATATTCCGGTCTTCAAGATACACCGAGGAGCTTTCTTTGTCAACGACAAGCCCGTTTATATCGCAGTGCTCTGCCGCCTCTTTAAGCTCGTCCTCGTACGGAAGCTTGTTTTCGTTTTTTTCGCGGCAGTCGCGCCAAAGCTCAAGCACCGCTCCCATTGCCACATTAAGCGCTCCGTCGGTTTTTTCGTACATTTGCTTTGAAAATTCAAGCAGCTCAATAATTCTGCCGTCCACGGTGAGCGGCGAAACGCCGGCGTTTTTGTTCACCGAGAAGATATTGTTTATACCCTCATATTCGTTGTAAGCGTCAAATAGCTTGTGACAGGTTTGAAGCTCGTTGTAAATGGTATTGCAGCTCTCCTCAAAATCCGAAGAGCTTTTCGCGTATCCCCGAATTACCGTTATAGTGTCGAAAAGATCGTAATAGAACTTTTCATAAAGAGCGAAAGAGGAGCAGGATGGCAAAACAAGCAAAAGGCACAGGCAAAGGAGGAGCAATACCGAAACAATTTTAGATTTCATTCTGTACAGTCAGAGGCAAAAGCACCTTTGTAGGGCATTTTTGGGCGCATACTCCGCACCCCGTACACAGGGACGGATCTACAACCGGCAGGTTGTTTTCCATTTTTATCGCCTTTTGCGGACAAATTTTAGAACATACGCCGCATCCGATGCACCCGGCGCCGCAAACGTTCTTGACTTCTTTGAGCTTATCTGTTGAAACGCAGTTTACAAGCACGCGGCTTTTGTATTCCACAATTTCAATTATTCCCTTCGGGCAAGCCGCCGCGCACTCGCCGCAGCCTCGGCATTTGTCGGTATCTATTCTTGCAAGACCGTCAACTATGCTGATTCCTCCGAATGAGCACGCCGACACACAGCTTCCAAAGCCCATACAGCCGAAGGCGCACCCCTTCCCGCTTGCCGACGGAGAAAGGGCGGCATAGCGGCAATCGTTTACCCCCACATAGTCCGCCTTTCGCAAAGCTACGTCACAGCTTCCCGAGCATCTGACATGCGCCACGCGCCGCACGCTTTTTGCGGCTTCCTTGCCGAGAATTGAAGCGATACTGTCAGCCACCGGCTGACCGCCCACAACACACGCGTTGACCGGCGCGTTGCCGAGCGCCATTTCCTTTGCGAGCGCGTCGCAAGAAGCATATCCGCAGCCGCCGCAGTTGTTTGAGGGGAGGCATTCTCTCACCTTCACCTCAAGCTCGTTTGTCTCAACTTTGAGAAAAAGATCGGAAACGCCCAAAAACAGCCCGACAAGCAGTCCCACCGCTCCCACAAGACCGGCGGTAATAAGTATTGAAACAATATTCATAATCAGTTACCCCGCTTTCTCACCGTTTTAAAGATTTATTCCCGAAAAGCCGAAAAACGCCATAGCCATAAGCCCCGAAATAAGAAGGGTCAGCGGCATTCCGCGAAAGCTTTTCGGCACTTTTGTAAGATCAATGCTTTCCCTGATAGCCGCCATAATGATAATCGCCACCGCAAAGCCGCAGGCGGTTCCAAAGCCGGTCAAGGTGCTCATAAGCACGCCGTAATTATTCTGAACGTTGGTAAGAGCCACGCCAAGCACGGCGCAGTTTGTCGTGATAAGCGGTAAATACACTCCGAGCGCCTCGTACAGAGTGTGCGAGAATTTTTTAAGAAACATCTCGATAAACTGCACAAGAGCGGCGATTATCAGAATAAATACTATGGTGGAAAGATATGTAAGCTCGAGGGCTTCAAGCACGTAATTGTAAACAAGGGAGGAAAGCGCCGAAGATACCGTTATGACAAATATCACCGCGATTCCCATTCCGCTTGCGGTTTTTAAATACCTTGATACCCCGAGAAAGGGGCAAAGACCCAAAAACTGACTCAGCACCACATTGTTTACAAGCACTGTGGTAAAAAGCACAAGAAGTACGGTAGTCATGTCTTTTCATCCTCCTTTGCACCCTTGCCCTCGGGATTCTTTTCGCAAAGATCACAGCCTATGCACTGTCCCATACAGCCGCCGCTTTGCCTCTTTTCCTTTGATACTAACTTGTTTCGAAGCGCCACAAGCATTGCAAGCACGAAAAATGCTCCCGGAGCCAGTACTATTATTGCAACCGGCTCATACCACGAGGGCATTATTGCAAAGCCGAATATGCTTCCGTTTCCGATAATTTCACGTATACTGCCTATTATGGTCAGTGCCATTGTAAAGCCGAGCCCCATGCCGATACCGTCAAAGACCGAAAGCAGAACCGGATTTTTGCCCGCATATGCCTCGGCGCGACCGAGAATTATGCAGTTAACCACAATAAGAGGAATGTAAATTCCAAGCGCCGAATAGATGGGGCGCACATACGCCTGAAGCAAAAGCTGAAGCACTGTCACAAGCGAGGCGACAATTACAATATATGCCGGCATCCTCACTCCCCGCGGGATTATTTTTCTCAAAAGCGATATTATAAAGTTTGACATTATAAGCACAGCCGCCGCAGAAAGTCCCATGCCGAGCCCGTTTACGGCGCTTGTGGTGACAGCCAGCGTAGGACACATTCCCAAAAGCAGAACAAAGGTGGGATTCTCTTTGATTATACCGTTGTAAAGCCGTTCAAATACTTTATTCATATAAACCACCTCAGCTCCTTCCTATTAAATGACTGTTTGCAAGCGAAATTCCCGCGTTGACCGCCTCCAAAACCGCGTTTGTGGTAAATGTGGCACCGCTTATCGCGTCTACCTCATCATCCTCACTTTTGCCGCCCTTGACGGCTTTTATTACAGAGGCGTTTATTCCCGCAAACTGACCTTGAAAGTCCTCGGACGTGCATTTTGCTCCAAGCCCCGGGGTTTCGCTCATGGATATTACCGTCATGCCCTGCAAGGTACCGTTATCCGAAATGCCGAGCGCTATGGTAATATTGCCGACGTAACCGCTGCCCGAGGTTATGGTCATCACCCATCCCACAGGCTTGCCGCCCGAATCAAGCGCGGTTTTTATCTCGTCCACACTAACGTTGCCCTCGGGGGCAAAATCGTAAGTATCAACCGTACATTCGGTAAAGTCCTTTGCGTCCGGATATACTGAGCGATAAGCGTTAATCTTATCCTCTTCCTCAGCCCTTGCTATCGGTTCTTTTGTCAGGTCATATACAAAAGCAAGAGCAAGTCCGGCAATAAGGGTTATCAAAAGCAGTATCAGTGTGTTTTTTACTATTGTTTTCATAGCTTTTCCCCCTTTTAGCCTTCATTTACTATCGGCTTGCTTCTCTTGCCGAAATAAGAGGGAGTAAGCAGTCTGTCAATAAGGGGCGAGAGCATGTTGCCGATGATTATTGCGTATGACACGCCCTCGGCGCTGCTGCTTATAAGTCTTATAATCGCAGTTATAAGTCCGAGAAGCACGGCGAAAATAAATTGTCCAAGCGGCGTGGAAGGGTTTGTCACATAGTCGGTCGCCATGAAAAAGGCTCCGAGCAGCAGTCCGCCTCCGCATATCTGCGCCACAATGTAGTTGACGTTTATAAGCTGCGTGTCGCCCTTTATAACAAGTATAAGTATTACAAACACCGCGGTGGATATTATGTACGTAAACGGAATCCTTGCGGCAATGGTGCGTCTTATCAGCAGATACGCGGCGCCGATAAGTATCGCTATGACCGAAGCCTCGCCGATACAGCCGGTGTGCATTTCGGTGAGGGTCGTGAGCCAGTTAATTTCCTCCCCGTTACCTATTGCCGCCAAGGGAGTCGCCTCGCTGACAACCTGCTTGAAGGTCGTTATGAGCCTTACCGTGGTCGGGTATGCGGTCATGATTCCCGCAAAGGATATAAGCAGGAAAACGCGCGCCGAAAGAGCCGGATTCATGAAATTGTGTCCCAGTCCGCCGAAAAGCATCTTCGTGATAATAATCGCAAAAGCCGAACCCACGACCGGAATCCAGAGCGGAACGGTAGACGGGAGGTTTATGGCAAGTATCACTCCCGTGACAGCCGCTGAAAGGTCGCCGACAGTCACAGGCAGTCTCATAAGCTTTTCGTAAAGGAACTCAAACGCCACACAGCTGAGTGTGCAAATGAGAATCACAATAAGCGCCGATATCCCGAACGCAAATATTCCGGCAGCGCATACCGGCACAAGAGCAATCAGCACGTCGAGCATTATTCCTCTTGTGGTAAGCTTTCCGCGAAAGTGCGGAGAGCTTGATATGTTAAATCTTATGTCGGGTGTATTCATTTTTTCTTGCGCACCTCCGATTTTCCGTACCGTATGGCCTGCACCAGCGGTCGCTTTGCGGGGCAGATATACGCACAGCTTCCGCATTCGATACATTCCATTCCGCCGTATTTTTTAAACAGCTCATAATTTTCCGAATTTACCGCATAGGCAAGTCTTGCCGGGAAAAGGCGCTCTGGGCAGACTGTCGCGCACTTTCCGCACCGAATACATTCGGTGGTTGTCGAGCTTGCAAGACGGTCCTTGAGCAGCGCCACATAGGCGCTGGACGTCTTGTAAACCGGCACGTCGGTCGAAGAAAGAGAGGTTCCCATCATCGGACCGCCCGAAATAAGCTTTTTGGTATCGGGGCTTATTCCTCCCGCTTTTTCAATAAGGTCGGAAAGCATCATTCCCACAGGCACCTCAAGGTTGCAGGGAGAATTTGCTCCCTCTCCCGTTACCGTCACAATACGGCTTGTGACTGGCTTGCCCTCAAGCACCGCCTCGCATACCGCAACAGAGGTCGAAACGTTTAACACTATGCACCCCTTGTCCGCCGGAAGAAGCTTGGAATTCAGCTTTTCGCCGGTGAGAGCATAAATAAGCATTCTCTCTCCTCCCTGCGGGTATTTGGTTTTGAGCGGCACCACCTCAACGTCCTGCTCGTTTGCAGAAAGCTCTGTCATACTTTGTATGGCGTCCGGCTTGTTTTCCTCAATGCCGATAAGCACCTTGGAGCCCGGAAAGAGCTTACTAAGAACCTTGGCGCCTTTTATGACCTTGTCCGCTCTCTCAAGCATCAGCCGATGGTCGCAGGTGATATACGGCTCGCATTCGGCGGCGTTGACAATTATGTATCTGATTTTCTGCGTGGGCTTGGGAGAAAGCTTCACCGAAAGGGGGAAGCCCGCGCCTCCCATTCCGATAATTCCGCTCTCGGTGATTATGTTTTTAATTTCCTCGGGCGAAAGACTGTCTAAAGCACGCGCCTTGCCGTAACCTTCCGCCTTTTCGTCAAGTCGGTCGTTTTCAACGACGACGGACAAAGCCTTGGCTCCGTTATCCGAGGGTCGCATTTCTATAGCCTTAACCGTTCCGGACACCGAAGAGTGTATGTTTTCGCCGACAAATCCGCCCGCTTTGGCAATAAGGGTGCCGACAAGCACCCGCTGTCCGACCTCAACCGTCGGAACCGAGGGCGCGCCGATATGCTTTGTGAGCGGAAAAACCGCAATGCCCTCGGCGCTCACCTTTCTTATCGGCATCGAAGCTGACAGTTCCTTGCCGTCCTGCGGATGTACCCCGCCTCTGAATGTTCTCTTTCTCATTGTACCTTTGCGCCGACCCCCTTTGATCATTAGGCTTTTTGTTCAAAATCGATAATTTCCGTCTTTTGATTCACGGTCTTTATGTGCATATATATTATAGCAGATTTTTTTGCGTTTGTCGATAATATTTTCAGATTTCTAAAAATTTGATACAAAAATCGCGTTTGCATCACTTTTTGATTTTTTTCCGTCATACTAAGCCTTTTACTGCCTTTTAAGGGATATATTGCCTTGTGGCTTTTACTTCCTTTGAAAAGATTTATTGCCTCGATTCTTTTTCTTCTTTTGAGGAAAAAAATCGCCCTGCTGCTCCCTTTGAAGAAACACATTACCTTTCAAAAGCCACTTATAAGAGCCGTACAGCAAGCAAGATATAGCTCCCTTGAAAATTTTTATGATATCATTCTCCGAAAAATAACCAAGCCCCGAACAATAAAAACCGTTCCCCACACCCCGGCGTCAAAAATCCCCGACTCGGAGCCCGAGTCGGGGATTTATTATTATTTGCTGTTGTAATGTATAGTTGCGGTTTCGGGAACTTCGGCATACGCAGCAATTTCTGCCCATTGAGTTTCATTACCGCCATAATAAATGTCGGTAAGTCCTGTGCACCATGCGAAGGCTCCGTCGCCGATTGTTGTTACGCTGTCCGGTATCGTTATGCTTATCAGTCCTGTGCACCATGCGAAGGCATCGTCGCCGATTGTTGTTACGCTGTCCGGTATCGTTATGCTCGTAAGACCTGTGCAATCTTCAAAGGCGGAGTCGCCGATTGAAGTTACACTGTCTGGTATCGTTATGCTTGTAAGACCTGTGCAGCCCCAAAACGCCACGTCGCCGATTGAAGTTACACTGTCTGGTATCGTTATGCTTGTAAGACCTGTGCAGCCCCAAAACGCCACGTCGCCGATTGTCGTAACGCTGTCCGGTATCGTGATGCTTGTCAGCCCTTCGCAGGATGCAAAGGCTCCGTCGCCGATTGTTGTTACGCTGTCCGGTATCGTTATGCTCGTAAGACCTGTGCAGTTGTTGAATACGTAGTCGCCGATTACAGTTACATTGTCTGGTATCGTGATATTTTTCAGACTTGTACAATTACTAAAGGCGTAGTCGCCGATTACAGTTACATTGTCTGGTATCGTGATATTTTTCAGACTTGTACAATTACTAAAGGCATAGTCGCCAATTTTCGTTACACTGCCGTCGTTCGGAATCTCACTGGTTTTGCAACCCAAAATCAGGACTTTTGCTTCCGTTTCAATAAGGCAGTTACCCGCACTGTGATATACGGGATTTCCTTCGGCAACCGTGATACTTGTCAAACCCGTGCAACCTTGAAAGGCGTAGTCGCCGATTGCAGTTACACTGTTCGGAATTGTTATACTTTTAAGCTCTGTGTAGCCGGCAAAGGCATTCTCACCAATCTCTGTTACACTGCCGTCGTTTGGAATCTCACTGGTTTTGCAACCCCGAATCAGAACTTTTGCTTCCGTTTCAATAAGGCAGTTACCCGCACTGTGATATACGGGATTCCCTTCGGCAACCGTGATACTTGTAAGCCCTGAGCAATTAAAGAAGGCGTTCTCGCCGATCTCTGTCACACTGCTTGGTATCGTGATACTTGTCAAACCTGTTAAACCAGCAAAGGCAGAGCCGCTGATCGTTTTCACGCCTTCGGAGATTGTTACACTTGTAAGCCCCGTACAGTAATCAAAGACATCGTAACCGATTGTAGCCACACTACCCGGGATAGTGATATTTTTAAGAGCGGTACAACCCTTAAAGGCAGAGCTGCCAATCTCATTTACGCCTTCCGAGATGGTGATATTTTTCAGACCCGTACAATCTTCAAAGGCAGTTGTGCCGATTGTCTTCACACTGCCCGGTATGGTAATACTCGCAAGACTGATGCAATTTGAGAAGGCACTACTGCCGACTGACGTCACGCCGTCCGAGATGATGATGCTTGTCAAACCTTCGCACCAAGCGAATGCTTCTTCGCCGATTGTTGCCACGCTACCCGGAATGGTAATACCCACAAGACCAATGCAACCGCAAAAGGCTGAGTAGCCAATATCTATCACGCTGTCCGGTATCGTTATGCTTGTAAGCCCTTCGCAGTATGCAAAGGCATAGTCGCCAATTTTTGTCACACTACCGTCACTCGGGATCTCGCTGGTTTTGCAACCCAAGATCAAAACTTTTCCTTCCGTTTCAATCAAGCAGTTCCCTGCGCTGTGATATACGGGATTTCCTTCGGCAACCGTGATACTTGTAAGCTCGCTGCAAGCATAAAAAGCAAACTCACTGATTGCCGTAACGCTGTCAGGTATCGTTATGCTTGTAAGACAGTATTCAAAGGCAAAAGCGTCAATTTTTGTCACGCTACCGTCACTCGGAATCACGCTGGTTTTGCAACCCAAAATCAGAACCTTCCCTTCCGTTTCAATCACGCAGTTCCCTGCGCTGTGATATACGGGATTTCCTTCGGCAACCGTGATACTTGTAAGCTCGCTGCAAGCATAAAAGGCACCCTCACCGATTTCTGTTATGCTGTCAGGAATACTTATATTTGTCAGATCTGTGCAGCAATAGAAGGCTTGTGCACCAATCTTCGTCACCGGCAGTCCCTCGTGCGTTGCCGGAATTTCAATATCGGAATTTGCGGATTCCGCAATTCCGACAACCGTGTACGCATCGCCTGCTTCGTTCAACTCGTACAGCAAGCCTTGGCTGTCGGGAATCGGCTCTTGTGATTGAGTGGGATCTGTCGTTACTGTCGGAGCAGTCGTCCCCGTTACGCCTGACAGGTCAGAGGTATTTCCGGTATTACCCCCCCCCGCACGACGCGAACACCGCCGCGGTGGTAAGGGTCAGAATGATTGAGATAATTTTTTTCATTTTTCTCTCCTTTTTGGTCATTTTGACCGTTTTTATTTTAGCACAGTTATTATAACATATTCCCGCAAATATTGCAAACCTTTTGGCAAAAAAATATTTCGGCTTTTTAATTTTTCTTTTTTGCCTCCGCCATGCCTCCAAACCTTTTTCGGCAACGCCCCGTGCAGCCGGAGAAGGCGGAAAAGCCGAGCGCGGCACACTGCTTGGAATTGTGATGCTTGCCAAGCCCTTGCCTGATAAAACAAAATGAAATATGTGAAATTTTAAACGCTCCTCATTATAGGCGCCGTAGCCCTTGAGCATAAACATTTAATAACTAAAAATCCGAGTATTATGACAAATAACGATTATATTTTGTTTAAATTAACCGTTGACAATATAAATTAAAAAATATAATGTACTTGTCTTAATTTAATTTGCCTCGTGTAAAGACGGATTTACTTTAAAAAAATTTAAAACAATTAAAAAAGAGATGGCGCCAAGTTGAAAAACGGTACAAACAAGCCTGAGAAATAGATTTCCCGAACTAAATTCCACCGCAAATTCTTTCTCACGGTAAAATTCATCGCAAATTCCACTGTTGAATTTATTTTGTGAATTCACCGTTTTTATTTTTTCACACAAACTACGCGAAAAACGTTGAATTTTCAAATATTTTGTGCTATAATGAAATAAAAAACACAAAGGAGCTGATTTTATGAAAAACAAGGGATTTACTCTGCTTGAGCTTGTAATTGTGCTTGCTGTTATTACGATACTTATGGCAATACTCATTCCGTCGTTGACAACGCTTATCGAGAATGCTACCGATGTCAAGCGTCAGACCGAGCTGCGTGACGCGTATACGGAATACCTTGCAAGCTTTGCCGATGAGGGTAGCGAAAACTATGCTAAAGAGCCGGTGGAAAAGGAAAACCTTGTTTTCAAATATACAGACGGCAAATTCTACAATGACGACGGCAGCGGCACATATGTGGAGAATAAAGACTACGTCGAAGACGAGGAAGGTTTGCTCGGGACGTTCAATAACAATAAAATCGAGATATACAGCACCTTGACTGAATGAGCATGTGTTTGTGCGTAGGTAACATGCCATCGTATAGCTTCCAATAAGATGGTATATAATCGACTGCGCCGCTGTACGGCAGGGGGTAGTTGGTGCTGACATGTAGCGTTTGCTCGATGTATGATGTTGTGCCCCTCGGTCACTATGATAAGATAAATTTCCTTATTGTCCCCGACGGCGACACATATCATTGACCAATTTTACATGACATGCAGTGTTTCTCGCGCTTCCGCGCGGGTCTTGCATACACACGAATACAGATATATTGCAATCAAACAGGGCAGAAATTCAAAGGGTCGACCGAAGCAGGTCGGCCTTTTTGGTGTATGACGTCCATACCGTCGGTCTGCGGTTAAAGTCCGCAAGGAGCGTAGCTGTTCACACATAGCTTAAAAGAAAAAGGCGTCGCTGCAATGCGACGCTTTCAAATTTTTTGTAAACAATCGCAGGAACGTACGTGTTAAAATGATATAAACCAATAAAAAATAAAAAGCGAAAATCTATCATTGGTATGGTATAATTAAGTTGTCAAACAAAAGAAACCAAAACCAAAGGAGATTTTCTCATGAATATTATATCACAAGAAGCACGGAAAAGTCAATCGGCAGTAAAGCTTGCGAGGAGAAAAGGAAAAAGTGTGGATTCTCAAAGTAAATTCCACAGTGAAATTTGCGGTGTAATTTACTATGGGAAAAATGCGATGGAATTTAGTCCGGGAAATATGTGCTCATTTTGGGCTTTTGAGCCTGAAGCAAAGTATTTTCGAGCCGCCGCCGTAGGCGGCGTGAAGCGTCATTGACAAATATCACGTACTGTGCTATAATACTGATGCCGAAAGCGAATCGAATGTTAAACGCTCAAATAATTTATGCGAAGAATCGAGGGCGTTTATGATGGTGTACGGTTATATACGTGTGAGTAGTGATAAGCAAACTGTAGAAAATCAAAGATTTGAAATAGAGCAGTTTTGTTTGAAAGAAAAATTGGAAATTGACGGGTGGATTGAAGAAACTATCAGCGGAACAAAAAATTATGATAAGAGGGAATTGGGAAAGCTATTAAAGAAAATCCAAGAAGATGATATCATTATTTGTTCTGAGTTATCCCGGTTAGGCAGGAGCCTATTCATGATTATGGAAATATTGAACATTTGCATGAATAAAGACTGTCGAGTTTGGACCATTAAAGATAATTATCGATTGGGAGATGATATTCAAAGCAAGGTTTTAGCTTTTGCTTTCGGACTGTCGGCAGAAATAGAAAGAAATTTAATTTCTCAGCGGACAAAAGAGGCACTGGCAAGGAAAAAGGCGGAAGGCATAATTCTGGGCAGACCCAAAGGGAGGCATTCGAGCCGTGTCAAGCTTTCAGGTAAGGAGAATACGATTGCAGACCTACTTAACCAAGGGGTTTCACAGTCACAAATAGCGAGAATTTTTAAGGTCAATAGAATGACTGTTGCTAAGTTTATCAGGGACAATCAAATTGTACGAAAAGATTAATAACTATAAGGCCAACATAATATACGCCTGTTTTCAGTATTTGAGAATAGGCTTTGTTCAGCATGACGGCATGCCCGTCATGCTGAACAAAGAAATCCTCGCGAAACGAGGACTTTTTTGTTGTTTGGATTATTATTTGAATTGAAGTGCTATGCCAAATGGCAAGCACGGCGGTAGGCGAGAGCGGAGCCATTATGCTCAA
>CANRMP010000012.1 GCA_947631765.1 uncultured Clostridia bacterium
TCAAAAGACCTCTCGAAAGTCTGCAAACCCGCATAAATACTGGGTTTTTACGACTTCTCAACTTATTCCCACTCAACTGTTGCGGGGGGTTTGGAGGTTATGTCGTACACGACTCTTGAAACGCCCTTGACCTCGTTTGTTATGCGACTGCTTGCCTTCTCAAGAAGGTCATAGGGCAGTCTTGTCCACTCTGCCGTCATAAAGTCATCTGTCGTGACCGCTCTCAGGGCTATTGTATTACCGTAGGTGCGGGCATCTCCCATAACTCCAACGCTTCTTGTGTCGGTAAGCACCGCAAAATACTGGTTAGTCATTCTTTCAAGCCCCGCGTTTGCAACCTCCTCGCGGAAAATCGCATCCGCTTCTCTGAGTATTTTAAGCTTTTCTTCTGTTATCTCACCGATAACGCGCACGGCAAGTCCGGGTCCCGGGAAGGGCTGTCTCCAGACAAGCTCATATGGAATACCGAGCTTTGTGCCTACCTCTCTGACCTCATCCTTGAAAAGCTCACGAAGAGGCTCGGCTATTTCGTCAAAGGCGATAACGTCGGGAAGTCCTCCCACGTTGTGGTGGCTCTTGATTACCGCCGAGTCCCCGAGCCCGCTTTCAATGACGTCGGGATATATCGTTCCCTGAACAAGCACGTTGATTTTTCCGAGCTTTTTCGCCTCGTCCTCAAAGACCCTTATAAACTCCTCGCCTATTATTTTTCTCTTTTTTTCGGGCTCGGTAACGCCTTTAAGTTTTGTCAAAAATCTTTCGGCGGCGTTGACTCTTATTAAATTCATGCCGAATTTTTCCCTGAAGGTCTTCTCGACAAAGTCCCCCTCGTCTTTCCTGAGCAGTCCGTGGTCGACGAAAACGCAGGTAAGATTTTTGCCTATCGCGCTGTTTAAAAGCACTGCGGCGACGGAGGAGTCGACTCCTCCCGAAAGGGCAAGAAGCACCTTCTTGTCGCCGAGCTTTGCCTTGTACTTCTCGATTGAGCGCTTTGCAAAGTCCTCCATAAGCCATGTTCCGCTCATTTTGCATATATCAAAGAGAAAATTACGCAGCATCTGTTTGCCGAACTCGGTGTGAGTGACCTCGGGATGAAACTGCACGCCGTAAAGATTTCTCTCCTCGTCGCACATGGCGGCGCAGGGGCATTTGTCGGTATAGGCGGTTATGAGAAAGCCCTTTGGCGGAACCTTCACATAGTCGGTGTGGCTCATCCAGCAGACGCTTTCCTCGGGTACTCCCTTAAAAAGCTTGTCGTCAAGGGTGTGGAGCACTGTTTTTCCGTACTCGCTTCCCTCCTTTGCACTGCAAATCTCGCCGCCTGTCATGTACGCCATAAGCTGGTCGCCGTAGCATATTCCGAGCACGGGTATACCAAGCTCAAGAACACTCGGGTCATAGTGAGGCGAGCGCTCGTCATACACGCTGTTGGGACCTCCGGTGAAAATAATTCCGCCGTACCCTTCGTTTTTTATTTGCTCGGGTGTTATTTTGTTGTACGGTTTAATTTCGGCAAAAACATGCTGTTCTCTGACTCTTCTTGCAATAAGCTGATTGTACTGTCCTCCGAAATCAAGCACAAGTATTTTTTCTTCCATAAATAATTGCCTTCACTTATTGTTTATTTGAAAGTTTAAAGGTTTATTTCCGCATTCTGCCTTGAAATATCCTTGATTAAGGGATATACCTTTGAAAGAAGCGCGTCCACCTGCTCGGGACAGCGCCCGATGTAGAGCGAGGGCTCGAGCATCGCTTTCATTTCGTTTTCGTCAAGGGTGAACTCCTTTTCCTTAGCAAGACGGCTGAGTAGGTCGCAGTCCTCTCCGTTTTTCATTTTTGCCGTCGCCTCCATAGAACAGCTTCTTATTATTTCGTGAAGCTTCTGACGGTCGCCGCCCTTCTTCACCGCCTCCATCATTAGATTTTCGGTGGCGATAAAGGGAAGATACTCCATAACCGTTCTTTCGATTATTTTTTCATTCACTCTCAGCCCGTCGGTGACGTTCTGTGCAAGGCGGAGAATGGCGTCTGCGCACAAAAAGCCTTCGGGAAGGGATATACGGCGGTTTGCCGAGTCGTCAAGAGTCCTTTCAAGCCACTGAACCGACGCCGTCATTGCGGCGTTGGAGGCGTCTGCCATAAGGTAACGCGCAAGAGAGCATATTCTCTCGCTTCTCATCGGGTTTCTCTTATAAGCCATTGCCGAGGAGCCTATCTGGTTTTTCTCAAAGGGTTCCTCAATTTGACGGTCGTGCTGGAGAAGCCTTATGTCGTTTGCCATTCTGTAACAGCTTTGAGCAACCGATGAAAGCGCGTTCAGTATTCTTGAGTCAACCTTTCTGGGATAGGTCTGACCGCACACGTCAAAGCACTGCTCAAAGCCGAAATCGGAAGATATCATTTTGTTCATCTTATCGATTTTTTCACCGTCTCCGGCAAACAAATCGACAAAGCTTGCCTCGGTTCCGGTGGTTCCGCGACAGCCGAGGAATTTTATATTCTTTATCGCAAAGTCAATTTCCTCAAGGTCGGAGAGAAGGTCCTGTATCCAAAGGCAGGCGCGTTTTCCGACGCTCACAAGCTGTGCCGGCTGATAGTGAGTGTAACCGAGAGTCGGAAGCGAGCGGTATTTCTTTGCAAAATCGGCAAGGTTGGCAATTACCTTCAAAAGCTCGCCGCGAAGATAGACCAGCCCGTCCCGATATATCACAAGGTCTGCGTTGTCGGTGACGTAGCAGCTTGTGGCGCCGAGGTGTATAATTCCCGCCGCCTTGGGCGCCACCTTTCCGTAGGCGTGCACGTGTGCCATAACGTCATGGCGCACCTTTTTCTCGTCTTCCTTTACGTATTCGTAATCGATGTCCTCAATATGCGCTTCAAGCTCCTCTATTTGCTCCTTTGTAATGGGAAGTCCGAGCGCGGATTCCGCCTTTGCAAGCGATACCCAAAGTCTTCTCCAGGTGCGGTAGCGGGTATCCGAGGAAAAGAGCGAGAGCATATACTGCGAGGCGTAGCGCGAGGAAAGCGGCGATTCATAAATATCCGTCATATTCTCACACGCTCACTTTCTTATAATAATGCTTTCTCTTTCCGGTCCTACAGAAACGTAGGTTATCGGACAGCCTATATTTTCTTCGACAAAGAGGACATAACGCTGAGCCGCGCTTGGCAGGTCCTCCCACCTTCTTGCGCCGCTTATATCGCATCCCCAGCCCTCAAAATACTCAATAACGGGGGAAGCCGAGTCAAGCACCGAGGGGAACGGGAATTTATCTGTACGCTTGCCGTCAACCAAATAATGCGTGCAGACCGGAATTTTATCCATATAGCTGAGTACGTCAAGCTTTGTAAGCGCTATTTCGGTTGCCGCCTGAACCGCAACTCCGTATCTTGTGGCGACAATGTCAAGCGGTCCCACTCTTCTGGGACGTCCGGTCTTGGCTCCGTATTCCGCTCCCGCCAGACGAAGCTTTTCCGCCTCGTCTCCGAACATTTCGCAGACAAACGGTCCTTCTCCGACGCAGGTCGAATACGCCTTTACAACGCCTACAACATTCTCGATTTTCGCCGAGGGAAGCCCCGAACCTATGGGAGCGTATGCGGCGGTGGTGTTTGAAGAGGTGGTATACGGGCAGATGCCGTAATCAAGATCACGAAGCGAGCCGAGCTGTGCCTCAAAAAGTATATTCTTTCCCTCTTTTTGAGCCTCACTCAGAAATTCTCCGGTATCGGTTATAAAGGGTTTTATTTTTTCGCAATAATTATTTAACCATTCTTCAAGCATGGAATAGCTAAACGGCTGTGCGCTGTAAACGCCGGTAAGCGTTAAATTTTTCCATTCAAGCAGGTCGGTAAGATGCGCTTTAAGCTGTTCGGGGTGGAACAGCTCTCCCGCAAGCACGGTCTTTTTCTGATATTTGTCGGCATAGAAGGGTGCGATTCCCTGCTTTGTCGAGCCGTATTTTTTATCCTTAAGCCTTGCCTCCTCAAGAGAGTCAAGCTCTCTGTGCCATGGCATGAGAAGGCTGGCACGCTCGCTGATTTTTAGATTTTCGGGAGTGAGCGGCACCCCCTTTGAAATAACATCCCGCATTTCAATCCAAAGACTTTCGGGGTCAAGGGCTACTCCGTTGCCGAGAATATTCACAACCCCTTTACGGAATATTCCTGAAGGCAGAAGGTGAAGGGCGAATTTCCCCTGTGAGTTTATAACGGTATGACCCGCATTTCCTCCTCCCTGATAGCGGACGACCACATCATAGGATTCGGTCAGATAGTCAACCATTCTTCCCTTTCCCTCGTCACCCCAGTTGATTCCGACGATTGCGCAGTTAGACATAGCAAAAATACTCCTTTGTGTTTGTGTAATGTTTTATTGTTTTGTCGGTTGCCGATATGTATTATATGTGTTCGGTAAGCCTCTTCATTACCTCGATGTAAGCGTCCTCAACGCCTCCCATATCTCTGCGGAAGCGGTCCTTGTCAAGCTTCTCGTGGGTTTTGGAATCCCAGAGGCGGCAAGTGTCGGGACTTATCTCATCGGCAAGCACAATTGTATTGTCGCTAAGGCGGCCGAACTCAAGCTTGAAATCAACAATTGTGACTCCGCATTCGTTCCAGAAGGCCTTGAGTTCTTCATTTACCTTAAAGGCGTATTTTTTAATAGTCTCGATTTCCTCCCATGTGGCAAGTCTCAGCGCTACCGCATGGTAATCGTTTATAAGCGGGTCTCCGAGCTCGTCGTTCTTGTATGAGAACTCAATTGTGGGAGCGTCGAAAACTATTCCCTCCTCAACGCCGTATCTCTTTGAAAAAGAGCCAGCGGAAATGTTTCTGATAATCACCTCAAGAGGAACGATAGTCACCTTTTTTACAAGCGTATCCCTATCACTTAGCTCCTTAACAAGGTGCGTGGGTACTCCCGCCTTTTCGAGTCTCTGCATAAGCAGGTTGCTCATTTTGTTGTTGATAACGCCCTTGCCCGCTATGGTCCCTTTTTTCAGACCGTTAAATGCGGTGGCGTCGTCCTTGTAGGACACTATGAGCAGCTGCTCGTCGTCTGTTTTAAATACCTTTTTTGCCTTGCCTTCGTAAAGCTGTTCTCTTTTTTCCATTTTGTTTTTTTCTCCTTTATCGGATTGTATATATTTTTTTAAATTTTTGACTGTTTTATTATTTTCCGCTGTCCCCGTAGTTTTTCAGCACTCTTGCGGAAGGATCGTCCACGTCGCATCCCTCCCAGCTCTTATTGGGCATCCAGAAGTCGGATACCATTTGGCTCTGACCCGGATAGTACTTTTCAAAAATCTCACGGTAGAGCAGCGATTCTTTTGTAAACGGGACTGCGTGTGTATATTTTTTTCTTTTTTCCTCGTATTCTGCGTCGGTATAGAGGCTCGCCGCGTACTCTTTAAGGTAATCGACCATCGAATGTCCGACAGCGTCGGAAAACGCCGCCTTTTCTCTCCAGAGAATCGTGTCGGGCAAATAGCTGCCGTCGTTAAAGGCGTAGCGGAGCAGGTATTTACCCTTGTTGTATTTATTGAGCTTCATTTCGGGGTCTATTGCCATAACGTAGGATACAAAATCAAGGTCGCCGAACGGAACTCTCGCTTCAAGTGAGTTTACCGAAATGCACCTGTCGGCTCTCAGCACGTCGTACATGTGAAGCTCCGACACTCGCTTCACCGACTCCTTCTGAAACTCTTCTGCGCTCGGGGCAAAATCCGTATACTTGTATCCGAAAAGCTCATCCGAGATTTCACCTGTCAGCAAAACTCTTATATCGGTGCTTTCGTGTATCGCCTTGCATACAAGGTACATTCCGACGCTCGCTCTTATTGTCGTTATGTCGTACGTACCGAGCAGATACACCACGTCCCAAAGCGAGGAAAGCACGTCTTCCTTTGTGATAATAACCTCTCTGTGCTCGCTTCCGATAAAATCCGCCGCCTGCTTTGCGTACTTCAAATCGATTGCGTCCTCGCTCATGCCGATAGCGAAGGTCTTTATCTTCTCCTTGCAGTTCTTTTGAGCAATTGCGCACACAAGTGAAGAATCAAGTCCGCCGGACAGCAGAAAGCCGACCTTAGAATCGGATACCAAGCGCTTTTTGACCCCTTCGACAAGCTTTGCTTTTATGCTTTGGCACACAGTGTCAATATCGCCTTTTATAACCCTGTCGACCTTTGTTATGTCGCGGTAGCATACAAACCTTCCGCCCTTGTAATAATGTCCGGGGGGAAAAGGCAGGATTTTTTCGACAATTCCCACAAGGTTTTTTGCCTCGCTTGCAAAAACTATCACTCCCTTTTCGTCATACCCGTAATAAAGCGGACGTATTCCGATGGGGTCTCTTGCGGCTATATACTCCTTGGTCCTTCCGTCAAATATTATGCAGGCAAACTCCGCGTCAAGCTTTTCGAACATCGAAACTCCGTACTCCTTGTAAAGAGGAAGAAGAATTTCGCAGTCCGAATCGCTTTTAAAGGCGTATCCTTTATTCTCAAGCTCTCTTTTCAGTTTTTCAAAGCCGTATATCTCCCCGTTGCATACCGCATAACTGCCTTCAAGATAAAAGGGCTGCATTCCCTCGGGCGTAAGTCCCATTATCGAAAGGCGGTGAAAGGCAAGCAGGCCCTTGCCGGTGTCGACAATCCTTGTGTCGTCGGGTCCCCGACTTATCGTTCTGTCAAAGCCCTCCTTGAACACAGAAAAGATGGCGCCGCCATCACAATACCCCATTATTGAACACATAACTACAAACTCCGTTCCGCCGCAAAATGCGACTTTATTTTTCAGCATGTGTATAGGGCAAGTGCTGTACTCGCGGTACCACCTATATTTTATCTCATTTCCGAGCCTATGTCAAGACTTTGTCGCATAACGCAGGACGAAACGGCGCACTTATTTGGAAATTTCCTTTCAGATTGCAGCTCAAAAAGTGTTATTCACCTAAAAATTGCCATGCGTTCCCATCTTTTTCGCAATTTTCTGTGGGCAATGCTTTTAGGTTACTTCTCTTTTTTCAAACGCTTTTAAATGTATTTGAATATTTAATTGTAATTAATCGTAAAACGCGCTTGGCGCAAATATATATGTCAGGTCTGCCTTTTTGCCTCTTTGCAAGAGAACAGCATGCCGCAGGAAGGCAGAACGCGGCGAAAAAGGACAAAAAGACAAGAAAGGCAGACCGGCATAAGCCATTGACGGGGGAACTTTTTGGGAAAAAGCTTCCCCCGGAGATAACTTTTGTCAGAAAGTTATCTCCATGCCCCATTCAAAAACTTTCGATAAAAAATGTAAGGGGTTTGAAAATCCAAGGGGGAACCTTTCGGGAAAAGCCTCCCCCGTAAAATATTTTTATTCCACGTCCTGAAGTGCGTCGTATCCTTCTTCTCCGGTACGCACCTTAACAACATTTTCAACATCATAAACGAATATCTTGCCGTCTCCGATATGTCCGGTATAAAGCACCTTCTTGGCGGTATCAATAACCGCGCTTACGGGAACCTTGCTTACCACAATGTCAACCTGAACCTTGGGAAGCAGCGAGGGCTCGACCTCAACTCCTCTGTAAAACTCCGGCTTACCCTTCTGAGCTCCGCAGCCGAGCACGTGCGAAACGGTCATGCCGGTTATTCCTATTGCAACCATGGCGTTCTTGAGCGCCTCAAGCCTTGCTTCCTTGCAGACAATTTCAACCTTTGTGATCTTCACGCCGTCCGGAGCGCTCTTCTTTTCAAAGGTGGGAACCGCCTTGACCTCAACCGCCTCCGCAACCGGCGTATCGCCCGAAACAACGATAGGAGCCTCGTCCGCGTCTATGTATTCGGGAAGCATCGCAAAGCCCGCGTATGCCGAGGGAAGACCGTGTTCTGTAGCGTCAAGACCGGTAATTTCCTCTTCCTTGCTTACTCTTATTCCGACCGTTTTCTTGATTATAAGAAATACTATCGTTATTGTGATTGCCGTCCATGCCGCAACCGAGGCAAAGCCGAGAAGCTGAATACCGAGAAGCTCAAAGCCTCCGCCGTAGAAAAGACCTTCAATCGTCTTTCCCGAAGCGTTTGTTATCGAATAGCCGGGGGCTGTGTCGGTGGCAAGAAGTCCTACGGCAATTGTTCCCCAAATGCCGTTGAAGCAGTGTACCGCAACCGCGCCCACAGGGTCGTCGATATGAAGCACGTGGTCAAGAAACCACACTCCGAATACCACAAGCACTCCCGATACCGCGCCGATTATTGCAGCACCCAGCGCGTCTGTCACGTCACATCCGGCGGTAACCGCAACGAGTCCCGCAAGAGAGGCGTTAAGACACATCGAAACGTCCGGCTTGCCGTATTTTATCCATGTGAATATCATGCACACAACCGTCGCCACGGAAGGCGCAACGGTAGTTGTAAGGAAGATTGACGCCAGCTGATCTACAGAGGTAGCCGCCGCGCCGTTAAAGCCGTACCAGCCGAGCCAGAGAATGAACACGCCGAGAGCACCGAGCGCTATGCTGTGACCGGGAAAGGCGTTGACCTTGACAACCTTGCCCTTTTCGTCTCTCTTGAATTTTCCGATTCTCGGTCCGAGAATTTTTGCGCCCACAAGAGCGGAAATACCGCCTACCATATGAATTGCGCAGGAGCCCGCAAAATCGTGAAATCCGATTTGTGAGAGCCAGCCGCCGCCCCATATCCAGTGAGCCTCGATAGGATAAATAAGCGCCGAAATGACCGCAGAGTAAATGCAGTATGAAAGAAACTTTGTGCGCTCAGCCATTGCGCCCGAAACTATTGTTGCGGTCGTTGCGCAGAACACAAGGTTGAAAACAAAGCTCGAAAAGTCAAAGTCCTGATACTTTGTGAAAATATCAAACCCGGGTTCTCCGATAAATCCGAACAGGTCCTCGCCCATAAGCAGTCCGAAGCCTATGAGAATAAAGACAACCGTTCCGATACAGAAATCCATAAGGTTCTTCATTATAATGTTTCCGGTATTTTTCGGTCTTGTAAAGCCCGCTTCAACCATTGCAAAACCCGCCTGCATCCAAAACACCAGCGCCGCGCCTATTAAAAACCACACGGCAAACAGCGAATCGTTTACAAGTGACGTTACTTCTTCCAAAGCCATGATAAAATCCACCTCTTTAAATTTAATTTTTCAAAAAGCATCCCCGCCTCCGTATGAAGCGGGGGTGGCTTTAGATCGGTATTTAATTTCAGTTAACGCTGAAAAGCAGGTCTCCGTATGTCGGGAAGGGCCAGTACTTCTTTGCGGTAAGCGTCTCCGCCTCGTCGCAGGGGAGTCTTAGCTCGCTCATTTTTACAAGCAGCTTGTCACGAATGGCGTTTGCCATCTCCATAATATCGCCTATCGACTTAATCTCAACAAGCGCCTTTTCAAGCTCGTCTGTCTTTGTCGCTATGCACTCGACAAGGGTTGAAAGCTTGTTGACAAGCCCGTTCTCATAAATGCAGGAGGGACGAAGGTCAAGCGATTTTTTTGCCGCCGCTGTCTTTGCAAGCTCTAAAATGTAAGCCTCAATGGCGGGAGCTATTTCGGTTCTTGCCATATCCACCATTGTGTTTGCTTCGATAATAACCGTCTTGCAGTAGTTTTCAAGCATTATTTCACAGCGGGATTTAAGCTCCGCCTCCGAGAACACGCCGTGGGATATAAGCATATCCGCGTTCTTTTTATCAAGAAGGTGAGGCATACAGTCGGGAGTCGTGCGGTAATTGAGCAGTCCTCTTTCCTCTGTCGCAACCTTTATCCATGACTCGTCATAGCCGTTTCCGTTAAAGATTACTCTCTTGTGATCCTTTATTGTCTTCTTGATAAGGGCGTGAAGCGCCTCCTCAAAGTTTTCTGCGCTCTCAAGCCTGTCGGCGTAGCTCTTAAGGCTCTCGGCAACAGCGCTGTTAAGCATGATATTGGCGCACGCTATGCTGTTTGAGGAGCCGAGCATACGGAACTCAAACTTGTTGCCCGTGAATGCAAAGGGAGAGGTGCGGTTGCGGTCGGTTGTATCTCTGTTGAACTTGGGAAGGACGTCAACGCCGAGCTTCATCTGAGTTTTTTCAGCCGCGCTGTACGGCTTGTCGTTCTCAATAGCGTCCAGAATTGCCGAAAGCTCATCGCCAAGGAACATTGAAACGACTGCGGGAGGCGCCTCGTTGGCTCCCAGACGGTGGTCGTTTCCTGCCGTTGCGACAGAAATACGGAGGAGATCCTGATATTCGTCAACCGCCTTTATAACGGCGCAAAGGAAGAGCAGGAACTGAGCATTCTCATAAGGCGTGTCGCCGGGTGAAAGAAGGTTTACGCCCGTGTCGGTAGCTATCGACCAGTTGTTGTGCTTACCGCTTCCGTTGACGCCCGCAAAAGGCTTTTCGTGAAGCAGGCAAACAAGTCCGTGACGGGAGGCAACCTTCTGCATAATCTCCATTGTGAGCTGGTTGTGGTCTGTCGCTATATTTGTGGTGCTGTATATCGGGGCAAGCTCGTGCTGAGCGGGCGCCACCTCGTTATGCTCGGTTTTTGCAAGTATTCCGAGCTTCCAAAGCTCCTCGTTGAGCTCCTGCATGTACGCCTCGACTCTCGGCTTAATAACTCCGAAATAGTGGTCGTCCATTTCCTGACCCTTCGGAGGCTTTGCACCAAACAGGGTTCTGCCGGTAAAGCGAAGGTCACGTCTTTTTTCATAAAGCGCTCTGTCAATAAGGAAATATTCCTGCTCGGGTCCTACCGAGGTGCGAACGCACTTTACGCTGTCGTTTCCGAAAAGCTTAAGTATTCTCATTGCCTGACGGTTGAGCGCCTCCATAGAACGAAGAAGAGGGGTCTTCTTGTCAAGCGCCTCGCCTCCGTATGAGCAAAACGCCGTCGGGATGCAAAGTGTTTTTCCTTTAATAAAGGCGTATGAGGTGGGGTCCCAAGCGGTATATCCTCTTGCCTCAAAGGTTGCCCGAAGTCCGCCCGAGGGGAATGAGGAAGCGTCAGGCTCGCCCTTTATAAGCTCCTTGCCCGAGAACTCCATTATAACTCCTCCGTCGGGAGAGGGCGAAATAAAGCCGTCGTGCTTTTCCGCCGTCACACCTGTAAGCGGCTGAAACCAATGCGTGTAATGCGTTGCGCCGTGAGCGACTGCCCAATCCTTCATAGCGTTTGCCACGGCGTTTGCAACTCCGAGGTCAAGCTGTGTGCCTTCGTCGATTGTCTTTTTAAGCGACTGGTATACCTTTGCCGAAAGTGTAGCCTTCATCACTCTGTCGTCAAAAACCATGCTTCCAAAATACTCTGATACTGTTCCCATGATTTAATCTCCTTTTGTTTGTGTTATAAATGAAAAGGCAAGGGTGCCTTGTAATTAAGACGCCCTTGCCTTTAGTTACATATTTAGTTAAAATCGCTTTGCTTACATTATATGTACGCCGCAATAAAACGGTCAGCGCTTTAAAATAAAAATTCGCCCCGCAAGAAACTCTTCTTGCAGGACGCCTTTGCCCTAACGCTATGCATTATACACCCGAATTTTCAGATTGTCAATAGGTTTTTGAAAAAATTTTTTATTTTTTGTTTTGGAAAATAATGAGAAATGCCGAAAATCCGATTATTTGCAAAATAGCTATTGACAAATGGAGGTTTGTCGTGTATAATGATACGAAGATGAGCAAAGGCGTTCATTTGAGAGCAGATTTTTCTGCCTTGAATGTACGTCTTTGCTTTTTTCATATTGAAAGGAAGGCAGAGCAATTATGGAAAAAGAAGGTCAGGTGAGGATCCCTTCGGGCTGCGCCATTGCGGCGCTTATTTCAAGAGAGGGAAAGAGAATCCCGGGAAATATAATAAGCGAAGCCATGAAACCGATGCACGATCGCTCAAACGGGCTGGGCGGCGGATTTGCCGCATACGGCATATATCCCGAATACAAGGATTTTTACGCCCTTCACATGTTTTTTGACGAGAGAGCCACAAGAAAAAACTGTGAGCAGTTTTTAAAGGAAAGATTTGAAATCGTAAAATCCGAGATAATTCCGACAAGAAAGATAGCGGCGATAACCGACGAGCCTATAATATGGAGGTATTTTGTGGCGCCGCTTAAATCGGTGCTTCTCTCCTTACAGCTTGACGAGAAGGAGTTTGTGGCGCGCACGGTCATGAAGATAAACACCGAAATGGAGGGAGCCTACGTATTCTCCAGCGGAAAGAACATGGGAACCTTCAAGGCGGTGGGCTTTCCCGAGGACGTCGGCGTTTTCTACAAGCTTGAAGAGTATCTCGGCTACAGCTGGACCTCACACGGTCGCTATCCCACAAACACCCCGGGATGGTGGGGAGGCGCTCACCCGTTCACCCTGCTTGACTATTCGGTGGTGCACAACGGCGAGATATCCTCATATGACGCAAACCGTCGCTTTATTGAGATGTTCGGATATAAGTGTACGCTTAAAACCGATACCGAGGTCATTACGTACATTATGGATTATTTACTCAGAGTTCAGCATCTCACCCTCTCCGAGACGGCGTCTGTTATTGCCGCTCCCTTCTGGAGCACAATAGAGGGCAAGGATGAACAGGAGCGGGAGAAGCTTTCATTCCTTCGCACCGTCTTCCCCAGTCTGCTCATTACCGGTCCCTTCTCGATAGTGCTCGGCTTTGACGGCGGACTTATGGCGCTCAACGACCGCTTGAAGCTACGCTCGATGGTGGTCGGAGAAAAGGACGATATGGTATACATTGCAAGCGAGGAAGCGGCAATACGCGTCATGGAGCCTGATGTTCAAAACATATACGCCCCCGCCGGCGGAGAGCCTGTAATAGTTAAGGTAAAGGAGTGAGCAATTAATGTCGGACATTTACATATATCCCGAATTTGAAGTTATAAGAAATCCGTCGCGCTGTATATGCTGTCGAGTTTGCGAGCGGCAGTGCGCAAATAAAGTGCATATTTACGAAAAAGAGAGCAAAATGATGCTTTCCGACGAAAGCAAATGCGTCAATTGTCAGCGCTGTGTTTCGCTCTGCCCCACGCACGCGCTTAAAATCGTGAAAAGCGACTGCCGTCTGCGCGAGAATGCCAACTGGCAGGACGATACGATAAAGGAAATATACAAGCAGGCAAACAGCGGCGGCGTGCTTCTCTCCTCGATGGGAAACCCGAAGCCCCTGCCCGTCTACTGGGACAGGATATTAATTAACGCGTCGCAGGTGACAAACCCGCCTATCGACCCTTTGAGAGAGCCTATGGAGACAAGGGTTTTTCTCGGTAAAAAGCCGGAAAAAATCACAAGGGATGAAAACGGCAAGCTTGTAACAAAGCTCCCTCCACAGCTTCATCTTTCAATGCCCGTAATGTTTTCCGCAATGAGCTACGGCTCGATAAGCTACAACGCGCATGAAAGCCTTGCAAGGGCGGCAAGCGAGCTTGGAATATACTACAACACCGGAGAGGGCGGACTGCACGAGGACTTTTACTGCTACGGTGACAACACAATAGTTCAAGTAGCCTCGGGACGTTTCGGAGTTCATAAAAAATATCTTGACGCCGGTGCGGCGATAGAGATTAAAATGGGACAGGGCGCCAAGCCGGGAATCGGCGGTCACCTTCCGGGCGCTAAAATCGTCGGCGACGTTTCGCGCACACGAATGATTCCCGAAGGCTCTGACGCCATATCGCCTGCCCCTCACCACGACATATATTCAATAGAAGATTTAAGACAGCTTGTCTTTTCATTAAAGGAAGCGACAGGATACAAAAAGCCTGTTATAGTCAAGGTTGCGGCGGTTCACAACATCGCGGCAATTGCCAGCGGAATTGCGCGAAGCGGAGCCGACATAATCGCCATTGACGGCTTCAGGGGAGGTACCGGAGCCGCTCCCACAAGGATTCGTGACAATGTGGGAATACCGATAGAGCTTGCCCTTGCCGCGGTTGACCAAAGACTGCGCGATGAGGGAATAAGAAACAACGTCTCGCTTGTCGCCGGAGGAAGCATCAGAAGCGCCGCCGACGTTATTAAGGCGGTAGCTCTCGGCGCGGACGCCTGCTATATTGCAACCGCGGCGGTTATAGCTCTCGGATGTCATCTCTGCCGCACCTGCCAGAGCGGCAAGTGCAACTGGGGAATTGCAACTCAGAATCCGGAGCTTGTAAAACGCCTCAATCCCGACATCGGAAGCCGCCGGCTTGTAAATCTCATGACCGCTTGGAGGCATGAAATCATGGAGCTTATGGGCGGAATGGGTATAAACTCGATAGAAAGCCTTCGCGGCAACCGTCTCATGCTTCGCGGAGTCGGACTTACCGACAGAGAGCTTTCGATACTCGGCATAGCTCACGCCGGCGAATAAGGCGAGCCGCACGCGTCCAAATAAGCTTCGTTTATAAGATTAACGAAAGGTATAGTCATAAAATGAAAAGAGTTTATGTAAACGAAAAATGGTGTCTCGGATGTCACCTTTGCGAATATAACTGCGCCTTTGCAAATTCGGGAAAAATTGACATGGCGCTTGCCCTGAAAGATAAACCAATATATCCGAGAATACACATCGACGGGGACGAAAAGGTGCCCTTTGCCATCTCCTGCCGTCACTGCACCGACCCGATTTGCGTAAAAAGCTGTATTTCGGGGGCGCTCAAATCAAAGGACGGCGTTATTACCGTCGATAAAGAGCGCTGTGTGGGCTGTCTTACCTGTATTCTCGTCTGCCCTTACGGCGCGCTTACCGAAGGAAATGACGGTGTGGCGACAAAATGCGAGCTTTGCATTGAAAACTCCTGTGAGAGTCCCGCCTGCGCCGCGGGCTGTCCCAACGGGGCAATTGTTTATGAGGAAAGGTGAACAAAATGTCAGAATACGTTATAATAGGCAACGGCGCCGCCGCGGCGGGCTGTATTGAAGGAATACGCAGTGTTGACAGAAAAACTCCGATAACCGTTATATCAAAGGAAAACCGTCCGGCGTACTGCCGTCCTCTTATTTCCTATTACCTTGAAGGAAAAGCCGTACCCGAAAGAATAGGCTACCGTGAGGCGGATTTTTACCAAAAGAACGCCTGCAACGTACTCTACGGCAAAAGCGCCCTCTCTGTTGACGGCGAAAAAAAGTACGTCACCCTTGACAGCGGGGAGACCCTGCCCTACACCGCTTTGTGCATTGCCGCCGGCTCCTCTCCCATAATGCTCCCGATAGCGGGAATTGAGAAGGTAAAAAAGCTTTTTACCTTCATGACGCTTGACGACGCTACTGCAATAAAGGAGGCTGTCGGCAAAGAAAGCCGCGTTCTCATAATAGGCGCGGGACTTATCGGCTTAAAGTGCGCCGAGGGACTTTGCGAAAGTGTGAAAAGCATTGCGGTTTGCGATCTTGCCGCACGTGTGCTTTCAAGCATACTTGACGATGAGTGCGCAGCTCTTATGCAAAAAAAGCTTGAGGAACACAATGCGAGCTTTATGCTCGGCGACACTGTCGAAGGCTTTGAAGAAAACGAGGCTTTGATGAGAAGCGGCAAAAAAGTAGGCTTTGATATTGTCATAATGGCAGCCGGAGTGCGCCCGAACACCTCTGCCGCAAAGACGGCCGGAGCCGAGGTAAATCGCGGAATTATCGTAAACGACAGAATGGAAAGCACAGTCAGGGGTATATATGCCGCGGGAGACTGCGCAGAAGGAATGGACATATCGCTTGGCGCGCGCCGCGTGCTTGCCATTCTCCCAAACGCCTATATGCAGGGCTATTGCGCCGGTGTGAATATGGCGGGCGGGGAGTATGTGTTTGACAAGGGCATTCCGATGAACGCCATCGGCTTTTTCGGGCTCCACGCTCTGAGCGCCGGAAGCTATTTTACAAAGGAGCAAGGCGGAGAAATATACGAGGAAAGGTCGGAAGGCAAAATCAGGCGGCTTTTCACAAAAGACAACCGACTTTGCGGATTTATGTTCATCGGAGACACAGATAAAATAGGAATTTACACCTCTCTTATCCGCGACAGGGTGCCTCTTGACACAATAAATTTTGATCTGCTGAAAAAAAGTGCAACTTTTGCAGCTTTTTCTCCCGAAATACGTGGAAAAAAATTCGGAGGTGTGGTATAATGACAGTAATAGACGCCGCAGGGCTCGATTACAAGGAGCTTAACGACCTTATAAGAGAGGGCAAGGAAGACATAACGCTTATAAACTGCCTCGGGCAAAGGTTTATCGCCTCGGGCGCAGAAAAGCTCCATCTTGTTATAAAGGGCATACCCGGCAATGCGCTCGGCGCTTATCTTGACGGCGCCGTGATAGACGTCCTCGGCAACGCTCAGGACGCCGTGGGCGACACCATGAACGACGGAGCTATAGTAATTCACGGAAATATCGGAGACGCCGCGGGATACGCCATGAGGGGCGGAAAAATATTTGTGAAAAACAACGCCGGATACCGCGCCGGCATACACATGAAGGCGTATAAAGATAAGGTTCCCGTTATGGTCATCGGAGGGTGCGCGGGAAGCTTTCTCGGAGAGTATCAGGCGGGAGGAAAAATCGCCGTTTTGGGGCTTGAGAGCAACGGAAAAAAGATTGTCGGAAACTTTCCCTGCACCGGTATGCACGGCGGTATGATGTTTCTGCGCGGCAAATGCGAAGGTGTAGCCTTTCCGGCAAAAGTGCATGTCAAAACCGCCTCCGATTCCGACATCAGCGAGATATACAATGAAATACACGAGTTTTGCACGCTCTTTGAAAAGGACGAAAAGGAAATTATCTCCTCTCCTTTTACATTAATAACACCCGATACAAAAAATCCGTACAAGCAGATGTACGTTGCAAATTAAATTACAGCGAAAGGAAAGCCTTTAAAGCCACGAAGGCACGGTAAATAAGATGAAATACTCGGCACAGGAGGTCATGCAGTTTGTCAGCGAGGAGGACGTTAAGTTCATCCGTCTCGCCTTCTGCGATGTATACGGCGTCCAAAAGAACATATCGATAATGCCCGGAGAGCTGTCCCGCGCCTTTGAACAAGGTATCGCCTTCGACGCCTCGGCAATCGGGAGCTTGGGTACTTTAAAAACGGGCGACCTTTTTATCCGTCCCGACCCTTCCACTCTCTCAGTCCTTCCTTGGCGCCCCGACCACGGAAGAGTGGTGCGCCTTTTCGGCAGTATTACCTATCCCGACGGCAGACCCTTTGAAAATGACACGAGAGGACTGCTTATAAAAGCGGTTAAGGATGCCGAAAAGGAAGGAATTCAGTTCAATATCGGGGCTGAGACCGAATTTTATCTTTTCAGGCTTGATGAAAACGGAGCAAACACAAGCATTCCCTATGACGAGGCGGGATATATGGATATCGCCCCCGAGGACAGAGGGGAAAACGTGCGGCGTGAGATCTGCCTTACCTTGGAGCAGATGGGTATACGCCCCGAAAGCTCTTACCATGAAGCGGGACCCGGACAAAACGAAATAGATTTCTGCTATTCAGACCCTCTTTCAGCCGCCGACAACGCCACAACCTTCCGAACAGTTGTCAAAACCGTGGCTCACCGCAACGGTCTGTGGGCTGATTTTTCGCCAAGACCTCTTGAGGGAAAGCCCGGAAACGGCTTTTATATCAATATTTCCGCCAAGGATGCAAACGGCAGGGCAAGAGACGATCTTCTGCCCCATATCATAGCGGGGCTTATCGAAAAAACCCCCGATATTACCGTTTTTCTCAATCCAACAAAAAATTCCTACAGCCGTTTCGGAAAATTCAACGCCCCCTCCTGCATTTCCTGGGCGTATGAAAACCGCTCTCAGCTTATACGCGTTCCTGCCGCCTCGGGCAATTACCGCCGCGCACAGCTTCGCTCCTCCGACCCGACGGCAAACCCGTATCTTGCCTTGGCGCTTGTAATATACTCCGCGCTCTACGGAATAAAAAACAAAACAAATCCCCCTTTTCCTTGCGAGACGGATTTATGCCAAGCAGAGGTAAAGGACGGTGCGCCTTTAAAAAAGCTCCCGTCTTCGCTTGAAGAGGCAAGCGAAATTGCGCAAAAGAGCGATTTTATAAAAAAATGCCTGCCGGACAGTCTTGCACAGAAATACTTTGTCCGCGCAAAATAATCCCGCATCATAAAATACAAATAAGCAGAAGGAGGGCGGCAAGTGAGCTTAGAACAACCTGTTTACAGCGTTCTTGCGGTATCAGCTTCAGACAGCTTCAATAAATCCCTTATAAGCCTGCTCCCCGATTCAAGGTTCAGTCCCTTGCGGTTTGAAGAGAGCGTAAGCGCGGCAAAAAGGGCATTTCTTGAGCGGCGCTACGATTTTGTTATTATTAACTCTCCCCTGCCCGACGACGTGGGCACAAGACTTGCTATTGACATTTGCAGTGAAAAGAACGGCATTTGTCTGCTTTTGGTAAAAGCCGAGCTTTACGAGGCGGTTTACAACAGAGTGTACGAACATGGAGTCTACGTAATGCCGAAGCCCATGTCAAAGCAGATGTTTTCAGAGGCTATGGACTTTATGATTTCCACAGAATGTCGCCTCAGAAAGCTTGAAAAGAAAACCGTGTCGATTGAAGAAAAGATGCAGGAAATACGCACGGTGAACCGAGCAAAATGGATACTTATCGAGCGCCTCAAAATGACCGAGAGCGACGCCCACCGATATATCGAAAAACAGGCTATGGACCGTTGCGTCTCGCGCAGCGATATCGCCGAGAGCATTATAAAAACGTATTCTTAATAAAACGGATAAACCGACAACTGCCCTTTTTTTGCGCGAGGCGCAAAAAAGGGCGGAAATTTTTATTTTTTATAAAAAACGTAAAGCGGCAAAATTTTAATGAAATTTTAATAAATAAGGTATATACTAAAGTCGAGGTGATATAAAGATGAGAATACTTATAGCAGAGGATGAAAAGGACCTTAACATGATAATCGGAAAGAAGCTGCAAAGCGAGGGATACGTTACCGACAGCTGCTACGACGGGCAGGAGGCTATTGACATACTCTCCTACACCGATTATGACGCTGTGATACTCGACATAATGATGCCTCGGGCGGACGGATTCAAGGTTCTCTCGGCTCTGAGAAGCGCCGGAAAGACCACGCCGGTACTTTTTCTTACCGCGCGGGACGCGGTTGAGGACCGTGTAAAGGGGCTTGACTGCGGCGCAAACGACTATCTTGTCAAACCCTTTTCCTTTGAAGAGCTTATGGCGCGCCTGCGCGCTATGACAAGAATATCATTCGGAAGTACCGGCAATATTCTCACTGTCGGCGACCTTACGCTTGATCTTGCGGCAAGAAAAGCGACAAGGGGCGGCAAGGACATAAAGCTCTCCGCTAAGGAGTTTGCCCTTCTTGAATACCTAATGCACAACAAGGGAATTGTGCTTCCCCGCAAAAAGATCGAAGATCACATATGGAATTTCGACTATGAGGGCGGCACCAACGCGGTTGACGTATACATCAGCTATTTAAGAAAGAAAATAGACGGCGACAATCCGATAAAGCTGATACACACCATTCGCGGAAGCGGCTATGTGATACGGGAGGAAAATGTCGAATGAAGCACCTTTCCATAAGGCTTAAAATCACCCTTTGGTTCACGACGGCGCTTATATTTGTAGTGCTTTTCACATCCTTTATGCTGCTTTACATAACGCACGCAATAGGTCAGAAGGAAATACGGGACACTCTGATAAGCGCGGTCGACGAAAACACGGTTGAAATTGAGTTTTACCGAAACATAGACGGCATTGACATAAAAAGCTCTCCCGACCGCTTTGTGGAATATAACGGCGGCTATCTCAGAATAGACAACGACTTTCTTGACGAGGTCAACGAGGTCTTTACCGCGCTTTACACCTCCTCGGGAATGTTCATGTATGGTGAAAACCCCATTTACCGCGAGTCCTCAGAGCTTTCCTTTGTAGATTTTCAGATACAGCAAAAAAAGGCTGACGGCGTGACTTATTATATTTTCGACCGAAAGCTCACAGACCGAGGACTTGAGGATTTGTGGCTTCGCGGAGTGGTTTCAAGCGAGCGCGGCATGGCGCAGACCAATCTGATAACAAGACTTTCGCTCATAGTTATGCCGCTTCTTGTGCTTTGCGCCTCGGTGGGAGGATACTTAATAGCGCGCAACGCGCTTCGCCCAATTAAGCAGATTTCAGAGACCGCCGACCGCATCGGGCGGGAGGGCAACCTCAAAGAACGTATAGACCTCGGACCGGGAAACGACGAGCTTCACAAGCTTGCCGCCACCTTCAACGAAATGTTCGACAAGATAGAAAAGTCTTTTGAGACAGAGCGACAGTTCACCTCGGACGCCTCTCACGAGCTTCGCACCCCCATGTCGGTGATATCGGCGCAGTGCGAATACATACTTGAAAAGCCGCGTGAAAAAGAGGAATACCTTGAAGCGCTCACCGTTATCGACCGTCAGAGCCGCAAAATGTCAAAGCTTATAAACAGTATGCTGAGCTTTACAAGACTTGAGGTCAGTCCCGACAGGTACAAAATCGAAGCCATTGACCTTAGCGCTCTTCTTTCCTCCCTTTGCGACGATATGGCATTAATAAAGGAAAAGAACATCACGCTCGAGCGCGAGATTGAAGAGGGCGCCGCGCTCCAAGGCAACTCCGAGCTTTTGACAAGGCTTTTTACAAATATAATAAGCAACGCATACCGCTACGGAAAAAAGGACGGATATATAAAGGTAAAACTCAAAAAGCTTGAAGGGCAAATTGAGGTTACTGTTCAGGACAACGGCATCGGTATTGCAAAGGAGGAACAGGAAAAGATATTCAGACGCTTTTATCAGTCCGACCGCTCAAGAAGCGGCGAGGGCATGGGACTGGGGCTTGCAATGGCAAGCAGGATAGCGGTGTTTCACGGCGGAAAAATAAGCGTACAAAGCGAGCTTGGCAAAGGAAGCGCGTTTAAGATTACTCTTCCCGTCAGAAAAATATAAAATTGATTTTTAAACCCCCGAGCGGTGCAAATTTTTAATTTGCACTGCTTGATTTTTTTGCGGCAAATACCCGATATTTTAATTATCGCCCTTTTCATCCCGTTCGGGCTTATTATTAAAAATCTTTAAAAACCGCCGAAAAACCATAAAAAAGCGGAATTACACCTTTTAATATTCAAAATGCCCGGGGCAGATTTTCGCCCCGAAAATTTTTTTAAAAAAATTTTTGATTTTTTGTTTTTTTAATGTTATTTTAATTTTTGACCGCTATAATTAAGACACAAAGAGAAAGACAAACAAAATCTCTCCAAGCTCCCGAAAGGAAAAAAACAAAAACAAAAAACAAAAAAATATTTAAGAAAGGAAAAGCCTTTGCAAAGCAAAGGCACGGTAAAATTATTATGACCGGTATTAAGAAATTATTTCAAACACCGAAAAAGGCTGCCATAACAATTATCTGCATTATCGCAATTGTTGCGGCAGTGGGGATCGGCGGCGCGTTTGCAGCCGGTGCCATTGCGCAAAGCTCCTCTATAGGCGAGGACCACGCAAAGAACTTTGCATTCGCAGACGCGGGCGTTGACCCCGCCTCGGCGCAAAACGTTCGTGTTGAATTTGATTATGAGCGCGGACAGTTCGTCTATGAAGTTGAATTTGTTGCGGACGGCGTTGAATACGAATACCGCATCAAAGCTTCCGACGGCTCGGTTGTCAAAAAAGAAGTTGACCTTGCGGACGAAAACGGTATTCCGAGCGGCTCAAAGGTAGGCGCCACAATTTCAATCGACGAGGCAAAGAACATCGCCATTACCGATGCGGGACTTACTGCGTCGGAGGTGACAATCACAAAAGCAAAGCTTGACAAGGACGACGGCGTTGCGGTCTATGAGATCGAGTTTTACACCGATACCAATGAGTACGAATACGAAATAAACGCCTCCACGGGCAAGGTACACAGCAAGGACGTCGAGCTTCGTAAGAGCGGTTCGACACCCGACACAAATTCGGAGAAAGACTATATAGGTATCGAAAACGCCAAGCAAAAAGCACTTGCGGACGCGGGACTTACCGCATCGCAGGTTACATTCACCAAACAAAAGCTTGACAAAGATAACGGCAGAGCGATTTACGAGATTGAGTTCTACACCGCCGACAACGAATACGACTACGATATTGACGCACTCACCGGCAATGTTGTCGAAAAAAGCATTGAAAAGCGAAATAACAGCGGAACAGACAATCCCGGCACAACCCAGCCCGAGAACTTTATAGGGCTGGAGAGCGCAAAGGGCATAGCTCTTTCCGATGCGAAGCTTACCGACAAAGACGTCACCTTTACCAAAACAAAGCTTGACAAGGACGACGGCAGATACGTCTATGAAATCGAATTTTACTCGACCTCAAATGAATACGACTATGAAATAGACGCCCTCACCGGCGAGGTTCTCAGCTGCGATGTCGAATACCGCGGCAACACGGAAACAGGCAACGAAGGCAGCGGAAATCAGGGCGGCACACAGTCATACATCGGTATTGACGCCGCAAAGGAAGTAGCTCTCAAGGACGCGGGACTTACCGCAGCGCAGGTCACATTCACCAAACAAAAGCTTGACAAAGATGACGGTATTGACGTATATGAGATAGAGTTCTTCACCGAGACTGCCGAGTACGATTACGAAATAAACGCTGCAACCGGCGCGGTGCACAGCAAGGATGTTGACCTTCGCCCGAACGGAACGACCGATCCCGCAACACCCGAGCAGGGCGGCTCGCAGTCCTACATCGGACTTGAAAGCGCAAAAGCCAAGGCACTTGCCGACGCGAAACTTACGGCGACGGATGTGACCTTTACAAAAGCAAGACTTGACAAAGACGACGGCAGAGACGTCTATGAGATTGAATTTTACACTACCTCGAACGAATACGACTATGATATTGACGCACTCACCGGCGAAATTCTCAGCCGCGATATCGAAGCACGCCCCAATTCCGGGACAGGCAGCGGGGGCAGCGGCAACCAGGGCGGCGCCCAGTCCTACATCGGCATTGAAGCCGCAAAAGCGGCAGCGCTCAAAGACGCAGGTCTTACCGCAGCCGAGGTAACCTTCACTCAAAGCGTACTTGACATCGACGACGGAATCGCAGTTTACGAGATAGATTTTTACACCTCAAAATATGAGTATGAGTACGAAATCAACGCGATAAACGGCGCGGTGCACAGCAAAGACGCCGAGCAGATAAAGAGCACCGTTCCCCCCTCAGATGTCAAGCCCGAAGGCGGCGATACTTACATCGGAATGGACAGAGCGAAGGAAATAGCTCTCAACCACGCGGGCTTTTCCTCCTCAACCTCCGGCATAAGCTTCAAAAAAGTAAAGCTTGAGCGCGACGACGGAGTCATGGTATACGAGGTTGAGTTCTACAAGGGCGGAGTTGAATACGAGTACACCATAAACGCCCTTAACGGCAACATCATCGACCACGAGATCGACTACGACGACTGAGAGTCGGGAAAAGATATATCATAATAACTATATAATGCACCATAATCCGCCCGCACTTGCGGGCGGATTATTATTGTGCGGGACAAAAAAGTTTACAACTATTTTGAAAAACGGTATTGCTATTATTCGAGATATAGAATATAATATTACTATAAAGCTTCAGGTTAACGGAAATGAAAATATAAGTATTGAAAAAGCGACTTTACAGATGATATGCATCGAAAGGGCGCGCATATTTTGGTTTACTCCGGAGAGGACGAAATAAAAACGTATGGATTTGAGTCTTGACATCAGAGTTGCGAACGGCTACCATTCCGGTTCCCAATCAGCAAGAGTTTTGACCGAAAGCTGGGTTTATAACAATATGTTCTGCCCGAGATGCGGATATGTAAGGCTTGAACATTTTGAAAATAACAAGCCCGTTGCGGATTTCTATTACCCTATGTGCAAAAATCAGTATGAATTGAAAAGCAAGAACGGAGTAATCGGCAAAAAGGTGCCCGACGGAGCTTATGCCACCATGATTTCGAGAATAAGCTCGGACAGCAATCCCGATTTTTTGTTTATGGGATATTCGCTGGATCGGATGATTGTTGATAATTTGATAGTAGTTCCGAAATATTTCTTTCATCCGGATATAATAGAAAAGAGAGCACCGCTTTCCGATTCGGCTCGCCGCGCAGGTTGGGTAGGCTGCAACATCCTGCTTGATAAAATACCGATTCAAGGCAGGATCGGCATTATCTCGGACGGAGTTATTTCCGATAAAGAACAGGTAGTAAACAAGACTGCTTTAAGCGGGAAGCTTGAAATGAAGAATATATCGTCAAGAGGCTGGATTTTTGATATCCTCAGATGTGTAAATGCTATTCCCGACGATGTTTTTTCTCTTGAACAGGTTTATGCTTTTGAAAAAGCGCTCTCGCAGAAATATCCCGATAATAACAATATCAAAGCGAAAATCAGACAACAACTGCAATTGCTGCGAGACAGAGGCTTTATAGAGTTTGTGGGAAGCGGTACATACAGAAGGATTGTATGAATACGGAGCTTTAAAAAAGCAAAACAGAATAAGCCGCCGCAAAGGACGGCATAAAGGCTTTTCGCCTTTGTGCCGTCCTTTTTATGATAAGATTTATAAGCTTTTTATTATATTCCGACAAGGAAAGCTCACTCAGTTTTCTTCTTTTTCCCTGAGTACGTCCGCGACGTTTGCTTCGTGTTCGCGCTGAGTTTTTGCAAAGCGGCAATAAAACTCGTTGTCGGTCACAAAATAATAGTATCCGCACTCTTCGTCGGGATATATAGCCGCTTTCAGGGCGTTAAGCGACGGATTGCAGATAGGTCCCGGCGGGAAGCCTTCATATAGTCTTGTATTATAAGGGCTTTCTATTGCAAGATCCTCTGCGGTAAGCTCCTCATGCCGTCCTCCGTATTCATGGGCAAGCACATACTGAACCGTCGCGTCGCTGTCGAATTTGCCGTTAAACGTCGAGCTGTTCAGGCGGTTGTGAAACACTGCGCTGACGAACGGAAAATCGTTGACCCAATAAGCCTCAGCCTCTATCATCGACGCCAATATGACCGCCTGGTCTACCGTAAGTCCGAGCTCCTCTATTCTGGCGCTGTACTCCTCTCCGAATTTTTTATTGAAGTTTGTAAGGAGCCTTACTATTGCTTCCTCTTCGGTCGAATCGGAATAAAATCTGTATGTGTCGGGATAGAGATACCCGTCAAGGCGATAATATCTGTCCTCACCGGTTTTTAGATCGTCCAAAAACCAATAGTCAAAATTTCCTTCTTCAATAACCTTTTCAAAGCCCTCCCGCGTGCCTATTCCGTTTGAGACAAAAATATCTATTAGCTCATCGGTGGTAATGCCCTCTTTAAAGGTGAGGGTCACTTCTGTGCGTTTGGGCGTGGGATTCAGGGCATATATTATTTTATCGTAGTTGAAGGAGGGGCTGAGCGTAAAGGTGCCTTCCTTCACAGATATTTGATTGTCATATTTCATTTTGACGTAAAGCTTGAATAAAAACGGATATTCGATTATACCCTCGTCATGGAGCATCGAGGTCAGCTGATCAAGCGTCATATTTGTACTTGTGATTGTTATCTGAACCTCTGTATTATCCTTTGAAAAAGCGAATACGTCGTTCATAAAAACAATTATGAAGTAGCCGAAAACGACGGCGCATACGAGAACCGCGGCAATATACGAGACGGTAAAGGCAATACTGCGAACAGAGCCTCCCCTTTCTCTTATAACCTTGTATTTTATTTTCTTTTTGACTTTTTTCTTATTTTCTTCCTCTTTTTTTTCGGAAAGGTCATAAAAAGCGAGCGAAGTATCGGCAACGTCCGAAATATCGGCAAGAGACTCGCCTTCGTTTGGCGCAAAGGAAATTCCCTCGGTAATATCGGATGAGCTTTCAAAAATCGTCGGATCATAACCTATCCCGTTTTGCAGAGAAATATCCTCTTTTTTACCGCTCATATTGCTTTTATCAGAATTTGCGGCGTTATTTTCGCCTTCTTTATTATCATTTTCCTCGCCTTTATCATTTTCCTTGGCGGAGTTTTCCGACACATCCTCATGCGGCAATTCTTTTTCATTCATATATATTTGGCGCTCCTTTCTTAATTTTTTAACCGACGGTAACTTATTTTCGTGTCATCTGACAAGCGACACAATGACAAAAGCTATTATGCACAAAAGAAATGAGGGTGAAAGCAGCACGCGGCAAAGCCCCTGCGTGATTCCCATTTTATTGTCGGGTGCTTCATTTTCCATAAAAGGGCTTCGGGCGTACTCTGCGTATATCGCCTGCGCTTCTCCGAGAGCGATGGCAAGGCAAATAAGGAATATTGCGACAAACGCAAATATTATAAACAGCGTTCCGAGCGGCTGCAGGGTGACTCGCCACAAATATGGGATAAAAAACACGACGCAGATATTGTACAGCACGTGAAGCAGCATTGAGGTCAGCAGTGACCTTGTAACAATAACGAGCCAAGCGAGAATCAACCCGCAAAAAACGTTTGCCACAAAGGAATCAAGATCCAAATGCACCGCCGCAAACAAAATAGCCGTGGCAAGGCAGGCGGGAAAAGCGCGGTATTTTCTGTATTCCGCCAAAAGCACCCCTCGAAAAGCAAATTCCTCGCAAACCGCCGGAGCAACGCAGACCGCCATGACGGTAAGAAATATACCGCCGTTTGCGCTGATTGCAAGATACTGTTCGGACGCCGCCGCGCCCTCCCCGTTTGAATTTGCAGACAGCAGGACATTTATTAGGAAAGTGCCGGTTATCATCACTCCGAGCAGGGCGGCAACAAGTCCCAAACGCGAAAACGCAAAGGGACGAAGCATTACGTCCTTTGTATATTTTATCTCTTTTAAGCGCGCGTAAAACACCATCGGAAGCACAAATACAACTATTTGAAGAACAATAACCGATATAAGGATAGCCGAAGCGCTGTTTTCGTCGGTTATACCCAAAAGATCAAAAATCAGAAGCATAAGCAGCATCGCCATCACCGACAGCGGCGCCAAAAAAGAGGATTTACTTATGAACTTCAATTATTTTCACTCCCTTTTCGGTGACAAGAAGATTACAGGCAAGGTCATATCTGCCGACCGGCAGATCGTCCACGACAAACTGAGAGTATGCAAGACCTACCGAGACGGCGACAAGCCCGTCCATGTATCTGTCATAATATCCCTTGCCGTACCCGAGTCTGTAGCCCTTGTTGTCAAAGGCAAGCGCGGGCACCACAATTATTATGCTTCTGTGAACGTCTTCTTTTATGAATTTTTTGCAGTCCTTTTTCGGGGCGAGTATCCCGTATTTTCCCTTTTCAAGGTCTTCAAGAGACCCGATATAAGAATAACTCATTTCATATCCGTCATCATGGCAAACGGGAAGCGCCACCTTTTTCCCCGAGGCAAGAGCCGCTTTGATTATCGGCAGAGTGTCAACCTCTTTGCTTTTCGGATAATACATAAGCAAGGTGTCGGCATATCTGTAAGACACAAGACTTGTGAAATTATCAAAAATAAGCTTATCCATTCTGCCCTTTTCGGCTTCGTCAAGCATTTCTCTCGTATCGGAAAACTTTTTTCTGAGCCGAATTTTCTCTTCTCTTATACTGTAATACATACCGATAATTATTTTTTCCAAATGTATCAGTCGGCAAGCACCGAGCTTTTTATTTCCTTTGCTTTTTCCTTTGAGAGCAGGACTTCGACTATTGCAAGCCCGAAATCAAGAGCAGCTCCCATTCCGGCGCCGGTTATAAAGTTGCCGTCAACAACCACCTTTTTTGCGGAAATTTTTGCTCCTTTAAGCTCTCCCTCAAACCCCGGAAAGCAAACAGCTTCTTTCCCTTCAAGCAGTCCCAGTGCCCCGAGAACCGAGGGAGCGGCGCAAATCGCCGCAAGCTTTATGCCGCAAGACGCCGCCTCTTTTAGAAGCCTTAAAAGATACTTGCAATTTTTTAAGTTCAAGGTTCCCGGCATTCCTCCCGGAAGCATAAGAAGCTCGACTCCCTCAAGGTTTTTTATCTCCTCAATATAAATATCCGCAACGACGGTCACGTCCTGTCTGCTTTTTACATATTTGTTTTTGTTAAGAGAAACAGTCTTCACACAAAGACCCGCGCGGCGCATGACATCAACCGGACAAAGCGCCTCGACCGTTTCAAAACCGTCCGCAAGAAAAACGTATACCATATGACCTCCAAAAAACGTAAAATTAAAAAATCGAATTAAATAGGACGTCTTTTTGCCTTATACAATATCCCGAACCGCCCGCAGTATATCGGAAAAAATATCGTCCATAGACCTTGGAGAGTCTCCCTCGTAGCACATAATATGCTCCCAAGAGCACTTCTCTGCCACATAAAGCGACGCCTCATAGCACTTTTCAAGATAGGCAGCATTGTGCTCGTGTATATCCTTTTGGCGTTTTTCGCTTTCCGACCTGCGGTCGATAAGATTTAAAATCACCGAAGGCTTCATGTCAAGAAAAACGATTTTATCCGGCTTTGGAAGCCCGAGCTTTACGTATTCTGTATCCCAAAGCCATGAAAGAAAGGGCTCCCACTCCTTTTTTTCAAGCTTTGAACACTGGTGAAGGGCGTTGGCGGTTGTGTACCTGTCGCAGGTCACAATGCTGTTTTCCTTTTTGTAAAAGCTTCCCCACTCGGTTCGAAATGACCAATACCTGTCCATTGCGAAAAACAACGAGGCGGCGTAAGCGTTGGTAAGTGACGGGTCGTCTCCGAGCTCTCCCGCAAGGTATCCTTCGGTCAGAATTGCGCCCTTTGTGCCGTATCTCGGAAAGTCAACCCTCAGAGCGTTCATGCCAATGCCCGTGAGATATTCGGTAAGCCTTCTTGACTGCGTTCCTTTTCCCGAACCGTCTATTCCCTCTATAACTATTAGCTTTCCCATTAATGCCTGTCCTTTGTGTTTTTTTAATATCCCGCCTTAAAACGGCGCGTCGTCGTCATATTCCTCATATTCCTCATCGGATGATGAAGAGTCACCCCCGTCCTCGTCATTTGGTGACGGGTGCGCGTCCGAATGCGAAGAATCGGAAGAAGAAGAGGAGGAGGATGAGAAGGAGCGGGGAGAATCCTCCAGCCGCATTAACATTTCGTCCCAGTCCTGCCGTGTGATAAGAACCTTTCTCGGCTTCTGACCGTCCTGCGGACTGACAATGCGCATTCTCTGCATTGAGTCGATTATCTTTGCCGCTCTGCCGTATCCGAGTTTAAGATACCTTTGAAGCAGAGAGGTTGACACCTTGCCCTCCTGAAGCGCACATTCCACGGCCTCATAAAACTTTTCGTCGAGATCTTCCTCAAATTCGCCTTCATCGGAGGGTGAGGATTTTTTCTTACTGCCGCATTGCTTTGCTTTTTTGTCCATCTCTCTGATTATTTCGTCATCATATGTGCCGTTCATCTGCTCTCTTATAAAGTCGGTGACTCTTTCAACCTCGCTGTCGCTGACAAACGAGCCCTGAGCGCGTATCGGCTTCATCGCGCCTACCGGAGCATAGAGCATATCGCCCCGTCCTATGAGCTTTTCGGCGCCCGCCATATCTATTATGGTCCTTGAGTCGGTATTTGAGGCGACCGTAAAGGCGATTCTTGAAGGCACATTTGCCTTGATAAGACCGGTTATAACGTCGACCGAGGGGCGCTGTGTACCGATTATAAGGTGCATTCCGGCGGCTCTCGCCTTCTGAGCCAGTCTGACGATCGAGGTCTCCACGTCGTCAGAGGCGGTCATCATCAGGTCGGCAAGCTCGTCTATCACAATGACTATCTGAGGCAAAAATTCCTTTTGCGGGTCGTTTGAGGTGACCTTGTTGTAGCCTTCTATGTTGCGCACTCCCGCTTCCTCGATGAGCTCAAAGCGGCGCTCCATTTCGGTAACAGCCCACGCAAGTGAGCCGGCTGCCATTTTCGGCTGGTTCACTACCGGCACAAGCAGGTGAGGCAGCTTGTTATAAACGCCGAGCTCGACCTTTTTGGGGTCTATTAAGATAAGCTTGACCTCGTCGGGTGTCGCCTTGTACAAAAGGCTGATAAGCAGTGAATTGATGCATACCGATTTACCCGAACCGGTGGCTCCGGCTATAAGCAGGTGCGGCATTTTGGCAATGTCAAGATATACCGGCTCTCCCGAGACCGTTCTTCCAAGACAGCAGGTAAGCTTGCTCTTCGCATTTCTGAACGCGTCAGAATCTATAAGCGAGCGCAGGTAAACAATTGCGGGGTCCTTATTCGGAACCTCTATTCCGACAGCCGCCTTGCCGGGTATGGGAGCCTCGATTCTCACTCCCTGAGATTCAAGAGACAGCGAAATATCATCCACAAGATTTGCAATAGAACGCACGCGCACTCCCGATTTCGGGACAAGCTCATATCTTGTGATTGTGGGACCGCGGGAGATATTTGTGACCTCCACGTCGACCCTGAATGAATGGAGCGTGTCGACAAGGCGCTGAGCGTTTCTTTCAAGCACCTCTTCGGACATTTCGCCGCCTTCCCTTGTCTTCTCTTCAAGAAGAGTTATGGGAGGAAGCACATATACCTTCTTTTCCGCTTCTTCTCCTTCTATCTCGTGTATGTCGTCATCCTCAAGGAGCTTTTCCCGTGTTGCGCTTATGGTGCCGGCTCCCGTCGCAGTATTGCCCGAAATATCGGTTAACTGCTCGGAGTCGGAGGGCTCTTCCTCAAGCTCGATATCATAGCTTCCGGCAGTGTCGGAGTCAGAGGATTCCTGCGGTATTTTCGATTTTTCGTTTCCGTGTATATCGGTGGGATTTTTGTGAGAAGTATCCGAGGCGGTTTTTGCTCCTCCTTCGACAAAAACGTCGTCAAGACTTACGTCATTTACCGTTTTATGCTCGGTGGTGGCGGAGCTTTTTACCTTCGTCACGACGGCGCCTGTCTTGTTTTTGCGCGTGATAAGCCTGTATTCTTCATTTTCCGCGCTTTTGGCGCTTGTATCCGAAGCGCCGCCCTCCTTTTTGCCGTCTTTTTTGTCGTCTTTGGGCTCGCTCTTTTCGCTCTTCTCGCTCTTTTCGACCTTCTCGTCACCGTTCAGCTTAACGTCGGAAAAATTGTTTACTCTTTCTCGAAGCTCCGCTTCCTTTTGAAGCAGTTCTTCCTCACGCTCGCGGCGAATGCGAAGCTTTTCTTCGCGCTGTTCTTCCCTTTTGCTCCTCTTTTGCTCTTCTTTTTCCTCTTTTTGGGCTTTTTTTGTTTCGCGTTTTTCGCTTGAAGAGTCAAGCATCTGCCTTATATAGTACGCTATCATATTCGGGGTTAGCTCGAAAATGGACATAAGTATACCGATAAGCGCTATGATGATAACAGGCCATGCGATAACGTTAAGGCAGGCGCGAAGCCCTCCGCCGACAAGAGCGCCGAAAACGCCCCCTCCTATTAAATTTGCTCCGAGCTTCCACATATTAGGCAAGTCGTAAAACCTTGAGCCTGACAGCCCGCTGTCGGGAATACCGATAAATATCATGTGAAAGAGCGAGGAAACAAAGACTATCGCCAAAAAATTAAGAATAAATTTTGACAGAAGTCTGTTTCTTCTGAACGAGCTTTTCCACATTGCGGCGTATATAAACGTCATTATCGGGATAAGGTACGCGCCTATTCCGAAAAGACCGTAAAAAAACACGCACACCCCGTATCCAACGGGTCCGGTAAGTCCGGAAAAGCCGTCCTTCATATCGGTACAAAGGAAACACACAAGAAGCAGAAGCCCTATAATTCCTATAAGGCAGAGCATTATCTGACTGCCGGGGCTGTCCGGGTTGCGCGGTATTTTAAGCGCGCCCGTTTTGCCTTCCTTATAGTCGGCAACCTCTGTTTTCCCCTTTGCATTGCTTTTTTTCTGCACGCTGTTACTTTTAGCCGTGCTTTTTTTCTTTTCCGCCATTTATAACCTTTCTTTCTGAAAACCGGAATTCTTGACAAACCGTCGGTTTACTTTATTTTTCCTATTATAAAGACCGGTCATTCCGTTCAAAACAAATTTATTAATCCAAACACCAAGGCAAGCGCGCCGACCGCGCCGCAATAGTAAGAAAACACTCTGAAATTGCTTTTTTTCGAGATCATTATAAGCAGCTTAATAGCAAGTATCCCGACAATCATCGCGGCAAGAGCGCCCGCAAGGTATGTAAGAAAGAGCGCCGTATCGCTGTTTGAAGCCGTTTCGCTTATAAAATCGGGAAGCTCGAGCACGCAGGCGCCGAGAATTGCAGGAATGGAAAGTATGAATGAAAACTTCACCGCGTATTCACGGCGAAAGCCTTGGGAGAGCCCCGCGGTTATTGTCGAGCCGGATCTCGAAAGTCCGGGCAGGATGGCAAAAACCTGAACTATGCCGACAAATAACGCGTTTCTCGGCTTGACGTCTTCCGGATACACATTCTCTTTTGCCAGCCGGTCTGACATGTAGAGCATCACGGCGTTCAGAATGAGGATAATTCCCACAGCCCACACATATCCCGAAATGGCGGCGACAAGCTTGTCAAGCAGCGCCGCGGGAATAAGCGGCAGGGTGGCGATAAGCACAAAAATGACCATTCTTTCGGATACGGTGAAATCGGAAAGCTTGTGCTTTTTGTGTATCAGCTTGCCGCACAGGGTGAAAAAGGAACATATAAGCTCCCATATGTCCTTGGCGTAAACGATAAACACGGCAAGCAGCGTTCCGAGATGCAGCAGCACGCTGAAGGAGAGCGAATTGTCCCCGAAATCGTTCCCGAAAATTGCCTGCAGCAGGGCAAGATGTCCCGAGCTGGACACTGGCAGAAATTCCGTAAGCCCCTGAATAATACCGTATATGATAGATTCCCAGATTGTCATGCTGTTTCCTTTCTCATAAAAACGCGGCTTTTGGTTTTTTCGAATTGAAATTGAAATAAGTCTTAGAGCGTATCGCCGCGCGAAAGCGGGCGTTGTCAGACGGGTTATTTCTTCATATAATGAAAATAAGAGAAATTTTTCCTTACGCAGTTATTATATTAACATATAAGCGTTTAAATTACAAGGGATATTTTTAAATATTTATTTGATATTTTCGGACGTAGTTAACAAATTGTTTACACTAAATTCAACTCTACGGTCATATATTGGTAAAAAAGACCTTGAAATCAAACGGTTTTTATGTTAAACTATTTCCTGATAGTGCTTTACGCAAAAAAACAATAAGGATTACTCATAATGATAATAAAAACTCGTCTTTTTTCACGAATACCGTTTACCGCAATACTTTCGGCAGTAATGCTCTGCATTTTCAGCGCACTGACGCTTTTTGCAAGCGTCAGGAGCGGGATTCCGGTGAACGCCCTGCAAGAGGATGCGACTTCCGCCTTGGAAGCGCCCGCCGAGGCGAAAAATGCAAATGATATTGCAGGCGCCGAAAAGTCCGAGAGCTACGCTCCGGCAGCGGTCGAAAAAAATGACGGTATAATTACAAACGAAGACGATATAACCAAAAACGAAGACGAAAACACACAAAACGCGACAAACGGCGACAATACGCCCGAAAAGTCCGACGATATTAATAAAGATCAAATAACCGACAGCACAGACGGCAAAAACGAGCAAGAAGGTAATGCACCCGAAGAAACCGGGAGCGCGAAGGACGACGATACCGAAGAACCCGCAAACGATATTATAGAAGAGGAACCGAAAGCAGAAGAAAACAGCGGCAACAACACGGAAGACGATAAGAAATCCGACGCTGAGACAGACGAGCCCGAAATTGACGATACGCCCGAGGGACCGGACAAAAACACCGAAAGCGACCCGCTTTTGCGCTTTATATCCATAGTAATGGGCGAGGTCGGAACCAAAGAGAAGGCTTACAACAACGTCAAGTACAACACATGGTATTACGGAAAGACAGTGCGCGACACCCGCGCCTCCTCGGCAAAATACGCATGGTGCATATGCTTTATAAGCTGGTGTGCAAACAAAGCCGGTATTGACACGAGTATAATACAAAAAACCGCAAGCGCCGGCACGCTCAGGAATTTTTACATAAATAAAGGGCTGTACGAAAGCCGCTCAGCACACACCCCGAAGGTGGGAGATATAATATTCTTCGGAAGATCGGGCGCCTCTCACGGCGGAGTTGTTGTGGCTGTAAACGGCAACACCATACAGACCGTCGAGGGCAACTGCACAGATATGGTCAAGGTCATGACGTATAATATCAACGATTCGTACATATTGGGGTACGCTTCTCCCGACTATTACGCGGCGGCAAAATAGAAGGCAAAATAAAAAAATAATAACATAGCTTAGAAAGAGCGTCGCTTTCGGCGCTCTTTTTCTCTGCCCGAAATCAAAAAGCGCCCAAAAGACGCCCTGCCGCTTGCAAAGCACGTCTTATACCGCCTTTAAATTGCATATAAATATTTCAAAGGTTTAACTTTTTTGTAACTCACACTATTCATTGTCCCTTAAGTATTGACTTTTTTCCGCAAAAAATGTATAATGAAAGCGTAACCGATCAAAATTTCTGTCGGTTGCACGGAAGGAACTATTTTATGAAAAATAATATCAAGAAATTATTCGGTGTGCTTTTACTGCTTGCCGCACTGTCCACAGGCTCCTTTGCCGACCTTGCAGGTGCGGGTTTGCCGTATCAGCCAGAGCAAAATAAAGTCGAAAACAGCTACGCCGAGGTAGCAAAGCCTGCCGCCGCCGCCTTGGGCGAGCGAAGAAACATGGTAGTATGCAGCAGTATACTGAATATTTATTCCGATGAATCCTTGGCGGGAGACATCGTTGCAGTAAGAAACAAAGGAGAAATAATCGAGGCGTCCACAGACGACGGGCTTATATATCAGGTATATTCCAATTCGGGAATTGCCGGATACTGCCGCGCGTCGGGGCTTATATACGCCGACACAAAGACGGTTGTAAAGCTGCCGGTGCTCTGGGAAATAGACCCCGATAGCGCCGCGAAAAAATACACAGAGCTTACAGACGTCAACGAATTTGCCTACAACAGCCAAAACGGGCTCAGAGTTAATTCCGAGGTGGTTCTTGTACAGCGCGATCTGCTTATTTCTCTTTCCAAGGCGGCGTCCTCGATTTCAAGCGGCGGTTACACTCTTGCGATTGAACAAGGATACTCCACAGACGAGGCTCCCGAAGGATGCCCCGCGGATTTTCGAAGCGGCGCGCTTGTCCGCCTTTCTCTGACTGACTCCGGCGGAAACGTTACTCCGCTTTCCGAAAACGCGCGGGCGCTTTCCGCAGTACTCGGCGCGGGGCTTGTCCGCTTTGAGGAGAGCGAGCTGTTTTACTTGTCGTCATATGACACATATATGCTGATAAACATTTCGTCCTCCGATTATGTTTATGTTATATACGAATAAACCTCAAAGAAAGGAAGAGCCTCATGAAAACGGGAAACCGTATTATAAAAGAATACGATAAGCGCATTTCTCTCAGATGCCCTGCCGCGATAAGCAGCTCGCTTCTTCAGCAGAGCTATGAGGACGGCAGATACAGTATAAAGCTTACTCTTGAAAATACAGGCGACAGCGGAGTTGACAATGACACCATAGAGAGCGCCGCCTTTGTTATAAGATGTATCGATTCAAACGGCGAAAACGTACTGTTTGAAAATAACGACTACCTTGTAAAGGCGGTAAACTTCGGAGAAAACGGGCTTGCAAGCGGCTCGGATATATCTATGATGGTAATGCTCGGCGACTTTGACGATCAGGAAATCGTGGATTTTGAAATATACGTCAACCGCATACGCTATGCAAGCGGCGCAGTTTGCGACTATTTGCGCGCCGACTTCTTTCAGATGCCCGCAAAGCCGATACCTCTTCACAAAAAGCTCAACCGCACCGAAACGGAGCAGGCAAAAAAGACCTTCGGAGAGAGCGCGGAGTTCATTCCGGAAAAGCTTTCAAAGGTAGTGTGGAGATGCACCTGCGGCGAGATATGCGAGAGCGGTACCTGTCCTACCTGCGGCGCCGCACGGGATGAGCTGTTCGACTATTTCGGAAGTGAGGCGATAGTCCCCTCGGATAAAGCCGGAATGGGAGTATTTGAAAATGAAGGGCGCTCGTCGTTTTTAAAAGGAATCGACAAGAAAAAGCTTGCGGTAGTCGTTATTCTTTCTCTTGTAGTGCTTCTTTTGGCGCTCACTTTGGTCTTTATCCTGATAAACAATTCGCACGGCGGGGACACCCCCTCGGAAGAGACAACCACAGATAACGGCGAAAATTCCCCGCCCCATATCGATGATTTTACACAGCTTGCCTTGGCATACGCCTCCTCACACAGATATGACGAGGCTATTGAGGTTGTGAGAAGTCAGAATCTCGGCTCCGAGATTTTAAATCAGATAGTACTTGACGCCGTAAATTATTACAAAGAAGCTAAAGATTATATGAAGGCGTATGAGTACTCGCAGATACTTCCCTCATATGAGGAAGGTGCGCTTCTGCTCTCTCTTGCCTATGATAAATTTATGGAAGAGGGCAGTTATGATAAAGCCCTTGAAGTTGGCGCCACACTGGGCGACAGTGAAAAGCTCTCCGCGGCGCTTGAAAAGGTCACCGACTCTCTTATCAGTGACGGAAAGTATCTTGAGGCTTACAACACGGCGCTCTCATATTCAAACAACACGCTTGCCGCAGAAATTGCCGAAAAAGGAATCGACGCTCTCAAAAAGAGCCACGATTATGACGGCGCTATCGAGCTTGCCAAGCTTCTTGAGCAAAGCGAGCTTATTTCGTCAATAAACAAAGAAGCGGCGGATTATTACATATCCACAAATGATTATGACAGCGCCGCAAAATACGCCGCCGCCTCAGGTGACCCCGAGACCTTGCGCAATCTTTGCGACAAAATAAGCGACGACATGATAAAGCAAAATCTCCCATCATATTTTGAGTATCTCACCACCGAAAGAAAAAGAACTGTGCTTGCAACCAAAATAAGCGCAAGCCGACTTGCCACAGTCATTGCCCCTAACGGAAATGTGCTTTACGGAATGGGCGAGATATACACTCCAAACAGCGGAGTTCAGGCGGTATCCGTTTCGTCGGGAGACGCACACACGGTAATTCTTCTTTCAAACGGGCGCGTGGTAGCCTTCGGGGACAACACATACGGTCAGTGCGACGTTTCCTCTCTCAGAGACGTGGTTATGATATCCGCCGGAAAGAACCACACAGTAGCGCTTTTAGCCGACGGCACGGTCAAAGCGGTGGGCGACAACACGTACGGTCAGTGCAATGTTGCGGCTCTTACCGGAGTCACCATGATATCGGCGGGCTCAGAGCACACCTTAGCGCTTCTTTCAAGCGGAAAGGTGTATGCCTGCGGACTTAACACCAACTCGCAATGCGAGGTTAGAGCCTTTGAAAACGTCGTGAGTATAAGCGCGGGAAAGCTTCATTCGGTAGCGCTCACCTCAGATGGCAAGGCTCTCTCCTGCGGAAGCGTTCTTCTCGGAATGAGCAGTGTTTCGACATGGAGCGACCTCAAAGCAATAAGCGCGGGAGGCTCCTTTACCGTGGGTATGAAAAATGACGGCAGTCTTGTCATAACCGGTGCTGTTGTCAGCGGCAGTATAGGAAGCATAGCGGAAATTGCGGGCGCTTCCGAAATATGCGCATCCGAAGCGTACATATTAGCCTTTATGCCCGACGGCACAGTCAAGGCGACAGGCTCGCTCGCACCTGACGTAAACTGGATAAACAGCTATATCAGAACCCTCTCGGCTTGAAATCATAAACTAAAAAAATCAGAAACCGCTATCGGTCATGTAAACATGTAAAAATCCAGGAGCAAAATAATATAATAATATAATGAATAAAATATACAGAATAATTGTTATCCTGCTGCTTTTCTCCCTCCTTGCTCCCCTTATTTCGTGCCATAAAAACAACGATTCGCAAGAGACAGAACCCGAAACCGTTACGGACGATGAGCCTATCGAAGAAAACAAGATAGGAAATCCGAGCGCATTCGGGGCTCAGTCGGACGAAGAGTCAACACTGCCTACGATAAGCATTATTACCGACGGCGGCGGTATGATAATGTCAAAGGATTATCAGGGCGCCACGGTAAGCGTCAGCGGCGCAGTCTATGACGAGTGCAATTTCGAATCTCTGACGGCACAAATAAAATGCCGCGGAAATTTCACCTTTTCCGTCGAAAAGAAATCCTATAGGATAAAATTTGACGAAAAGATAAATCTTTTCAATCAGGGGCGCGGTCCGGCAAAAAGCTGGGTGCTTCTTGCCGAACACTGCGATCAGTCGTTCTTAAGAAATCACCTGACCTTTTCTCTGGCAACCCTGCTTGACAAAATCGCATACGTCAGCTCTTCCTCCTTTGTTCATCTTGAAATAAACGGCATTCCTCAGGGAATTTACCACCTTGCCGAACAGCATCAGGTTCAGGAAAACAGGGTGAATATAAACGAAGACCCCGAAATTGTCGACACCGACTATTTTATAGAATGGGACGCATACGCGGGGGATGAAGGCTTGGAGTACGGCGTATATTGGTTTAATTGCGAGGGAAACAATTTTCTTGTTAAAAGCTCTTATATGACTCCCGAAAAATGCGGATTTTTACAGCAATATTTCTTAAAAACCTCAAACGCGCTGATAAGCGGCGACAGGACAAATATAGAAAAATATATTAATATTGATTCATTTGTCGACATGTATATTTTGCAGGAGACGGTGAAAAATATAGATGTGGGTTGGTCGTCGTTTTTCCTTGTCAAGTCGGCAAACGGGAAAATTTCCTGTACCTGTCCTTGGGATTTTGATTTAAGTCTCGGAAACGATTACAGACTTGACGACGGAGCATATGAAAATCTGTATGTGGGAAATTCCGAATACGCTTTAGGTCATCGAAGACTTGACCAGGGCAACGAATGGTTCTGCTACCTTATGCAAAATCAATGGTTTGTTGACATAGTGATAGATAGATGGAACGAGGTTTACCCCGCAATGCAAGAGCTGGCGATAAGCGAAATTGACCGCATTCTCACCTGCTTTGGTGATGAGATCGCCGGAAACTTCGATATCTGGCAGATTTTCGGAAGAAGAGTCAACGAGGAACCATGGCAAATAGTGGAGCTTGACACCTATGAAAAGCACGTTTTATATCTGAGAGCTTGGATAAACAATCGCTTTGAATGGTTAAAGAGCTATTTTGAGAATGACGACACCAAATACCAAACCACAGAATATGAAGAAAACAACGGATGGTGGAATCCCGGATGGTGGGATCCCGGACGGTAAAAATTCATCTTCATATTTCGCAATATTAGAACAAATTAAAAAGATTTACACGGGTCGGCGATGATTTTATACATCTGCCGACCTGACTTTTTATTATACGACCCTCACAATGTGACAGACATTGTTTTTCTTAAAGTATAAAATATAAAAGAAAAACAAAAGTAAGGTCATTTTAAGAAAGGCAAGGTAATAAAAAATGGATATTTTGATAAAAGCCAAAGAAAGGGTAAACAAAATAAAAGAAAAGGGCACAAAGCTCATAACCGCCGTGGGAGGAAGAATAGAGGGTGTGGAAGCTCTCAGCGAGGATGAAGCGGTAAGGATAAGGCGAAGAGCGGGATATTGCATATTCTGCGCGCTATCCGGCTTTTTATTTGCAGGGACAAGCGCCGCTTTTGAGAGCTATCCGTTCGCGCTGGCACTGCTCTGCTGTGCCGGTCATTCGGGAGCGTTCTTTGTTTATGCGGGGGCAATAGCCGGAGCTCTCGCTTCAAGCGGCGCCGCCTTTGCCCATTTGCTGATATACACTCTTGCGCTGATATGCAGAATAGTTCTCTCGCCGAAAAGCGACGTCAAGGGAAGAAGAATATTTGAAGAGGAGCCGAAAATTCGCGTGCTCATATGCCTTGCCTGCTCGTTTTTGCTCGGAATTTATTCCTTTGTGGATAAACTCCAAAGCAGCGGCATAGACGGGCTTCTTTCCCTGCTTTTTGTTATTGTATGCGCTCCGGTTTTGACTCTGCTTTTTATCTGCTCGCTCGGCGACAAGGGAAACAGCGCGCTAAAGGAAGCCGGACTGTGTGCTCTGCTTTTTGTATTTATCTATTCACTCACAAAGCACACGTTTTTCGGATATTCCTTTGCCGCCTCGGTGTCTTTTTTAATAATTCTCACAATTTCAAACGCCTACGGTACTTTGAAGGGTGCGATTTGCGGTCTTGTGTGCGGCGTTGCCTCGGCGGTAAGCCCCGTAACCTTCACGGTCGCCGGCTTTGCGGCAGGCGCCTTCAGAGTATTCGGGGTGGTTCCCGGAGTATTCGTCTCCCTTGCCACCGCTATCGGGTGCGCCGCCTATCTTGACGGACTGAGCTCTGTTTTCATGCTTGCGGGCGACATGATATTTGCCGCGCTTATCTACATTCCCTTATACAAAACCGGACTGTTTTCAAAGCTCATTTTGTCAAACGACGAACAAATGACAAGTGTTATCAGCGACGCGATGTCCGAAGAAAAGCGCCGAGAAGGGGAAAGGAAAAAATTCGCTTCGCTCTCACGCGCCTTTGACGACCTTTCAAAGGTTTTTGTTAAGCTTTCGGAAAATCTCAGAAGCCCGGGACTTTATGAGCTTCATGAGCTCTGCGACGACGTCTTTGACAGATATTGCAGAAAATGCTCGCTTGTTTCATTCTGCTGGCAGAGAAATTTCGACGAAACAAACGAAGGAATAAACCTTGTGGCGGAAAGTATGAGAAACAAAGGCTTCCTTGAAAAGGGCGATCTGCCCGAATTTCTTGCCAAGCGATGCCGCAATATTGAAAAAATACTTCTTGATATCAACCGCGGCTGTGCGGACATGGTGGAAGACGCCATAAAAAAAGACAAAACGGAGCTTTTCGCGCTCGACTATGAGGCAATATCCGAGCTGCTTCGTGAGAGCGTCGGAAATGACGGCGACTACATACTTGACAGCGACCTTCAAAACAAGGCGGCAAAAATAATAAGAGGGCTCGGGATATCCTCTATGGCTTACGGCGCATGGGGAAAGCGGGCAAAAACCATACTCGCCTCGGGAGTCGAAATAGGGAGCATTGCCGTCACCTCGGACGAAATACGCCGCAGTCTCGAAAACGGCACGGGACTGAGACTCTCCGAGCCCGAGTTCAATTTCAGCGGCGAATTTGTTTCAATGTCCCTTACCTCAAGAAAAAGCTATAAGATAAAGACCGCATTTTCCTTCTTTTGCGCAAAAGGAGAGGAAATATCGGGGGACAAAAGCTCCTCCTTCGAAAGCGTCAACAACTACGCCTATGTGACCCTTTGCGACGGCATGGGAAGCGGTCCTGACGCGGCGTCCGTTTCCGAAATATCCGAACTGTTTATTGAAAAAATGCTTTCAGCCGGAAATTGCCTTCCCGTCACTCTCAAGCTTCTGTCTAACTTTTTAAGGGCAAGAAGCGATGAATATCACTGCACCGCCGACATTTTGGAATTTGATCTTATCAACGCCCGCGCCTCCTTTATAAAATGCGGCGCTCCGCCCTCTTATGTTCTCAGAAATAGCAATATATTCAAAATCGAGGCGCGGAGTATGCCTTTGGGGCTTACCAAGGAAATAAACGCCGAAAAAGTCGAAATGCAGCTTGCCGAAAACGACACCGTCATATTGGTCAGCGACGGCGTGGCTCCCGACCTTGAAGAGGCGCTCTGGCTTCCCGACCTTCTGCTTTCTTGCAAGGACATGCCCATAAAGGATATAGCCGATACTGTTGCCAAACGGGCAAAGGCGGAAAGCGACTCTGCGGACGATATTACAGTCTGCGTTATCAAAATATCGGGTATTGAGGAGTAAATAATTTGTATTATGAAAATCTGCTCTGCGGCAAACCGCAGGGCTGATTTTTTGCTTGAATTAATAAAAAACTTACTTTTCCATCTTGAAAATTCGTATTTTATATAGTATAATTAAGGTTCATTGTATTTGTATTGTATCAGAGGTGAAAGAATAATTGTTTAAAAAACTGCTCTCCTGTGTCCGGGAGTACAAGCTGCCCACATTTCTCACGCTAATATTTATTACGGGAGAGGTGATTATCGAGGCGCTTATTCCGTTTATTACAGCCGATCTTGTAAACAAGGTGCAAGAGGGCGCCGAGCTTTCGGGCGTTATACGCACCGGAGCAATACTGCTTATCATGGCTGTGATATCTCTTTCTTGCGGCGGGCTTGCTGGTTTTACCTGCGCAAAAGCATCAGCGGGATTTGCCAAAAATCTGCGTAAGGACATTTTCAGAAGGATACAGACCTATTCTTTTGAAAACATCGACAGGTTTTCATCATCCTCGCTTGTGACGAGAATGACAACCGATGTGGCAAACGTCCAAATGGCTTATATGATGCTCATTCGTATCGCGGTAAGAGCGCCGCTTCTCTTGATTTTTTCTATAGTTATGGCATACGTAATGGGCGGAGCGCTTGCAACTTCGTTTGTTATCATTATTCCCTTTCTTGTGTTCGGACTGTTCAGCGTGGCGCGCAAAGCTATGCCAGCGTTCAAAAGAGTATTTAAAAAATACGACCGCCTCAACGAATCCATAGAGGAAAACGTCAGAGGAATGCGCGTTGTAAAGGGCTTTTCCCGTGAAGAATATGAAAAAGCCAAATTCGGAGCGGCGGCCGAGGATATCAGAGGCGATTTCACCCGCGCGGAACGCATTGTGGCGCTCAACACGCCGCTTATGCAGATATGCGTTTATTTCAATATGCTTTTTGTCCTTTACGTCGGCTCAAAGCTCATTATTACAAGCGGGGGAAGTGTGCTCAACGTCGGCGACATTACCGCAATGCTTACATACGGTATGCAGATATTAATGCAGCTTATGATGCTCTCCACAATATACGTAATGCTCACAATGTCCTCCGAATCCATAAAGCGAATAGTCGAGGTGCTTGACGAAGAATCGACCTTGAGCAATCCGAAAAATCCGATAACAACCGTTTCAAGCGGATCGATAGACTTTTGTCAGGTGAGCTTCAAATACTCGGAAAATGCGGAAAAATACGCGCTTGCAAACGTTAATTTGCATATTGACTCGGGAATGACCGTGGGCATTCTCGGAACCACCGGTTCAAGTAAATCGACAATAGTTCAGCTTATTCCGAGACTTTACGACGTAAGCCTCGGGGCGGTAAAGGTCGGAGGAGTGGACGTGCGCGAGTACGACCTTGACACACTCAGAAGCGAGGTTGCAATGGTGCTTCAAAAGAACCTTTTGTTTTCGGGCACCATCCGCGACAATTTAAAATGGGGTAACCCGGACGCCACCGATGAAGAAATAATCGAGGCTTGCAGGCTCTCGCAGGCTTATGAGTTTGTAAGCTCTTTCCCGGACGGGCTTGACACGGTTATCGAGCAGGGCGGCGCCAATGTTTCGGGCGGTCAGAAGCAAAGACTGTGCATTGCAAGAGCACTGCTCAAAAAGCCGAAAATACTCATTCTTGATGACTCGACAAGCGCAGTTGACACCAAAACCGATATGCTTATACGCCGCGGCTTTAAGCAGTTTATTCCGCAAACCACAAAGATAATTATCGCTCAGAGGGTAGCCTCGGTTCAAGACGCGGATATGATAATCGTCATGAATAACGGCGAGGTTGCGGCAGTGGGAAAGCATGAGGAGCTTATGAAAAACTGCGATATTTACCGTGAAATATACGACCAACAAACAAACGGAGGCGCGGCAAATGAAGACTGAACAAAATCAAAAGCGAAAATTCGACAAAAACGTCTTCGGACGTGTGATAGGCTTTCTTTTCAAGAGCTATCCGGTGCTTGTCCCTCTCACCGCTCTATGCATAATATTCTCTGCGGCAGTATCTTCAATCCCTTCCCTGTTTGTGCAGAGAGTTTTGGCGGTGGTTGACAAGTCTTTAAAAGAAGGAACCCTTGACTGGAATGTGACCAAAACCGAAATTCTGCCCGTTATTGCCCTTTTGGCATTTCTTTATGTTTTGTCGGTGATATTTATAGCTCTGCACACCCAGCTTATGGCGTTTATCACCCAGGGATTTTTGTGCAAGCTGCGGCGCAAAATGTTCGACGGAATGCAAAATCTTCCCATTCGTTTTTTTGACACAAACAAGCACGGCGATATAATGAGCTATTACACCAATGATATCGACGCACTGCGCCAGCTTGTTTCCCAGTCTCTGCCCCAGCTTTTGCAATCCGCGGTTATAATTCTCACCGTTTTCTCAATAATGCTGTGGTTCAGCGTGTGGATGACCTTGATAATTTTAGTCGGGGTCACGGCAATGATCTTCGTTTCAAGGAAAATAGGCGGCGGCTCCGCAAAATACTTTGTTCGCCGTCAGAAATCAATCGGTCGCACCGAGGCGTTCGTTCAGGAAATGATGAACGGTCAAAGGGTTATCAAGGTTTTCTGCCATGAAAAGGCGGCAATCTCCGATTTTGATAAGATAAACGATGTGTTGTACGAGGACACGTTTAAAGCAAACGCATATGCCAACGTGCTCGGTCCCATAATCAACAACATCGGAAACGTGCTTTACGTGCTGTGCGCAACCGCAAGCGGTATTTTCCTTCTCACAGGAGTCAAAAACATAAGCATATCCGGGCTTGCCTTCAGCATAAGCATTCTTGTGCCTTTTCTGAATATGACAAAGCAGTTCACCGGCAATTTAAACAACTTAACACAGCAGATAAACGCGATAGTCATGGGTCTTGCCGGAGCTCAAAGGGTATTTGCCCTCATGGACGAGCAGCCCGAGACTGACGAAGGCTACGTAACGCTTGTCAACTGCACTACCGACGAAAACGGAAATATTACCGAATGTGAAAAGCAGGTGGGACAATGGGCGTGGAAGCACCCTCACGGCGACGGAAGCGTTACCTATACTCCTCTGCGCGGAGACGTGCGCCTTTTTGACGTGGATTTTGCTTATGAGGAAGGAAAGACCGTTCTGCACGGCATAACCGTTTACTCGGAACCCGGGCAAAAGGTCGCCTTTGTCGGAGCCACAGGCGCCGGCAAAACCACAATAACCAATCTTATAAACCGTTTCTATGATATAGCCGACGGAAAAATACGTTACGACGGCATCAATATAAACAAAATCAAAAAAGCCGACCTGCGCAGATCGCTGGGCATTGTGCTCCAGGACACCAACCTCTTTACCGGCACGGTCTTTGATAACATACGGTACGGCAGACTTGACGCCACCGACGAAGAATGTATTGCGGCGGCGCGACTTGCCGGAGCCGACGATTTTATCACCCGCCTTCCCAAGGGATATATGACCGAGCTTACCGGCAACGGCTCCAATTTGTCGCAGGGACAGCGCCAGCTTATTGCAATCGCCCGCGTTGCTGTGGCAAATCCTCCGGTTATGATACTTGACGAGGCGACCTCCTCGATAGACACCCGCACAGAAGCGATAGTTCAAAGGGGTATGGATAAGCTAATGGAAGGACGTACTGTCTTTGTTATAGCCCACAGACTGTCGACAATTATGAATTCCGATGTCATTATGGTGCTCGATCACGGCAGAATAATAGAACGCGGAAATCACGAAAAACTCCTTGGGGAAAAGGGCGTGTACTATCAGCTATACACCGGAGCCTTTGAGCTTGAATAACTTTTCCTCTTTTCTCTGCTACACATAGGGCGCACCCCGCTCGGGCAGAGCTTCATGCTCACTTAAAAAACCAAAGCAAAAAAGGCCGTGGCTAAACGGTGTCGGAATTTTTGAATAAGCGGTTTGACGGTTCGTCAGACCGCTTATTCTGTTGCCCTTTTACGCCGCGCTTTTTTACAAGGACGGAATCTCAACGCGCGCCGGTAGTGATTTTATGTTCTGCGCTCTCTTTCAGACGTCCATCATTTCATAGGTCGAACGGCAAAAATGCTTCTCCCGTTTTGAGGCGGCGGGATATCATGCTCAAATTTTACGCTTATGAAAAAAATTTAAAAAAATGTTGTATGGCACTTGACAAAAATCCGAAATCGTATTATAATTAAAATACGAAATAGAATTTTGAGGTGACTTTATGAATGAACGCATATTTTTTTACAAACTCGGAAAGCTCGTATATCAAATTGACGGCGTGTATGAGGCGTACGGGAAAAGCTGTAAGCTCGGTTCCCCGAATCTTCTATGGATTCTATATGCCTTAAACGACGGAGAGAGACACAGCCAAAAGCAAATCTGCGATGATTGGGACATTCCGCGCAGTACTGCGAACACCATTATTAAGGATTTAGAGGGCAAAAACTATATCACGCTCTCTCAAATCAAGGGCGAACGGCGGGAACTGCTCATATCATTGACCCCGAGCGGCAAGGAATATGCCGACGGAATACTTTCCGACCTTTATAAACGGGAAAAGGAAATTTACTCAAAAATCGAAGCTCCCGAAGAGCTTCTCACAATCTTGCAAAATTTAGCGGCGAAAATGCAAAAAATAGCCGCAAAAGCAGACTAAAATAATTGGTGGAGGGTTTAAATATATGAAAATCGTTGCTCTCACGGGCAGTCCGCAAAAGAACGGCTCGTCCAATCTGCTTGCAGAACAGTTTATCAAAGGCGCAAAGGAGTCAGGGCATTCGGTTTCTATCATCGACGCGGCAGAGGCGAACGTTCACCCCTGTACGGGTTGCGTGCGATGCGGATACGGCAGTCCCTGCGCGCAAAAAGACGATATGGGTTCGGAAAGCGGAGCAACGAGCGGATTTAAAGCGGAAATTTTAGGCGCCGATATGGTGGTATTTGTCACGCCGCTTTACTATTTCGGAATGTCATCACAGCTCAAAGCGCTAATCGATCGCTTCTGCGCCTTTAACGGTGAAATCCAAAGAAAACACATGAAATCGGCGCTCATTGCCGCCTGGAACGCGGACGGTTGGACTTTCGAAGCGCTCGCGGCGCATTATCAAACGCTCGTGCGGTATCTGAATTTTAAAGATGAGGGAATGATTCTCGGCAAGGGGTGCGGCACGCCCGATATTTCCTCTCGCTCCCGCTATATGGCGCAAGCCTATGAGCTCGGCAAGAGTCTGCGGGGGTGAAGCATGGCGTTTACGGTCAATATCTATTACACGGGTATAGGCGGCAGTGCAAGGGAGTTTGCAAAAGAAATGAAAGCAAGCGGGCTTGTGGATAAAATCCGCGCTGAAAAGGGCAATCTCCGCTATGAATATTTTTTGCCGCTTGACGATCCCGAAACTCTACTGCTTATCGACGCTTGGGAAAGCGAGGAAGCCCTCGACTATCACCATAAAAGCCCCATGATGGCACAAATCGCCGCCCTGCGCGAGAAATATCACCTCAAAATGCGGGTAAAAAAATATCATGAAATAACAAAGGAGTAGCAAATGAAGAGAATAAAACCAATGTCGCTTCTGCTGATTGCCGTAAGCTGTTTGGGACTTGCTCTTTCGGGCTGCGGCAAGCAGAGCGACGATAAAGGAAAGCTTGAACCGACCGATTCGTCGAAAATCCTCGTCGCGTATTTTTCAGCGACGGGAAACACCCAAAAAGTCGCAGAATACATAGCGGAGGTTACCGACGGAACGCTCTATGAAATAACCCCCGAACAGCCCTATACAAGCGGCGACTTAAATTACAGCGATTCGGACAGCCGTTCGACAAAAGAGCAAAACGACCCTGACGCCCGCCCCGCTATAAACGGAAGCGTCGAGAATATTGAAAAATATGACGTGATTTATCTCGGATATCCTATTTGGCACGCCGAAGCGCCTAAAATTATCTATACCTTTCTTGAAAGCTACGACCTTTCCGGCAAGACAATTGTCCCGTTCTGCACGTCTGCAAGCAGTCCCTTGGGAAATAGCGCAAGCAATCTGCACGACCTTGCAAGCGGCGCAAATTGGCTTTCGGGCGAGCGGTTTGCAAGCAATGCGGCGCAAAGCACAATAGAAGCTTGGCTGGAAGGATTAACGTATTAAAGCCATTCTTACTCCATCATTTAACCAAAAAACAGCGAGGAAATTACCTCGCTGTTTTTTCTGCCCTTAAGAGCGTATTCTATTTTATCCAAACGCCTGATTTTATAATCAGGTTAAAGTCAACTGACCGTCTTTTATGTTTGCTGCTGTATAAACCGGCGCGTCGCTTCCCGAGCCGGTATATATGATAGACACAAGCTGATTATTGTCGTCCGTAAACATCTTGTCGGGGTCGAACATATCTGCGGTAAACTCAACCGCATATACGTGAAGAAAATCGTTTATAAGCTTTACCGCAGAGGAGCGCCGTATCACCTCGACGACTCCCGAGGACACCGCGCAGGACTGGGTTGAAGCTTGAGTGAACTTAACGCCGTCGCTCTCGGTACTTATAAGCTTTCTGGTGAAGAAAATATCCTCTCCTCCCGAGGAAGGAATATCTGTGACCACACAGTTCCTTACCTCGATGACAAAGAGCGAAACTCTGTCGTTTGTGACCTCGGCTTTGATCTTTGTATAAATCGTCGAAATGAGAACTTTATAAACGTTCATAAGCACGGCGTCGGAAAATCCGCTGTAAGAGAGAAACGCCGCCATGGTGCCGCCGCTTAGCGACTGTACGCCCGGCATTAACGTTTCGCCGTTACTTAGCAGCATGGAATACGGAACATTTATATCCACTCCGCCGATTTTTTCGCAAAGCACCCCGAGGCGGCTCGGGTTTGACCAAAGGTAATAGTCGACATAAACGCAAAAGTGGCTCTCTATTATCGATTTTACGGCAAGAATGGCGCTCTCTCTTGCTCTGTCAGCCGTGTTGCCGTCGGAAAGAGAGGAATTGTAATTTCCCGAATAAACGCCCGCTATTGTGGTATACGCGTTGTTGACATAGGTTTTTATCGGGATTTGCAAAAAGCTCACCCCGTAGTCCTCGGCGGTATCTATCGAGCATATGAAAAGAGAGGAAAGGCTCCCTTCGGTGCCGCCTTCATTTAAAAACAAAATAGTATAAACGCCGCTTTTTTTGGCGATCGATACGGGGGTGTTGTTTGACGAGTTGTCGGTTTTTGCCGTCGTTGTCTGAGTACCGCTTGCGCCTCCGAGGTCAAAAATATCAAGTAACGAACAGGATACGCATGACAAGGCGAGTATAATACAAAGGGCGATAAGCGCCCCGCTTTTTGTCATTTTTATTATCATAGTAACTTTCTGTCCTTTTCTCCTTTTAAAGCTGCACGTAAAACAAGCCCGTAAAGGGAAATAAGTGCAATAATTTACTACGCCAATTATAACATAACCTATTCTAAGTTGTCAAGCAATTTGGCAATGTTATAAAAAGTTTACATCATTTGCGACAGTGCGTCAAGCGCGTCGGACAGTCCTCCGAGAGAATCTATAAGTCCCTCGTCCACCGCCTGCTTGCCCTCAAGTATGGTTCCGATGTCCGCCGCCATCTCATCAGACTTCATTAAAAGCTCACGAAAACGCTCCGCGCTGATTTTCGAGTGGGAACAGATAAAATCGGTTATACGGTTCTGCATATCCGAAAAATACCTGAAGGTCTGAGGCGCGCCAATGACCGTGCCGCTTATTCTCACCGGATGAACGGTCATGGTTGCAGACGGAACAATAAAGGATTTTTTTGCGGAAACCGCAAGAGGCACGCCTATCGAGTGACCTCCGCCCAAAACGAGCGATACCGAAGGCTTTTTCATCGAGGCGACCATTTCGGCAATTGCAAGCCCCGCTTCAACGTCACCGCCCACCGTGTTGAGAAGAATAAGCAGACCGCTTATATTCTCATCCTCCTCCACCGAAACAAGAGCTGGCAGCACATGCTCGTATTTTGTCGCCTTCTGACCGCCGCCCAAAGGGTAATGCCCTTCTATTTGCCCGATAATCGTAATGCAGTGAATTTTCTTGCCCTGATTTTCAACCGTAACGCTACCGTCACAATTTTCGTTTTCACCGCCTTGATTTTCATTATCGGATGTGGCTTCCTCACCGTCAATTTGAGAGTTCATGATATTTTCATAAAAAATCATAATTCACCTGTTTACTTTTTTAATCGAATATGTTATAATAATCGAAGAAATTTTTATTGTAACACAAATAAGTATTTGCATTTTGCTGCTTATTATTCGGAGGATTTATGAATTTTATTGTTGAAACATCCGCAAGACACATTCATCTCACAAATGAGCACATAGAAGTCCTTTTCGGAAAAGGTCACACGCTTACAAACAAAAAAGACCTTTCTCAACCCGGGCAGTTTGCCTGCGAAGAAAAGGTTACGCTTGTCGGGGAAAAGGGCACTCTTAAGGTAAGCGTGCTCGGACCCGCAAGAAAGGATACACAGGTCGAGCTTTCGTACACCGACGCACGCACCCTGGGACTTAAAAACGTCCCTGTCAGGGAGAGTGGAGATATCGCGGGAACTCCCGGCATTAAGCTTGTCGGTCCTTGCGGCGAGATTGAGCTTGAGACCGGCTGTATTATCGCAAAGCGCCACATACATATGACTCCCGAGGACGCGGCAAATTTCGGCGTTAAGGACAAGGATATTGTAAAAGTCGGCATTAAGAGCGAGGGCAGAGCCCTGATTTTTGACGACGTTGTCGTCAGAGTCAGCGAAAACTATGCGCTTGCAATGCACATAGACACCGACGAAGCCAACGCCGCGGCGGCTTTCGGAACCTGCTACGGTACGATAGTCGATTGATTTTTCCGATAAAAAATCTAAAGCTGCGCAAAATAACAAAAAACGAACCGGAGAGGTCTTATGGCTGAAAAAGAAACAGAAAATATCGAAGAATGTACCCATGACTGCTCAACCTGCGGTCTGAATTGTCCTTCAAAGGAACAGGAAAGCCTTGCCTTCAAGGCAAATCCCATGTCAAACGTAAAAAAAGTGATTGCCGTTGTCAGCGGAAAAGGCGGAGTCGGAAAATCTCTTGTGACCTCCATGCTCGCAATTCTCACCTCCCGCAACGGATATAACGGAGCTATTCTTGACGCGGACGTTACCGGTCCTTCAATTCCGAGAATATTCGGCGTCGGCGGAAAACAGGTGACAGGCTCAGAGGACGGAATGTTTCCCGTTGAAAGCGACGGAGGCGTGCGCCTTATGAGTGTTAATCTTCTGCTTGAAAACGAAACACAGCCTGTCGTGTGGAGAGGTCCTGTAATTGCAGGCGTTGTGAAGCAGTTTTGGACTGACGTATGCTGGGGAGACGTGGACTATATGTACGTGGATATGCCCCCCGGAACGGGAGACGTGCCGCTCACCGTCTTTCAATCGCTCCCGATTGACGGGATAATAATCGTGACCTCCCCTCAGGATCTGGTATCAATGATTGTCGAAAAGGCGGTCAATATGGCAAAGCTCATGAACATTCCAATATTGGGCATGGTTGAAAATTACAGCTATGTCACATGCCCCGACTGCAAGCGGCAAATACCCGTGTTCGGAGAGAGCCGCGCCCGAGAGGTTGCCGACAAATACGGCATAGAACTGCTCGCAAAGCTCCCTGTCGACCCCGATATTGCAAAACTGTGCGACAAGGGTAAGCTCGAGCTTATGGAAAATGACTATCTTGACCAAGCGTTTGAGCGGATTGTCGCGAAGCTTGATACGAAAAATTAAGAAAATGATCTATATTGTTTCGACAGACAGGCTTCTTGCAGAAGCTCTTGAGGTTATATTGAATGAACACGGTATGACAGACATTTTTCTTTCGGAAGCTCTGCCAAATGAAGCCGACCTTGTGATTGCAGACGCGGATACAGTTGATCTGCCCGCAGACCGCAAGGGTATTTTGACCATCTCTGCCGATAAGAAAAAGGGCGCTTATCTCATGCGCCCTTTTTTTGAAGACGATTTTGCCATGGCAGTCAGCTCAATGCTCCCGCAGTCGGATTTATACAAAGCAACCCCTCGGCTTACCAAGCAGGGGGTGAATTACAAGGGCAAAAATATTTCTCTTTCCCCGATTGAATACAAAATTTTCAAAATTCTTTACAGCAATATGGGGCGCTGTGTCACAATATCCGAGCTGCTGACCCTGTTTGAGAACAAAAACGACTCGGGAATAGTGCCTGTCTATATCAGATTTTTGCGCAAAAAACTGGATTTTGCCTTTGGAGAACGCCTTATATATACCGTCAGAGGACGGGGATACATGCTTAAATTCCCATGACAATTAAAAGAAAGGATAAACGCTTTGAAAGCTCAATATACACTTATTAAAAACGCAAGACTTATAAATCACGGCGAAGGTCTGCCTCAAAACTGCTCCATTCTCATAAAAAAGGAAGAGGGACAGCCTTGGCGCATTGCGGAAATCGGGAAGGTGCAGACCGATAATATCGAAGGCTCGGTTTTTACATATGACGCCAGAAGTCACTATGTGAGCGCGGGCTTTACCGACCTTTGCACTCACGCGTGCGAGCCGGGAAATATGTCGGATGAAACGCTGATAAGCGTTTCAAAAGCCGCCGCGGCGGGCGGCTTCACCTCAATTCTCACCACCCCGGACACTGTCCCCTGCTCCGACACTGCGGGTGTGATTGAATATGTCATCTCAAACTCAAAAAAATCCGAGTGCCGTATCCTGCCCTCCGCCTCGGCGACAATGGGCAACGGTTCGCTAAAGCCTGCTCCTGTTGAAGAGCTTATGAAAAGCGGCGCGGCGGCGGTTTTTGCCACCTCTTATGTAGACCCCGACACACTGCTTGATTTAATGAAGCTCTGCCGCGAAAAATCCTATCCGCTTATTATAAAATGCTCCGAGCCGTGCAAGTACGGCTCAACAGACGACGTTCCCAAAATTAAAGAGGATATTGCAACCGCCACCGCGATTATTCTTGCCAAAGAAAGCGGCTGTAAGATACATATAAGCTGTGTTTCAAGCCGGGGCGCGGTCGATATCATACGCCGCGCAAAGGATGCTGGCGCAAACATTACCTGCGGCACCTGCCCTCAGTATTTCATATTTGAAAAGCACGACGTTTTGTTTTTCGGCAATAACCTAAAGCTCATGCCGCCGCTCGGCACGGAGGAGGATAAAATCGCCGTTATACAGGGGATAAAGGACGGTACAATAGACTGCATATCAAGCGACCACACTCCGAGACCGGAGTCTTCAAAAAATGCAAAAAATGTAACGTATGAAAAAGCTTCATGCGGCATGATTTCCCTTCAAACGCTCTTTTCGGCATCCTATACCCACCTTGTAAACCGCGAAATTATCTCCCTGCAAAGACTAATTGAAATGATAGCCTATAACCCCGCCGCAATTCTCGGCAGACAGGGCGAGCTGACGGTCGGCGGAGTAGCGGACATCACCGTGTTTTCCGCCTCAAGCCGCGATACTCATGAAATAAAGCGGGAGGACAACAAGAGCCGTTCGTCAAACTCGCCGTTTTTCGGTCAGACGCTTTGCGGAACGGTTATCAAAACCTTTGTGGGCGACGAGCTCCCCGCCTGAACGTAAAATAAAATGTGTACTCCGCATTTTTTTGCGGAGTACAAACATTTATATAAGACAGGTTTTAAGCTTCACCTTCGGGTTCGGGGTACTTAACGCCCATCGGAAGGGGTTCACCTATTGCCGGATAGCCCGTTTCGTCAAAATACACCCGCTGAACATGAAGATATCTCGGCGCCCAGCTTACCTTGACGTTGCTTTCGTGCATACTGTGATATGCAATATACAAATTACCGTCAGGGGCGGTAAAGAAGGAGGCATGCCCCGGACCGTACGTTCCGTTGCCCTTGACAAACACGGGTCGCTCCGCTTTTGCCCACGATTTCGGGTCTAAAATATCCTTGCCCACACATTCAAGCACACCGAGACTGTAATAATCAGACCAACACCCGTTTGCCGAATAGATTATAAAAAGCCGCTTTTTATCGGGCGAGGTCACAAAAAACGAGCCTTCGACAATTGTCGAGTTACCGACGTACGGCGGCACCTTTTCCCAGTCGTATTCCGCCTCGCAGATAAGCCTTCCGCAAGGCTCCGCGAAGCTTATCGGGTCCTTCATCCTTCTTATATGAATACGCAGGCCGTTTTTTTCGGCGGAATAACACATATATATATTTCCGTCCGAATGGCGATAAACGGTGGGATCTATCGCGTTCATCGCACTGTCGGGGAATCCGGCAAATTCAAAGCCGTCAAACGGGTCGTCGCTGAGCGAGCGGAGAATGAAGAGCGTGCGGTCCTCTCTTCCGTCCGGAGTGCGAGCGCCGCTTGTGTATATGTACCATCTGCCGTCAAAAAAGTGCATTTCGGGCGCCCATATACAGCCGGTTATCCCGTCTCCCTGCGAAACGCTGTAAACCTGCTTGCTGTTTTCATTGTTTCGAAGCTCACCCAAAGTGCGGCTTCTGTAAATGCGCACCTCTTTTCCCCTTGTGAAAAGCAGATAATAGTACCTGTACTTTTTGTCATATACCACATACGGGTCGGGCGACTCCTCGGAGCCTATGGGGTTTACGTAATATTTTTCGTTTTCTTTTGCCGTTACGGCGTCCGGAATTTTAAAATCTGCCGAGTTTCTTAACATAGCATCCTCCTTGCCGACAAAAGCCGGTCTTTTTTTTATACAACTCCATTATATAAAACTTTATATCTTTTGTCAATATTGATGAAAAATTTAAAATGTAATATTGACTAACCTTAAAGTTATTGATATAATAGAAACTGACAGCACAAACCGAGTTATGCGGGCAAAGGAGGATTTTTACATATGCCGCAAATTAAATACGAGATAGTAAAAGAGCTTGGAAAGCTTTCCACAATGGACAGCGGTTGGTCAAAGGAAATAAATCTTGTAAGCTGGAATGACAGAGAGCCGGTTTACGACATTCGGACATGGAATAAAGAGCACGACAAGATGGGAAAGGGCGTAACTCTTTCTCTTTCGGAAACCAAAAAACTGCTTGAAGTGCTAAATAATATTAAACTTGATAGCTGAAAGGAGCCGCCGCGGATTTTTGGCGGCGCCAAATAACAAAGAAAATGAATAACAAGCTTATAAAGGGTATCTCTCTTTTTTTGGTGATACTTTGCGTTATTTGTCCTCTTGCCTCCTGCTCAAAGGACAATGACTCGAATTCTCCCTTCAAGGAGAGCTATGATAAAAGCGTTGTGGGAACAAATTATCTCACAAGCGCCAAGGCGAAAGAATCCTTGCTGTATTATTACAACAAGCTGTACAAGAACGGACCGTACGTCGGCGACCCGTTTCTTTACTATGAGGACGGCACCTTTTACCTTTACGGAACTACAAGACTTTACGTAAAGCCCGGCTCGACAGTCGAGGCGTTTGAGGTCTACACCTCAAACGACCTTGTAAGCTGGGAGGATGGCGGCGAGTGCTTCACTCCCGCCCGCACAGACTGGTGCACCAGCCGACTTTGGGCTCCCGAGGTTTACAAGATAGGCGATAAGTACTATATGTACTACACTGCGGCAAACGGCGCAAACGGCGTGCTACACGGCAGTGTTGCGGTTGCCGACAGCCCCTTGGGACCGTTTACAAACAAAGTTGCCGACGGGGTGAACGGGAGAAAGCCGCTCTTTGATTTCGGAAATGACTTCCCTTCAATTGACGGCACGCTTTTCACCGACGACGACGGAAAAATGTATTACTTTTTTGTCAGAGACCAGATAGGCGACAACAGCTCCTCGGGCGGAAACAATTCCACCGCAAGAAGCACGCTTTGGGGCGTGGAGCTTGAAAATCCCTATACTATTAAGGAAGGCGCGACCCCTGTAAAGCTTACCGAGGTGGGCAGGTCGACAGTTGACGAGACGGGAAAATACACTCAGGAATGGGAAAGACAGCAGGGACAGTGGAATGAAGGTCCCTTTGTAATAAAGCATGACGGCACATATTATCTTACCTACAGCGCAAATTATTTCGGCTCGAAATATTACGCGGTAGGTTACGCCACCTCAAGTTCGCCGCTCGGCACTTACACCAAGGGCGACAATCTCCCCATTATGGGTATAAACCCCGAAGAGGACAGCAACTGGACGTATTTTAACGGCACGGGACACGCAATGTTTCTTAGCATTGAGGATGAGATGTATATGGTATATCACACCCTGCTTCCCGAGAAAAACAATTTCAGACATTTCACCATTGATTCGGTGGGCTTTCGCGACAACGGCGAGCTTTACATTAACGGACCGACCGTCACATCGCAGAATTTGCCCTTTGCTGTAAGCGGAGTGATGAATATCGCGGACAAAGCCGAGCTAAAGACAAATAATATCACCTCGGGTGAAGAATATCTGACCGACGGGCAGATAAACGCAAGCGTGGTTTACAAGGAGCTTGAAGCGGTAAGCGGCGGCGGCCTTTCCACTCTTACATTTACTTTTGAAAACCCTTGGGACATTATCGGAGTGATGGTTTATAACAGCTCGTCATACGACACCTCCTTTACCTCGGTAAAGAATATCAAAATCGGCGAGTATTACAGCTTTGACGATGTTAAGGTCATGACAGATTCATATGAGGAAAGAAGCAAGCAGGTATATTCGGGAAGCGCGGCAATACTTGAGCTGAATAAGGCGGTAAAGGTTTATTCGGTCACCATTACCTTTGAGAGCGACTCGCCCATTCAGATAAGCGAAATTAAAATTCTCGCAAAGAAGCCGTAAAAATCGGTTAAACTCTAATTTTGGCAATAATTTTCGATATTATATTATCATAAAGACAAAAAGTCTTGAAAAACTAAATATGAAGCGTTTGCCTGCGGCAGTCTTCTGTCGCAGGCATTTGCTTTACCGATATATGCAATAAAAAAGCGCCCGTAACCGAAAAAGCTTTTAGGCAAAGCGGGCGAAAACTCAAAGAGTGAACGGAGATTTAAAATAAAGATGAAAAAAATATCTGTTTTGCTTCTCCTTGCCATGTTATTTTCAGTTACCCTTGTAAGCTGCAAAACGGGGGAGGAAAAAAACGAAAAGAGCAGGACTGCGGGAGAGAGCGTTACAACCACAACCTCCGACGACAGCAATATTGATACTCCCCCGGAAGACGGGAATAAAACAAAATTCAAGGTTGACGGCGACCTTTCGGATTGGAAGGATATAAAATCCATAAGCCTTGTGGGAAACACAGAGCAGACCAAGGAAAAATCGGTGACCTTTTATGCCTCCACATCGCCCGAAGGGCTTTATATTGCCTGCGAGGTTAAGCACGACGTGTACAGCTTCGGAAAGAACGCTTGGTGGGAAAACTCAAACCTTGAATTTTTTATAAACAGCGGCAGAGACAATCAATACTACGTCTACGCCGCGGGCATGGAGAGCGAATGTAAATTCAGCTCGAATGTTGACAGCGCGAAAATGGTAACCAAAAAGCTAAGCGACCAAGGGACAGAGTATCATACAACGGTCGAGGCGTTTGTGTCGCTTGATAATATTCCCGGAAAGAGCATTCCCGACGGCGTTTTGAATGTGGGAGTGGCTTGGAAAACGGTAGGCGATAAGATAGCCGGCGGTGAAGCCAACAAAGGGGACGAGGATGAATACTGGGTCCCTGCCGGCTCATGGCCCGACAATGACGACCAAGCGATTGTCAAAGAAGACGGAATCTATCTTAAAGCCGAGATAAACGCAAATGACGCCGGAAACGGCGACCGAAGCGACAACAATTCGGGCTCGGATAACGGCGACTCAAAAAGCGGGGACACAAGGTCAAAGCTTACCGGCATTGAGAATCTGAAAAACAAGTGAATATCGATTTGCGGCAACAGCTTAAAACCGGACGGCAAAAGCCGCCCGGTTTTAAGTATTAAGTATTAAAATGTAAATATAAAGCCTTGGTTAAAGCTTATTTTATTTTACAAGGCTTCTCTTCTTTGTAACCACAACAGCAGCAAGAGCAAGAAGAGATATGCTTGCGATAAACGCAACTGCAAGTGCAATGTCGCCTGTCGGAGCAACCGATTCAACATTTGTAACATTAACCGTAACGTCAACGTTGCCCGCATAGGTCTCAACGCTTACTTTGTACTCGCCTGTCTTAAGAGTCTTCATATAAGAAGCTTTGAGCACAATGTTAATACCCGTTTCGGTTGCCTCAATTGTATAGTTGGAAGCTTTAATTGCCTTGCCGCCAACCTTAACTGCAGTTACCACGCTGGCGTTGTTGACGTCCTTAATGCCTATTGCAAGGGTTGTGTCTTTCGAATTATCCCATGCCTTTGTAGCCTCGGCAGCGGAAGCTGTCTTGACTGTTGCGCTTGTATCAACGTCTGTTTTGTTCGCTTTGTCGCCGACAATGGATTCAACCTCTTCTTTACCGACAGCGGCACCTGTTGTTTTACCCTGAAGAGTTACGTCGTTTACAACATAATTGCCAAGGCTTGCCTTGTTGCCGCCTTCCTCTTTACCGACAATACCGCCTGCAACGCCGTCTGTTCCGACAGCAACAACAGTAGTGTTCTTAACTGTGTTATCCTCAAGCTTTATTATATCAACATCGTTGACCTTGTCGGAGGCATAAGCTGCACCGCCTACTACTCCGCCGGCAAAAGTGTTGCCTATAACGGTTACATTATCAACCGTGCAATTGTAAGCTCTTCCGCGATCTACATAGCCTACTATACCGCCGACGCAGCCGGAGGTGGACTTAGCGATTATTACGCAGTCTTTTAGGATAAGATCCTTAGCCGTTCCTTTTTCGTTGTTATCGTTTCCGAACTTGTTGGCAATTAGACCGAAGTTTCCGGAGGTAGCGTCAGTTACATAAGTAATGCCGCTTATAGTTTTGTTATTTCCGTTAATTGTTCCTGTATAATTGACAGTAATAGGAGTCCAATCGCCTGTTACTTTGATATCTTTTGTAATTGTAAGAGTTGTAAGTCTTGTGGTTCGTACTCCCATGTTTACAGCTGCAATGTAATCCTTGAGTTCCTGCTCTGTGCCGACGTATGCGTGTACAGGGAACAGAGGATCTGTAAGTGCGTTCGGATCCTCGGTCTTCAGACTCATATCGAATTCATATCCGCCGGTATGCTGATGCAGGCTTGCCGCAATTACATTCTTTCCGGATTTCAGAACGTCTTCGGCTTTTTCGGCAAGCTTGTATATAGTATAGCCGTCATTCCAGCCGGTATTTGAGAATACAAGAGTTCCGTTGATGTAAAGCTTGATATCATCATCGAAGTACATGTTTGTCAAAAGGGTTTTGCCCTTCAAAGAGTTGATATCGTCTATTGTAAATTCTTTAGCGACCCAAAGGTAAGCCTTGTCTTGCGTTCCGTCGCCTTTATCAGCGGTTGTGCCCCAATTATTGGTTGCACCGTCGGCTCTGTTACCGAAAGGAGCGTTGCCCTTCTTCATTGTAGACGCAATGGAGTTCGGGAAGCCTTCGGGAGCTGCGGGAGCTGCGTTTGCCGTGGCGGTCGTGTATGACCACTCGCTCTTTATCGAGAAAATCTCGGAAGCCTTGCCTACCTCTTGACGGTAGGTTTCGGGAAGGTAAATACCCTCGGCGGTTACAATGCACTGATTTGCAAAGTGATCGTTGTTGCCGTTGCTCGTTCTTGTTCCGACGGGGGTCCACCACTCTTTGTCGCCGTTTGCGTCGCCGTTACCGCAGTCGCCGTTGCTCAGGTAATCGCCGGGAGTCTTCCAAGCCACGCCTACTCTTGCGTTGTCGGTCTCAACCTCGGCGGGAAGAGCGGCTCTCGGAATAAACATCTCGGCAGTTGAGTGATACTTAGCTGCACCCTTGCCTGTTACGTCGGTTGTTACCATTGCGGCTTCCAAAACGTCGCCCTGTTTAGTGGGGCTGGGATGTTCGGCGGTAATGCCTTTTGCAGAAATATAGAACTGCTTGTTGGCGTTAACACCTACAAATATCTCGAAGTTGGTGTTTTTCCACCAATCTCCTTCGGTAGTTTTGTAGAGCGCATGATAAGCGTCGCAGGCAAGATAAAGTCCCTCTGCGGTAATAACCGCATAGAACGTTGCAGCCTTGCCGTCGTTGTCGCCCGTGCCTTTTACTTGAATAGTTTTCACATTTGCCCAGTCGTTAAGGCTTCCGTCAACCGTAATTGTAGGCGCTGCCGCAACCGAAGCAATGCCGAAAATCGGAATCATGGAAACAACCATAGCGACTATGAGAAGTCCTGTAATAATTCTTTTCATCGTTTCTCCTCCTTATGGATGTTAATTAATTATGGTAATATCATTTTAACACTTTTTAAAGCTTCTGTCAATATGTTTTGAACGTTTAAATTATTTTGTGAAAAGTAGCCAATTTTTCATTCAAAATTTGTACATATTGTTCAACCTTATTGTCGCTTTATACATTTTTCCGTCCCGAATTTTGTGCAAAATATCGAAAAACATTACTTCAATATTATTTTTCACGGTTGATTTTGCACGGCGTTTTATAAAAAATCTTATAAAACGCTCCTTTCTCTTTATTTTTTCCCATGTTTTTCTCAATATTTCTCTTGCAAAAAGGAGCCGTCTATGCTAAAATGAGCTTGTGGCAAAATGCTGCGGAAAGGCGGATATCAATATGATAAAAATTACCTTTATGGGTGCTGGAAGCACTGTTTTTGCAAAAAATGTACTTGGCGACACCATGCTCACCCCCACGCTTCACGACGTCGAAATTGCCCTTTACGACATTGACGGCGAGCGGCTTGAGGAGTCATACGCGCTTATCACCGCGCTGAATAAAAACATCAACGAAAACCGCGCAACGGTCAAGAAATACCTCGGTATTCCAAACAGAAAAGCCGCACTTGAAGGCGCGCGCTTTGTGGTAAACGCCATTCAGGTCGGCGGATACGAGCCCTGCACCGTGATTGACTTTGAGGTGCCAAAGCAGTTCGGTCTTCGCCAGACTATAGGCGACACTCTCGGTATAGGCGGAATTTTCAGAGGGCTTCGCACAATTGCGGTACTTCGTGACTTTGCCGCAGACATGGAGGAGGTCTGCCCCGACGCCCTATTTTTAAATTACACAAACCCTATGGCAATCCTTTCGGGCTATATGCAGCGCTACACCAAAATTAAAACGGTCGGTCTTTGCCACTCGGTTCAGGGCTGTTCGTATTGGCTTTTAAAATCTCTCGGAATGGATGAGTATATCGAGGGCAGAAAGGAGCTGATTGCCGGCATAAACCACATGGCGTGGCTGCTTGAGATATACGACAGGGAGGGCAACGACCTTTATCCCGAAATCAAAAGAAGAGCAAAGGAAAAGAACCAAAACGAAAAACATAGCGATATGGTGCGCTTTGACTATATAGATAAGCTCGGCTATTATTGCACCGAATCGAGCGAGCACAACGCCGAGTACAACTGCTTTTACATAAAGCCCGACCGCCCCGACCTAATCGACAAATTCAACATCCCGCTTGACGAGTACCCGAGGCGCTGTGTGAATCAAATTGCCGGCTGGAAAAAGCAAAAAGAGGAGATAATGGCTAACGGAAAAGCCACGCACACCCGCACAGGAGAATATGCATCCTATATTATGGAGGCTGTCGTCACCGGCAAGCCTTATAAAATAGGCGGAAATGTGCTCAATAACGGCTGTATCGAAAACCTTCCGCCCGAAGCCTGCGTTGAGGTTCCCTGCCTTGTCGACAACTACGGAATATCTCCCACAAGAGTGGGACGTCTTCCCCTCCAGCTTGCCGCAATGAATATGACAAACATTAACTGCCAGCTGCTCACCATACAGGCGGCAGTGACCGGAAAAATGGAGCACGTTTATCAGGCGGCAATGCTCGACCCGCACACAGGCGCACAGCTCTACCCCGACGATATCGTAAAGCTCTGCGACGCACTGCGCAAGGCGCACGAGGACGCCGGTTATCCGATATTTTAAATTTTAATAAACCGCCTCCCTCGTATGAGGGAGGTTATCTTTCTAAATTTTAAAAATTTTTCAAAGAATATTTTAACGGCGCGCGGCAAAAATTTGCCGCGCGCCGCCGTTTATTTTGTCATGCCTTTTTTATTTAAAGGCTGACGGGAGGCTGATTTAGGGGTAAGCTGTACGCCTATTTTCTTCTCTTGGCGCCCTTGACCATAACTAATGTGATAGCAGCCGCAGCCAGAGCTGTGATTAAGAAAATAATTGCCATTGTATCGCCTGTTTTGGGAGAGCCCTCGGCAACCGGTATAACCTCGGTCTCTTCGTATCCGCAAGCTGTGCAGGAGCGCTTCTTGCTTCCTGTTTCGGTTTGGGTTGCGTTCTTAACAATCTCCCAGTCGCCGAAGGTGTGCTCCTCGGTCTTCTTTTCGCCGCACTCGCAGCTTGCGGAGTGGGTCGTTTCGCCGTCCGACTTCCAGTCACCGAACTTGTGCTCGGAGGTCTTTTCAATGGCTTCGGTCTTCTTTGCGCCGCAGTCATTGCAGGTGTAGGTCTTAACTCCGGCAGTAGTATGTGTGGCGGGAGTAGTAACCTCGCCGTTATTCCATGCGTGAGGCTTTGTCTCCTTGTCGCCGCACTCGCATGTGCGGGAGTGGGTATTTTCGTCGTCGGACTTCCATTGTCCGTAGCTGTGGTCGGTGATTTTATCAATTGTTTCAGACTTCTTGGCGCCGCAGGTCGTACACTCGTAATTTATAACGCCGTTTTCGGTGTGTGTTGCGGGTGTTGAGTCTGTCTGCTTCCAGTCGTGAGGCTTGGTTATTGTATCGTCCTCTCTCACGCATTTCTGAGAGTGATGCTCGCCGTCGCCGTCGTCTGTCCATGCGCCGTAATCATGTCCGAGAGCGGGCTCGGTTTTCGACTCTTTGATAATCTTTCCGCAGACCGTGCAGTATACAAGCTCACTCTTGCCCGCGTCGCTGCAAGTTGCGGGAACTGCGGGAACAGTTTTCTCGGTATGCTTATGGTTTGCGCCGATGACGTTAAGAATTGCGCTTGCGGGGGTTACCGTATGTTTGAAATCATTCGAGGGAACCATAATAGTATTCGTTCGAACCTGTAAGTTTACCTCGGTAGATCCGTCAAAATCATTAGCAACCTTGAATGTAAGAGTCACGATAAGACCAGCTTCTGTATATACCGTGGGATTGGGATTTTGCAAAGCTCCCAGCGCGTCGCCCGCGGTAAGCGTAACCTTGTTCTTACCTGCGTTTACCATTATAACATCTCCGAAGACGTTGCCCTTAATATCAGATGATACGAAGGTCAAAACGTCGGAATCATACGTAACGGGGAAAGAGGCGGAGAGCATACCCGATTCGGGAATTTTGTCAATCGATACCGCCAGTTTGATTTCCTTGCCGGGGTCGACGGCGTAAATATCGCCGTCGGGACCCGCAGGCTCGGGATCGACAAGAGTTATGCCGAATACAAAATCGGTGGGCTCGGCTTCGTCTTCCACGGTAGCGTTAGCGCTGAACACGGGGAAAAGGGCGCCAATGCAGATGGCAACCTGCAATAAAAGTATTATCGGCAGTAATTTTTTTCTTTTCATCTGTTTTCTCCCTTCGGTTTTTTAATCGTTGCTCGCAAGTGCGACAAGGTCTTCGTATTCTATTGCTCCTATCATATATTGATACAGGTAATACAAATCAAAGCTGTCTATAAAGCCGTCCTTGTTAACGTCGACAATGGCGTCGTATTCAACGTCTATTGCTCCGATATTTATCTGATATACATAGAGCAAATCTTGCATATCGCAATAACCGTCGTGGTTGGCATCGAGTAATTTATATATTGTGATTCCGGTACCGCTGGTATAGAGCCACTCAATTTTTGAACCGAAATCAGTGCCGTCGGCAGTGACAGCGCTTGCATTTTCGACGTTGAAGGATGTCCACATATCACTCGCTCCGTCTCCAAGCTCGCCTGAGTTGATCTCAAAGTAGAGTACCACAAGGGCAGTTTCGTCGGTAATTGTAGCGTTGACAGCCTTTTGATTTTCATCGGGCGTTTGTGCCATAACGCTGACATAGCTGCTATCGAGCCTAACGGCGCCGTCTTCTTCGGTATTATATTTTACGTTGTCTTTTACAAGATATTTACCGTCAATGAGCTCGCTTACAAAGTCATAGCCAACGAATTTCATGTGGTCAGCATCATAATTTACGTTGAAACTAATGCCCCAAACTTCGGTTCCGGTTTCAAGCTGACTCCTAAGGCTTACAGTGAGAGCGACAACAGAACCGTCTGTGACGGCTGCGCCTTCAAAGTCGCGGTTTTCAGCCGAAAGAAGGATATCAAGACTGGATGGCACCTCTGTCTTTTCGGCAAGACATGTCCAGCAGATGTAGTTTACATGATCTATTTCAACACCGTTCATTCTCCAGCTGTGCGCTTCTGTTACGGTCTTTCCGCACACTTCGCAGACGCCGGTGTGAGTGTCGGCATCCTTGTCTGCCGTCCAAACATAATTGTGATTTCCGATAGGAGCTTGGATATTCTCAACATACATGTCTCCGCAGTCCGGGCATCTCCAAACGCGATAACCGTACTCTTCGCATGAAGCCGGGAACTCCGCGACGTTCGCGTAGTGGTGTTTCTTACCTATAGTTTGTTCGCAGACCGTGCAATAACGGTCGGTTTCTGTGTCGGTGCACTTATTATAGAAGGTCTTATTGCCCTTGTTCTTGTGTCCTGTTGCGGGAATTTCCTCTTCCTTGATGATCGCACCGCACTCTGTACACCTGTAAGTCTTTTTACCTGTGCCCTCACATGTGGGATCTGCAGTATCTTGGGGATCCTCGGGCATTGTGTGTCCGCGAGCCGGAACATAATTTCTTATAACCTCGTCGTGGCAGCGAGTGCACTCAAAATGCGTAAAGCCAAAGTCCAAGCAGCTTGCAGTTCTTGAAGCGGTTGGCCGATAGTCATGTCCGAGAGGATCAGTAGGTCTTTCCTTTTCGGGAACATTCGTATCATTGCATCTCTTGCAGTATCTATAAGCTTTAACTCCGCCCTTCGTGCAGGTTGCGGGAACTGCCGGAACCTTCACGTAATCATGATCGAGTGCCTTTTTAACTTCGGATTTCTTAAGCATTTGTTTGCAAACCGAGCATATTACCTCTTCGGTGCATCCGTTCTCGGTACATGTGGGATCTTTAGCTTTCTTTGTTACCTCGGGCTTATGGCCCTCGCCTGTGCCTTCTTCAACAACAAATATATCCTTGCCGCAGTCGTCGCATTTATATTTCAAAAGTCCCAGATGCTCGCAGTCGCCTTTACGGTATATCTCGCTTGCTTCACCCATGCCGGGGTGAGCCTTTTGGGCTTCGTCAAGGCTGTTGTACTGCATTTTGTATGTGTATGTGGTGACATTTCTCCGCTCTGTTGCGCCGCAGGTCGCGCATGTATACTCATCGTAACCGGTCAGAGTTTTGCAGTTTGCCTCAACGCTCTTGGTGGGCTTTTCGCTCCATTTATGTCCCTTAGCGGGAACAGAGGAGGTCTCATAAGCGTTGCAGTATTCGCAATACTTAAGAGCAAGTCCGGACTCGGTGCATGTGGGCTCTACAACCTCTTCAACGACAATAAACTTGTGATTGTCGGGGTTAAGAGCGTCTGTTCCGAGCTTGAAGGAGAGGACTTTGACAGCCTTGCCGTTAACCTTCACGTCATAGGTGAGGTTATCCTTTTCGGAGGTAACTACACCGTTTGCATATGTGAAGCCTTCGGAAGCAAACTCGCCGTCGCAACCCGGGCGTGTGCAGTAGGTGAACTCATAGTTGTGACGCTTGCAGGTTGCGGCAACCTTCACGGTCTTTGTCTCATGCCCGAGTGCCGGAATAGCCTCGGAGAGCTCCGCGTTGCAACGTCCGCACTTCCAGGTTCTCTTGCCGTTTTGGGTGCAGGTAGCGGAAGCTTCTTTTCTGTCTTTGCTGACGTAATTGCCGGCTTTGTTCTTTTCGTCATATCCGGTATGTCCGAGAGGAGGAGTTGACTCTATCTCTTTGGTCATTCCGCACACGGTGCAGGCATATACGTCAAATCCCCAAGTGGTGCAGGTTGCCGGGCTGGAGAATGTGGGCACTTTGGCATATGAATGTCCATTAGCCTTGATTTCTTCTCTATACAGCTTTTTGCAGACCGAGCACTCATATTCATTATATCCGGCTTCGGTACAGGTGGGTTCCTTGTGACCCTTTAAATCGCCCTTTTTATGACCTTTTGCCGGGATAGCCGTAACATACTTGCCATCTTTCTTTTCTACTTCCGCATCGGCATTCTTGGTTGTGAAGTACTTGCCGCAGACGGTGCACTCCCAATACTCGATGCTTCCGGCGTCCGTACATGTAGCCTCAACTCTCTTGTGCTCCTTGAGCTGATGATCGCACGCAGCCTCAATAACAACATCCTTGGTTATGCCGCATGTCTCGCAGGTGTAGCGGGCAATTCCGGTGTCTTTATATGTAGGAGCCTTCACTATTTCGGGATTGTCATACCAAACGTGCTCATGCTCTTCGAAGTCCTCGGTCTCGACTGTACCGCAGACCTCGCAGGTTTTTATATTCTTGCCGTTTTCCGTCTTGGTATCCCATTTATGTTCTTTCTTCTCTCTTACAACATCCTCGGCGCTGATTTTGTATGGATTCCATTCATTCCAGTACAGCGCGTTGCACTTTGTACATTTAAAGTACTCCCAGTTGCCTTCGGCGGTACAGGTCGGCTCTTTTGCCTCGACCTTTACTAATTCGTGCGGTTCGATTTCGCCGAAGGAATCTACAAACAAATCTCCGCATACCGGACATTTGTAGACGGTGTAATCGGGCTCGTCACACATGCCGGTTTCGACTGTTTCGACCGCAACTGCTCCGTCGCAGTTCTCAAGTGTATGCCTTTCACCGGTACCGGGGCAAACAGCTTCGGCAGGTGCGTCATCATGAGTATGTACGTCCGGCTCTTCGGCAAAGATAGAAAGAGGCAGAACGGACATAACCATCAATGACGCGAGCAAAATGGCTAAAATTCTTCTTTTCATCATTTCGTTCCTTTCAATTTTTTTATAAACTATGCGGTCCGGGCTTGTTTACCTTAGGAGAATGTACTGCGCGGGAGTTTGCCGCGGACGCTTCCGCATAGTATATTTCCTTTGGTAAAATCGGTACATAACCACATAATTCATATTATGTAGTAAAAATCCGTTAAGGGCAAAAAAGTTCATTCGATTTTTGACAGCTTGTATAAAAAAGAACAAAAAAACAAGCCTATGCGATGTTTTTCTTCATCAATAGGCTTTGCCGTTTTGCCAAAAAGCGGTTTTTAAAAACCGTTATTGCAGGAAAAGGACTTGTATATCTTATTATTAACAAATATTTACTTAAAAAGGGAATAATATAAGAGTATCCGCCCCGAAAAAACTATGTAGAATTTCGCACACTCGATAAAAGTAGGTCACTTAATTTGAAAATTTTAAAAAATTATTAAAACGCGCGTTGTAAAATGAAGTTGCAATAGTCAGTTTTCAAAAAAGAATATCCATAGTAACGATTCTGTGGTAGAATT
>CANRMP010000013.1 GCA_947631765.1 uncultured Clostridia bacterium
TACGCCGATCTGAACCCTGTTATTGGCTCTGAACAGGGCGGCACAAGACCTGTGCTTATCATCTCAAACGATACGGGAAACAGGTTTGCCCCTACGGTGATTATCGTACCGATCACGAGCCGAGTACACACAAAGGCAAAGCTCCCCACACATACGGTAGTACGGAACTTTGAAGGACTGGAGAAGGAGTCTATTATTCTATCGGAGCAGATACGGACTGTTGACAAACAACGCCTGCGGGAGTATGTAGGAACTCTCGGCGGGCGTTTTCTTATTGAAGTGAACACCGCATTGGCAATCAGTATCGGACTGCAAAAAAAGGATTAGCCCCCTCGTTATATGGGACAATCACAGGCTCATATACTTATTGAGAACGAGGGAGGTGTTGGCTACTGAAGCATAGAGAATTTGTTTATGTAGGCGCTCCTGTTCCAGATTTGGATGGGCAGGAATACGCAGCGTTCCTTTTGAACATTCAAAAGTCAATCCTCTTTTCTTTGGAACAGAGAAAACTATTGACCCCTTCACAGCGGGAACGCTGTTTGGTTGCGCTTGAAAATCAATACAGTCAAAAAGAGAGGAATAAGCGCCAAGCATAGCCGCTTGGCGTTTTTACATATAGAGAAATGTGCAAATTTGAAATTCGCACATTCGACAGAACCACCGCCCTTATTTACAATAGAAATAACGGCAGCAGAGGTTGCCGGGAAAGGAGCATTGGAATGAACAAATACGAACTCTTAAACCAAGAGCGTAAATTCGTTGATAAGAAAAAACGAGTTGCAGCTTATTGCCGAGTTTCAACCGATAACGAGGATCAAGCAAACTCTTTTGAAAGTCAGCAGCGGTATTTCCGGCAATATATCGAGCGCAATCCCGATTGGGAGCTTTATGAGATATTTGCCGACGAGGGAATATCCGGCACGAACACCAAGAAGCGCAAAGAGTTTAACCGCATGATTGCCTGCGCTAAAAACGGGGATTTTGATTTGATTATCACAAAAGAGATCTCCCGCTTTGCCAGAAACACGCTCGACAGCATTTACTATACCCGTGACTTGAAAAAGCATGGTGTAGGTGTTATCTTTATGAATGACAACATCAACACGATGGACGGCGACGCAGAGCTGCGCCTTGCCATTATGTCCTCTATCGCACAGGAGGAAAGCCGAAAGACCTCGGAGCGTGTGAAGTGGGGGCAGAAACGCCAGATGGAACAAGGCGTCGTTTTCGGCAGGGATATGCTCGGTTACGATGTCCGTGGCGGCAAGATGTATATCAATGAAGAAGGGGCAAAAATCGTCCGCCTTATCTTTCATAAGTTTGTTGTTGAGGGAAAAGGCACTCATGTTATCGCCCGTGAGCTTCGGGAGGAAGGCATTGAACCTATGCGGGTAAAGGAATGGCAGAACACGGTTATTCTCCGCATTATCCGCAACGAAAAATACTGCGGCGATCTGGTACAGAAAAAGACTTATACGCCGGACTTCCTATCCCATGAGAAAAAGTACAACCGTGGGCAGGAAGAATTCGTCATTATTAAAGATCACCATGAGCCAATCATTTCCCGTGAGCTGTTTGATGAAGCCAATCGGATTTTAGACGAACGCTCTTTATCGCCGGAGGGGAAAGCGAAGCACTCAAACCGCTATCCGTTCTCTGGAAAAATCAAATGCGGGTGCTGCGGCGCAAGCTATGTGGCAAGGTATAAGACCCGCAAGGACGGAAGCCGATATAAGGCATGGCGTTGTCTGGAAGCTGCTCGAAACGGCAGCCCGCATATAGATAAGGCGGGCAATCAAGTCGGTTGCACAGCCCCAAGTATCCGAAACGAGGACGCAACACATCTCATGTATCTCGTTACCAAAGACTTAAAATTCAACCGACAGAAAATCACGGATAACCTACTTTCCATTATCAAATCCATTATCGCTATGGATACCACAGGGTCGGATGTAGAAAAGCTGAAAGCGAAAATCAAAGCGATCGAGGAAAACCGAGCAAAGCTGATTGACCTCTATATGTCGAATGTCATAACCAAAGAGGAATTTGCAGACGCCAGAGCAAAGTACGACAGTGAAATTGCCGAGCTGCAATCGGTCATCGACAGCATTGATAAACAGCAGTCCATGATAAAGCAGCAGCAGGAGCTTATCAGAGAGATCAGCGATGCGATCAAAGAGATCGTCGGCGGCGTGGAATACGAAGATGAGTTTTACAAACGGATATTGGATAAGATGGTTGTGAATGACCGTGACAATATAGATGTGTACCTGCATTTACTTCCAATCAAGTGGAGCTATACGGTTGCAAAAGCGTCAAAAAAAGCGTTAGCCCCTAAAATGACGCATTTTAGGGGCTTCTCTACCGATATCGGTAAGCATTCCGGCAACCTTGCGGTCGGGCATTGAGAATCTCTGATTAAGATATCTCATTGACGCGCCGAGCTCCCCGTCCGGTCCGCCGAGCTGGCTGATTATGATTTTAGCCGCGCAGGGATTGGGATTTTTGATTTTTACAGGGTATTCAAGTTTTTTCTCGTAAGTCCACATCAGATATTAGCCTCCAATTCCCACGGCCACGGCGTTTTGGTCCATTCCCAAGAGTCTTTATCAAGGGTGGAGTTTGCCGTCAGAGGACCGTATTTTTCGGTATATTCCTCAACCGCCTTTTTGTACATGCAGTATATTTTCCGGCTGTATTCAAACGCCTCGTCGCTCTCGTATGCGTCAAGGTACAGCCCGTTATCGATAAGAGTGAAGCCAAGCTCCTGTATAGTTTTTAAAAGACTTTTTCTTTCGCTCATTTTCCCTCCCTATTTGAGCACGGGCAGAAGGGCTTGTATAGCTCTTCGAAAATCGTCCCTTTTTGAAGGGCAGCTGCCGGGTCAAATATATCCTTCCATTTTTGATAGGGAGCGTATACCATTGCAAGCACATCCTGAGGCGCTGTGTTGCTCCGGTTGCAGGTCGAGCTCTTGCGATGCTCATCCTCGGCGCTACTGTTGCGATACGCATTTGAAGCACCGGGATTTCTATTTCCGCTTTGCTGATTGCTTGCCCAGACCGGAATGTTTCTCACGCTCCTGCCGGTTCTTTGAAAATTCATTATAAACCTCCGTTCCGCCCGAGGTCGGGCGGATTGATTTGTTTTTCTTGAGAGATTTTTGGTCTCTGTTATATTTTATGAGTATCGCCGGATTATGTGAAAGCTGCATTGGGAAAATTCACGCAAAAAATCACGTTTTCCGTCGCTTGACATCGCGGCGCGCCGATTGACTTTTCGGCGTTTGTGTGATACAATCATAAATGGGAAAAGTCATGAAAACCCGCCGAAAAAATGTGTGCGACAAATAATTTACCGCGTTATATTAACGACTTTTTTCGGCTGCTCGGACAATTTCCTTAAATTTGATATATGGAGGCAAAAAATGCTTGAAACAGGAATGAAGGCTCCGGAGTTCACACTGCCGGACAAGGACGGACGCATGGTGTCGTTATCGGATTTTATCGGGAAAAAGGTGGTGCTGTATTTTTACCCCAAGGACAATACGCCCGGATGCACAAGACAGGCGTGCGCCTTTGCGGCATCATATGAGGGCTTTAGAAGCAAAAATGCGGTTGTTATCGGAATCAGCCGCGACAGCGTCGCCTCACACGTGAAATTTGCGGAAAAATATAACCTTCCGTTTATTCTTCTCTCGGATACCGAGCTTAATGTTATCAAAGAATACGGCGTTTGGCAGGAAAAGAAGCTGTACGGCAAGGTGAGTATGGGAGTTGTGCGCACCACCTTCGTTGTTGATGAAAAAGGCAACATAACAAGAGTGATGCGAAACGTCAAGCCGGACACAAATGCGGCGCAGGTTTTAGAGGCTCTTTGAAATTCTCATAATATTTCCCTGCCAAGCAGAGAGGCGCTTATGCAACGCCAAAATGCCGACCTTTTGGCAGGGTGGGCTTATTTTGCCAAGGCGTATTGCCGCCGGCAAAAAATATCTTCACATTTGGGAGGTGACGCTCAATGACAAAACCGGTTAATCTCTATCTCTTGTCACGAATAAACAATGAGGTCGCGTACCGCCGCGTGGAAAAGCACTCCTCAGGCAAAGAGGAGGAAAAAAGGACTCAAATTCATGAAATCAACTCTTTAAGGGAGATAGTGGACGCGCTCCTTGATTACGGAATATCCATAAATACGCTTGACGGCTTTTTTCTCAGCTATCAAATCCCGCAAATAGGCAAGGAATTTGACCTCCTCAAATTCACACCCTCCCGCTGTCTTAACATTGAGCTTAAAAGCCGCGCCGTACCGGTCGAAGATATCTTGGATCAGCTGAGAAAGAACAGACACTACCTTTCGCATTTAGGAAAAGACACGAGATTTTTTACGGTTATAACAAATTCTCTGACCTCTTACAGGCTGACACAGGACAACAATTTGCAAAAAGTCGACTTTTCCGAAGTTGCAGGCGCAGTGCTTGACTTTAGCGACAATTATCTAACGCAAATAGATAATATGTTCAGAGCCTCAGACTACTTGGTGTCTCCCTTGAATACGCCCGAAAAATTCATCAACGGCGAATATTTTTTGACCCAAGCGCAAGAACAAATAAAAAAAGAGGTGATAAGAGACATTCTCACCCTCGGGCACAGCGGTTTTTACAGTATTGTCGGCAAGCCCGGCACAGGTAAAACTCTGCTCATTTACGATATTGCAAAAGAGCTTTCAAAAAAAGACAAAACGGCAATTATCCATTGCGGCAAGCTTTCCGACGGACAGCGAAAGCTTCGGACAAAAATCAAGAATTTTAACGTTATCGGCGCAAATACGCTCAAAAGCCGGCTGGAAATTGTCGATAACTATCGCTTTATTCTCGTCGATGAATCTCACAGGTTTTATCCGAGACAATTTGAAGATCTTTGCGGCAAGGTTATAAATAACAGGCAAATATGCATTTTTTCCTCCGACCCTGAGCAGGTACTCTCAACCGCCGAGAAAAAGAACGCCATTTTCAGCAAAATATCGGCGCTTCCCTTGCTTGGAAAGTACGAGCTTTCGGAAAAAATCCGCACCAACAAAGAGCTTGCTTCATTTATAAACTCGGTTAGAAACCTAAATATAAAGCCGCGTGTTCCCATGAGCTATAATAACGTTTCCCTTTCCTATGCAAACTCGGTCGATGAGGCAAAGAAAATAATAAAGTATTACAAAAATCAAAATTATGTATTTATAAATTACTCAAAATCCAACTATAATTACAGCCCATATTCCGAATATGAGGAGGATTTTGATACGCACCACGTTATCGGACAGGAGTTTGACAACGTGCTTATGCTCCTTGATAAATCCTTTTATTATGATGAAAACAACATACTGCAAGGTGTTCCGCATCCGAATCCGGATTACCTGTACCCGAATTTGTTCTATCAAGGCATTACGCGTGTTCGTGAAAAAATCGCCCTCGTGGTCGTCGACGCCCCGGAATTATTTGAAAAAATATCCTCAATTGTCGAATAGCGCGGCGTTGTTGAACAAATTAAACAAACTAAGCAGGAGACTCCCCGACAAATGGGCAAAAACACACCCAACAGCCGCGCGAGGTTACTCACGCGGCTGTTGATGTTTTATTCTCTGCCGATGCTAAAGCGCTTTTTGATAAAATGCATATAAAAAAATTGTCCGCTTCGCGGACACATCATAAACCTATTCACTATTACCTATTACTTATTACTTTAACCTGTTTGTCCGCGGAGCGGACACAGCTTCAATGAAGCATCGCCTTCGGCGATATGATGTTACGCCTGCGGCGTAATGATGCTGCGCGCGTAGCGCGCAGTGATGCGATGCTTGCCCTCATGTACCGAAGGCACATATCATTAGGCGAAGCCGATATCATTGGGCAAAACCCATATCGTTTGACAGCCGCGCTACGCGCGGCTTGGCAAACATCATTGAACAAGGCGTTTGCCTTTGCAAACGCCTTGTTCTGGTGGGGGATGGTGGATTCGGACCACCGAAGTCAGTGACAACAGATTTACAGTCTGCCCCCTTTGGCCGCTCGGGAAATCCCCCTGGAGCTGGTGATCGGAGTCGAACCAACAACCTGCTGATTACAAATCAGCTGCTCTGCCATTGAGCCACACCAGCATTTTTTATTGAATTTTCAGTGGCGAAAGTCATTATATCACATTTAAAAAGCTTTGTCAACAGTTTTTTTAAAAAATATTAAGCCTTCCGAAAGTTCTTTCCGACGCCTTCTTAAAACCGTTTCGGCGTTAATTCTTTTAAGCTTAACTGTGCGCTTTTATTTTCGCATGGCGCGGTTGTTGGAGCGGCATAATATAAGCGTGACGCAATAAGCACAATATAAGATATGAAGAATTTATATAGACAAAAACTTACGGACATGCAAGCTATCCTTCGCGCCTCAAGGCTCCGCCCGAATCGCTTGAAAATTCAAGCTTTTTTTCGCTTTTTTCTTGTTGCAAATGCGTATTCTTTTTTCTGAATTTCGCTTCATCCTTCTCTTAATAAAAATTTATTAATATTTCCAAGTAAATTAATGTAAGTCAATAAATAATTAATAAATAATTTTCACCTTTCCGATTTACAAAACGCGTATTTTGTGCTACAATTAGACGGGTCAAAAAGTTGACTGCTGTTAAAACAAAACGGAAGGTAAAAAAGTGTATGGAAGAATTATTCGGCAAACTGAGCGTTATCTGCATGAAGGGCAGCGAGGCATTTGTAGGAGAGGTTGACAATTATATCAGAGCTTGGAGAGGTTCGACCGAGAGCTTCATCGTTGCGGCGGAATGTCCGCGTTTCGGAAGCGGCGAAGGTAAGGGACTTTTGCACGAAACTTTGAGAGGTCACGACGTGTATATCATCTGCGACGTTTTCAATTACGGCGTCACATATAAGATGTACGGTCAGACCGTCCCGATGAGTCCGGACGAGCATTTTGCCGATCTCAAGCGCATCATAGGCGCCATAGGTGGCAAGGCAAGAAGAATTAACGTAATAATGCCCATGCTTTACGAGGGCAGACAGCACAAACGCTCCGCAAGAGAATCGCTTGACTGCGCAATGGCGCTTCAGGAGCTGACCTCTTTGGGGGTTACCAACATTCTGACCTTTGACGCTCACGACGCGAGAGTTCAGAACGCAATTCCTCTTAACGGCTTTGAAAACGTACGCGCCACCTATCAGATGATAAAGGCTCTTATAAAGAACGTCGACGGTCTGGTGCTCAACCGTGACAATCTTACCATAGTTTCACCCGACGAGGGCGGTATGTCCCGCTGTATTTACTATTCTTCCGTTTTAAAGCTCGATCTCGGAATGTTTTATAAACGCCGCAACTATGCAAAAATAGTTAACGGGCGCAATCCCATTGAGGCTCACGAATATCTCGGACAGAGCGTCGAGGGCAAAGACGTGATAATTGTCGACGACATGATCTCCTCAGGCGATTCGGTTATCGAGGTTGCCGAAAAGCTTAAAGAAAAAGGTGCGCGGCGCATATTTGTCTTTGCGACCTTCGGTCTTTTCTGCAACGGGCTTCAAAATATCGACGAGGCTTACAGCAAGGGCGTTATAGACCGAATATTCACCACAAATCTTATTTACCGAACAGATGAGCTCAAAGCCAGACCGTGGTATTGCGAGGTCAATATGTGCAAATATGTCGCTTTGCTTATCGACACTTTAAACCACGATGATTCCATAAGCACTCTGCTGAATCCTGCCGAAAAGATTCGCTCGTATGTAGACAACGCTACGGCAGCCGGAAGGATAAAGCAATAACTCCGCGTTATAGGGGGCAAATAAATTGAAACAATACGCTATTAAATTTCTTTCCGCACTGCTTGCTTGTACAATGCTTCTTGGCGCTGTGACCTCATTAATTTCCTGCTCGGATGACAATGATAAAGGCAAAAATCCGAGTCAGACTACCACCTCGGACGAGGGCGGCGAGAATATAGAAAATCCCGACAATACCACAGAGTACAAAACAGAAGAGGACCCCGCGCTTGAAATTACCGAGGTCATGATAGAAAATCAAATAGGCGTCACCGCCTCTGACGGCGAGCGCCACCCTTGGATAGAGCTGCACGCAAAAAGAGATGTTAATCTTTCGGAGTATTCGCTTTTGTATTCTCAAAAGAATAAATACAACCTGCCCGATAAAGCCCTGAAAGCCGGCGAGTATTACCTTGTTTTCATGTATGAAGGCGGCTTTAATGTAGCTCCGGCAAGCTCGGCAAATCTCATGCTGACTCACGGGGAGTATCTCTGCCAAAGCATTGTATATTTCAACCCCAATGCAAACTGCTCCTATGTGGTGAGCGTCGGCAGTGAGACCACAAAACCCACCCCGGGCTATGAAAACGCGCTTGAAGCCGACAGGCTTTTTATCTCCGAGCTTATGTGCGACAATAACGTTTATCCGATAAACGGTGCCATATGCGACTGGATTGAGGTTTATAACGGAGGGGAAAGCGAAATAAAGCTCTCCGAATACTGGATTTCAGACAAGCTTGACGATCCTTATTTGTCACAGCTTCCCGATATAGCTCTTGCCCCCGGAGGCTACTATGTGCTATGCGGCGACAAGGATTTTTCCTTCGGACTTTCAAGCGGCGGCGAAACGGTTTTTCTCACTCGCAGGGACGGCGTTACCTCCTCAATGATAGTCTATGAGGCATTTGACGAAAACTGCTCCTTTACGCGTGAGAACGAAATAACAAAATACCCTTCTCCCGGCTTTCCCAACGGCAAGGACGGTTATTATTCCTATATCAACAGCAGAACCGGGCTTGTAATAAACGAGGTTATCTCCTCCAACTCGAAATTCAAAAAGTACAGCGGAGATTATTACGACATTGTCGAAATATACAACGGAACAAATGCAAGCGTAGATCTCGGCGATTATTATCTTTCTGACAAAGCCAAAAACCTGCAAAGATACAAGCTTCCGGACGTCACGCTCGGAGCGGGAAAATATCAGCTTGTATACTGCACCGGAAAGGGCGGAAAGGACCCGGACTTCGGTATAAGCAGTAAGGGGGAGAACCTACTGCTGACAAATTCCGAGGGGTATGTCTGCGACGCCATGCTTGTCCCCGAGCTGCTTCACAACATAAGCTACGGCAGAAGCGGCGGAAAATTGGTTTACTTTGAAAATCCTACGCTCGGCAGTGTAAACGGTACGGGCTACGAGGAAATATCGGCTCCCGCAGTTGCAAGCGTTGCAAGCGGCAAGTATCGCGGCGCGGTATCGGTAACTCTTTCGGGTGAAGGCGATATATATTACACCACCGACGGGACACTGCCGACAGTCGCTTCAAAGCGTTATCAAGGCGAGACAATAGTCTTTGACAAGACCGGAAATCTCCGCACGATATGCAAAAACGGCTCTTATATCACAAGCCGTGAGAGCGCTTACACCTACTATGTGGATATACCCGATTATTCGCTTCCTCTCGTCATGGTGGCTGTGGAGGAGAACGCGATGTTCGGAGAGAACGGCACGTACACAAAATCCTCCAAAACCGAAATTCCCGGACACGTTTCATTCTATGAGGACGGAGTCGAAAAATTCTCCGTCGGCTGCGGAGTCAAGATTTTCGGCGGAACCTCAATCTACTATGCGAAAAAGAGCTTCCAGCTCAAATTCCGCGGCAAATACGGCGCCTCGAAGCTTGACTACAAGGTGTTCGACAATCTTGACATCGACTCCTTTAATTCCTTGGTTCTGCGCGCCGGCGGTCAGGCTCAGTACCGCAGTATGATAAGCGATGAGGTGGGCACCTCCATTGCAAGTCTGAGCGGCAACATGCCCTCGCTTCTTGTTCAAAGCTACAAGCCCTGCGATTTGTATATAAACGACCGTTACATGGGCGTTTACTTCATAAGAGAAAAAATAAGCGACGACTTTGTCGCCTCGCACCTTGGCGGCGACCCGAGCGAGACAACAATAATTAAGGACTTCTGGAACGGCAGTTACGCAGTTGCGGGTGTTGATGGCGCAGAGTGGAAGGAAATATGGTCGTTTGTTCAGAAAAAGGACCTTACAGTGGCTTCAAACTATGAATATTTAAAGTCGGTCATTGACTTTGACAGCCTTATCGACTTTTATATCATGGAAATGTTTGTGGGCAACACCGACTCGGGCAACGTGAGACTGTGCAAAACAAGGTACGGGGACGGCAAATGGAGGTGGATACTCTTTGACCTTGACCTCTCCTTCGAGATACAAAAAAGCGGAGCAAACACCTACCTCGGCTCTCTAAGCGCAAAAAAACGCCCCTTCAACCCCGTCATTTACAACCTGCTCAAAAACAAGGAGTTTTCGCAATACTTTGAAGATAGGCTTATGATGCACGTTGGCTCGACTCTTTCAAACGAAAACGTCAGGGCGCGCATTGACGCGGTGTATAACGAAATCGCCCCCGACATGCTTTATGAAATAGACCGCTGGAAGGACGTTCCCGACAGCGCGGGAATGGCAAGACTGCGCTCGGTTTCCTCATGGCAGAACAAGGTTGAAGCGCTTTACCGCCGCGCCAGCGCCGAATATCTCGAGCAATACGTTTCCGAGGTCAAGGCGGCGCTTGCCAAAATAAAAAAATAACCCTCGCGCCGCGGCAACTTCTGCCTTTGCGGACTTTCAAGGTCTCGGCTTTATGCCCGAGACCTTTGAATATTTCATTTTGCGCGGAAAACAAGCGCGGCGCCGACAATCTCTATAATACCTTGAAAATTCAAGAAAATAAAATTGCAGGTATTTACATAAAAACACAAAATTAAATACCGATTTGCGATTGCAGAGCGGGCATGTAATGTGATATAATAATGATATAATAAAACGCTATAAAGTATTTTCAATATAAATTAAAGTGTGATTTTGAGGTGAACTTATGAAAAGATTGCATGTAAAAAATATTATACCGATTTTGCTTGCACTTTCCCTGCTTTTTTCCTCCTTTGCGGCGTGCAAGAATCAAACCTCGACGAGTTTGGGCTCTGACCCGACCCTCTCTTCTCAACCAGAAGTTACAACAACAAAGCCGGATGAAGTATCGGAGAACACGACTCATTCGCAAACAGATGAGGAAAATCCGCCTGTTGTCACCCCCGAGCCCGTGGTTGTCGAAAATATTGAGTCTGTCCCCTTGGCGGAAAATAACGAGCTTGTCGAGCTGCGTTTTAACAATGAAAAATATTACACTGGCGACACCGTAATTCAGAGCGGGAATATTTACAATAATCAGCTTCTGCTCATAAACTGTACTTATGTTATGAATGAGGAGGAGACCGACGATTTCGGCGACCCGATATGGGATACTTATTGGTCTATTGACCTTTTTGACCTTGAAAAGGGCGCGTATCGCGGCAGGTGCGACCTTGGAAAAAAACAGCTGAGCGACGCGGGCTTTTTAGAGGACGGAACAATTTACTTTACGGCGTTTGACGACAACACCGGCTACGATAATCTTGAGATATACGTTTTTATCTCCTTTCCCGAACAGACAAGCAAGCTTTTGAGCATGGATTCTTCCTGCTTTTGCGGAATAAGCAATGACGGCAGAGTGTGGACACTTGACTTTGAAGCCCGACTTTTGCGCGGACTTACTCCCTTTGACAACCGCCCGGATTTGCAGTTTGACGCAGATGAGGACTGGTCAAGCGCAACTTATACCGGAACGGGCAACGGATGCGCGTATTTTCTCATTTATGACGATGCATGGAACTCCTCTTTTATCGGAATAAATCTTTCAGACGGTACCTTGACCGATTATCCGCATCTTCGAAACGTAAATTGGGAATTTGAAAATATCCTCCCGCTTTATTCGAATGATTCTTGGATGATAGTATTGCCAAACAATCCGTATACCATCAACACCTTCCCGAAAAACAACGATTTCGGCTTTATCAGCGCGGCGGCGGGTACCTTCTTTGCGGAATATCAATACCTTGATGAGGTCGGCGTTTTCACGGTATATGACGCCAAAAACGGCTCAATGCTCGGCAGTATTGCCGAAACGGAGGGGATTTTCGGCACAACGATTCTTTGCATGGACGAGAGCGGAAGACTCTTCTTTACCTGCTATGGCAACGAGGAAGGAAACGGAGTGCCGCGCATTGTTGTATGGCAATACGACACAAAAGAGCCGCAGCCCTCAAATAGCTTTCGAAAAATCGACGTCAGGGGCAGCAGCAGCGAGGCAAGGCGCCTTGAAAACGAAATATATATGACCTACGGCATACACGTATTTTTCGATGAAATATCACTTTCCGACCTTGTTTGGGACTACACCTGCGAGTATATAGACGACGAGCTACAAATAGTAAACGCGCTTAAAGATTTGAAAGAGGCGCTTGCAAAATATCCGCAGGGCTTCTTTGAAGAGCTTTGCACGAGCAGCTTCAGGGGTGTTGAAATATATCTTTGCGGCAGCTTCACGCCTACCGGAGAAACCGGAATAAGCAGTGCGGCAGCGCTTACAAGTACCAAAAACGGCGCTATTATAATGGCGTTCAATATTAACTATATGTATATGGTCGAGCAGAACCTCTCTCATGAGCTTATGCACGCCATGGAGCATAGAATAGAGGAGTATTGCGAAGAAAACGGGATTGCCTATCAGGATGAATGGAATGCGCTCAACCCCTCAAAATTCAAGTATTACGACTCCTACCATGACAAAAACGGAAACGAAATAAGCGACACCACCTACACCCTTTGGGAAGGAAGCCGCAAAGCTTGGTTTGTCGACCCGTACTCAAAGTCGTACGCAACGGAGGACCGTGCAAGAGTGTTTGAAAATCTCTTTGTGGCAAACGGCAACGCCTTTGAAAGCTCGCACCTTATGGCAAAAGCCGAGTATCTTTGCGGTCTTATAAGAACAGTCTTTAAATCGGTACAAAACGCCGAAAGCGTATCCTGGGAGCGACTGCTTGAAAACAGAGTTCAAAAAGCGGCGTGACCTTTTGCCCGCATTAACGAAAAAGCTTGGTGAAATATGAAGGGTATACTTGTTACAAACAGTTTTTTAGTCGGCAAAAAATTTGACGATTTGACGTTGTTTATTATGCAAAGCGCCAAGGCGCGCGGGGTTACGCTGCTCTCTTTGACAAATTCAAAGCTGATACAAAAGCTCTCCTTTCCAAAAAGCGCCTCCTTGGAGTTTTTAAAAAACGAAGGAATAGATTTTGTACTTTTTTGGGATAAGGACATTCGGCTTGCAAGTTATCTTGAAGCTCTCGGAATGAGGGTTTTTAACTCCTCCAAGGCAATTGAAGTATGCGACGACAAGTCTTTAACCTATATTAAGCTGTGCGAGAGCGGCATACCGATGCCGAAAACGACCTTTTCGCCGAAAATGTTCTTTCGCCCGGACAGCTTTTCCAAAGACTATCCCGAGGGCTTTGTCCTCTCTCTTGAAAGGGCGCTTCCTTATCCCATTGTGGTAAAGGAGTGTTACGGCTCCTTCGGGTATCAGGTCTATCTTGCAAAGGACCGCGAAGAATTGACAAAGCTTATGGCAGACCTTGCCCCAAAACCGCTCGTCTTTCAGGAATTTATCAAAACCACGCCAAACGGCGCGGGAGGACGAGACCTGCGCTTGCACGTGGTGGGTGAAAGAGTGGTAACGGCAATGGAAAGAAGAAGCTCGGACGATTTTCGCGCCAACGTCACAAACGGGGGAAAAATGTCGCCTTACACTCCCTCAAAGGAGGAAGAAAGCATAGCTCTTGCCGCCTGCAGCAAGCTTGGACTTGACTTTGCGGGGGTCGACCTGCTTGTAAATGAAAATGGAGAGCCGCTTATTTGCGAGGTAAATTCAAACGCGCATTTTGTCAACATCTTTTCCTGCACCGGGGTCAACGTGGCTGACTTTATAATAGATCATATCGCAAAGGAGCTTTCATGACCGGTTACCTTATATATAACAAAAAGGAAGCCGCACGCAACAGCTTCTTTATCGGTGAGCTAATTAAAGAAGGACAGGCGCGCTTGCTTGACATTTCGCTTATACTTGAAGAGGACCTGTCGCCGGGTATTTGCTCTTCCGACTTTCTTGTGACAAGCGATAACAAAAAGCTCAAAAAGCCGGATTTTGTCATTGCAAGGTCTCAAAATTACATTCTCTCAAAGCACTTTGAATACATGGGCGTGCGCGTTTTCAACACTTCTAAGGTGTGCCGAATATGTAACGACAAAATGCAAACCTATCAGCTTGCCGCAAGCCTTGACATTCCGATAATGGAAACACGACTTATAAACTGTCAAAATTCCCCCGCCTCTCCCTTTTTCCCCTGCGTAATAAAGCCGACAGGAGGAAAGGGAGGAGAAAACGTCTTTATGGCGCACGATATGGGAGAGTATGAAAAAATAATTTCAAGCTTTCCCGAAAAGTACGCGCTTGTTCAGAAATGCGCCTCAACTCTTGGCAGAGACAGCAGAATTTACGTTATGGGGGGAGAGATAATTTGCGCCTTTACCCGAATTTCAAAGGGCGATTTTCGCAGTAATTTCTGCCTTGGCGGACAAGCGGAGCCGCACACTCCCACAAGAGCCGAGCGCCTTGCCGTAGAAAAGCTTTGCAAGGCGCTAAAGCCCGACTATGTGGGTATCGATTTTGTTTACAATGACGGTGAGCCGATATTCAACGAGATAGAGGACGCCGTCGGCGCCAGGATGGTTTATACGCTCTCCGACATTAATATTGCCGCAATGTACGTAAAATACATCAAGGATACTATCGGCGGCTGATACCTATTTGTTTTTCTTCTCTTTTGAATAACCGCGCAAAAGCGGCACTGCCACAAGGCTGTGCCGCTTTTGCGCGATTTTTTTGCCGTCTTATGTGAAAAGACAAGCTGAATTTTTTGTTATTCTTTGTTTTGGGATTTTTCCTTGTCGTGCATGATGGTTTTAAAATACTCTTCTTTGTAATAATCGTTGTCGACAAGCGGAGCTTCAAAAACGATTTTATTATCCTTAAAGAAGCGGACGAAATTGACCTTAACGTCGTTTTTAAGCGTATCCGTTTCAATGCGCACGCTGTCAAAATCGTCAAGCGAAAGCTTCATTTCAACATCCGTCGTTCCCTCTTTAACAAGAGAAATTGTTCTTTGCTTAATGCTTACAACTCCGTTTTTCTCATAGAAGAAGCTGATTATAAGGTCTTCGTTGATGTAATTGCCGCTCTTTAGCTTCCTTGCCCTGTCGATATTGTCGTTTGTTATGCGGCATCCCGCAAACACAAGCGATTTTTCATCGGCATCCGAGGGGTACTCAAGCTTTTCGAGACATTCGTCATTAAGCGCTTTAATTAAGCTGTCTGTGTCGCCCGTTACCTCGCTCTCCTTAACTATGCGGCTAAGCGCAATAAACAAGAGAATCACGCCGATAACAATGAGGGGAGTGCCCGCATAACGCAGTATCACAAAAATAATCCCGCCTACAAAAGCGCGTAAAATATAAAGAAGAATTGCAAGCCCTAACGCCGCGCCGCTGACTATAAATATCTTTGAGGTCGTTTGGTTGAATTTGGTATCAAAATACCGCTGGTTGTTTTTGTAATCCATTTTTCCTCACTACCTTTAAAAAGGATTCCTTTCATAAGCCGCCTTGCCGCACCCGGTCACCCGCTATGACAGAGGGCAGGCAAGCTCTGCCCTTTTGAATATGTAAAAAGCGCAAGCCTATTTTCAAAAGGTCAGTCAGTTTGTTTTTGTATAAAAATCCCCGCTTTGCTATCATATCACACTTTTAGTGTTAATTCAATAGTAATTTAGAAAAAACCATTTGATTTTTTTGCAAAATTAGCTCTCAAAATATCATAATTTGGAAATTTCTTTAATATTGCTCCTCAAGCCACTTTGATATTTTGTCCGTGATAAACCCGAGCGTTCCTTCCTCAAGCGGCGAGCGAAGCCCGACAGCCTTCACCAGTCCCACAAAGGTATCACTGCCCGCAAGCTTCACAAAGTCAAGATAGGTGGCAAACGCCTTTTTGCTGTCGGCAAGGTGAAGCGAAAATATTTCAAGCGACATGGTTTGCGCCATGCAGTAATCTATATAATAGAATGGGTAAATATATATGTGCAGCTGTCTTTGCCAGCCTGCGCCCCTGCCGTAAAAGGGTATTCCCTCAAGGTCAATATAGGGTCGGTATATCCTTTCAAGCCCTGCCCACGCCATATTTCTTTCCTCGGGCGTCATTTCGGGATTTTTGTAGACTATCTCCTGAAAATGGTCAACCATTGTCCCGTACGGCAGGAAAAGCAGAGCGTCCTCGGTGTGAGAAATTTGATACTTTTTGGTATCCTCCTTAAAAAACAGGCGGTGCCAGGGAGAGGTGAGAAATTCCATTGACATAGAATGTGTTTCCGCGCCCTCCATTGAAGGCATGGCGAGCATATCCCATTTAATGGTTCTGTCCGCTATATATGAGGCAAAGGCGTGCCCCGCCTCATGGGTAAGCACGTCGACGTCTCCCGAGGTGCCGTTGAAATTCGAAAAAATAAACGGATATTTGTACTCCGGGATTGAGGTGCAATAGCCGCCCGGAGCCTTTCCCTTCTTGGCGACAAGGTCAAAAAGCTCGTTTTCCTTCATGAGCTTTATAAACTCCGCAGTTTCCGGGGACATTTCGGTGTACATTTTAACGGCGCACTCGACAAGCTCCTCGGGTGTGCCCTTAGGTGTGGCGTTGCCGTCGGCAAAGCTGAAGCCTTTATCATAATACTTGTAATCCCGAACGCCTATGCGCCCTTTGATATTTTCGGTGACCTTGGCGGCAAGCGGGACAACGTCGCGTATTATCTGATTTCTGAACACTTCAACGTCCGAGGGACCGTAACAGTTTCTGCCTCGGCGCAGATAAGCGAGCTCGACGTAATTTTCCATTCCGAGCATTTTTGCCTGCTTGGTTCTGTTTTTAACGAGCTTGTCGAATATATCGTCGAATTTTTCGCGGTTTTCATCAAAAAATCCGCTCTCCGCAAAGGTTGCTGCCCTTCTTATCTCACGGTCGGGGCTCTGCTTGTAGCTCCCGAGCTGCGCTATTGTAAGCTGCTCTCCCATAAAATCGACCTTTGCGCCGGCGTACAGCTTTTGATACTCCGACTCAAGCTCGCTTTCCTCCTGCATCAGCGGTATAATTTCGGGAGAAAAGGATTTTATGTCCATTTCGGTGTTGATAAAGGTGATTTTTCCAAGCTCCTTTTCAAGCTCGGGGCGAAATTTTGAATTTAGCATTGCATACGACATCTTCTGATATTTTTCGGCAAGGAGGGGACCCATTTTGTCATAATAGCTCTTTTCAGCGTCGTAAAACTCGTCCTCTGTGTTTATCGTGTGCCTTATGTAGGCAACGCTGCTCATCGAATCATAGTGCTTTTGCGTTTTTTGAAGCTTGTCAAGAAGACTAAGCTGAACCTCGGCGCTCTCTGCCCTCTCAAAATCACGCGTTATTTCTTCGACCTTTGCCATAAGCTCCTCTGCGCTGACTCTCTCATAGGGTATTTCACAAAATTTCATAACATTTCTCCGTATATTTTTATATTTTCGCACCGCCGCCAAGTCCTCGGCGCCGCATTGCTTCACATTGTATTTTACATTGCTCTTTATTATATATTATTGTCCGCCGCTTGTCAATAAAAATCACAAGTAAAATTTATAAGGGTATATTTTTCGGCTTTGCTCAAACTCAAAAATTTCGGGGAACGCTTGGCGTTCCCCGAAAAGAGAGAGTATAAAAGGTCAATTTGAAAGCTCCTTTGAGAGCTCATATGCGGTCTTAACGCAAAAAAGTGCGTTGCCGTTGTGCATTACGTATTGCAGCATCTCCGAGGCTTTTTGAGTATCGCCGCGAGAGGCGTATATTCTTGCCCTGAGCAGTGAGGCAAAAACCATGTTTTGAGTTATTTTTTCATTGATATTTGTCCCCTCGAGCAGCTTTTCCGCCTCGTCATAGTTGCCCTGCCGCACCAAAATCTCAGCTCTTGAAGCGCAAAGCATAGAGTTAAATCTCTTTCCCCTCTTTCCCAGGGTTTTATGCGCTTCCTCGGCTCTTTCGAGCAGCTCCAAAGCCTTTGTGGTATCGCCGGTCTCAAGCGATAAAAGCGAAAAATTGTTGTAATACACCGTCCGAAGAACCGCCGAAGAACTCTCAATAATATCTGCAAGCTCATTGTTTATCGCAAGGCTCTTTGCAAATTCTCCGGCGTTGTAATATCCGCAGGCAAGGTTAATCTTAAACGTCATATTACCCTTTTCGCCCTCAAGCCGCCTTTCGCACACCTCTATAAGCGGGTACGGGTCGCACTTGTTGTTAAGCTCTATTATCGCGCTGTTAACGGGCTTTAGCCTTATGGAGCAAACGTTAAGCCATGAGAAGGGCACAATGAGAATATCAATTAGAATATACGCCCAAAGCTTAACCTCAAGGGCCAGAAAGAGAATAGTATATATAGCTATAAGTATAAGTGAAAAAATCGCCGTTGCCAATATCGGCTGCTTTTCACAAAGCTTTTTCATAACTTGAGACCTCAACATCCGATACTAAATCATAATCCGACTGCAATTTGCAGTGCACATTTTTAAAACTTTAATTTACTTGCTATTGTCGATTCTCGGAACCCAAGGGCAGATAAGCTCTTTAACTCTGTAATCGGGAGCCGCCCATTTTACCGCGTTTCTTATTACCGTCTGAACGTCGGGAATGTAATAGGTCGGATATGTTTCATGTCCGGGCTGGAAATAAAAGATCTTTCCGTAGCCTCTCTTATAACAGCATCCGCTTCTGAAAACCTCGCCGCTGTCATACCAGTTTATCATAAGAGTGGTGTCGGGTTCGGGAATACCGAAGGGTTCGGTGTACATCTCCTCATGCGGAATCTCGATATATCTGCCGAGTCCCTTAGCGATGGGATGGGAGGGATCGCATATCCATGTGCGGCAGAAATCGCCGTCCTCGCGCCAGTTAACGTTGCATGTGGTGCCCATTAAAAACCTGAAGGGCTTGCTGTGATGTCCCGAGTGAAGAACGACAAAGCCCATGCCCTTAAGAACGCTGTCGCGCACTCTTGCGGCAACTGTGTCGGGAACCTCGTGATGCTTCATATGCCCCCACCAGATAAGCACGTCGGTGTCATCAAGCACCTCCTGTGTCAGTCCGCACTCCTCGTCAAGAAGAGTCGCACAGCGCACGCTGATTTCATCCGAGGCTAAAAAGTCGGCAATAGCCTTGTGTATTCCCTCGGGGTATATCTTTTTTACCGCCTCTTCGGTTCTTTCATGGCAAAATTCGTTCCAAACTGTAACTTTAATCATTATCGATTACCTCCATACCGTTTATTTTGTCAATTGTCCGTTTTTAAGGTCAAAAAACGATTGTTTACAAATATTATATATTAAAAATCTCCTAAAGTCAACATGATTTATCGGCGCTTCGAAAAAAAGTTTTAAATTTTTGCGGCAAGGTCGCCGCATAGCACGCGCAAAGCCGGAATTTCGGCTGAAAAGAAAGAGAACTTTACACTTTGTTAATAAAAACCGGTAGTTAAATTTACACTAAAATCCGACCGGTACTTGACGTTTTTTTGTTATTATGTTATAATGAAAAATAATTGTAAACGTTTATTTTATTAACAGACACGGAGGCAAAAATGAGCAACAAACAAGACGAAGCTTTTAACTTTAATTTTATGGACGCCGCGGAATGGGCAAAGAAGATCATTTCCGAAACCGAAAAGGTTGTCGTGGGCAAAAGAAGAGAAATAACTCTTCTTGTATGCGCCCTTCTTTCCGGTTCGCATATTCTTATCGAGGACGTTCCAGGAGTCGGCAAAACCACTCTTGCGGCGGCGCTTGCCAAAGCCGCGGGGCTTTCATTTAAGCGCGCGCAGTTCACTCCCGACGTCATGGCGTCGGATATCACCGGCTTTAACATTTACAACCGTCAGACCGAGAGATTTGAGTTCAAAGAAGGACTTGTCATGGCAAATATCCTGCTCGGCGACGAAATTAACCGCGCCTCGCCCAAAACCCAGTCCGCTCTGCTTGAGGCAATGGAAGAGGCGAAGGTGACGGTTGACGGCGTAACGTACGAGCTTCCGACCCCCTTCATGGTGATTGCAACCCAAAACCCGCAGGGCTTTGTGGGAACCTTCCCCCTTCCCGAGGCTCAGCTTGACCGTTTTGCGATAAAAATAAGCATGGGTTACCCCACAGAGGCACAGGAAACACAGATTCTGACAAACCGCAAGGGCGTCAATCCTCTTGACTCGATAAGCGCCGTTACCGGTATCGACGAGGTTATAAAAATGAGAAAGGTAGTGTCCAATCTCGAAATTGACGAGGCGGTCTGCAAGTATATTGTCAGCCTTGTTTCCGCTACAAGAAAGCACCCCTCGGTGAATCTCGGCGCATCGCCCCGCGCATCGCTCGCGGTTATGAGAATGACTCAGGCTTGGGCGTTTATGCAGGGCAGAGAGTACGCACTGCCCGAGGACGTCAAGGCGGTATTCAGAAACGTTATCGCCCACAGAATAGTCCTCACCCAGGAAGCAAAGCTGAATCACGTTTCGGTCGAGGCAATACTTACCGAAATTATAAACCAGACCGAAGTTCCCTTTAAGGGCGCAAGAGGCGCCACCGCTTCTTAAAAAATCTGCCTGTTCCGAGCCGTCGGAATGAAACTTAAATAAAAGAAAGGCATAATTTTACCGATGAATGACAAAACAAGGGCGTTTGCAGAGAAAATAAAAGCTCTTATCGCCCGAATTCCCCGATTTAACAAATCAAGCGACGAAAATGAGCCGAAGCCTTTGCCGAAATTCAGATTCCATCGGAATTTTTGGATTCTCGTCATACTTATTCCCTTCGCCCTGCTCTTCACACAGGCGCTGATTTCACCGGTATCGGCGGTTATTTTCGTATTTATCATCCTGCTTCCGATTATTTCACTGCTTTACATGCTGCTTGGAATTGTATGCATTAAGCTTTACCTTAACAGCAGCACCACAGAGACCGAGAAAATGAGCGAGGTGAGCTTTTCGCTCGCGCTTTCAAACGAGTCCCCGATTCCCTTTCCCTTTGTGGAAGCGGTCATAACAATTCCCGGAGACAACGCGATAAGATCGGATTCTCAGCTGACAATGCTCTCGCTGATTCCCTTCGGAAGCTACGTCATTGATAAAACCGTGGTCTTTAAGTACCGCGGAGCTTACGATATCGGCGTTTCAGACCTCTTTATTCACGATTTCTTTCACTTTTTCTCACTTAGAGTCGAAATAAATCTGTTCAGGCAGATTTACGTGCTCCCCCGCACCCTCATTATGCCCGAAAAGAACATCGCGGAAACGACGATTGAAAACACCGAGACCGTTGTGAGAGGGCTTGGAAGCGACAACACCGAGACAAGCGATATAAGAAATTACATAGAGGGCGATTCGCTTCGCTCGATACACTGGAAGCTTTCGGTAAAAGCCGACGAGCTTATGGTGAAGCAGTATTCTCAAAACAGCGAAATTCAAACTTTTATTCTCTGTGACACCGCAAGAAGGTATGCGCCCGACAACAACAAGTTTGAAAACGATATAAACGAGTTTTCGGTCGACGGAGTGGTCGAGGCGGCAATAGCGATTGTCGGCAGTCTTTTGTCAAAGCCCAACAACTCTGTGACTTTGGCTTGGTTTGACTCGCGCAGCAGCTCGGACGTCTGCTCGCTCAAGTTTTCGAGCCTGCATGAATTTGAACAGGCATACCGTTTCTTTGCAACCTCCCCAGTCACCTCCACCGACAAGACCCTTCTTGAGCTTTTCACGAGTATTCGAGCCGAAAGCTCGGAAAACACCTCGGTAATATGCGTCACCGGCTGTCCCGACAAAAACTTTGCCCCGTGTGTGAGCGCAATTAAATCCGCCGTGCCCTTTGGCATGGAGACTTACGTGTTCACCCCGGGCGAAAAGGTTCTGCCCTCTTACAAGGACGCGTTTTACTCTGAGGTACAAAATTGCCTTAGCGACCTTTCAAGGCACGGCATCTCGTCCTATTCGGCGCATTTTGAGGTTGCAAACGCACGTAACATAAACACCGGAAAGGAGGCTGGCGAAATTGAAAAAGAAGAAAAATAACGCACCTTCTCTTTCCAAGGAAGAAAAAAAGAAAGCCAAAAAGGAGAAAAAGCTCCTAAAGAAGGAAAAGAAGCTCGCAAAGAAAAACAGATATCAGCTGTATGACCCGAGCAAGATGCAGGGCTCATGGCTTACAATGTGTATCGGCTATTTTCTTCGCTTCTTTGCAATAGGCTTTTCAATCTTCGGAGTTTGCACCCTTGTTTGCGACGCCTTTTTGCTCACCGAGGTAAGCTGGATACCGCTTCTTATATACTGCGTATTCATTGTCAGCGCCTTCTCGCTTATATTTATCGGCGGATGGCTCATCCTTGCGGGTATAGGACTGCTCGGCGCATATGTCGGAATATTCTTTGCCTTTGCCGGCAATCTCCTTACTTTCTATGTTTCGGGCTTTGAGGTTCTTATAAACAGAGTTATGGAGCGCCTCTCCTCAAGAGGCTTTGCCGCAACCGGAAATATATCGCTGCCGAATTTCGGAGGAATAGATTACGAGCTTCTGATATACGGCGGAGTGTTCGGAGTTGCCACAGTGCTCGGTCTGATTTTTGCCGCCTTTTCGGCAAAACGCACCCGACTTATACCGATGCTGATTTTCGGGGGCGGACTGTGCGTTGTATGCTTTACATACAACCTTTGCAACACAAACTGGGGTATTGCCTGCGTGCTTGCGGGTCTTTGCTCCGCAATTGTACTTTCGGCATACGATAAAATTTACCGCAGTCATAAAAAATCCAAAAAAAGTCGGGCGTACAGCGGATATTCCGCCGCCATTGCCGGCGTGCTCGCAATGGCAATTCTGCTTATCCCGACAATAAGCATAAAAGACCGTTTTGTCGAAATTGAGCCTATAAGCCAAAGCATGGAGGACGCGCGGCTGATTCTCACCACCATTTTAACCGGCGGAAACCCCAAGTTCAACAAGATGAACACCGCTCAAAGAGAGGTCTCGGCAAAAATCACCGATTTTGAGCCTACCGGAGCTGTTCTTTTCACTGTCGGTTCCGAGATGTCAAAGCGCAACGTTTACCTTCGCGGCTGGATAGGAAGCAATTATTCGCCCAAAAACGACACCTGGACAATGCTTAACGACGACGATTACACGAGTCTTAGAAAAGAAGTGCAAAACGAATCCTCCGGCTTTACCGGAGACGATATCACCGCCATGCTGTACGGACTTTTTGACAGCAACGTCAATTCGTCCGGAAAAGGATATTATTCAAACACAAGGCTTGGCTTTGTGTCAAGCGTTATTGACATCGAGTATGTGAGAAACACCGGACTTTTGTACGTTCTGCCATCCGCATACAACAGCCTGCGCGGACTTTTCGAGTTCGAATCGCGCACAGAAGGCTACAATGAAAGAATGGAGCTTTATTCTGACGGTATCTACCGCTCGTCCTGGTTCAATCTCAAAAAGTCATATTCCGCCTATGCCATAACCCCGACCTATATTGAAAAAACCTACGCCGAAGACGCGGAAAAAATGATACTGTACTATCAGCTTTTAAAACAGCAGATAGATAACAGCCACGGCTATGCAAACTCCGAGGAGAATATCGCCGCATTTCAAGAAATACTTGAGAGCAACAATATAGCATATTTCGGAGTAGAGCCGCTCAGTAACTATCTTGGCATGAACAACTCGCAAAAGCTTGAATGGTACAAAAATTACATCTCGCTTGTCACCTCATATACCGCTTATGTGAATGACTTCTATACAGAAGTCAATATCACCGAAGGACTTCAAAAGGTATACGACGAGATAAAGCCCGAGGTGGAAAAGCAAAGTACAACTCACGATAAGCTAATGTGCGTTATTGACTATCTTGTCAAAAACTATGAATACAGCTTGACTCCCACAAAGCCGAGCGGCAGGTATGAAAGCGATCTTGACTCCTTCCTGCTTGAAACCAAAAACGGATACTGCGTTCAGTTTGCCACCGCCGCAACCCTCCTTTTCAGAATGATGGGATATCCCGCAAGATATGTGCAGGGGTACGTTGCAACCGGCTTTGAAAAGCCGAAAAAGCTCACCGATGAGCAAATCGCAAACGGAGAAAAGCTTCCCGCCGCCCCGTACGTTTCAGAGGTGACAGACGAAAATGCGCACGCATGGGTGGAGGTCTATATCGACGGGCTCGGCTGGCGCACCTATGAACCCACCCCGGTTTACTACGTCAATATCTATGAGTATAAGGATGAATTAAAAGACAATCTTGACCGCTTCGACGAGGAAGGAAAGCTTATACCCGACGAAACCGAAACCACCGACGACGAAACCGAAACCACTCCTCCGACAACCTCAACCGAGCCTCAAACGACAACTCCCGAAGAGGAAGAAAAGGAAACCTCCGCTCGCCTTCCCTTTAACGTAAAAACCGCCATAACCCTTCTTATTTACATTATTGTAATTGCCGCCGTCATTATACTTCTTATCTGGCAGATAAAACGCGCGCGGAAAATCGTCGATACAAGGCGGTATATAATCGACCGTGCAATGTACGGTTCGTTTGAAAGCGAAAAGGACAAAAACAGCGTGGCGTCTCTTGTCTGCGACTCGATTTATGACGTGCATTACATAATAGGCAACCGTCCGCGCATGGGCGAGGACCCGACCCAGTTTGCCGCAAGAGTGGATAACCCCGACCTCACAAAGCCGGAAGAGGTCAAAAAACAGCGCCGTTCCCTCACCCTGCCCCACACATTCGGCGAAATCACAGCCCTTATCGAAAAGCAGGAGTTCGGAAACGTGCTGACGCGCGAAGAACTCACAACCCTTGGCGAGTACCTTGCCGAGTTTACAAGAGTTGAGTACAAAGCGCTGAATATCTTTAAAAAGATATGGTACAGATACATAAGGTTCATGATTTAAACCTTCTGCAAAGGGATTTTCCCATAGCACGTTAAAAATCTTATTCGCAATAACATAATAATTTGCCCCGTGCACATTTCGGCGCGCCGAAATGTGCACGGGGCTTGCTTTTGATTTTTTATCCTTCGGTAGGATTATTAAAGAATCCGGCGACAGTCCAATCGGCGTGGTCGTTGGTATTGCCGTCATAATGACCTTCGAAAACGTACAGGCGTATTTGCTTTGCGCCCTCCGGGATATCGATATCAAACACATAGTGCTGACCGATTTTTATAAGCGAGGAGGCGTCAACCTGAACGCCGTCTATATAGACGTAGAACATCATGCTCTCTCCGCCGCTCTTTTCAAGGTCGCATCCCGCAACTGCAAGGAACTTTTGCGCTCCGCTCGGGATATTCATAACTATATCCGAGGTGGCGTGTGTACCGATGCCGTGGGTAAAGGTCTTGCCGGCAAGGGTGAGTCTGTTGCCGTCAACCGACTGATTTTTGTGTATTTCACCCCAGCCTATTGTTGCGCTTATCCAGTTAAGCTCGGCGGCAAAAACGTCAACCGTACTTTCCGACCAATATATAAATCTTTCATTTGTCTCGGCATAGCAGACGCCGTCCTGCACAAGGTAGGCTTTAAGGGTCAGATAATAATGCTTTGAGTCGGGAACCTTGAAGCTTTTGAGCGGCAGAGCGTCCGAAAGAGTCGAATCCTTGCCCACGGAAATCAAAACCGAGGGCGAGTCGTAGGGGCTTGCGGTAAAGCTGACGTCAATCTTGTCGCCGGCAGTTATTACCTTGCAGGTGGAAGCGGTAAAGGTGATAAGCGGGCGGGAGGTGTAATTATCCATGCTTCCGAGATTATAAACCGCGCTATAACCGAGCTTTAAGAGCGCGTCGAGCGCCTGAGCCGAGCGTTTTGCGGCTGAACAGTAGACAATTATGGGCTGTGCCTTGTCGGAAATCAGATTTTCTATTTCGCTTGCAACCTTGGAATATTCAAGATTTACGGCATTTTCAATATGTCCTGCCGCATATTCCTCGGGAGAGCGCACGTCAAGCAGTATTGCACCCTTTGAGACAAGTGAGGATGCTGTCATCGGTCCTATATGGTAATCTGACACAGAGGAAATATTCACCTCTGTCTCCTGCATTTTAGTGAGCGGGAGATTGTTTTCATTCCAGAGATAAACCTCAATCTTTCCCACAAAGCCCGAAGGAACCTCGGGGATTATCTCCTCTCTTATCGGCTCCTCACCGACCTTTAGAGGCTTAGAGTCGATAAATGCGATTTTGCCCTCGCTGTCCCTCATAACCGTGTGAAGAATTGCGCCCTTGCTTGTAGCAGTGGCGTTTACAACCGCCTTTACTACACCGTCCTTGTCTTTTTTAAGCACGGGAGCCTTGAGAGTGTCGTCTTTTGCGACCATGCTCAGCGCAACGCCCTCGACGTTGACGCTGTCGTCATTGCCGAGATTTGCAGTCACAGTCCATTTAAGATACGCGGTGGTCGGAATATCACTTGAATAGGTCATTGTCACCAGCCTGTCTTCTTTTCTGCCCCCGCCGCCTTTTATCTCCTCAAACGCCAGGACCTTGCCGCCGATAATCATCTCAATGCGCATGTCCGCCGAATATGAGCCGACAGAGACCGAAAGAGTTCTGACGTTTTTGTCGCAGGGGGTGGATACTACCATAAACGCACCCAAATTGACAACTCCGATACCGTGCGAGGAGGAGCCGCGGGCGGTCGTTTGATCTCCGTTTGTCCAGCTGTATCTTGCGGCGGCGTTGTCATATGAAACGTAGCGCCCGTCATAGTAGAGACTTATTTCCCCCGAGCCGTCCTTCATGCGGGTGGGAGTGCTTGCATAGTGTACCCAGTCGTACTTTCCGAGCTTTGTAAGATCAATCGAGGAGGGCTTTGCCTCAATATTCATCTCTGCAACCGGCGTTGAGCCGTCCTCTGTCAGTATATCGGGAAGCTGTGTGCCCTTTATCGGCACAGGCGTACCCTCGGCGGTATATACCATCGTGCCGTGAGCGGGAATAGTCACTGTAAAGGAATCACCGGTTGAAATGTTCTCATGCGCCCAGAGATCGCGCACTGCCCCGACGTCTGCAAGCCCAAGCTCACGAAAAGATATGGTTACTGTCGTTTTTTGATTTGAGCGGTTGAGAAGGGCAATAGCCTTTTTACCCGCGTCCGCCTTGCCGAGATCCTTTGTCCACGCCTCAACCGAGCCGTAATTTGCGGCAACCGTCGCCTGAATGCAGGCGGGGTCCTGGTCTATATCTATAAGCTCCTTGTTGGATACAATTGACAAGGTCTCGTTTGAAATGCTGTTAAGGTCCATTCCGAGCATAAGCGGGGTGGACATCATGCACCACATGGCAAAGTGGGACTTGTCCTCCTCATAGGTCATTCCGTTACCCACTTGAAGCATGTCAAGGTCGTTGACGTGTCCCGGACCGTTGTACTTTGCAAGCGATTTGATATTATCTATCTGATAAAGTATCGATTCAAAGGTGTTGTTGATATCACCGCCCGTGCGCCAAGAGTCGGCAACGTCAAGCACCCATTCGCCGGGGAAGCTCCAACAGCAGACGTTGTATATTTTGTCCTTTCCGGTTCTTTTTTCAATGTCGGCAACCACCCTTCCAATGGCGGTATAGCGGTCCTTTTGGCTGAGACCGAGGCGCTGACCTCCGCACCAATCCACCTTGATAAAATCGTAGCCCCATTCGACAAAATAGCGCTCAAGGTCGGTTTCGTCATGCCCGTAAAGCCCGACGTTGCCGTTATTATTATCGCCGTCGGATATCGAGCCGCAGGTGAGCTCTCCCGCGTCCGTGTAAATGCCGACCTTAAAGCCCATTGAGTGAATCGTGTCGGCAAGCGACTTCATGCCCGAGGGAAAGCGTTCGGTGTTTATATTGACATAGCCGTCGCTTCCTCTGCCGTTCTGCCAGCCGTCGTCCACATTGACGAATACATAGCCGAGGTCTGCAAGCCCGAGCTCACGAAGCTTTTTTGCCTGAGAGAGAATGGCGCCCTCGGATATTTCCGAGCGGTAGGCATTCCAGGACGACCAGCCCATAATGGGCGTCTTGCGGGATTCGACCTCGCTTTCCTCTTCCTTTTCACTTGCAAATGAGAGGGTGGGAAGCGCGGGGAGCAGCATACCGCCAAGGAGTGTAAGCGACAAAATGCCCGCCGCCGTCCTGCAAAGTATTTTTCCGAATGACCTCATGTTATTTCACCTCCGAAATATAGCTTCCGCTCTCAGCGGTCAAGATAATGTAAACCGGCTCATTTTCGGCTTTAAGAGTCAGCGTGTGCGTTCCCTTGCCGTCCTTGTCAAGGCAAATTTGCCCTATGTCCGAAAGACAGGCGCTTGCATTTTCAGACCACGTGTACTGATACTGCGGGTCTAAAATCGCCACAAGGGACACCTCTTTCCCCGCGCACTCGGTAAGCGTGATATTCACTGTAACGGCAGCGCCGTTTTTGGTGCAGCTCATTATCCCGTCTGCCGGGGTTGCTGCAGGCTTCTCTTTTTCGGTGGTCGCGGCGGTTGAATTTTCAGGCTGTTCCTTGCCCTTACAGCCGCACAGCACGCCGCAAACGACAAGCAGCAAAGCGCAAATGCAGACAATAATTTTTTTCATAATAATTTTCTCCCTTTTAGTACTTATTTTTATTTTACTATTTACAAATCTCCTTGTACATGCTATAATGTTGTATGAACATGTAATTTTGTTGCATTTGAGGATAATAAAATGGAGCTTAATACCACGCTTGACTTTTACGAGACGGGACCTTATAAGGCAGATGAAAGCTATCGCTGGGGACCGGGGATTCAGGGACTTTACGTTATACATTATATTAAAAAGGGGAGCGGATTTTTCGAAACCGACCAAAAGCTGTACAAAATAAGCGCGGGAGAGAGCTTTATAATATACCCCGAGCAGACGGTAAAATACTACCCCGACCCGAGCGACCCGTGGGAGTACTGTTGGGTCAATTTCACCGGAACGGGAGCGCGGGACATTATTGCAATGACCGCCTTTTCCGAGTATCCGGTATGCCCGAAAAATGCGGGGCTCCTTGAAATTTTCGATAAATTCTTAAAGGATAAAAAATACCGCTACGCGCAGATTTTTAATCTCGGAATGCTTCAAATTCTTCTGTCTGAATACATACGTCTTTACCCCGCAAGCAGGCTTGAACCCACCCTGGGGCATATTAATTATGCCCATCAGTGTGTAAATTCGGGCTATCACAGGCAAAATTTCGGGGTTGGCGAGCTGGCGCGAGCGGTGGGAGTCGAGCGCACGTATCTTTACCGCATATTTATGGAAAACGACGGCGTTTCCCCAAAGCAGTATATAATCGACACAAGAATGAAAAACGCGCTTCAAATGATGGAAAGGGGAATAACCTCCATTCAGCTTATCTCCTATTCGGTAGGATACGATGACCCGCTGTATTTTTCAAACGCGTTTAAGAAAAAATTCGGCTTATCCCCGAAAAATTACATTAAAACAAAGCTTCAAAAAAGATAGTCGGCAAATATTTGCCGTACAGAGCAGTCGGAAAACAAAAAAGTCTGCAACGCCGTGCGGCGCGGAAAATAGAATTTTACTTGTTTTGACAACCAATGACATGAAAAGGCAATATGCATTTTGCACAAATAATTCGCCTTTGAAAATGTCTTACATATGTTTTTGTTGTGCATGTTTTACGAAAAATTAAATGTTTTGGGGAACAGCTTGATTTTATTTGGGCAATTATGCTATAATCAGGGTGAAATAATTCAAATGTTAGGAGGAACGTATGAAACGTATGAAAAGAATCATTTCACTTATTCTTTCGCTGACAATGATTGCCGGTCTTTGCGCCGCTTTCTCGGTTTCTGCCGCAGAAGAAGCAAAAGCTCCGAAAATCACGGTCGACGGCAAGCTTGACGACTGGCAGGGCACTCACACACTCAGCGTTGTGGGAACCGGCGAGTTCGACGGAAAAAAGGTCACATTCTACGGCACTGTAACAGACGAGGGTATCTACCTTGCGGCGGATGCATATCATGCAATTTACGCAACCAATGCGAGCGAATGGTGGCAGAACACCAACTTTGAATTTTTTGTAGACCGCGCAATGAACAGAGACGATACCAAGCAGATGTGGGTTTCAGCAAAAGGAATGGGAGAAAACGACACAACCCCGCTTAAAAGTCGCACCGAGCTTAATGCCGTTATGATTACCAAAGCGGAACAGAACGGCGCCGCGGCATATCATACCATTGCCGAGGTGTTTATTCCCAAAACAATTGATTTTGTTGCCTCCAATATTATAAACGGCAATGCAAGAGTCGGTATTGCTTGGAAAACTCTTGACGACAAAATCAACAACAGCGAAGCAGGCGACTCGACTGAATACTGGATGCCGAAGGGCACATATCCCGACAACAGGGACAAGGCAATTGTAAACGCTCGCGGTATTTTCAAACAGGCTGAGCCCGATTACGGCGGTTACGGTATCAACGCAACCTTCTACAGCAATTCGGATCATGACGCTTTGAAGGCGGCGCTTCCCAAGGGCTCAAGCGGAAGGGAAAATGACACCAACGGCGCTCAGTGTATCCCCGAAAACTTCAGATACGCCGAATCCATTGATAATATCATGAAGTTAATGAAGGAGGAGAGAACAAGAGTCATTGAGACTATAGCGGATGCGGCAACATGGGGAGATTTCTATTTGGTCGAGCTTGACGGATATATCTCTCCCAATACTACAGGAGATTACACCTTCGGCGCATACGAGGTTGATAACTGCTTCTATATGCAAATTAACGAAACCACCGTATACGAGTTCTGGGCAAATGACATCTATAACGCCAACGGCGCCGGCGGTAACACCTACACAAGCAGTATAAGCCTTGAGGCTGGCAAGATTTACAAGTTCAAAGCGGTATTCTTGGAGATCGACGGCGGAGAGGTCATTAATCTGAATGCCAAGATCGGCAGCGGTGAAGCAAAGAGCGTAAACGAGCTGTTCACATTCACCACATCCCACGAGCACGAGTGGTCTGATGTTAAAGTAACAAAAGAGGCTACTTGCGGCAAGGCGGGAGAAGGAACACAAACCTGCGAAAAATGCGGCGAGCAGAAGAAAGTCTCTATTCCCGCAACAGGCGAGCATACATATGTTGACGGCGTCTGCTCTGTCTGCGGCGCGAAAGAAAACGAGTCCCCGAAGACCGGAGATATGACGGTACTTGTATCTGTTATCGCAATTGTTTCACTCGTCGGAGCTGCGGTTGTAGTAAGCAAAAAGAGAATACGCAGCAGATAATAATTAAATAAGGCGCCGCCTTTTGTGCTTTTGCCCGCTTTACGTCTTTTCAGACGTAAAGCGGGCATTTTTGTTTTTTGCGCAAAATTACAGCGATAAGCACAAGCCGAAGAGTTATATTTGTACGCTCTGCTCTTTTTTCAAAAAATTTTTTATAAAAATTTGTGAAAAATTATTGTAAAGCGCGCGTTAATCTGATATAATTTGACTTAAAGTGTTTATTATACGCAGTTAAAAAGGAGATATTATGGAACGCTACTATCAACCCGAAATAGAAACCGCAAGCCTTGAGCAGATAAAGGCATGGCAGAACGAGCGCCTTTTAAAGCAGGTGAAGCACGTATGGGATAACGTACCCTACTACCGCAAAAAAATGGAGGAAAAGGGGCTGACACCCGATGACATAAAGTCGCTTGACGACCTTCACAAGCTTCCCTTTCTCTCCAAAGACGACCTGAGAGAGGCATATCCTTACGGTCTTTTGGCAAAGCCACTTTCAGACTGTGTGCGCATTCAGTCCACCTCCGGAACCACGGGAAAAAGGGTTGTGGCGTTTTACACACAGCACGATATAGACCTGTGGGATGAATGCTGTGCGCGCGCCATTGTCGCCGCGGGCGGCACAAAGGACGACGTCTGCCAGGTATCCTACGGCTACGGACTCTTTACCGGAGGACCCGGACTTAACGGCGGCTCGCACAAGGTCGGCTGTCTCACAATTCCCACCTCCTCGGGAAACACCGAGCGCCAGATCATGTTCATAATGGACCTGCACGCCACAATTCTCTGCTGCACCCCCTCATACGCGGCGTACATAGGCGAAACAATGAAGGAAATGGGGCTCACCCCGGACGAGATTCCGCTTAAAGCCGGAATATTCGGCGCCGAGGCTTGGAGCGAAGAAATGCGAAGGGATATTCAAAATACTTTAGGCATAAAGGCGTACGACATCTACGGACTTACCGAGCTTTCGGGTCCCGGCGTGTCTTTTGAATGTTCGGAACAGACCGGTATGCACATTAACGAGGACCACTTCATCGCCGAAATTATCGATCCCGACACCGGCGAGGTGCTGCCCGAAGGATCGGTCGGCGAGCTCGTCTTTACCTCAATTACAAAAGAGGCGTTTCCCCTGCTTCGCTACCGCACAAGAGACATCTGCAAGCTCACCCGCAAGCCCTGCTCCTGCGGAAGAACTCATATCAAGATGTGCAAGCCTATGGGTCGAAGCGACGATATGCTTATAATACGAGGAGTCAACGTCTTCCCGTCGCAAATCGAAACGGTTCTGCTCAATAAGGGCTACCCCGCAAACTATCAAATAATCGTCGACCGCGTCAGATCAACCGACACCTTGGACGTACATGTGGAGCTTACCCCCGAAATGCTCACCGACGATCCCGAAGTTAACGAACGCCGTCAAAACGAGCTGGTTAGCGCGCTTCGCTCTATGCTCGGAATCACCGCAAAAGTGACCTTGGTAGAGCCTAAAACAATCGTGCGCAGTGAGGGCAAAGCGGTTCGCGTTATAGATAAGCGTAAAATTTAAAATATTTAAAAAGCACCTGTCCCTCTTAGCCGTGGGCAAAGCGCAAATAATAACTAAGCAAGGGTGTTTTGCCGCATGGCGGCAAAACACCCTTGCCGAATTTTGATGCAATAAATCCGAGAAGACAGAAAAATGTCAGCTTTGCGCGGTACTCAGACGGTAGTAGTATCCCTTTTTAGCCATTAGCTCATCATGAGTGCCCGCCTCCATTATCATACCGCCGTCGATATACAAAATCTTGTCGCAGTTTTTAATGGTTGAAAGCCTGTGTGCAATGACAAAAGAGGTTCTGTTTTCCATCAGCTTTTCAATACCCTGCTGCAAAAGGCGCTCGGTTTTGGCGTCAATTGAGGAGGTCGCCTCGTCAAGAATAAGGATTGCCGGGTCGGAAACCATAGTGCGCGCAAATGCTATAAGTTGGCGCTGACCCTGTGAGAGCATTCCCCCGCGTTCGGTGACCGACGTCTGATATCCGTCGGGCATTTGAGATATAAATTCATCGGCGCACACCGCCGCCGCGGCGGCTTTTATCTCCTCATCTGTGGCGTCAAGCTTGCCGTAACGGATATTATCGGCTATGGTTCCGGTGAAAATAAAGCTGTCCTGGAGCATAATTCCCATTTGCGAGCGGAGCGAGTGCAGGGTTATATCGTTTATATTGACGTCGTCTATAAGAAGCTTCCCGTCCGTGACGTTATAGAAGCGGCTTATAAGGTTGACAATTGTCGATTTACCCGAACCGGTGGGACCGACAAGTGCGATGCGTTGTCCTTTTTCGACCTTCAAATTTATACCCTTTAACACATAATAGTCCTTTTCATAGGCGAATTTCACGTCGCAAAACTCGACCTTTCCCTTCATCTCGGGGAGCGCCTTAGCCTCGGGCAGGTCACAGATATCGGCGGGCTCGTCGATGGTCTGGAAAATGCGCTCAAGATATGACATAGTCTTTAGAAGGTTGTTATAGATATTCGCAAGGCTGATAACCGGCTGCCAGAACTTTGAAGCGTATGTCGCCATTGCAATAAGTACGCCTATTTCAACCGAGGGGGAGATCCAAAGAATACCCGCGATATATACAAGGCAGAGCACCCACTGCTTTAAGTTTTCTGTAACCGGACCCATCACGTTGTTGAGATATGCCATTTTATACCATGCCTTTTGATAATCCTTATTGAGCTCGCGGTAAATTCTCTTGTTTTCCTCCTGACGGCGGAAAATTTGCGTAACCTTAACGCCCTCAATCGCCTCGCAGGTATAAGCGGTCAGGTTGGAGTTCTTATTGTTGCAGATAAAGTTTGCCTTTTTCTGCACATTTTTCAAAAGGAAGATAAAAACAAGCAGTATAGGCATTCCCGAAAGCACGATAAGCGAGAGTCGCACGTTGACCGAGAACATATACGCAATGATAAAGAAAATGTTGAGCAGCTCAAGAACGGCGTTGACAAGCCCGTTTGTGAGCGAATCCGAAACGTTGTTCACGTAGTTTACGACCCTGACGAGAATTTTGCCGTGCGGACGGCTGTCGTAATAGGAAAAAGGCAGGGTTTGAAGGTGGTCGAAAACATCCTTTCGGATATCGTAAATCATCGACTGACCGCAATAGGACATTATAACGCCTCGTATGGCGCCGAGAATTGTTGAAGCCACGACAAGTCCGAGAGTCCAGAAAGCGAGCTTTACCACCATGTTCATGTCACCATTAGGAATAGCGACGTCCATTGCCTTTTGAAGCAGTACCGGGGTTGCCAGCCCGAGCAGGGAGCCGGTCATAGAGAGCAGGAGCGCAAGAATCATCAGCTTTGCATAAGGCTTCAAATAAACGCCCGAGCGTTTGAGCTTTGAGAAGTCAAAGCCCCTCTCAAGCTCCTCATCAACGTCGTATTTGTTGCGTTTTGCCATTATCGCTCACCTCCCACAGCACCGAGGACCAAGGGAGAAGCGCCCTTTAGGTCGTGATAATCGGTATTTTCGGCAATATTTTTTCTTGCCTCTTTTTCGTCGGCGGCGACCTTCCCCACAAAAGGCGGCAGGTCGTTTTCGTCCTGAAGCTCGCACACGTCGCGGTAGTAGCGGTTGCGTGCGGCAAGCTCGGCGTGAGTGCCGATATCCACCTTGCCGTCCTCAAGCACAATTATCTTGTCGGCGTTTTTAATCGAGGAAATGCGCTGCGCTATGATTATTGTGGTACAGCCGAACGGCAGGTGGTGGAGATTGTACTGCATTTGCTTTTCAGTCTCCATATCAACCGCCGAGGTCGTGTCGTCAAGAATAAGAACCGAGGGAATCGCGGCAATTGCACGCGCCAGGGCTATTCTCTGGCGCTGACCGCCCGAAAGCCCCACGCCGCGCTCACCGACAATGGTGTCGTATCCTTCGGGCATCTTGCGGATAAAATCGTCGGCGCAGGCAAGCTGTGCGCACTCGTATATCTGCTCCATTTCCATATCCGGTTTGCAGAAGGAAATATTCCCCGCAATCGTGTCGGAAAAAAGGAAAACCTCCTGCGTGGCTATTGCCACTGTTTTGTGTATGCTTTCAAGCGTTCGAAACCGCACGTCGACGCCGTCAAGGAAAATGCTCCCTTCGTTCACGTCATAGAAACGAGCGATAAGCGAGGCGATAGTTGATTTTCCCGAACCGGTGGGACCTATAATTCCGACAACCGAGCCGGCGTCAATGGCAAACGACACCTTGTCAAGCACCTTTTTGTCCTTTGTATAGCCGAAGGTTACGTTTTTGAAAACAATTCTGCCGTCAAAGCGCTCCTCTTTATGCACGGCGTCCTCCCTGTCGTGAATGAGCGGTGCGTCATAGCATATTTCCATAACCTTGTCGGTCGCCGCCCAAAAGCGCTGCATATCGTTAAGCAGTCCGCTTACTCGGCGCATCGGGTCGGAAAGCGCCCACGTCAGGCTTGTGAAAAGGGTGAGCTCTCCGAGAGTTATCTGCCCCGTAACGGCGAAAAGCCCGCCGACGAGAATTGTGAGAAAAGAGAGAAACTGAGCGAGAAAGTCAATGACCGGCACAACCTTCTGCCATGCGTAGGCGGCGTGCATGTTCTCGTCCTTGAACTTTTTGGAGCTTTTATCGAACTTCTCGATTTCATAATCCTCTCTTGCAAACGCCTTGACAACCCTGTTTCCCTCAATATTCTCTCTGGCGTCAATGTTGAGCATGGAGAGGCGCTCTCTTATCGAGCGGTATATCGGCGCAACCTTTTTTGAGTAAATCACGGTCGCAATTATTATAAACGGCGTAACGGCAAGCAGAGTGAGAGTCAACTGCCAGCTTACAAACAAAAGCAGAATAAGCGCCGAGACAAAGGTCACGACAATATCGACCGCGTTATAGGATATGTACGCCACAAAATGCCGCAGATACTCAAGGTCTCCCGTGGCGCGGGTGATAATGTCCCCTGCCCGTATGCGGTCAAAGAAGCGAAGCTCCTGATACTGCATGTTGGTGAATATCTTGTTTCGTATGTTCATTAGCATATTTTGGCTTGCCTGCTCCATGCATATGACCTTTATCATGTGCAGACCGGTCTTGACAAGCACAACAAGGCTCATAATCCCCAAGATGGGAAGGAGCCATTTCAGCTTGCCGCCGCGTATGACATCGTCAACGAGCAGCTTTTCAAGATACGGGTTGACAATGACCACAGCGGAGGTCACAAGGGTTATAAGCATTCCCAAAATAAAAACAAAACGCTTACCCTTTACGTTACGCCATATAAATCGAATTTGAAACATTGCTTTTTCTCCGTTCAAAACTGATTTTTTTGTGTTTTTTTCGCGCGGAGTTTGCGCTTTTCGCTTTTTGCCACAAAAGCTTCGTACATTATATTCCTTTAATAATAAAAAGTCAATGGCAAAACAAAATCTTTTTTTAATTTTTTTCACCGCCGCTATTTGTTTATGTAAAATCCCGAAACCCGCCGAAATTTAAGGGCAAAAAAACGAAGCTTTTATAAAAGCAACGCATATTCCCGCCCGCCGCAAAGCTTGATTTTGCCGCCTTGTTTATCCCCGCTTTTTGTTTATTCCTCCTCTCTTTGGATAAACTAATTACAAAAACGAGGTAATAAAATGGGCAAAGCTATCAACAATTATAAAATCGCGCGGAGGCTTAAGAGCGCGGCGGGACTTCTTGTCGGCAATCTGCTGCTTGCCTTTTCGGTAAACTGTTTTTTCATACCGAATAACATAATGAGCGGCGGAGCCACCGGCGTTTCGCTCATTCTCTACCGCTTTTTCAATATAAACACCTCTATAACCGTTTTCATAATAAACGGCATATTGCTTATTGTCGGAACATTTACGGTAGGCAAAAATTTTCTCATTTCAACCGCCATAAGCTCCCTGCTCTATCCGTTCTTTCTCGGCGTTATATCGCTTTTGCCGATAGTCCCGCCAGGTATTGACGACTTTACGGTAAAAATAATGTGCGGCGGCTTTCTCTCCGGACTCGGCATAGGGCTTGTAATAAGAGCGGGCGGCTCGACTGGAGGTTCGGACGAGCTTGCAATTATTTTAAACAAGCTGACCTCCTATCCTGTGGCAAATATAATGAGCGCCGCCGATACCGCAATACTGCTCAGCGCCCTTTTCTTCTCCGAAATTCGGTTTGTCATATACAGCATTATTGCAATGATTATCGAAATATTCACAATAAGCCGGGTAACAGTGGCGGGAACAAGTAAAATTCAGCTTTTCGTTGTGAGTCGAAAAAACGACGAAATAAGAAAAATGCTCCTTGAAAGAGCGGACGCGGGACTCACAATGATAGACGCCCACGGCGGCTATCTCGGCACTGCCACCGGTGCCATTCTTTGCATAATTCCCCGCCGCAAGCTGTATCATATCGAGGAGGAAATATATAAAATCGACGAGGACACCTTCATAACAGTCACAGAAATCAAAGAGGTTCGCGGCAACGGCTTCTCCCGGGAGAGAAACAAAAGCGTAAATTAAACTGCAAAATAAAAAGCGCTCCTTGAAGGAGCCGCACGCGGGCACACAATATAGAACCGCCAACAGCGCTTTCTCGGCACTGCCACCGGCGCCATTCTTTGCATGATCCCCCGCACATTTTTCTTTTCAAACCAACTTTTACCGCAAATTCCGCTCCGATATTATCTTTTCAAAATAACTTTTAACTTTATTTTTAAAAAATCAAAAAAGATATTGAAAAACGTTTATTTCTGTGATATAATAGTCACCGTTACGGAAGTAACGCATTTAAAACAATACGGAGAGGTATCGAAGCGGTCATAACGGGGCTGACTCGAAATTTTTTGAAGAGTTGGCTGTTTGCTCCGCTTAAAAAACCCATAAATTCAGGGTTTTCTTCGGTTCGAAAATTAAATATTTTGTTGTTCTTTCCGTCAGTTCTTTCCAAAAGTTTTTGGAAGAAATGCGAAATTACATACACGGAGAGTTGTCCGAGTGGTCGAAGGTGCAGCACTCGAAATGGTTGACTTCCGTGTCAGCTTTGTCCACCCGAAAATCCCCATTTTACGGAGCTTTTGCTCAATTCAAAAATCGAATATTTTGCTGTTCTGTCCTGCTGTTCTGCCCTCGGGTTTTTCGCAGAATTTCAGGCTTAACAATACACGGAGAGTTGTCCGAGTGGTCGAAGGTGCAGCACTCGAAATGCTGTGTTCCCTCAAGGAACCTAGGGTTCGAATCCCTAACTCTCCGCCAAAAAGTCCAGTAACCATGCGGGTTTCTGGACTTTTTCCTTTTCCGGCAAAGCGTTTTCAGAGCACCGCATTTTTAGGGCAGAACAACATTTTATTCTTCGGATTTTTCATTGGTCGCCTCCGCTTCTTCGGTCAGGTCGCTCCATTTGCTTTTGAAGTCCCCGGCCTCTGGCAGCGGCATTCCGCTTACCATCGCCTGCGCCGAGGACAGCTTTGAGGAATAGTCCAGATGCGCATAGATGTTGGCGGTGGTGCTGAAATCCGAATGACCGAGCCACTCCTGAATCTGCTTGAGGGGGACGCCGTTAGCAAGCAAGAGGCTGGCGCAGCTGTGGCGGAGATCGTGAAAGCGCATTTTCCGCAGCCCGTGACGCTGAATGAACTGCGGAAAATAGGATGTTAAGTATCCGGGGCGCATCCGTTCTCCTAACTCGTCCACGAAAACATATCCGTCGTACTCGTAATTGTAGCAGTTCCCGCAGACCTTTTTGTTCAGCTCCTGCGCCTTTTTCACTTGCAGGAAGTATTCCCGAAAGCTGCCGACCAGCGGCAGGGTGCGCATACTGGATTTTGTTTTAGCTGATTCCTGCTCGATAATTTGCTCTCTCCCGTCCACTTGAACCGATGTTACGGTGCGCTTGATCGTGATAGCGCCTCGCTCAAAGTCGATAGCGTCCCATTTGAGACCGATCACTTCTCCACGCCGCAGGCCGTAAAAGGCGGCTACCAGAACCGGCAGTTCCAGTTTGGTTCCCTTGATGACCGTGAACAGCTTTTGCAGCTCCGCCGCATCAAGAAACACCGGCTGAAAATCGTTCTTTTTCGGCCTGTCCACCTTCATTGCCACGTTCTGCGTTACCAGATCGGTTTTCAGTGCGTATTTCAGCGCCTGATGAATGACGGCATGGTAGTGGATCACGGAGTTGGGCTTGACGGTTTTCAGCTTCTCCGTGTAGAATTGCTGAATGTGCCGAGCCTCCAAGCCCCGCAGAGTGTACCCTTTCTTGCGGAAATACGGTTCAATCGTGCGCTTGACCATGGATTCATACGATGAAAAGGTTGCGATTTTAATGCGCACCTTCACGATTTCCAGCCATTGCAGCAGATAATCCGCAAAGGGCATGTCCGAATTTAAGTCCTCCACCTCCTTCGGCGGCTCGTAAGTACTGCGGATGCGGGCAAGCTCCGCCTCCGCCTTTCGTTTGTTTCCCTTTTCGGGAAGTCCCGTCGAGATCCACGGCCTGTGCCGCTTGCCGTTGACGTCGACGTAGCTGAGTACCACGTAGTAGTACCCTTTTTTGGTTTCCAAGTGTCCTGATACCATTTTTAACTCCTGTTACAATATATTTGCCCCTTGATCATGGCAGCCGGCCATAGGCATGGGACATCTCGTTGCCTAAGCTGTTAGAATAGAGAGGTAATGGTCTGACATGTTCCTCCAAGGGCTTTAACGTCCGTAAGAAAGTCAGTCAGCCATCCTCCTATTCGCAGCGTTCGATTTGTGCAGGTAGAGCCATAGCGTTCGTGTCAGCAAACAGATAGAATCGGCAATGGGTAAGATGGCTTTTGTCCATTGCAAATTCCAATTAGGAGTGATGTTATGAACGCAGCAGGCATTGATGTTTCCAGCAGGAAGAGCACAGTTGCGGTGCTACGACCCTTTGGCGAGGTCGTCCGTTTGCCATTTGATGTTGCCCACAACACGGAAGGGTTGGCCTCTCTTGCCGAACAGTTGAATGGTCTTGACGGAGAAACCCGCGTTGTACTGGAGCACACAGGGCGCTATTATGAGTGCGTCGCCAAGATTCTCCACGAAGCAGGTCTCTACGTCAGCGCCGTGAATCCACTGCTCATCAAGGAGTACGGAGGCAATTCTCTGCGCAGAGTGAAGACTGACAAAGCCGACGCCATTAAGATTGCCCGCTATGCCCTTGACAACTGGGCGGATCTGCGGGATTATACCCCTATGGATACGATTCGTTATGATCTGAAAACCTTGAACCGCCAATTTCAGCTTGCCTCTAAGCAGCGGACAGCCAACTCTAACAACCTGATCGCTCTTTTGGAGCAATCCTTCCCCGGCATTCGCAAGTGCTTTGACAGCCCTGTGCGAAGCGATGGGACACAGAAATGGGTGGACTTCGCCCATGCCTTCTGGCATGTGGACTGTGTACGAAAACAGAGCCTCAACGCTTTCTCTGAGCGTTATCGGAAATGGTGCAAACGTCACGGCTACAATTTTAGCATCGACAAGGCCGAGGAAGTGTATTCCCTTGCCAAGAACGCCGTTGTACTTGTTTCCAAATCCGATGTAACAAAGGTGCTCGTACAGGAAGCGGCAAACCAACTCACCGGCATCTCACGCTCTGTGGAGACCTACCGTGCTGAAATGGAACGGCTTGCCTCTATGCTGCCGGAGTACCCTGTTGTTATGGAGATGTACGGCGTTGGAAAGTCCTTTGGACCGCAGCTCATGGCGGAGATTGGCGATGTGCGCCGCTTTGAACGTAAGCAGTCCCTCGTTGCCTTTGCCGGAATAGATCCCATGCCCAACCAGTCCGGGGACAAGAATGTCCGAAGCAACAAATCCTCCAAACGAGGGTCTCCATATCTCCGCAAAACGCTGTTCAATATTATGGGGATCTATCTCAAGTGTGCGCCCACCGACGAGCCGGTGTTCCAGTTCCTTGACCGCAAGCGCTCGGAGGGCAAACCCTTCTATGTCTACATGACTGCGGCCTCCAACAAGTTCCTGCGACGCTATTATGCAAAGGTAAGGGACTACCTCGCCACGTTGGAAAATTTGTGAAGTATCCTTCCTTGAGGTGGAAACATATTGTCCATACTCTAAAAGCATCTTATGACAGAAAGCGAGCGATTAAGATGTTTTTGGACAATCTATCCGCCTCCGTTCTCCAGCTATGCGACGTCCGTAAACTCAGCTATGAATCCGCCTCCGAACAATGCCATCTCAGTTCCCGGTATTTTGGCGATATCGCTAGAGGCAAGACTGCACCCACAGTTCTCACCCTGGAAAAGCTCTGTGTCGGTTTTGAGCTGACGCCCAATGATCTGCTCATTCCTTCACCCGCATGGAGGGAGATTGCCTTTCGCTCTCCTATGCCTGTGACGCAGATCCGCTGCTTCCGTTATTCTTATCCCTATGGCCACACCGGCTTTCCTGTTTGCCCTCGGTGCGGGATCACCATGGAACGGGAATACCAAGCCTACTGCGACCGCTGCGGCCAATGTCTGAACTGGAAGGACTTCCCCAAAGTGGCCGTCATCTTCCCGGAAAAATGAATCCAATTACATACCTTCCTCACGGTCAGTCGACGTTTGCCGCTGGCCGCCTTTGTCTTGTCAATTTTCCACTCTGTAAATTTTCTTCATTTCCCTATTGACTTTTTATTTGCAGGCTTTCTTTTCTTCGGCAAACAGGACAGCTCACACCGACAAGGACAGTATACCTTGCCGGTGTGGGTCCTGCCACTGTGCGATTTTGTCTTTTGAAAACGCCGCTCGGCTCGAATTTACCGGGCGTCCCGGTTTCGCTCCCGCTGGCGCTTTAAGAGCTCCAAGCCCTTCAGAATGTCCCGCTTGATCTGCTCATCGGTGTACCGAGGAGGAAAAAATTCTTTGAAATCCTCCCGCCGGAAGCGCAGCTGCTCCGCCTGATTCGGCTTCTCCTCGCTCATCACGTCGTAAATGTCTTGCTCGCCGAGAACGCCCTCCTGCGCCATTTTCTTGAGGCGGATCGCCTGTGCGTGGGAAGGCGTGCAGTCATTCATGGTCATGGCGTCCAGCAGTGTCTTCTGCTCCGCCGGTTCCAGATAGGAAAGCTCCACGGCGGGGTTGAAGGCGATTTTCCCATCATCTACCATGGAAAGCAGTTCGGGAATCAGGTGCGTCAGGCGGATATAACGCTGAATTTGCCTTCCGCTATCGGGAGCATCTTCTGCCATAATTTCCCTTGACCACTTCTGGCCAACTTGTCCAGAAGCAATACCTTGATGATTCATCGCCTCTAACTTCATCTTGTAGGCAAACGCCTTTTCGCTGGGCAGGATGTGTTCCCGCTGCAAATTGGCGTCCACCATAGCGATCACCGCTTCATCGTCTGTCATCTCCCGGACGATCACCGGCATAGTTTTCATTCCGAGCGCCTGACACGCCGCCAGCCGCCGATGCCCGGAAACAAGCTCGTACCCGCCCTCCGGCAACGGTCTCGCCAACCCCGGAGTCAGCGTTCCGAAGCGCCGGATGCTCTCGATCATGCGCTCCATCTCCTCGCCGCTTTGTACCTTGAACGGGTGATCTTTGAAGGGGTGCAGTTCCTCAAGCGGAATCTCTTTTACCCTTTCGAGCTTTGCATCGTCCCGCTCCTCTTGCGTGGAAAATAAATCGTCCAAGGTCGGTAAAGTAAAATCGGATTTTCTCTTTGTCATCGTTCGTAATCTCTCTTTCTTTGATTTTTGGGAGCGTAAATTTCCTGCCGCATTCGCTCCTCGATGCGGATGTTTTCTTTGATTTTGGGGTTGTCTTCAATCAGCCGCCCGGCGGTCTTGACGTCCCTTCGAAGCTCCGCAAGAACGGCGGTGCAGTTGTTCCGTTTGGAAACAAGCGCCGCCTTTTCCTCCGGGTCACGGCACCGGTCGATCTTCCGATAGAGGGTCTTTCGGTAGTCGGTCAGGAGCTTGATTTCTTCCTCGCTTTTCCCGATGAACGCCTCTACGGAAGAAAGGTCGTGCAGCTTGTGCTTGGCAATCAGCTGCACTTGCTGGGAATATCGGTCGAGAAATCGCCACGCTTCCCGCATCTCCGGAGAGAGCGGCCGGTGTGGCTTGTTCTTCGGAATCACGCCCAAAAGGTAGCAGTAACGCAGGTACAGCGCCCGCAGACCAGTTACCTTTTTCGCCGTTTTCAGATTTCCTTTTAGCGGAAACTGTCGCCGTTGAATCGTCATACCGAAGTCCTTTTTCCCGGTAAAATCCCCGTACAAGCGGTACGCCTCCTGCCAGTTGTTCCGCTGATTCTCCAGCATTTTGGCATACAACGATTCCCGGTCATAGGCTTCTCCGAGTCGGTATAATCGGGTGGCTTTTTGACTGTTCACCGAGCGGATCGTGGCGTATTTGTGGTAGGGATTCAGGTCGATCACATATCCCAAGCGCCGCATCACATAGCAAAAGGTCTTCTCGTTGGTGCTCATGGTCAGCGCCTTTTCGATGGCTTCCCGCATCAGGTTGTACCGGGTCGGCTCGCCGTTTTTCTCGGCAAAGTAAAGCTTGCGGGGCGTCTTTCCCTTGGGATTTTTCAACACTGTCAGCCCGTGTTCGGCGCATAATTCATCGGAAAGGCTGCGGAACTTCCAGTAAGCGCCTTCGTTACAGTTGAACTTGTTGCCGTCCCACATTCCCACCGCATTCACCACAAAATGGTTGTGGTAGGTACCGGTGTTGAAGTGGGTGGCGACCAACACCTGATACCGGTCGCTCCACATTCTCTGCGCCAACTCCACGCCGATCTGGTGGGCAAGCTGCGGGGAAACCTCGCCAGTTTTGAAGCTCTGGTAGGCGTGATAGGCGACGTTGCCGGTGGTCTTTCCGAAGCGTTCCTGCACGGCGATCATCTCCTCCGCCGCCGTTTCCGCCCGGCAATTTACCCCGGTGACGTACATGGTTTTTTCGTCCCCGATGACGGTTTTCTCATCGTTTTCGGCGTAGTGAAGGACGTTTTTCATCTCTGAAAATTCCGTCTTCTCGGGATTTCTTGCATACCCGACCACCCGCCCGATGCTGTCCTTCACCAGCCAGATTTTCGTCACTGCCACGGCATATCACCTGTCTTTCGGGAGCCTTCTTCGCCGCCGTTTATGTTGTGATACGCTTCCAAAAGCAAGCGAACGGACTCCTCCAAGGCACGGTCGATCTCCGCTTCCCGCATCGTTTTTCGCCGGTCTTTCAGCAGTAGTAAGAGCCGATACGCCTCGTAAAAGCTTTGCGGAGAGGCCGCCCGAACCTCCTTTCCGAGTCCCACTTTCCGCAGATATTCGGAAAGGGAAAGACCGCAATAGCGGGCGGACTTCTCCAACTTTTTCTTTTCGTTTTCGGTCACACGAAGGTTAATGGCTGTCTTTCTTAATCTCATAATCAATACTTCCTTTCTCATTTGGTGGGGTAACAGGGGGCATCCCCCTTTCGGCATCCTACCGCCGGTTTTGTGGGCAACACAAAGCCTATGCTCGCTGCTCCGTCTTCTTGGCATTACATATATCCATCTTTTTCAAAATGACGGTTGTGACGGCGGTGACGGCTCTTTCGCTATATAGCACTTTTGCCGTCATCGGTGTCATTGCCGTCACTCGTTCTGAACTGCATCAAGCGACTCGCACCCGTCCGTTTGGTCTTGTACTCAATGCCCGCCGGCGTAAGTACTTCCCCGGCAAATCGCCCGAGCATCTTCGTAACGAGGTTGGGCGGCGTTTCTGTCTCTTTCATCTCTGATAGCAGACCAGTCGCCGTTCCCGTCCATACTGACTTGTCCTTTAGGAACTCCACGAGCCGAAAAAGGAACGGTGGGATTTCCTCCCGATGCAGGGCTGCGCTGTCCTTGTGCTCCACGAGCTGCCAGATGTTATCCTCGAACCGCAGAGTGAACTGCTGATATTCGACGTCCCTGCCGCTGACAAGGAGCGTCGCCGTGTCCTCGTCCCGCTTGCGTTTCAGAATGATGTTCGTGTCCGCTGCGCCGGTGATCCCGGTGGAACCGGATACCTCGTTGAATGGGTCGCTGGCATCCTTCATCTTCCGCAGGTGATGCACCAGAACCACGGCGATGCGGCGGCGGTCGGCAATGGATTTTACCGCCGAGATGTCGTCGTAGTCGCTGGCGTACATACCGTTTTTTCCTGCGGTGCTCTGGGTGTTGCGTACCTTCTGGAGCGTGTCGATGATGACAAGCCTCGTGTTCGGAAAGTCATTCAGCGCCGCTTCGATCTGTTCCTCCAAGCCGCAGCCCAGCTTGCCGCAGACGGTCGCAAAGCGCAGACCAGGCGGCGCTTCATCGGTTAGCTTGTAGAGCCGCTCCTGGATCCGCACTCGGGTATCCTCCAAGCAAAGATAGAGGACATCGCATTGGTGCGTCGGCAAATCCCATAGGGGTTTGCCCTCTGCTACCCGCAGACCGAGCCACAGCATGAGCCAGCTTTTTCCGATCTTGCCGGAGCCGCACAGCATACTCACGCCCTGCGGGATCAGGCCGTCCACAATGAACAGCGTCTTTTCCATCGGGGTGGAGAGCAGCGTATCGGCGTCCACGAGTTGTAATTTTTGAGACATTCAATTCACTTCCTTTCTTCCGTCCTCAGAGAGAACATAGTTGATGACGTTGACCTTCGGCACACGGAAGGCGTTCCCGATCTTCACGCCGGGGATATATCCGTCTCCGATGAGCCGGTAGGCCAGCGGTCTGCTGATGCCCAGCATCGCTTGCAGCTGGGCGACGGTCAAGATGTCCGGGTATTCCGGGAACATCAGCTTGTAAAGCTCTTTGAGCTCTGTTTTTTTCATAGCGTTCAACCTCCTTTACTGCTATGTATCGGGGCAGCCGCCGTAAGGAGGCGACGCTGACGGCGGCTACCCTTGCCGTTTCACCCGACTGTCGTTTTTATATCCCTGCCCCGGAGTCTCACCGCAGCGTCGCTGCGCTCGCTTCCTTTCGGAAGGTCGTCGCACGGTCATATCCCAATCGGACGGCTATTCAGTTTTCAAAGGTCACGAGAGAAACCTCCCCTCACAGATTTGGAAAAGGAAGCGGTTTTGCACCCCCCTGTTCGGAAAAAGTTCTTTCACTTGTTCCGACTGGGAAGGGTCAAAACTAACCCCCTGCGGAAAGATTTTTCAAAAAGTTCTCTCACTTATTTGGACAAAGGGTATCGAAATGGACACCCATTTTTGCGCCCGTGAGAAAAATCCCTCCACTTGTTCCGACTGGGAGAGGTCGATATTCAACCGCTTTTTGAAAAAATTATTCGTTTTTTTAGAAAGGGCACCGATTTCATTTCCGCTTTTACTGCTGTGAGAAAAAGTCCTCTCACTTGTTCCGACTGGGAGAGGCCATTTTCCAACCCTCCTTGCAAAAAAAATTTTTTGCCTCCCACTAATTCGCACTGGGAAGGGGTCAACCACAAGTCATTTTTGAAAAATTTCTCTCATTATGTCTGGACAACGGACGGCGTTTTTTAAGTCTACCGGCAGATGTTTTTCTGAATTTGGGCAAAAAAATAGAGCGCCCGATGTTACTCGGAGGCTCTGTCGTTGCACGATTGCGCATAATCGTAAAAAACTTTGAAATATCACAGATTGTCTTGAAAATAGGATGATTTTGTGCTATACTATTAAATGGATTTGTGTAAGTACGCCCCTGCCGGGAGAAAGGACAAAAAATATGGCAGTATCCTATAAGAAATTATGGCACTTACTTTTGGATCGGGATATGAAAAAGAAAGATTTGCAACAGGCGGCGGGCTTAACTGCCTATGCGATCAATAAGCTGAGCAGAAACGAAGCGGTTACTACCGATACGCTCGCAAAAATATGCAGAAGTCTTGATTGTACGGTAGATGACATTATGGAAATTCTGCCGGAAGATATAGAATAAGTCCATTTTGAAGAGTGAGTTTGACATTTATTTGTCTTTCTCAAAGCCGGATTATATGGATAAAAAAGAAAATGTAATGTTCCTTTCATATAATACGATGTTATAAACACAACCAATATTCAACAGAGTGTTAATAGTGAGCGATTTAGAAATGAGAAGTCTCATGGCATCAGGTAATAAGCAATCAAAATGGGAAATCCATGAAGACGTTATCCTTCTTGCTGGTTACCTCGAATGGTTGCAAACAAACCAGCCAAAATCTAAAATTGTTAAGCGCATTTCTGCAGACTTGCGCCAAATGGCGGTAAATCGCGGCATTGAAATAGATAGCATCTACCGAAATGAGAATGGAATTTCATACCAGATTCAGAGCATGGATTCTGCATACAAAGGCAAAAAGGTGTATGTCCCAGCAACAAGATTATTTAAAGAAACCGTGGAGTTGTACCGCACAGACACAGAGAGATACTTCAAAATACTTGAGGAGGCCAAAAGCATGATTGCAGCCAAACAGGATAACAAAGATGCTTTCTTAGCATGGGCTGAATCTACCTTTTCGGCCAATAGATATAAATGGATAGAGAAAAATATTCTGAAAATGGAGGAACTAGCTATTTCCTCTGCATTAATAACCGGCTCACTATTTGAAGTTACGGATTTAGAAACACTGCAAACTATTTATAAAACAGCGGAAAAAAACGTATTTTTCAGAATAAAAAACAGAAAATTTTTCAGGAAAATAGTTGATGATTTTAAAATTTATATACAGTATTGTACACGACTGCCGAAAAAAGAAAACCAAGGAGCTGATGTAAAATCCTCTGATATTGTCAACAATGCAAAAGCGCAAAGCGCTATCGTTCCTTCGAAGGAATCGGGTGTCAAGGCGACATCATCTAATGATTTGATTTCTGAAAATATTTCTAAATCAGCCTCTTGCGAAGCCGAATTTCTTAACTATTTACAGAATACTGCCAAACTTTCTACTAACACTTGCGCTGCGTATGTTTCCTCCGTTAAAAGTGCAGAACGCTATGCCATTGAGCATGGTCTTGCTTCCTGTTCTCTTTTCAATAAGAACGAAGAAACAATTATAGCAACGGCAACAGAATTGTACGGCAAGCCAGATTTCATTAAGTTTAATGAACAACAACATAATCGTTTTAGCGCTGCGATTAACAAACTACTAGAATCAATAGGCGCTAAAATTCCAGAAAAGGCACTTGTGTCTCGTGGAGGCAATCACGATCATCAAAGTATTACCTCGCCACAGGTAAATAGTGATATAGTTGCAGTGCTGAAGCAGCACTATGAGTATGGATTCAAATATGATTCTATAAGGGAGCTTATGCGCTTCCGTCAATTTGCGGATGCGATGAGTATCACGCTCCCGGAAGAAGATGAAATTTTAAAAGCTTCTATCCTGTCATCCGGCACTCTTATTGACGACAAGGTGTACTACAAAAGTGACGATATGCTGCAGGAACTTCAGCGCATCATTGATGATGTATTTTCTTCCGGTGCAGGCGTTATTTACTATGAAAGTCTATTTGAAAACAAGCAGGAATGGATGGAGTCCCATGTGATTACCTCTCCCGATATGCTCAAGGAGTATCTTCAGCATAATATCTCAGGGTATTCCTTCTCAAAGAAGTTCATGGTTAAAGGTAACAGATGTTCTGAAAAGGAAGCTGTCACTGATGAGTTAAAAAGAATTTGGGGAACACATCCGGTGGAAAGCGTATACAAGCTGAATGATTGTCTGCCGTACATCCCGCTAGAAAATATCTGGCGTGTGATATCTGGGAATGACCTTTTTGTATTAGCCTCCGAGGGGGAATATTTGTTTATCGACCGTTTCCGTATCACAAAAGACGAGGAAGAAGATATTCTCGACTTTGTGGACGAGACTTGTGAGGAAAATGGTTTTGCTTCGCTTTGCGATGTTCCTCTGGGCAGTATTGAAGAAGAGAACTACGAGCTTACGCAAGCCACAATATACAATGCAATATATAAAAAAATACTATCCAGCAAATATCATCTGAACGGGAAGATCCTTACAAAGGAAAAATCTGAGTTGGATGTCGTAATGCTACTGAAGCAGTACATAAAAAATAAGGACGAATGCACCTTTGATGAGGTCTCAGATAAGGTGGTAGAATTGACCGGGGGGATAAACCGTCAATATGCATTTCAGGCGCTTTATGATAATATGGTGCGCATAGACAAAAACCATTTTGTGGCAGATCGGTTTGTAGATTTTTCTATAGACGAAGTTGATACCGTATTAGCTGATTTTGTTACAGATCATTTTCGAGCAATTCGTGATATAACCACCTTTGCCATGTTTCCTATCTGCGGGCAAAACTGGAACCATTATTTGCTAGAAAGTTTTTGCTATAAATACAGTAGCAAATACAGCCTCCATGTACTTAACTTCAACGATAAGAATGCCGGGATTATTGCAGAAAGAGATTTTAACAAGAAATATAACGAAATGCTTGCCATTGCCCTTGCAAGAACTGATATAGAACTGCTACCGGAAGTTATCGGGGAATACCTGTTCAACATGGGTTATATGGCCAAGCGCAAATATGCCAAGCTGGACGAAATTGCGCAACAAGCTTTGATATTACGGAAAGAGAGGTGACTGTATGTATTCCTATACTTTTGATTCGAGAACAGGCGGAATCATACTAAATTCAACTCCTACAAATTTTTCCAAAGAACCAAGGCCTGTTTACGCTGCGGAGTTGGAAATTCTTGGCTTTGATAAATACTGGGATTACGACAAACAGAACGACATGCCCTATATGTGGGCAGAGTCTAATCTTTACTGGTATAGGGGCGTGCAGATAGCCAAGACAAAAGGCGGTGACCTTTATACAGCTCCGGAACTTCAACCAACCAGAGATGAAAACGGTCGGATACCCTTTAGCAAGTTTGACGGTTCAACGTTGGAACATATGGACATAGAAGCTATGTGTGCCGCCAATGAAGATTTGCTTACCGTTATAGAGGATTCCACTGTAAAGAAAATTGTTAAGGAGTATGAAAAGTTTAAAGGCAAATTGGATATCTTTCATGTGGCTTTCTCGGGTGGTAAAGATAGTGCAGTGCTGTTGGATCTTGTAAAGAAGGCACTGCCCAAAGGTAGCTTCGTTGTGATTTTCGGAGATACTGGCATGGAGTTTCCAGATACTTATGAGGCAGTAGAGAAAACAAAAAAGCAATGCGAAGCGGATGGTACTCCCTTCTATATTGCCCGTTCGCATTTTGAACCTAAAGAATCATGGGAGCTTTTCGGCCCACCGTCATGCACGTTAAGATGGTGCTGCAGTGTGCATAAAAGCACACCACAAACGCTGAAAATGAGAGAGATAACCGGAAAAGAAAATTACACCGGACTGGATTTTGTTGGAGTGAGAAAACACGAGAGCCTTGCTCGGAGCACTTATGAATATGAGAATTACGGCAAAAAGCAAAAGGGACAACATAGCTTTAATCCTTTGCTGGAGTGGACTTCGGCTGAAATATGGCTCTATATGTATGCACGCAATTTAGTTGTCAACAAGGCTTACATAAAGGGTAATTCTCGTGCTGGATGCCTCTTATGCCCTATGTCGGGCGGATATAGTGATTTTATTCGTAGATATAACTATACAGAGAACATCGACTCATTTATCGATATTATCAAACGGAAGAATAACTGGGATAGCTATAGTGAAGCTGAACTCCATTCTTATGTAACATCTGGTGGGTGGGATAATCGAAGAAGCGGCAGAGGAATAGCGGGGAATGTTCTAAAGTACAAAGAAAAGGCCTCTGAAGGCGAAATAACCATAGAGATAATAAATCCAAATTCAAATTGGAAAGAATGGATTAAGACGGCCGATACCACAACTATACCAATAAAGATAAAAGAAAACTCAAATGGTGCCACTTTTGTTTTATTAGAGAAAGATGTAAAAGCGCATCCGACCGCCGGAAAGATTATTAGGCAGTCTCTTAAAAAAGCAGCTTATTGTGTAGGATGTCGAGTTTGTGAAACTAACTGCAAGGGTGGACACATACATTTTGAAAACGGAAAGGTAGCAATTACAGATTGCATACAATGTCACGAATGTCACGATATACCCGCAGGATGCCACGCATACAATTCGTTGAAAATTCCACAAGGAGAAAAAAAGATGAAGACAATAAACTGTTTCGATGACCACGCCCCGAAAAGGGATTGGCTTGTATCATTCTTTGATTTGCAAGATGAGTTTTTTACGGAGCACACTCTGGGTCCTAATATGTTCACGCATTTCAAGCGGTTTCTTCGTGACGCTCACCTCATAGATGGTAACAAGTGCACGGATTTTTCTGCATTAATTTGTGATTTGGGATGGGAGAGCGATACTGCGCTTGCATTAATGCTTGTAAATCTCTCTTATGAAAATGCCCAATTCGAATGGTACATCAATCAAATGGATATTGGCTATTTTTATGAGAACAAATTATTAAAAGAGAGATTGATGGCTGACGACATAAAAGAAAAAGCCGCTAATTCGATTGTAAAGTCTTTCAAACGTATAGTTAGCACCCCGTTCGGAACTGTTTTGAACTTTGGATATGTAACTGATGACGATGATATGGTACGTACTAAGTGCTCCATCAGTGATAATCGAGTTGTACTTTATGCACTTTATAAATTTGCCGAAAAGTGTAACCTAGATAAAGAATTTCATGTTTCTTATCTCTACAACGATACTATTGAACGTGACGGCGTCAGTCCCGTGCGCATCTTTGGCTTGTATGATGAAGAGGAATTCAAATCCATTCTCTTGGGGCTTTCCTCTGTATACCCGGAATTTATCAATGCAACATTCACCAACGATCTGCAAACCATCACTCTACGTGATAAGACAAGCGACGATGTGCTGAACCTGTTTAAGGAGGAAATATAAGATGTCGGTACAAAATCTGAAATATTGTGAATATTTTGATGTTGATGAAAAGTATTTTCCTTGTATTGACGAGTCCGCCATCAACAGCGGTGCGGCTTGGGATACTACTTACCCGCATCAGACCTTCATAGATCTGCTCACTCTGTCAGAAAAAATGCTAAGTGGCAGCACAAATCGTTCCATCTGGATTCACGGTGCATATGGAACCGGTAAATCTCAGTGTGCTTATACGCTCAAAAAGTTATTGGAAGTGCCAGAAAATGAAGTTAGAGCATATTGGGACAAGTTTGAACCGCTAAAAAAGAATCCCGTTCTGCTGGAAAAACTTATCGGGCATAAAGCACAGGGCATAGTGACGGCCTACCGATATGCTTCCGGGAGCATTACGACACCACAGCAACTTTTCTTTGCCGTGCAGGAAAGCATTAAAAAAGCATTAGATTCAAATGATGTTTCCTACAAGGGCGAAAACTCTCTAAAGGAAAGCGTTATTTCTTGGCTGCAAGACCCTATTCACAATCAATTTATGAACGCTTTGCTTCAGAAGTCAAAGTGGATGTCCACCTTTTCCCAGTCCTCTGCCGATGAGATCATAAACACATTGAAAAAAGGCAGCGACGTTTCATCTCTGATGGACAGTATTTTTAGCCTTGCCGCAGAAGAGGGTATTACAGCTCTTGATCTCTCCGCAGATTTTCTGCGTGACTGGATTGTGGATATTATCGATAAAAATAATATTAAACTCGTCCTTATCTGGGATGAATTCAGCGACTACTTCCGTCAAAACAGTACATCTCTCGGCGAGTTTCAGAAAATCGTTTCCATCTGCCAAGAGAAACCTTTCTACTTCGTTATTGTTACGCATCCCCTATCCTCTCTTGCAAAAAAATTTGACAGCGGAGATAAGACCAATCCATGGTCTGTTGTGCAACAACGTTTTGATAAAGTGGAAATCACTTTACCAGACAACATTGCTTTTGACCTTATCGGCCATGCGTTTAATGTAAAGCCCGCAGCAAAAGCAAGCTGGGTGCAGATGACTGGAGATTTGAATGCTTATGTGGCAAATGCTTGCAATGCCGTCATCAAAGTGGCAAATATTAGCGGCGAAAATGTGATGCGGGATATTTTGCCGATTCATCCAATTGCGGCACTCGTTCTAAAAAATATTGCCTCTGCTTTCCAGTCCAATCAGCGTAGCATGTTCGACTTTATCAAAACACCGAAAGATATGGATGTCAAGGCATTCCAGTGGTTTATCCAGAATACTAGCCCACTTTCCGACCGACCCTATCTGACCGTAGATATGTTGTGGGACTTCTTTTATGAGAAGGGCAAAGATTACCTTTCTCCAGACATCAAGCTTATTTTGGACACCTTTCCTCAGCAAACGCAACTAAATGATAAAGAAAAAATCGTCCTGAAGACTATTTTGATTATGCAGTCTATTGACCAGAGGCTAGGCGGTACCCTGCCGATTCTAAAGCCTACTGATCAAAATCTCAGCTATGCGTTTGAAGGCGATGCCGGCGAACTAGAATCCTCCTGCAAGAGCATCGCAAAAGCTCTGGTAAAAAAGGGTATCTTGATTGAAAATCCGATTGCAGACGGCAAAAAAGTGTATTCCGCTGCTGTCCTTGCAGGTGATAGCGCCAAAATTGAGGCATTCAAAAAGGATATCCGTGAAAAGCAAGGCTCAACCACTAAGCTTGTCTCGGAAGGAGCTGCTGTCGCAACGGCACTTAGCCTTCCTCCTGCGCTGAAGCTTCGCTATGCGCTGGATCTGGAAAGCGGCAAACTGCCAGTTGTGACTATGTCCGATTTCAAGAAAGCTATGGATGCTTTGAAGAACAAAGATGCGGACTGGCACTTTTATGCCGTGCTTGCGTTAGCAAAGACCGACGAAGAAGCACAAAACTTCCGCACCCTGATAAAGAAAACCATCGCAGAGCCTGAATATAAAAATATTGCTATTATCGATGCTTTGTCCACACCTTTGGGATTAGAAGCTTTTGAGCAGTATGTAGATTACTCCGCTATGTCAATGTATTACAATGGCAACAACGGACAGCAATCAAAAGAAAATGCAAAAAAAGCAAAAGATGTGCTGGAGCGTGATTGGAAGGAACGTATTCACGACGGACAGTTCATAGTCTTTACCTATGCAAATCAGGACGGCGAAAAAGCAACCGGCGCTAGTGCTGTTCATACTATCATGCAAACGATTGTCCTGAATCGATTCAAGCATGTACAAGACTTTACAAAAGGCCTTTCTGAAACTCAGTTGAAGCTCACTACTCCAAAGCCCGTTGCAAAATATGGTATGGGTGGAATGGAAATCAAAGGACTGATTGCCGGATGTGAAAAGTCCGTTCTGGGTAAATTCTGGAACAAGAAAGAATATTGGAAAGATGAGTCTCTCTCAGACGAGCATATTGTCATTATAAAAAAGTCTGTTGACAAAATGATTAACGATGCTTTTAAGAGTAGTGGAAAGATTTCAATAGGTGAAATTTACGATCATTTAGAAACCACCTTCGGATTTTCCACCTGTAACCTTTCTGCATTCATTACTGGTTTTTTGCTAAAAGAATACAGCGCAGAGCCATATCGTTCCATGGATGCGGAAGGGCACAGGGATTCCATGACTCCAGACAAGCTGTCTGAGATGATTGGAAACTATATTGGTAAGAGTCCGAAATCCACCTATATTGTCAGCTTGACCGAAGAGGAAAAGGCGTTCTATGAACTCACGGAAAGCGCATGGAATATTACCGCCAACACATGCTCCTCGCCCCAGCAGGCAGGCACACTCGTTCTTTCGAAAATGAGAGACCTGTCATATCCTGTTTGGTGTCTGGAAGACGTGGACACCACGGGGGTATTTGACCTTGTTAAACTTTATATCAAGCTCGTGCAGAGTAAAGGCGATGATGCACACGATGTGGCCAATGAAATCGGTAAAATTGCAATTCAACGACCCTCATCTGCGCATAATCTAAAGACACTGCTTACTCTTGAAAACTGCAAGAAGGGTATGCATATATTCCTTGAACGTTTTGAGGGCGGTAAACTGTTGAATGTTGCCAAAGAAATCGGTGCAGATGATTTCGTCATGACGGATATTAAAAAACTATTTAGCGTTCAGTATTCTGCCCTTTGGATTGGATCGACTGGAGAGGATGAAATCCGCAAGCTCATCACTGAATATGAAGTTGTGAAATCTACAAACATTCTTCTGAATGTTACTGCTCATTCCAAGGATGCTGCATTTAAGGAATGGAGAGAAACATTGAAGTTTATCGGATTCTCCTGTGAATCAGTCAAGACCAAAAAACCTGCACTTGATAAGTTTTTCTACAGTTTACTGCGCATTGCAAACTACGAGGATATGCTCCCAGAGCATATAAAATTATTCCTTGAAGAGATGACCAATCATATGTCTGATATTCGGGGAATACTTAATAATCCTCTATTAGTCTTTATGGATATATATGCTCCCTATCTTGAAGGCTTTACTGAGGCAGAATGTGAGGAGATCAAAAATTCCATTACATCTGAGATGTTTACTGTCTCCTCCACAGCAAGCAATGCCGCCGTGAAAAAAGCTGCAGAAGACTATAAAAAAAGTCAGGTGAAGTCGCAGCTTTATAAACTTTGGAATGACAAGACAGGAGATAGTAAAAATCCTCGCTCTTGGTCTGAAAAATACCGCACGCCCATCCTGTGCTGTATAAAAGATACTCAGTATAGTGCCGCAAGGAAAGTGTTTGCCACACTTAACAGTAGCACACAAAGCGAAGCGGATATCAAGGAGGCTTTGGAATTTCTTCAGAAAGCTGACTTCTTTGATGACATCGCTTCCGCTGATTATCGTGATGAGTGCTTTGCTAATCATATTATTGGTGATTACACAAGCCTAATTTCAGATATAAATGCGGTAAGGGATGCACTGGAAAGCACCGGGATTAGCGCCTATGAATGGAGTGACAACCCTTATATCAGAAGCAAGGTTGATAGTCTGGCAAATGCGGAATATAATGCAGGCGGCAGTGATAAGGTTGTCGACATCATTGAGGGCATGGCTGATGCAGAACTAAAGAAATGGTTGACCGACATTGTCAGGAAGGATATGGGCCTTGGCATCAAGATCATTATTAATAAGGAGGAGTAAGATATGCTTTGCCAAGAAGTGCAAAACTACATATCAACTGCAAAAGGATTGCCTTTTTTCTATGTAGTTGGTGATGAAGACTACTCTTCTGTATTGGATGAATTGAAACAAATGGATATCTCCATTGTGAGAATGAGTGATTTCTGTTCCAATGATGATAAATTTCCTAGCGTAGATGAACTGGTGGATTATTTTCAAACTTCCGATGTGGATTATCGAAACAACAAATTTGTTGTGGTCGGTCTTGGGGAATATCTTGCGCTCAGGGGATCTGCCATTGCAGAGAAGGAACTACGTAGGTTAAAGAATACCACCCTTGGAAATGCAAGAGCCATTCTTCTGCTAAGGGGGATTTCTATTCAGGCCACAAAAATCATCCGTGATGATAACAAGATAGTGAACCAGCAGAGAGCATATATCTCCGTCAATTCTCTCACGAACATATCAATTACGAATGTACCGGAAGATGTTGGACTTGTTGCAAATGATGGTGTAAAACATTTGCTTCGATTACTGGAAGACGGTGCTTGCGGAAATGTATATGCTAATACCGCACTGGTTCTTGATAACACGCTCTTTCCGATATCTAACCTCTCCGGAGCGCATTCTGTGGTAAAGCTACTTGTTAAGAACTTTACACTCGATAGTGATCTCGGTACAAAAGAACAGTGGCAACGGCTTCTGAAAGACCTAAATAAATTCGGAAAAGACATCAAGACCGTATTTGATAAGAACGGCATTGACGAAAGAATCGTTGACGATTTGTGCTTAGCAGTTACCGGTCTTGAGTATCGAAACTGGCTGGTTTTCCTGTTTTTCAAATTAAATGCCAACCAGATACAAAACGCTTACCTGAAATTTGTGGTTGATGAAACTTTGAATTTTCAAGATTTCAAAACCAATCTTATGGTAAAAATTACGGAGCTATCCCATAAAGACCAGCGTTTTAGGCGGTTATATGATGAGAGAAAAAAGCTGCTAAAAGATTTTCCGGAAGAGGATGTTGCCATCTTCGTGAAGGCAAATGAAATTGACCCGGCAGAGAGCATCTATCGCCTGACTGATAATACACTATTGGAAAAGAAGACTGCAGTTAAGTGGGTGGCACGGAACGGCTTTAGTGATGCCATATCCTATGTGTATCCCGCTCTTGATGCATACCTGAAGAAATATATATTTGACTGCCCTGTACTTGCAAGTGAATTGACGGAATACTTTGATTCTTATAAGCAACAAAAGGTTTCAAATCATATTTCAGATGACTTTGTAAAGCTCGTTGAGAAGTATGCATCTGGCATTTCTTATGCACAGCTACCCACAAGGGACAATGCAATCAAGGCCATTGCAGACAAGAACAGTGCTTACCTGTATTGGATTGATGCATTAGGTGTAGAATACCTGTCGTATATTACTGCCCTTGCGAGGAAAAAGGGGCTGTCAATGCATATAGATATTGTTCGCTCCGATTTGCCGACAATCACATCGATAAATAAGCAGTTCTATGAACAATGGACGGGTGGAAGGAAATATAAGGAAGAAGAACTAGATAACATTAAACATAAGGACAAGGGTGGGTATTTCTTTACAGAAGACGAAGATCCTATCCACATTCCAGCAGAGCTTGAGGTAATAGAAAGGGCCCTAAATACTGCTGCGATGGAGCTTGGCATGCATAACTGTAAATCGTTTGTTATCGCAAGCGATCACGGTGCTTCCAGATTGGCTGTCATAAAGAAGCAGGAAGTGCCGTATGAAACTGACACCAAGGGTGAACACTCTGGACGTTGCTGTAAGGCTTTTGAGGGATGCGATGTTCCTTATAAGGTTGAGGATAACGGCTTTATCATTCTTACCGATTATGGCAGATTTCGTGGCAGCCGCACAGCCAATGTAGAAGTACACGGAGGAGCCAGCCTTGAGGAAATTGTTGTGCCTGTAATTACGCTGACACTAAAAAAGCAGGCAAGTATTCAGATTACAGTTATGCATCCTGACGATATTACCGCAGATCGTCATGATGGTGTTACGCTGAACTTGTACATTTCAGATGTGGAGTCACCGGACAATATCAGTATTGTGATCGAGGATAAGCCTTATAAAGGTAAATCGGAAGATGGATTGCATTACACCTTTGAACTTAAAGATATTAAGCGAGCAAAGACAAAACCGTACACAGCCGATGTCTTTGACGGGATTGATTTAATCGGTAGCGTTTCCTTCACGGTGAGGGGCAAAACCGCTACAGTTAAAGATGATTTTGATTTTGGCGATGAATTTTAAGGAGGAGAACTATGGAACTTTCCGAAAAGCTAAGAGATAATTTTGACGAGATGGTCGTCTATAAAGATTTGAAGAAAACCAACTTCTTCTCCACGTTGAGTCTCCCCGCCTTTATGCGCGACTGGCTGCTGAAAAAGTTTGAGGACGACGAGGGCGAATTTGATAAAGACGATCTTGCTAGATTTGTCAAAAAATTTATTCCTAGAAAAGATGACTGGAATGCGATAAAAAATGACATCGTTATTGAAGGTAAAACAGTAAAATTTCTTGCCAAGGTATCTGTGAATATTGACATCAAAACCGGTGAGGTATCTTTTGCTCTGCCCGACTTCGGCTTGGGATTTAAAGAAACTATCATTGAAAGCGATGTGTGGGATTCATGCAAAGATGACCTTGTAAAAGGCCGAGATATATGGGGAATGGTAGAGCTTGGATATCGTTCGCCAGACGATTTTGATTTTACCTTTGAGTATGAAAAAAAATCATCTAAAGCCAAAAATTCTAAAGATGGAAAAATCAAGCTTGTTTCCTTCAAGAATTTCTGTCCTTATGAGATTGATCTTGAGGACTACAAAGAGGCCCGCAAAGAATTTACTACAAGCGAATGGATTGACGTTATCCTTGGAGCTGTTGACTATAATGCCGCCGGATACAAAACTGAAGAAGAAAAGCTCACAATGCTTACCAGACTGCTTCCGTTTGTTGAAAAGCGCCTAAATCTCATCGAGCTTGCTCCAAAGGGTACTGGAAAATCTTATCTTTTTGGAAATGTTAGCCGATATGGTTGGCTTTCTAGTGGCGGTGTTATGAGCCGAGCCAAGATGTTCTATGACCAGACAAAGCGCCGAGAGGGATTGATTTCTGGGAGTGATTTCGTTACACTGGACGAAGTACAGACAATTTCCTTTACAGATACTGACGAAATGCGGGCTGCTTTGAAAGGCTATTTGGAACAGGGTACATTTACTGTAGGCGACTATAAAGGAACTGCAGATGCTGGCATGGTACTTTGCGGGAATATCCGCAAAGAAATCATGGATGCAGACGGTTATGAAAATATGTTCACTGAGTTACCGCCTGTTTTCCATGAGTCAGCGTTAATTGAAAGATTTCACGGATTCATTAAAGGATGGAATATTCCTCGCATGAAAGACGATTTGAAGATAGATGGATGGGCTTTGAATTCAGAATACTTCTGTTCAATCATGCACGAACTTCGCAGCGACATGACATATAGAAGCATTGTGGACGAATTTATTGTTGTGCCTGAAGGAGCCGACACACGTGATACTGAAGCTGTAAAGCGAATTGCTACGGCATACCTAAAGCTTCTTTTCCCAAATGTTCAGCATGTAGAAGATATAACACCAAGAGAATTTAAGAAATATTGCTTTGATCGTGCTCGCAGAATGAGAGATACGATTAAATATCAGCTTGGCTTACTTGATGTAGAGTATGCCGGAAAGGATTTGCCGCCATTTAAAATTTATGGCATAGATGCTGAGTGACATGGAAACGAAAAAATGTTATGTCTGCGGTAAAATTCCGCTTTCTAAGGATGAGATAGGTCTTACTAAAAAGATAATCAATAAGGACGCAACGGCTTTTTATTGCTTACCTTGTCTGGCAGAATACCTTGAAGTTACCGAAGAAGAACTGATTGCCAAAATCGAGGAGTTCAAGGAAGAAGGCTGCACACTGTTTAAGTGAGGAATAGCTATGAAGCAGTTTATTTATGCCGACAATGCGGCAACTACAAAATTGGATATTGATGCATTCGAGGCAATGAAACCGTTCTTGCTTGATGAGTACGGTAATGCATCGCAGCCCTATTCTTTTGCTCGTCAACCTAAGAAAGCGCTAAGTAATGCACGAACAATTATTGCGGAATGTATAAATGCTTCGCCGAAAGAAATCTATTTTACTTCCGGTGGTACAGAAAGCGATAATTGGGCGATTAAAGGAATATCACTAAACGGAACTGTCGCTCCAATAATTACTTCGCAAATTGAACATCACGCCATTCTCAATTCCTGCAAAACAGTTGAAACGATGGGTATTCCTGTGACCTATTTGGGTGTTACAAAGCAGGGTGTTGTTGATCCGGCTGTGCTGAAAAATGCGATTGCAAATTCAACAAAGCTTGTCTCTGTAATGTATGCGAACAATGAGATTGGGAGCGTTCAACCAATAAAAGAGCTCTGTGAAATTGCTCATAATCATGGCGCTTTATTTCATACAGATGCTGTACAAGCCGTCGGTCATATTCGTATAGATGTTAAAGAACTGGGTGTTGATTTGCTATCTGCTTCTGCTCACAAATTTAACGGGCCTAAGGGAGTCGGTTTTTTATACATAAAAAACGGAACTCCGATTCAACCTTATGCAAACGGCGGTTCTCAAGAGTCATCGTTGCGAGCCGGAACGGAAAATATAGCAGCCATTGTTGGAATGGCAGTGGCTCTGAAGAAAAACTGTGAACAACTTGATCAGACACATAATCATCTTACTGGTCTGGAATACGAGTTGCTTCGTCTTCTTAGGCAGCACAGTATTCCGTTTATCCGTAATGGATCGGAAAATCACATTGCAGGAAATCTTAGCCTATCTTTTCCCAACAAAGACGGAGAGGCTATCATGCACATATTAGATCTGCACGGGATATGCGTTTCAACCGGTGCCGCTTGTGACAGTGTAAATACAGAAATATCGCACGTTTTAAAAGCTATAGGTTTGCAAGATAACTATGCCAAGGGCACAATTCGAATTTCACTCGGGAAAAATAATACAGAAAAAGATGTACGGCTAATAGCGGATTCTCTTAAGCAAATAGAATCCAAACTATAGTGTTCCATAATACAAAGCCACCTCTGCGCTACCATTGTACAAAGGAGGCTCATTTTTGTTGAATGTGCGATTTTCGAAATTGCGGTTTTGCCGTCTGAAAGGATATTTCGAAAAAATGGGCATCGCATTTTAGTCAAGTACGATTTGCCGAATCGTACTTGACTAAATTTTAAATTTCGGCAAGTGCGTGTTCTTTTGTACTTGATAAGACTATATGACCTCCGTTACAAAATTCGAAAACCGTGATTAAATTCCTACACGCAAATCTCATAAATCGCATGTTAAATAGTACATTCTCTGTTATACATAGCGGCGGCAGAGATTTTTCCCTGCCGCCGCCCGGATTTAACTGTAGATCAACTCATTATTGACAATCTCCGTTGCTCTGTTGCGGATATTGTTCATCCGTCCGACCCACGCCATTTGGTCTTGCGCTTTGAGCGCTTCGGTCACACCCTCACGCTCTGCCATCTGTTTTACCAGCCGGGAAAACAGTTCCTCCGCCTGCCGGTCGATGTCTGCGAGGTACTCGCTCAGCTTGCAGGCAGTGAGCAGGTTGTAGTACAAGATGCGGTGATGCTCTTTCAAATACCGCCTGTGCCGCTGTCCCCAAATACCTATGGGCTGTTCTTCCTCGGCGGGTAAAGTTAGGCAAGGGAGCCGACAGTCGCCCTGCTGTTCGTATTTCCCGCCCGTTTGCTCGAATACTGTTTTTTCCATAACGCAAACCTCCTTTGCACTATCATTGTACAAAGGAGGCTCGATTTCGTCGAATGTGCGATTTTCAGAATTGCAGGTTTTTTGCGTTCCCTGTGGCGGCTTGGAAGAACATAATATCATAAATCGGGAGATAGGTGATCTTGCCGTTTGTCGTAATTTCCCGTGCGTTTGATAGGACATACGCCTTTTTGATGTGGTAGTCCTCATTCTGCACGAAAGCGGTGAGGGCGCTGTGTACCGTGTAATCTTTCCCGGATTTCACTTCAATCGGCACAGTGGAGAGGCTGTCATAATCGTCGATTAGAAAGTCCACTTCGCCTTTGCTGCGGTTATCATAATAGAACAGCTTATACCCATGTGCCGCAAGCTCGGCGGCAACAGCGCTTTCATACACAGAACCAAGATTGATACTCCGTTCATCGTCCAAAACCGCACGGATATTATTCCCGTACAAGATACCGGTCAGAATGCCAACGTCGTTCAGGTAGAGCTTCAGCAGATTCTTTCCGCTGGACTCGATCAACGGGAATACCGGATTGGAGATGGCCTGCACGGGCAGAGAAATTCCGGCGCTGATCAGGTACTCGAACTCGTCCTGATAATCCCGAAAGGTCTTGCCCCGCTTGTTTTCGATTGTCTGCGCCACCACTCGCTTCTTTTTGTTTTCCATATTGGAGGGGATCAGGTCATAGACCCGGCGAATCTTCAGCTTTTTCTCCTCATCGTACTTGGAAGCATCCGCAGCGTAGTAATCGTGAATTTCGCTTTGGATCTCCCGCACAGACAAGATGTTTTTCTCGGAAAGATAGGCGTTCACAGCGTCCGGCAATCCGCCGACGAGCAAATATTTTCGGAACAGATCCATCATTTTTTCGTGAACCGGCTCATCGAGGGCTTCCCGTTTTTCAAATTTCTTTCGCATCGCAGAGACGGCAATTTCATTCATCCCGTTTGCATAAAGAAACTCTTCAAAATCCAGCGGGAACATTCTGACCTTGCGGATACTGCCCATCGGGATGGAGGTCGTCTGTGAAAGCGTGACGCCCAAAAGCGAGCCGCTGGCAATGAAGGTGAATTTATCGTCCTGCGACAGGAATTTGAGCAGCGTCAGCAGGTGCGGGTACGCCTGAATTTCATCAAGGAAGATCAGCGTATTTTCCTTCTTCTTCATTTTGCTGCCTGCCAGCATACTGACTTGAAGATAGAAGTCCTCCACCGTTTTGGTATTTGCAAACAGCCGGTCGCCCAGCGAATCTTCAACCATATTGATCTCGATGAAGTTTTCGAACAGCTTCTTGCCGACATAGCGGATGATATACGTTTTGCCGACCTGCCTTGCGCCGTCGATCAAAAGTATTTTTTGGGAGCCGGACGTTAGGTGCGACTCGATCAATGCCTCAATTTTGCGGTATAGCATAATACGCCTCCTGACTTTTCAAGAAGATTATACCACAAAATCATTGACATTTCAATAGGATTTGCTCGACATTTTTATGGCTTTTCAAATTTGCATGGAGTGAAATACGATTTTCCCTGTCAGAAAAGTTTCCGCTGCCGTGCAAACTCTTTTAGAATGTAAATATACTAACGGACTTTATGGATTTGGGCAAAAATAAGCGTCTGATGAACTCGGATGCTCAGTCGTGGCACGATTGCGCATAATCGTAAAAAACTTTGAAATATCATAGATTATCTTGAAAATCGGATGATTTTGTGCTATACTATTAATGGATTTTATAAGTACGACCCTACTGGAGAAAGGACATATAATATGGCAGTATCCATAATCGGAAAAGGAATTGATTTCGGAGGAACAATGTGGCACTTGAAAATAAATTAGGACTTACAAGCTCTGCCGACCTTGCCCGTGAAGAAGAACGCATCAGCAAGAAAAAGGCTGTGGAATTATTTGAAAACGGTGTCCTTGATTCTCTTCCTGTGGGTAAATTCTCCTCCTTGCAGGCAATTCACAAGTTCCTGTTTGAAGATATTTACGACTTCGCCGGTAAGCTTCGCACGGTGAATCTGGCAAAAGGCAATTTCCGCTTTGCGCCTGTAATGTACCTGCAGGCGGCGCTCGATAACATTGATAAAATGCCCCAGTCAACCTTCGACGAGATCGTGGAAAAGTACGTTGAGATGAACATTGCCCATCCTTTTCGTGAAGGCAACGGACGCAGCGCCCGCATTTGGCTTGACCA
>CANRMP010000014.1 GCA_947631765.1 uncultured Clostridia bacterium
TTTTTGAAACGATAGCTAAGCTCAACAACTCGGAAACCGAACAGGAAAGATTTTTTGCCCGGCACCCCGAGCTTACTCATTTTTTCAAAAATAATAGTGATCAATCAACCAAAAAGAATAAGCAAGCAAGCAAGAAGAAAAAGTAATCGATACGGGACGCCCACAAGACGTCCCTCACACCGTCGTGCGGGTCTTTCATGTAGCACTGCATGAACACAGATTTACTGCAATCAAATAAGAAACAAATAAGGCAGAAATTCAGGGGGTCGACCGGAGCAGGTCAGCCCTCTTTTGTGTATGACGTCCATGCCGTCGGTTTGCGGTGAAAGCCCACAAGGAGCGTAGCTACCGGCAAGCCTCGGAGCGACTCCTAAGGCTTGCTTTACGAGAACGTGAGAACCGGTCGACAAAAAGGCCGAAAATACTAAGCTCAAACAACGAGTTTGCGACAATTATCAGGCGGCGCAAACCACATAACAGCACCATATAAACAAAGAAATCCTCGCAAAACGAGGACTTTTTTGTTGTATGGATTATTATTTGAATTGAAGTGCTATGCCAAATGGCAAGCACGGCGGTAGGCGAGAGCGGAGCCATTATGCTCAATTTGACGTTGTAACCTGCTTGGTAAAGATTAAATACCATGCTGTTTTACGCTATTTTATTGGAAGATATACGATTATATGCCGCCTACGCACGAACACATGCTCATTCAGTTAAGGTGCTGTATATCTCGATTTTATTGTTATTGAACGTCCCGAGCAAACCTTCCTCGTCTTCGACGTAGTCTTTATTCTCCACATATGTGCCGCTGCCGTCGTCATTGTAGAATTTGCCGTCTGTATATTTGAAAACAAGGTTTTCCTTTTCCACCGGCTCTTTAGCATAGTTTTCGCTACCCTCATCGGCAAAGCTTGCAAGGTATTCCGTATACGCGTCACGCAGCTCGGTCTGACGCTTGACATCGGTAGCATTCTCGATAAGCGTTGTCAACGACGGAATGAGTATTGCCATAAGTATCGTAATAACAGCAAGCACTATCACAAGCTCAAGCAGAGTAAATCCCTTGTTTTTCATAAAATCGGTTCCTTTGTGTTTTTTATTTCATTATAGCACAGAATATTTGTAAATTCAACGTTTTTCGCTGATTTAGTCTAAGAAATTTAAAAATTTAGTTCTCAAATCATATGCAACGGTAGCAAAGAGCCTGCATTTACTTTGAGAATTAATGTTTTCAGGGATGAACTCCGGATTCTTCGGATAAATTCTTCATCTTTCTACACATATTCGCGCGGCTCAGGATTTTTCGGCGCGGGCGACAAATCCTGAGCCGGTAATCATTTTTGCTTTCTGCTCCGAGATGTAACGGAGCATTTTTTGTTAATCACGTCACTGCCTCGTCTGATTTGCGGTTTTCTGCCTTCGGACGGGGCTTTTTGCGTTCCGATACGCAAAGCAAATGTTGACTTTAAAAGTAGAAAAGCAGAGTATGATTCTTGTGTATGCGTAAACAGGTGCCGAAGAAAAGCGGCACCTATAAAATCAATTCAATAATATTAGAATAATGAGCGGTGAAAAAATGACAAAAATACGTAGAACTGCTTGTTCTATGTATACCATGTAATTTATTATAACACATTTCGACACACTTGTCAATGTGAGCGCGATATTTTTTCGCTATAAAGATATAGAAATTCACAAAAAGTTTTAAATTCCGACAAAGTCATTATTGAACAACAGGTTTTATAAGATAAAAATGTGTTCCGGATGCTTTCACGATAAATTTACCGTGCATTTGTATAAAAAATTACACGATTTTATTTTATCATATATGTCGGTTGCATTGTAATGAAAAAGCACAACCGATTTTATACGAAAGGAACGTTATTTACATGTTAAAAAAAGGAGAAGATATTCGAAAGAGAAAAAACCAAAGATGGGAGAGGCGATACAAAAGAGGCTGTAAGGAAAATGACAAAATCATCTATGAATCCGCACATAGCAAAATATATCAAGAAGCTGAAAAAAACATGCATGTAAATGTAGCGGCGCCAAAGGTCATCGAACCCGCGGAATCCACCGGGAAAATGACCCTTGCAAACCTCCTGCAAAAATGGCAAGAAGCAAATGCTGTTCGACTAAAAGGAGGAACAAGGACCCGATACGAAAATATTGTTAATTCTCACATTATCCCCCGGTTAGGCAATCTTAGACTATTCGAAATATCCGCAACAACCGTAAATCGTTTTTTGAACGAAAAATTGACGAGCGGCAGACTGGATGGTAGTGGCGCCCTCTCGCCAAGCTATGTCAGAAGCATATCCGTGGCAATAACCGCAGCATTGAATTATGCGGTCTCGGAGGGGTTTATGCCGCCATTCAAAAACAAGATTTGCAAACCCAATATAACAAAATCCGAACTTCCCATCCTTTCGCTTGAGAATCAAAAAGCTTTGGAGCATCACATAAAATCGAAGCTGACGCCGACAAGTATAGGCGTTCTTATTTCTCTTTACACCGGTCTTCGAATCGGTGAGGTCTGCGCTCTGTGCTGGAACGATGTTAATTTCAATAACCGTACGATTTATGTGCGTCACACGGTTTCAAGAATCAAATCTGCAAGCGGTGATCGCAAAACCGAATTGATTCTTGACGAACCCAAAACCGCATCGTCAAAGAGAGTTGTTCCGATTCCCTCCCCACTTTTTTACTCGCTTGTGGATTATCGCAAGGACGCGACGTCGGCGTATGTTGTATCAAACACGGATAGTTTTGTGAGCCCACGAACCTACGACGCGAGGTACCATAGATTACTCAGCGATTGTCACATTGAGGATTTAAACTACCATGGATTAAGGCACACCTTCGCCACACGTTGTATTGAGGCGGGTGTAGATGTGAAATCTCTAAGTGAAATACTTGGACATGCCAACGTCTCGATAACCCTAAATACCTATGTTCATTCCTCCCTTGAAATGAAAAAAAGCCAGCTCGAAAAATTGACCTTGTTGTCAGAATAAATTCAGAGGTAAAAAACAGCGAAAAAACGAGAAGAAAAGCAGTGATATTATTTTCTATTTAACTACTTAGAACAAGCAGTTCTACGTATTTTTTAATTACCGTGTCAAGCGATTGCTTGATACAACGCTATTCACCATGCCAAATTTATGAAAAGAGGGTTGTAATGGAAACTGACAAAAGAAAACATGTAATAAATGCTTTTCTTGGAACGTTTGTTTCTAAGGGACTATCGGATACAACTTCGCGTGATTTGGCAAAGTCCTTAAAATTACAAAACGGAGGCTTGTACTATTATTTTGAATCAAAAGATTCGGCAGTAATTGCATGCGCAGAAGAGGCAATAGTAAGGCTTGAGGAGTATGTCATTGTTCCCGCTATTAATGATATTGAGTACCCGGACAAAATGATTAAAGATGTTCGAAAAATGGCTGACGAAATGGCTCCGACCATGAGATTTTTGATGCAGGTTTGTTCTTCTCCGAGATATGCTCCGATATTAAAAAAGAATATGGAAAATCTTTTTGAAAGATACAAATACTATGCTAATAAGGTTGCAATAAAGCTTGGCTGCGAATTCAATGAAGTTGCTCCATATTTTTACATGGGTGTGATGATTGCGGAGCACTATATGCTCTTCGGTGAGCAAGAATATGTATCTGCGCAGATTGAAGTTTTAAAAGACAAAATCAGTAGTCTGATTGAAAACAGTAAAACACGTTTACGCTAATAAAGATTTGTGTGCTGATTTGGAGGCATGAGTATGAAGCAAACATTTGCGGAAATTGCATCAATCGATCAAGAGCTCATGGGCTTTCAAGATCTTCTTGTAAGAATCGAAAGCTTTAAAAGTCAAAGCGAACAAGATGTAGGAGATAAGAGAAGAAAAGTCGAGCAAGCATATTTGCAGTCGCTCGAACAGATTGAGAATAGCCGAAAACAGGTTGAAGCAAATTATTCCCGGACGATTGCCGATTGCAGGCAAAAAAGTAGCGACATAGAATTAAGCTGTAAAAACAATTATTCTTGCTCAGAACGTATAATTAAAAGCAACTGCGATATTATTGTTCAAAGAAATACAAAGACAATAGAATGGATTAAAAATGCAATTGCCCAAATGCCGCCGAGACTTGTAAAAAATGTAGTTAATGGCCCTACTATTGCGCCTTGTGCTATTGATATCAGACAGCTCGAGGGCTTGTATAACAAAATATTTGATGATTCTTTTCAGGCGGGAGTTAATAGAACTTTTCATATAGACGGATACTCACCTAAAGCAAAAATGATAAAAAATTTCTTGCAAAGGGCGATAGCGTATAAGTTGTTTTTGGAAAATGAAATTAAATCTGCTGCTTTAAGAAAATCAGATGATATTAGTCGTGAATACCAAAGACTTTTGCTTCAAAAGCAGCGCGACATTGATGCAGTTGCATTGCAAGAAAAAAGAGCGAACGAAGAAAGAGCGAGATCGCTTCAAGAATTGAGCAAAAAAAGAACTGCGGCAGAAAACACAAAAGCCACCACGCTACATAGTATTGATCAGTTAAAGATAAAATACGACAGTGATCTTGTCAATAAACGTAATGACTTGATAAATAAGTTAAATGTTTTTATTAACTCTGAATTAGTTGTTAAGCTTGTTGATCGTGTAAAGAAACGGCTGGTTGGAACCGGAGCGGCAGATTCGGACTGGACCTCATATAACCCAAAAAGCAACTATACGCAATACTCTATAGGCGACTTTATTAAACCTATAAGAACAACCGATCAAAGACTGATAAAAGCGCTGCAATCTAAATTGCCCAACGTATTTAGAAACGGATTTTTTAGAGTACCTTTGTTGTTACCGGCAGAATCGGCAATACAATTTTTTGTACAGTATAGCAATACGGACAAAGTATGTATCTGCGAATTTGTGCAATCCATCATTTTGCAAAAGCTAAGATGCGCTAAAGCGGGAAATATTGAGGTGTACATTGCAGAAACGGACAAAAGCGGACAGATTCTCGGACCAATTTCCGCACCGATACAAGACAATGAATTTATCGGAATTTATAACATCAACTCAAAAAATGCCATCAGGAACACCTTGAAAAAACTTTCTGACGATATTGATGAGATAAATGGATTGCTTGGGAATTATCGAAGCATATATGAATACAACAGGGATAGGGCACCGCAGCTTAAGGAAAAGCTCCTTGTTCTAACCGATGTGGGAGGAATAATTGATAAGGAAGATTGGGAACTGCTAAAAACAGTGTGGAATAACGGGGCAAAGTGTGGAATTACAGTAATAATTGTTTCGGCGCATTCTATTTCCGATATTCCTTCATTATACCCGCGTTCGGACTTCGATGTAAGCTATTTGCAGTCCGAACGACTGTACTTGATAAATTGTACAAATAATAGAGCAACTGTAAAACACGGACAAGCCGAGTACGGCTTCTTCATGAGCAAGATTACAGACGCACGCAGGAAGTTTGTCCATATTTATAGAACCGCGGCTACCAACTTTCAAAAAGTCGATAGTAGATTTTCAGCACATTTTGATGCAGCACAAGCTTATCAGTATAGAGACTCTACAAACATGCTCTCATTGCCAATAATGTTAAGAAATTACCCCGGCGGTGGTCAATTTGAGTTTGTAATGGATTCGAAAACTAAAGCGCATACGTTGTTAACCGGCGGAACAGGTTCGGGCAAAACAACATTTTTGTATATGCTTATTTCATCCATCGTTATGAATTACCATCCGGATGATGTTGAGCTTTGGCTGGTTGACTATGGTAGGGTATCGTTTAAAAAATATGTCAACAAGCGTCCTAAACATGTACGGTTTATTTCTCTTGAAAAAACAGAGACTTTTACATATTCTTTCTTAGAATATGTAGACAAATACTTTAGTAATAGAGCGCGTTTATTTAAAAACGACAATGTTGATAGTCTTGCCGCATACCGAAATTTGCACGGAAAATTAAGTATGCCTCGTATAGTGTTAATAATTGACGAGTTTCACGTTATGCCTCAACATACTAAAGAAAGTCCTGCGCACAATAAAATTCTTGAAAACATTTTGCGTGAGTATCGAAAGTATGGTTTATCGTGCATTTTCAGCGACCAGACTTGTAATACGGGTTTAACTGCCGATGGAGCAAAGCAAATCGCCAATCGTCTCGCCATGAGGCAGAATAATATTCAAGATATTATTGATACGATAGATGTTGCCAAGAGCAACTATACTGATGAAAAACTGCGTCAAATGGAGCGTACTCAACAAGGTGAAATATGGGCGAAAGCTTTCAACGGAGATTCGGAGTCGGATTTTGACATTGAATATTTCAAGGCAATATATGCAAATGAAGACGAGCAACAACAAATACTTGAGACTTCTTTGAGACGAAACGATATTGTTAATTGCGATTCAACAGTTTATATTGTTGACGGAGAGGAACGAGCACCCATCAGTCTTAATGGAATGTCAGCGGTACTGACAAATGCAGAAACAACGGAGCCGATATTCTGTATGGGTGTTCCGACAAGCATTGAACCGTTCTTCTCGTTCGAATTGGAACAACGATACGGTAATAATGTTTTGGTTGCAGGACGAAACTCTAAAGTTGGTAATGATGTTCTTGCTGAAATGCTTTTATCGGCAGCATTAAAAGAAAATGTGAGAACCATCGTGTTTGCTGACCCAAGAGAAAAAAGGTTGACAGAGATACGAAACATGTTGGACGGAGCATTCAATACAATAGAGCTTTTGCGCGAACGAGCCAACTGTACCGAGACATTTATGCAATCTTTCTCGGATTCTATGGAGACGCTAACAACACACAAAAATGATGTTGAAGTTTATTCGGACTATAAATCCATATGTGGATTGATTAAGAAATTTAGCGAACAAATAAAACGTCGAGAGATGTTTGACAAGCCAACAGTTATCATGTGGCTGGGTATGCTTGATATTTATGATGAACTTTCGGTCTATAATAATTATCAAGAGGAATTCAACTCCAAACAAGATAGTTTTGAAGTCAGTGATGAAAAGGCTTCAAAAGCTGTCGAAGATGAAGAGTTGAAAGCAATGGCGGAGCAAATGGGTATGAGTGTTGATGAAATGCTCAAAATGCTTTCGCAAGCGTCTGAAGAAGTTGCAACAAAACCGAATGCAGAAGCAGGTTGCATTTACAATGCCATTGCTGATATTAATACTCTGCTTTCTATGGGCGGCAGATACTCGCTGTACGGTGTAGTTCCATTGGAAAACGCAAGTGACATTAAACGTCTAAAAGATTTCAAGTTGGATAACTTTATCCACAAAATTGGATATGCAATGCCAAGCGAAGATTCTTGGGATTTTGGCTTTGGAAAGAAAGCTAACGCAATTACCGAAGACGATATGGCATTGTACACTAATGGTGTGAAGACGCACATTTTTAGACCATTTTTACTCAAATAAAAAAATAATTAAGGAGTTTGATTATGGGTAACATGACAGAAATGGATTTAGTCGCATTAAAAGGATATGCAAGTGAATTGGAGTCCTTTAAATCTCGCGTAAACAAGCATTGTAATGATCTTGAAACTGGCATTGGTAGTTGTTCTAACTACATGCTTGATGAGAATTCTCAAAAAGCATTGCAAAAAGGACGACAGGTTGCTGTTGACATTAAAGCTTGCCTTTATCCGGTTGAAATGATTTTGGAACGAATCTACCAAATCATTCATGACATGGAATCATCACACGATTTTGAGATTTAATAAGGGGGAACAGATATGAATATTAATGTTGATCCTAAAAAGCTTATGGATTTTGCAGCTTACGTTTCGGATTTTTCGAAAAAAATCAATACCGAATGTAGCGAAATAAGCTCTGCAACTGCAAGACTTTCTCAAACAATGGATGACGAAGATGTTGCGGCTATTCAGCGCTTGACGCAGCAGGTTGTTCAGATATTGGAAAATTCAGATCCTACTCTCAAAGAACTTCAGCAAAAGGTGGAAGGGTACGCGAATTTTGTAATGCGCTTAAAGTCAATTGCGAAGGGTTGAAGGGCTGGTGCTGAAATAGGCACCTATAATTCATCTGAAGAGACTTTCTTCGGTAATTTTGCAGCATCCGCAAACAACCCCAATGCCGTTCTCGGATCTGTAAGTCATGCTTCACATTCGAATCCAAGGAAATTGTCAAAAACGCAATATGGCTTTGAGCCAATGATGATAGGCGGACAAGAATGTATGATGTACAATAAGCCAATAGATACCGCACAAACTTTGATTAGAAATCAAGGGCAGAATTCAAAGAATATGTCAGGTACTTGCGGTCTATGTCAATGTGTTAATACGTTGCGTTTGGCGGGGGTTAGCAATGTTACAGAAGATGATGTAATTAACGTGGCGTTATCGTGTTCCAAAAACACAAGAGAGGGATTAGACATTTATAATCCCGATCCAGATGAACGCGGTGGAACAACCGTAGCGAGTCGACGTGAAATATTAAGTCGATATAATCTTCAAACAGATATATATCAAATACCTTCCAATAGAAACAAGGCGGTTTCATACTTGGCACAACGAGTGTCATCGGGGCATGGTGTTATCATAAGTGTTGATGCCGGAGTTCTCTGGAACGACTCTCGTTATCTTGGTGGCGGACATGCGGTTTCTTTAATAAGCGTTTCAGCATCGGGAGATAGGTTTATCTATAGTGATACAGGCACAGGACAAATTGGAGTTATTTCTGCCAACCGTTTAGGACAAGCCTTAACGGGCAGACCTGCCAATATAACAAAAAGTATTATAAGGTGACGATATGAACTATTTTGATGTAAAAGAAAAATTCTATCAATCTGAGTTTGCAATGCTAATTGTTGATAAGTGGGTTACAGGAATTCCTTTCTTTATGGAAGATGAGAATGGAATTTATGATGCATTTTTGTTCTATTCCGATAACAAAAAGACAGCTCAGTTTTATAGTGTCAAAATGTTAGTTATTGCCGATGCTTTATCGGGCGAAATAAAATGTTTAACTGACACTTTAAATTCCTTTAATATTGCAAATGACTTCTTTTTTGAAGAGAATTCATTTTCAGATATTGATGAATATTTGGTTTTAGTTAGTAGCATACAAGACGCGTATGTCGATCTCAGAAACAGTTATGTATCGACTCATACTTTTGATAGAGCATGTCAAGAACTATATCTTAAATTGGCAAAAAAATTGATTCCAAAAGAAATTATCGAGAAAGTTTACAGACCGCTTTCTTCTAATCTGTTTAAGGAAAAATAACGAAGGACTTCTCTGAATTTCAAGGTATAGAACTCATAAGTTAAATGTAGTTTAGATTAAAAAAATATTTAGGAGGATAAAAAATGGCACAGTTTGAACCCGGAAAGGTGCTGAAAACGAATTTTGGGGCACCAATCAAAATTATCAAGTATTTGGCTGGCGGTGGACAAGGTGATGTCTACGTCGTTGAATACGCAGGAAAGAAAAAAGCACTTAAGTGGTATAGAAATGCAGGAAATAATCCCGAAGCGTTCTATGACAACTTGAAGCGCAATGCTGACAAAGGCTCTCCCGACAAGGCATTCCTTTGGCCGGAAGCGGTAACTGAAAAGTCTGATGGCTCTTTTGGTTACATTATGGATTTACGCCCGGATGGCTATTTCGAATTGTCCGAATTCATGTTAGCAAGAGACGTGAAATTTGCCTCTTTCAAGGCAGCGGTCGAAGCTTGTATTCGCATTGTTTCGGCATTCAGAATCTTACACAACAACGGATGCAGTTATCAGGATTTGAACGATGGTAACTTCTTTATCAATCCCCAAACTGGTGATGTTTTGATTTGTGACAACGACAACGTTGCTCCTAATGGCACTAATATGGGTATCGTCGGTAAGCCGAGATACATGGCTCCCGAAATTGTATGCCAGCATGTTCTTCCTAACACTCAGACAGATAGATTTTCTCTTTCTGTAATCCTTTTCTTGATTCTTTGCATGAATCATCCTCTTGAGGGTAAGAAATCCTTGATTCCTTGCTTAACACCTCCCGAAGCAGAAAAGTTGTATGGAAGTGAAGCACTGTTTATTTGTGATCCGACAAACAATGCTAATGCTCCTGTCAAGAATATTCATGCTAACGTTATTGCAAGATGGGGCTTTATGCCGGACTACATTAAAGATGCTTTCTTGAAGGCATTTAGCCAGCAGGCAATCAAAGAACCCAACAGAAGATTAAGGGAGCTGGATTGGCTGAAAGTCCTTGTTCGTTTTAGAAGTGATATTGTTAAGTGCGGATGCGGCAATGAGGTCTTTATTAAGAATGCAGCCACGACAAAATGCGACGGTTGTGGAAAGCCGATGGTTATTAACCATGTAATTAAACTTCCGGATTATGCAATTACAGCTGCAAGAGGTTCTCGAATTTACAGATGTCAGTTGGGGATTTGTAATGCAGATGAAGCTCTGAATCCCGTAGCATTGGTTGTTGCAAAAGACAATGATCCTTCTGTCCTCGGCTTGAAAAATATGACTACGAATATTTTGAGTGCTAAAACCCCGAGCGGAAATATGCGACAGGTTCAGCCTCAAGAAGTTGTACCGTTTAAGGCTGGAATTGTAATCGAAGCTTACGGAAACAAGATTGAATTAATGTAAAGAAAAAAGGAGATTAAAATTATGCCAAACGTAAATGAAACTGTTGAAGTAGCGCGCAAAGTCCTTCCCATTGTGTATGTTCTCGATACTTCCGGAAGTATGACTGGTGACAGAATTGCTGCTGTAAATGAAGCAATGAACGAGACCATGGAAGTTTTGAGAGATGTATCTGCGCACAACCCCGATGCTGAGATCAAAGTAGGTGTTTTAAAGTTTTCTACCAACGCAGAGTGGGTTACTAACGGATTGGTCTTTATGGATGACTTTTTCTGGAATGACCTCGAAGCAGGAGGAACTACTGAAGTCGCGACTGCTCTCAGTGCATTACATAATAAACTTTCCAGAAGTGAGTTTTTGGTAAGTGATACTGGATTCTGTATTCCTGTTCTCATTTTTATGAGTGATGGAGAACCCACTGACCCTGGCGTTTGGGAAAGCAAACTGGAATGGGTAAAGAATAATAACAAGTGGTTTAAGTATGCAACAAAGATTGCTATTGCAGTAGGTGACGATGCAGATAAGAATTGCCTTGCGAAGCTTGTTGGCAACTCTGAAGCGGTTGTTGCCGTAAATGATCTTGCTACATTGAAAGCTCTTATCAAGGTTGCATCGATGACAGCGTCGATGATTAACTCTAAGAGTAGAACTACTGCCGAAGGCGGTAATGCAGTTGATATCATCAATCAGACAAAGAAGATGCTTGACGATCCGGATAGCGTTCAAGTAGGAACTGATGGAGCAGATCCTTGGAATAATTGGGATCAGCAGTCGAGCGGTACTTCCACAACCAATCCTACCTCTGGTGGAGGAGATTGGGGCGGAGACGATGATGGAGGTTGGAATTAAAATCTCCATTAGAAAGTAGAGGTGATAACGTGGCATACGAATTGTTTTGCCAGTCCGTGCAGGGGGCAGGTCATATAAAAAGGGACATGCCTTGCGAGGACTATGGCATTAAGTTTGAAAATGATGAATGCAAAATATTTGCTTTAGGAGATGGTCACGGAGACTCTAATTGTCCGAGGAGTAGCTTTGGATCTCGCACTATATGCGAGATCGCTGTTCAAGAGTTGCAATTATTCGCCAAAGAAATAAGAAACCAAAAATGGGAAGAACAATTGATGGACAAATATGGAGCAAGTGAACTTGTAAACCAATTGGTAACTTCGATTTTTGGAAAGTGGTCATGTGTAGTTAATGAAGACTTCTTGCAGAACCCGTTAAGTGAAAAAGAGGAGTCTGATGCCAAAGATTACATTGAGCGTTATAGACGTGGAGAACGTATAGAACATATTTACGGAACAACGTTTATAGCATGTCTTATGACTGATGAGTATGCACTTCTTTTACAACAAGGTGATGGTAGATGTGTTGTATTTGATTGCGAAGGCAATGCAACACAGCCAATCCCTTGGGACGATAGATGCTTTGCTAATGTCACCACCTCGGTGTGTGATGTGGATGCAGTTCAAAGTTGTAGATACCATATAATTGATTTAAAACAAAACGCTATCATTGCATGTGTTGCTGGTAGCGATGGCGTTGAGGATTCTTTTGGTTCTATGGACAAAATGCACACTTACTATCGAGAGAAGTTGCAGATAGCATGTAAGTTAGGCGTGGAGGAATTAGAGAAGCATTTGGGCGAAACCCTGCCCAGTTTTAGCTCAGAGGGAAGTCAAGATGATACAACAATTTGCGGATTAATTGAGCGAGATCTGTTTAGAGCCAAACTTGACAAGATTATTGCTGATAATGAAGCTGTGCTTGTTAATGATGCAATTGCAAAAGCTCAAGAGAGAATTGACTCTATGACTCCCAAACTGGCGTTTTTGCAAAAAAAATGTGTTGACGCCGAATCTGCGTGTGATCAATTAAAACGAAAATACAGAGAGCTTGAAGAAGAGTACAGAAACATAAAAGCGGATATTGATTCTCATGTGCAAAGTAAATCTCGGATGTCTTTAAGTTCGAGAGTGCTCCCATTTTCTCCATATTCAATCAAGTGTTTGCAGAGAAGATTAGAGCGAATAATAGAAGAACGAGACGAGCTTTCTCGTGAAATACAAAATGCTCTTAACAAGAAGAAAATATGTGATGACGAGTATAATGCATACAAGCAAAAGTATGATAGTTTCGTACAGATCAAGAAGGAGCATGAGGGTAAGTCTAAACCTATATCCGCGATAAATACTTCTTCCACCGTGGAAGATCAGCGCGAAGTGTCTTGCGTTTGCGAAACACCCACGGATAACAGTGTTGCTTTGGAAAAAAATTACGATTCCGTAGACGTCAATAGTATCAACAATGATCAGTTAGAAACACTTGCTGACGAAGTAGTGACCCATGAAGATTCTATTAATTCAATTGATAACGACGAAATAGTTTCTTCAACAATGATTGTTGAAGAAAACGATGGTACAGTTGAAACCAAAGAAACAATTGAACCGTCCGTAGAACATGATGTAACAATTATTGATGAGACTGCTGAGAAAAGTAGTGCGGTCATAGCAGATGAGTGCGAGAATGAAAATGTTGATGTGAAAGCTACTGAGGATTATGTTTCTGAAGTGCCTTCGGATGAAGAAAATAACTCTTCAAGCGCAGCTTCTATCGAAAATCAAGAGATGCAGCAAGAAAAGAAATCCAAGAGCGGATTTTTTGGTTTTATGAAAAACAAGCCACAATCGTGAGCTAATTGATGTTGCCCTGCAAACAATTTATTGTTTGCAGGGCTTGAAAAGAAAAATGTTGATTGAATATACGAAATTCTATTATCAAGCTTTATCGGAAGAGAAGAAAAGCATATATAAAGAGCTATATGAGGGGTTTAAGGCGCGCAAAAAAAACATAGAGGTGCATGCTGATCTTAGAAGGCATACGCCTAAAGACATCTCAGATATAGCTATTTCTGTTTACAACGATACTCCTTCTTTTTATTATTTAGACGTTACCAAGTATTCATACATACCTACGCCATTTGGTTACATATATTCACAAAACTACATTTATACCGATAAAGAAATTGAAGAATACGATAGACGTCTTGAACAAGGATTAAATATTTTTCAAAAAAAATATATATTGCCTAATATGACAGAGTATCAAAAAGAAATAATTATACACGATTATCTGGTGAAAACCGTAGTGTATGATCATGAAGCACTTAACAGCGCAAACCATGTTGATGAAGCATTCAATGTATTAGGTCCATTGTTGAAAAAACGAGCTGTATGTTGGGGAATTGCTTGTGCGTTTAAGCTGCTTTGTGATTATTGCAAAGTAAAAAGCTTTGTTGTTATTGGAGATACGAAGCCCAAACAAGGTGAAGCGGGGCACGCATGGAATATTGTTAAACTTGACGGAGAACCTTATCATGTCGATGTAACATGGGATATCAAGGATAAAGGAGACATCTCTTTTTGCTATGATTATTTTAATCTTAACGATAAGTTGATTCGGCTTGACCACACATGGGAAAGCACATTTTATCCTCGATGTGGTTCAATACAGCATAATTACTACTATAAAAATCGCTTGTTTGTAAAAAGCGTTGAGGAGTTATCAACCTATATTGCAAATCGTTTGAAAGCCGATAACAAATATATAGTTGTAAAATATGTAAGTAATATGCCATCTAAGATTATAATTGAAAAAGCAATAAAAAAAGGTTTTATATCAGCGAGAAAATATGTTGAATATAATTGTTTGATTACCGAACAAACACACAACATTTATATTGAAATCGTGCAATAGGAATGTAAATGAACAGCATTAAGAATATCGAATTATTGCCCAAGTTTTTTAACGAAGTAAAAAGCATGTGCGGAGAAGCCAAATTAAGTGACGGAAGATTAATCGTTGCACTTATGTCCGATCTTCTTCCCGAAGCAGATGAGCTTAAAAGATGTATTAAAATGGTATATGAGTCAGGCGCAATAACGCACATACTTGAAATCTCAAAAGATTCCTCGAATTTGCAATTGTATAAAAATAAGGCGCTTGACAGGGTGATAAATTATTCCTTTATGGACAAGCAAATCGCAACGTCTGTTATCGATGCTGTTGTTGCGGCAGTGTATCCGGAAATAAAGTCTTCATCTTCTGCCGACGAACAACATCTTTTAGGTAACAACTGTTTTGCAAAGCAAGATTATGTTCAAGCTGTAGAGCATTTTCGTAAGGCGGCAGAGCAAAATCATGCCGCGGCTCAAAACGATCTGGGTTTCTGTTATCAGAACGGCCTTGGCGTTAACAAAGATTACTACAAAGCATTTTATTGGTACAGCAAATCAGCAGAACAAGGCTTTACAGTGGCTCAATGTAATCTTGGAGGCTGTTATGAAAATGGAAACGGAACCGTTAAGGATTTAGTTAAGGCAGAATATTGGTATGGCAAATCCGCCAAAGCCGACCCGTTTGCTGCATTGGCTTTGGAACGAGTGCGCGCAGCTATGAATTCGGGGCAATTCAATAACGATAGCAATATCTTTGGCAATTATGTTGATAATCATAATTACGTTGTGATAGACAATGTTACAGGAGAACCCGTGGATATGAGTCGGTATGAAATCACAATTGACCCGGCAGTAATGGAAAGCCTATCGGTTTTAAAACAAGGTGTTAACAGCGATGCTGATTGGTTAATCGATGATGATACAAACGAAACAATAGATAATGAAACCGAAAACCGAAAAAAGACACTCGCATCTCAATTGATAACTGTTTTAAAAAATAAGTTGCGCAAAGATTTGGACGAGCAATTGTACATATACCGGCTTATGCAGCTTACTCCCCCCGAGGTTTATGTGCAAATTAGATCTAAATTATAAGTAAAGGCGGCATCAGTATGAATAACATTGCAAGCAGTGTTATTGTCAAGGAGTATTACGAAATTGTATCCCCTTTTTTGACATTTAATATTTGTGAAAGAATAAATGAAATAGACAAGCAAATTTTGAAGTTAACGGCATGCAAACGGAATGTGATTACTTGAAGAACGAGCATGTGTTTCCCGAATCCATAATATCTTGCTTTATAATGGCTTTAAATGACTTAGATGAAGAGCTGACGTTAAAAGATATTCTTAATATTAAGAGTTTATTTTCGTATAACGAGTAAGGGGAGAAAAAATGAGCAGTGAGAGAGATGCAATTGTAAGTGAAGTTATCAAAAAAATCATCGCAGATTTCGGTGCAGATGTCTTCTGCGACAGTAGAAAAGCGAGTGCCATTGTTGCGGATTATCTTGTCGACAATACTTTCTCAGAAGAAAAAGCGCTTTTAAAGCGGGCGCTCGCATCGGGCGCAATGAAGTGTATCATAACCGACCGAAGCGATTATGCAGCAGGTAGACAAAAAGCAAAGTATGTACTTATGGAACAAGAGTTCATCGCAGAGGCTTGGGCGAATCGGGCTTTATCGTGGTTCGATACTGCATTTGGACATAAATTAGAAGAAAAGAATGAAGACGATTTTATTCAAAGACTTGTAAAAGCTTCGGAAGAGGCAGAGAGAGAAAAGTGTCAATTCCGTATGCGTGATTTTATATCTCCGATTGACAAGCTGTTAGACGATGATAATACTGACAATATAGTGCTTTATAATGAAGAAAATCAAGAAGTTGAGTTTGAGCAAATTGCAGTGGTACCTTATGGGGAGAAAACATATGCGATCCTAAGACCTGTGGCAGAGGTTCCCGGAATAGCAGATGATGAAGCATTAGTATTTGTTATTGACGAGGTGGATAGCGAGGATTGTTTATTGATAGTTGAGGACGATTCAATTGTTGATGCTGTCTTTAAAGAGTACTACGATATGCTTCGCGCGGAAGGAATAGATGTAGATTAAAAACGCAAAAAGAGAGGTTTTAAGTGGTAAGATGAATCAGTCGGATTTTAGAATAACCTTAGATCGGATTGTAAATGATTATGGCTCAGATATACTTAAGGACGAAAAACGAGTTGTCGGCATGTTTTCCGATTATTGTCCGGAGGGACAAGCGGCAAAGAATAAGCTTCGAATAGCATATGAATTTAATTTGTTTGGATTACTTACAAAAACGCCCCCAAATACGGCAGGCGTTTCAATTGCCTACAACAAAGCCATTGAAATATTAAAGGAAAAAGCATTTATCGACAGCAGTGTTGCGGCTTCGATTGTTTGCGATATTGCAGCTGTTTTGAAGTTGGAGTACAGTTTACCTACGCAAGGCGCCCCTGATGTCAAGCCGTCCGGAACGATATCAATTGATAAGCCGGAGGCCAATGCCGACAAGCGCGAGTCGTATTTCGATTATTCAAGCGGTTTAAAAACCGGTCGCCGCAAAGTGACGGCTCCGGTATGGGTTGCGGGAAGCGGAGTTGGCTATAGTACATACAATAATTCTATTATGTTGTATGTATATGATAACCTTGATTCATTGCGAAAAACAGAGTTAACGTTGTCGTACAAACTTGCCCATCCTTTAAAATCATTGCACATGTCGTATGAAATCAGCAACAAATATAGAAGGGCAATAAAGTGGCAGAAGGCAAAAATGTATTACAATATTTATAGCGCATATGTGCTTGACGGAGCCAAGTACAGACTTTCGGCTATTAAATATAAAAGGTATAACGAAAAGTATATCAAAAAACTTGAAAGAAAGTTTTGGTCATAAAAAAATTAATGAAGGAGGTAGTAAACTCATGGCAATGAATGATGCAGAGATTATTTCCAATTTAAAGAAAATGGTCGATACGGAAGGGGTGAGTGCATTTGAAAATCATAGTAGAGCAAATGCCCTTATAAGCGACTTTTTCGCGGGTAACGAAAATGTTAAAACACGTCGATTGATTAAATCTGTCATTGATACGGATGCGTTTATTAAGGTGTCAAAAGCCGGTAATAGCGATCTTGATAGCGTCTGCAAGGCATTGAAAGATATTTTGGTGGATCAGGAATCGTTGTCGGAAGATCGCGCCGAAATGGCTCTTTGTTGGGTGTGCGGAGCGCTTGGCAGAAAAAAGCCGGACTTTCCTAAGCCCGTTCCCTCAAAGCCGCAGACACAACCCGCCCCATATAGCTCCTATACGCCTATTAATATTAACCAATTCTCAAATCAAACTCGTACGGTGACCACTGCAGATCAAAATACATATGGTATTAACCTCAATTATCACATAAAGAGAAAAAAGAAGGTTAATAAGAAATTGATAGGCGGCTTAGTTGCAGTTCCATCTTTTGCCGCATTATTTGCCGCTTTGTTTATGTTAGTGATTTGGCCAAAGGTGATTTATCCGAATATGGCAAACGAGGAGTTATATACTCCCGAGATAGTGCAAATTTACAGTGGCACATATGAAACCGATAACGTTACCGGTGATGCGATTATTACGATATCTTCTTGTGATACATCTGGAAATATTGAGGGATTTTTTGAGTTTGTAGTCGACAATGTATATGGAAAGTATAAAATCGCCGGAAAGATTACCAAAAAGAATAATAATGGGAACTTGAAAATATCTGTCACCCCCGGAGAATGGGTTATCCGCCCCGAAAATTATTTGCCTCTTGAAGATATGGTGCTTGAAATCTCCGATCGGTATCAATCGCTGAAATGCTCCAAGTACAGAATAAAATGGGATGCCGGAGAGAAAGACCGAGAATATTTTATCAAATCTGCCGATGATTTTAAAAAGCTGGCAAACTCGAATTCAACCTATATCTTAAAAAACGACATAGACCTGTCAGGTATTAACTGGACGCCGATTGAAGGATTTGCCGGGACGCTGCTTGGCAACGGCTTTGCCATACGGAATTTAAAAATCGAATCTTCGTCGGGTAACGTGGGATTTTTTTCAAAATTGGATGGAAATGTCCTTAACGTTGAATTTGAGAACGCTGATATAAAAGTGTCCGGCAGAAACGAGAATGTCGGTATCCTGTGCGGAGAACTTAATGGCATTGTCGCAAACGTCACTGTTTCCGGAAGTGTAACTGCCGAAAAATCCGAGAATATTGGCGGCGTTTGCGGATATGTAAGTACTATAGGATCATATCATATTAACGACATTAAAAACGAAGCTGCCGTGACGGGAGTTTCCTGCGTTGGGGGATGCTTTGGAAAAGTATATGACTATATTTCTAATGGCACCTCTTCGTTTTCTGTTGAATATTCAAATATAGTAAACAGCGGAAAAGTAACTGCTACAAAAGACTTTGCGGCAGGAGTTATTGCTTATATTGATGCGGATGCCACAGGATTCGGAGGACGCGTTACAACCACAATAATTGATTGCAATAATACCGGTTCCATAACCGGAAATTATTACATTTCAGGAATTGTGGGTTGGGCAGATTGTGACAGCGATTCCACCATTGATAGCTGTACCAACGCAGCTTTAATTAACGCAGAGGCTTATACCGGGTGCATAGCGGGGGCAACCGGGCAGTATGTAATAGTTAACTGTTCAAATGAAGGTTCCTCATTAAATGCTCGGGGGTATTATATAGATGAGGGACAAAAATACGCATATGTCGGGGGAATTGTCGGAAAGGGCACATGCCTTGAAAATTGCACCAACTATATAGATATCAACTATAATGGAGGGGGCGATTATGTTGGAGGAATAATGGGATACTGCAACATCGGACTCGCAATTATGGGAGAATCGTTATCATCAGACACTGCCGGCGCTGATTTTAAAAATTTAACAAACAAGGGCAATATCTCAGGAAATTCATATGTAGGGGGTATTATCGGCGGTGTCAAGTATTATTGGGATAACGGCTGCACTAATGTGACTGCCACATTCGAAAGATTGAAAAATTCGGGAAGTATTACGGCAACCGACGGTTATGCGGGCGGTATTGCAGGATATATAGCCGGAGATGTAGGCGGCATCGGAGGCCGTATGTCCTGGGTATTTTACGATAGCATAAATGAATCCTCAATAACCGGCTCGGCATATGTCGGAGGTTTGTTTGGCGGATTTAGAAACGGGGCGGTTGACGGAGGAACATATGAACACAACAAAGTAACAATAGAGGGCTGTGATTCTACCGGTACGGTCACAGGCGAGTCCGATTTCGGAGATATAATAGGTTTGGATGAAATACTAAAACAACAAGATTAAAATGAAAGAGAATTTTGTTGAAGACCGAAGTATCGGGTGTATACGCGTTTCTTATTAGTACGGGCCGCTGCAGTTTTTCCAAATAATACAAAAGGGCAATGCGTATATCAAAATAAATAAGTGGACAACACCTCTTTTTTGTGATATAATCCATTGTGATCGAGCCGTATTATTTAATAACCGCCGCATCTCAATCAGTTTTACCCCAAGAAACGGAACAAAGAACATGTTAGGAGCAATAATCGGGGATATAGTAGGTTCCCCGTACGAATTTGAATCGGACAAGACGAAGGATTTTATGCTGTTTATTCCCGAATGCAGACCGACGGACGACAGTATTATGACAATTGCGGTCGGGTGCGCATGTGCCGAAGCAGATTGCAAAAACGAACACGAGTTCAAAAAGCTTCTTGCCGAGAAGATGCGTGAAATCGGCTTCCAATATCCCGACGCCGGGTACGGCAAACGCTTTTATCAATGGCTGATAATGAACGAAGAAAAGCCATATGGCGGATACACAAACGGCTCTGCAATGAGAGCTTCGGCCACGGCGTGGGCAGTTGACACACTTAATGATGTCGAGCGGCTTGCGAGGTGGAGCGCGGAGGTGACGCACAACCACCCCGAGGGCATAAAAGGCGCGCAAGCGGTAGCTGCGGCGATTTTTATGGCGCGTATCGGTTCCGAAAAGGACGAATTTCGCAAATATATCGAGGCAAAGTACTTATGACCTTGACTTCACCGTTGAAGAGATACGCCCGGGATACAGCTATGACATGACCTGTGCCGGCATGCGCTGCCTATTAAACTGGAGGTAAACTATGGTTGACAAGGTTGTATTTCTTGATATCGACGGGGTTCTCAACTCGGTAAAATACGACCGCGAGAGGACTGCGAAAGATGGCAATATTGATATAAGCCGGCTGCCCCTGCTAAAGCGGATAATAGAGGCGACGGGCGCCGAAATAGTGCTTGTCAGCTCATGGCGAAAGCACTGGGAGAGGGAGGAGGAAATGTGCGACGGCATCGGGCGCGAAATAAACAAAACCTTCCGGTCGGCAGGGCTGAGAATATACGACAAAACCCCGGCGCTTGGAGAGAGAGCCGAGGAAATTACACATTGGCTCGGCGAACATACGGGTGTTGCAAAATATGTGATAATTGATGACAGCTTTGGCGGCTGGGGAGCGCATGAGCCTTTTCTTGTCAAGACAAATTGCCGAATAGGGCGGGGACTTGAGGAAGTGCACGTCGCAAAAGCCATAGAAATATTAAACGGCGCGTAAGCATGCCTCAAGATATGCGGAGCAAATAAAAAAGCAAAATATTATGCATTGTGCGGCTGAAAGGAGCGGCGTTCGCCGCGAATATATAGGAAAAAAGCCACGAGGCGCGGGGTGCGGGCGGAAGCGAGGACACGGCAGGGAAGCACGGGGCGAGCGGAACGCGCGGCGGCGTGCAAGCGGGCAGTAAAGCGGCAGCGGGATGCGGTCGGTTATTGCGACAGCCCGCAGGTGAACCGACTGCGCGGCAGGGCGGCAGGCATACGGCGCGGACGGGTGCGTCGAAGCCGCATGTGCCGACCGTGCAAAAGACAAATAAAGACAAAACAAGCCTTTTCGCAGCATTTAAAAGCAAAAATTTGCCAAAAATCGCGGCGCAAGGCTTGCTTTTTGGCATATATTAGACAGAAAATAAATTTTTTTGGTTTTTTTCAATTTTTTCGTCGGGGGGGGGGTTGTTTTTTGGAATATATTGTGGTATAATACTCGCGTTAGGCGAATTATAAATGAAACGCGCCTTCGGCACATGAAAAATGAAGCGCACCTATGGTGCATTAAGCGTGCCTTCGGCACCTTAAAAGGTGAAGCTGCGCTTCGCTTCATATTTTGCAAGGCAAAACGCTTCATGTCGGCGAAGCCGACGCTTCATTGTTCATTTATTTTTGCACGGGTTCGCAAAAAAAATTCGGCTTTGCGGTCACGGCAAAAAAGCCGATATAAAGGCGTTTTCGGGCGGTGCTATGCATTATATAATGCAATCTTGCAAAAAAATTGCAGCTAATTTAAATAAAACACTTGAATTTTAAAATCAACGGTGCTATAATACGTCAGATAATCGGTTCATGGGCGTTCCTTTTTATTAGGAATATTTTACAGTTTAATGGAAAAGCAAGTAAATATAGGCAAACGAGCGCGGCGCGCGCATAAATTTTGCGGCAAATAATCGTATTGCCGCACATATCGCATTTTGAGCGAATACAGTGTAATTGTTTGCATTAATTAAACGCTCACACGGCGCTGCTTTGTGAACGCGCGCATGAATTTGCATATAATAAATATAAAATTTTCAGCCGACAAACAATTCACCCGACATAACACTGTGAAAACGGCAATTTGCTGCGCGTGGTGAATGATGAAATACAGGGACGAAAAAAACGTCCGCATTTATAAAGTTTAGTCTCTTATTCAGGAGGAAAGTGAGAAAATGAGAGCGTTACATATTGCAGCGAAGAACAAAAACGCAAGGCATGATAAAAGGATGTTCGGACAGCACGGACGACGGTTTGTTTCTTTGCTGCTTTGTATTGGCATGATTATACCAATGCTTCTGTATTTTGGCGGATTTTCGTTTTCTTCCTCTGCCCAACCGACAAAATATGTCATGAATCGGACGGCCGATAGGGATACAATGGACGATTATCTGAACCAGCTTCTGTCCATGGAGTGGGGTTCTCGATATGCCGGCCGTATTTGGACGGACAAGAGCGTGTTTGCCTTCGAGGACGGCGGACCTAACCTTGTAAATCTTTTCATGACGACAGACGGATATAAAGGGCAAGTTGGCTACACCGCGGATTTTCTCCATGTTTTCAGCGCGCTTGCGAGTTCTCAAGTCGTTAACGAGTACCCGCCCGCGCCGATCGACCTTGTGATCGCCGTGGATATGTCCGCGTCCATGGCGCAGGATACGCGGTGTTCCATCAACACTCTCCTCGATTCAACCAGCAACAACAGCTATACACAGAACTATGGCCCCGAAGAACGCACGATGGCGAAGCGAATCGAAAACTCCCGTATTCAGAAAACGCTCGACGCAATCAACGAAACCATCGACGCGCTGATGAAGCAGAACAAGGAAAATCGTGTGTCTGTCGTCGTATACGGCGCGGGCGCGGCGGTGCTCATGCCCCTTGCCCATTACGCAAGGGTGAACGGAAAAGAGCCGTATCTTTCTGTGGGCGGCATGGAAACGCTGTATACGCCGGACGATTTGATCTGCGATAATACGCATGGCTGGGTCTGGACGCGCAACATTGACGCATGCTATACGGTCGTGGCAAACGCGATGAAATCCGATGCCGACAATCCCACCTTTGCCGGCGAACCGTTTAAGAACAGTGTCAGCAACAACATCGACAACAGCAAACCGAAAAGCGCCGACGGCTATGAGGAAAATCAGACATATACGGAAAAGGTCATTGCCAATCCCGGCTATGAGACTTGGGACAACGTCGACCCGACAAAAGCCGGGTTCGGCAAAGATAAACAAGAACTTAAAGCCAATACCTATGTCGGCTATTTCACCAACACGCAGGGCGGCATCTATCTTGCCTACGCCCAGCTCGCGCAGACGGATAATACCACTTTTACCGGCAAATTAACGACCGGGCAGAGTATAACCGTCGCCCGCATTCCCGCCGCGATCATCATGTCCGACGGCGGCGCAAACTTCGCGTTCAACAAAATGGACAACTGGAGTTCCCATTACGGCGAGTTCAAGCAAGAGTATCAAAATGAATGGAACAATGACCCGCCTTATTTTAGAAATGATAATGCCGGTTCCGGAGATAACTGGGACGCAACCGATTTTTCCCACCGTTTGGGCGAAAATGATGTTCAAATAGGCGACGAATGGTATAATGTCTATCTGCCCGGCGTCTTGGATGACAACAAAATAACGTCGCTTTACAATACAGGCGCAATCGCGGATAAGAACGGCAATATTCTCAGCGGTAACACCCTGTCAACTGCGCCGGTGTGGAACTACGCAGGTATCTTTTACAGCAACGATGGCGACCCCTTCGGTACCTCCGGCACAGTGCTTGAGACGCTGTTGACGGCCGCCTATATGCGCCATGTGACCGAAACGCATTACACAAACGGTTGGGACAACGGGCACGCCACCAAGGAAAGCCGTTCCGACCTGCTGACCTATACCATGAGCGTGGATTCCAAAAACGTTCCGCAATGGGGCAGAATGCGCCTGTATCCGAGCCTTGACCCGAAGAAATACAGTTTAGATAGCGATGACGCATGGTGGAGCGACGAAACGATATTCGGTTCGGAAGACGTAGGCGTGGGTCCAAATCCCCCCTACAACAAAACCGCCGTTTATACCGGACTCAAAAACTCGTGGCAATCTTGGAAAAGCGGGAATAGTGGAACAAATGCGAATTTTGTAGGCGTCCAGCGGGGATATATTGAACCCCTTCCCACAGAGGGCTACACCGACACACGCTTTGGAAATATCAAAGTCACAAATCAAGACGTAATCAACAACATTTCCTATGCCGACGATTTCTACGATATTGACACCGGCGAAGTGGTTGTGAAGTTTCAGGAAATCCTCTCTGAAATCACCAGCAATATCTTTGTTCCTATTTCCGGCGATAATGACGCGGGCGTGGGCGATTCGATCACCTACCAAGACCCGCTCGGCGAGTACATGGAGATAAAGAATCAGGCAATTACGGCAACTACGCACGGAAACACCGAAGAAGCCGCATACGACATGGCGCTCCTTCTCTTCGGACAGATGCACGGACTTGTCCGCGCGGGCGTGTACGATTGGAACTGGAACGACGAGTGGATGAGACTGCACCCGAATTATGGCCAACACGGTGTAAAGGCATTCCCTCAGGGCTGGTATAAGGGCAGCCCGTCGGAAGCCGGCAACGCTCCGCTTACGGACCCAGCGTGTCTTAAGACAGACAAGTACGGCACGTGGCCTTGTAAGGACCCGGTCACTGGAACGGTATACAATAACGCCGAGGAAGCGCGTGCGGACGGCTGGGTCATGCGCTTTAACTTCGAGACCCTGCTTCAATTTGTCCCGATTGTCGGCGCGCCGGAAAGCAATCTGCCGGAGAATCTTTCCGAACAGGTAAAGAACACGGTCTATACCTGCTACCGCTTTGCCGGAACGGCAGATGAGAGAAACATGCTTCGCATGAATCCGATTTTCGGAGATGAGGTTCCCGAAGAAATTCAGAATGCATGGAACGCTTATTATGCTAATGAAAACAGCTACCCGGTGGGCAACGATATTTATGCCGGCACTCCCGGCGTTTATCGAAATTCCGATATCCGCGTTTGGATTGAAGACACGGGAGATTTTGTCGACAGCGACGGCGCAATTACGCCGAACGCCGGCTACGACCGTTCGCTTTATGTGAACATTCCGGCATCCGCCGTACCGACTCAGCTTGCAACGGTAACGCTTGGCCCGGATGGCGTATCGGCTTATCAGACAAACCTTGCAACCGATAAAAAATACGACGACGCTACCGGCAATATAGATTATGAAGATACATTTTATGATGGTCTGAATGAGTATCAAAAGAAACAGTTCGCATACTACGCCGCGCAGTCAACGCCGCTTCGACTCTTCTATGCAGTGGGACTTGAAGAGGACCTTATACTCAGAGATGAAAAAGGCGAACAAATCGGAGTCGATTTCAGCAAAATTTCACCCGAGTATATAACAAATCATACCGTCGGGGAGCAGAACTATGTTTGGTTTATCTCAAACTACTACTCCGCGACCACCTATGACGACTACGCCTCCGAAACGGGCTCAGCCACACGCGGCGACCCGACGATGACCTTCTCTCCGAGCATTGATAACCGCTATTACATATTCCAAAAGCCTCTGCCGCTTTATGCGCACGCTTACACCTTTGATGAGGACGGCAATCTCAGCGCTGTTGACAAAACCGGCGGCGGTACATGGGAACCCGAAACGAAGAATAAAGGCGGCAACGGAAAGGAAAAATGGGGAGACAGCACCGTCACCGGCGGCGGCGCATGGGCCGGCGGCGAGTTTATGGGAACATATGAGAACGCTGCTAAATTTGCAAAAAAGCAAAAGGAGGTTCTCGCAACCGAGCCGGATGGAAACGATTTTCGCTACATCACCGACAGCACCGGCACAAAATATGTGTACCTCGATAATGGCATAATCTTCCTTGAGGATGACCTGATGGATCACGTCACCTCAGATGAAAACGGCGCATATACCGAAAATTCAACCTCCTTCTCCTCGGACGACTATTTCTTCCTGACCGTCGAGTACTATCTGCCGATAAAGGGAACGGTAGGCAAAGAAGCCGATAGCAATGAAGATATTCCAAACTCCTTTGGCGGGCGCAAGGTTCAAAGAGTTGTGGCGCGTAAGGGAAGCGAATTCGGTTCCGGCTTTGCCTCCGATGAGATAGACAACGGAGATATGCTATGCTGGTCGGATATGAACGGGCTTATCGATATTACTTTCGAATACATGTCAAAGTCCGATACGGACGACCGCACGCGCGGCGAGCCGACCTTTGAAAAACTGACGCAAGCTGATAAGGACGAATTGCGCCCATATCTGACGGAAACGTGCGGCATCACCGAGGACAAGATGATGGACAATCCAGACTACAACCCGGAAGACCCGGCAACGGGCGAAGCGAGGATCAGGGTCCTTGACTATCAGGTGAAATACTGGCTTGCGCTCCAACAGAACGCGCAAATCAAGGCGGCGCTGGAGGCGGCAAGGCAGGCGGCCACAACTGCCGGCGATGAGTTGAATGCTGCTAACTTCAACAAATATATGCAGTTTGCCGTTGCAGCAAAGCCCGGCGGTATCCGTTCCGGCGACATGGCAAGCAACGTCCATGCAAAGCAGAACTTTGAGCAGGACGGCGTACTCGTCGACGGCAACGTGACGGGAACGGCGGAGAACTATTATGTTCCTGTTGTGTCGGAGAATTCGGGCATCGGCGACGAGGTAATTCTCAACAACTACATGGGCAACAACGGTTATTTGGAGATCGCAAACCAAATGCTCCATGTGACCAAAATGCTGGAGGCCCCCGAAGGCTTTAAGCTCTCACAGGAACAGCTGAACGAGAGGTTCAACTATCAAATTTACGTTCAGGGCGTAACGGGAATACGAAACGCCACAGTCACAAAATACAACGAGTATGCCGGAGTTTGGGAGCGTGAGCTTGCCTACATCGACGTGCTGACCGACAACAGCAGTCTCGTTATGGATAACCAAAGCCGCCGCGCGGTGTTTATCAAAGATACGATAAATGGCAGCCTGCAAAGTCCCGTGCAGACCGCAAAAATGGTGGTCGAGTATAACGGCAAATACTATGTGGCAAACGAGGACGGCACGCTGACGGTGAAAAACGGTAGCGTTGATACGAACGTAAACCGCGAGGTTGACTCGAACGAAACCCTTTACTACCTCTATCTGCCGTCCATCAACACTGGCTCTAATGTGCGCAGACTGTATCAGAACAAAGAATATGACGGTAAGGCGGAGGGCTACCCTGGAACATATGCGACAGATAAAGAGAACTATGATTCGAAATTCCAACCCAACGGCGTGACTACCTTTGTGGATGAGGCTCATAAGGACATGGTAACTCCTGCGGAACCCGGCGAGGCAAACCGCGACAGCTACCGTCCGGCAACGAACGCTCGTCCCGCCGGAAGCCGAACCTATTGGGCGCAGGACGCCGAGCTGATACCGGTCGACGAAGTACAGGCAGCTGAGAACGCAAGCGGCAACGCTTTGACGCCTTCGACCTTTACGCTGATGTCTGCGCCCGGCGGAGTTTGGCAGCACCAAGCGCACGAGGAAGAAAGTGGAAAGCAACACATAAAGCTGGACTATTACAACCTCGTCATCCGCAGACCGGAGGGCGAAACGAGCGCAACGGCGTTTGTGTCTCCGCTTTCTACCCGTTCGCAGTATATGACGGTCGAGCTTAAGTTCGGAATAAATTCGAATGATGACGGCGGTCCGAGCATGCCAAACGATACACTGACGGAAGACGACCTTTACGACTGCATAATTCCGACTGTTGACCGGCCCGATTTGTTCAGCGATACAAATAAAAACAGCGATAGTAAACAAATCGCTGCGCACACCGCCGAATTCACGCTGAGGCACGGCGAAGGACTGCTGCTCACAGGTCTTGATAACCGAATCGCTTACCGCTTCACCGAAAAGCTGACTGCCGATCAGATTGCAAAGGGCTACACGCTAAAGCAAATCAGCCACGTCCAGCAGCGCGGTTCGGAGAGTATCTATCTCCCCGGCGTGCAACAAATCCCGATCTACACCAAGGAAGGCTCCACTTACGGCGCAGAATACGGTGCAGGGGCACAGAATAGAAAAATAGAAAACGACCTCACGTGGCAGTGGGATTCGACCGGCAACAAAAATGCGGGGGCGACGGAGAATCAAGAGCCCTTCGCGCACACCAACGCCATTATGTGGGAGTATTACGCTACCATGGCGACCGGCACATCCGGCAACCACCACCAGCCGTCGAATGTTACGACGGAAAACAAAGAAAAGGAAAAGAACATCCAAGTATGGGACGGGTCAACTCCGAACAAGTATGATACGATTGAGAACCCACATGAGGTGAAGGACAATCCAAGTTGCCAAGATGCAGGTTCCGTCGATGAGCTTGCACTCGGCAAATGTGATGTAAGGCAAGGCGACTCGATCCTCCACTATATGTACTACAAAGGTCGGCTCATCGATCCGCACTACGAGGGCGAGGCTTCGACTTATCTGCGCAACATGTCGCGCTACGGAGTAAGCCCGACGGCACACTTCGGAATAGATGGCGAAACCGGCGAACAGGCAAATAAGCTTGACTACAACGGCGTATACTCTGTATACGGCAACACGGGATGGTTCGAGGAGCAGGTCAATTACACCAACACATGGGATCCCGATGCGCTCACAATTTCCAAAACTCTTGAGGCCGAGGAAGGAGACGCACTCTCCAAAGCCGATATGGATAAAGGATTTGAGTATACCGTGACGTTTACTCTCCCCGAGTGGCTTGTGTCAACCACAGCCGAACCCAAGACGGAGACAAACGTTCTTGACAAGCTTTACTATTGGCAAGGCAAAACGGCGGATATCGATAAGCCTGTAGACCAAGACGGCGCACCGAGACTGTATGAAAAAGAAGCGATTGCAGCGCTGGGAACCACTCCTACCGTCAAAAAAACAATCGACGGTAAATCTCAATATGAATACACCTTCACTTTGAAGGCGGATGAGTCGATTGTGATTTACGGTTTGCCGGCTCAAACGACCTACACCGTGACCGAGAAACGTGATATGGATTATCCTCTCAAAGGTGAAACGGATCCGCAAGATTCAGAGTATTCGGCAAGCGGTGAAATCATAATGAGCAAACGGATTTTGGGCGGAACTGTAACCGAAAATAAGTTTGACAACAAAATCTCATACGTCAACGAGAAGGTTAAAAAGACCGGATCGCTATCAATTGAAAAGCAAATTGTCACAAATTCCGGCGAGCCCGACGCGACAAAAGAGTTCAGCTTCTCAATAACGCTCACCGCGCCGTCGGAAGTTGGTAAATACTTTGTTTTGGATGAAATCACAGTCCTTCTTACAAAGTCGAGCGACCCGGACGATCCCGGCGAACCTTTCGAGGTAGATTGGAATACCGAAGCAGAAGACGCTTCCCACAATCCGACAAAGCTTTCCTGCACAGCTTCGCTTCACCACGGCGATAAGATCACCCTTTACGGCATACCGTACGGCTCGACCTACAGCGTTTCTGAAGCGCAAATCGACGGCTATGAGCTTAATAATGTGACAGTTAACGGTGAAAACGCCGAGAGCCTCGAGCCTAAGGGAACAATCGGTCCGGACGAAAGTACTCAAAAAATTGAGCTGCTTTTCCAAAACACCAAGGCAATTGAACTGCCTTTGACAGGCGGAAAGGGAAGACTCTTCTTCTACCTCATGGGCACAATACTTCTTGCGGCGCCTACCGTGACTGCGGTTTACACACTTAATAAGAAGTCGCACAACGCATAAGCCCGCAGGGCATGACTTAATAACCAAATTAAATTAAAATAGATTTATTTACTGAAAGGAAAGTAAAGCTATGAAAAACACAAAGCATTTATTCGCCCGCATCATTGCCGTTGCATTAATCGTCATGATGATTGTGCCGGCAGCAATTACGGCGATGGCGTCTACGGAAAACCCGAATGAGCCTCCGTTCACCATTACCATCAATAACAATGAAGGTCTGCCCGCAATGGTTGATAGTCAGTTCTCCGCATATCAGATCTTTACGGGTAAGCCGTATCAAAACGGAACCGGTAGAGATGAATTCGGCAACACTTTCAATAAATATTCACTTGCCGACATACAGTGGGGCGCGAGCGTTATTACTTCCAAAACCACCGGAGAAGTTCCCCCTACAAAAACTCAAACAATTGCTCAAGCGCTTAAAGCGACGGAAAGCTTCGCAGTGCGCGACGCCTTTAGAAGTATTTCCGACTCAGCAAGCGCAGCAGAGATCGCCGCAGTGCTTGCAAAGCCCGAAAATGCAAATAACACCTTCCTTCAGGCGTTTTCCGCATTCCTTGTAGGCAGCGGCGCAGGAAAGCCTGACAGCTGGTTAAAAGAGTCAGCCTCGGTAACTGTTGGCAGTGAAGCAGATCAAAAAACCTACACCTATCCCGAAACTTCAACCGCCAATGCCGGCACTTTGCCTGCAGCTTCCGACGATTACTCGACTATTACCGTTGAACAAGCCGGTTATTATCTTATCGTTGAGACTACTGTTCCGACCGTCGAAGGAGCTTCCGCTGTCGAATCCGAGTATATCCTTGCAGTTCTCGGAGATCAGACTATCAACATTAAAGCCAATGTTCCTACAGTCGATAAGGACATTACCGATCCCGGAGTATACGGCAATGAAAACGGCGACAGCGTCGGACTTGGCGACCATGTTAAATTTACTCTTACAGGCACACTTCCCAGCAACTTTGATGATTATAAACTTGAGACAGGTGAATCTGTATTTAACGAATGGTACTATTACTCATTTACCGATACTCTCTCCAAGGGTCTAACATATGATACCGACTCGCTTAAGGTTTACATCGTAAACGGCGCCGAGAAAAAGGAAGTCGCACTTGACTCCGTAACGAGCGCAAACTGGGTTGAGAGTCATGCTGCCAAAGGACAGTTCCCGAGACTGTCTACATCCACTGACGCCGCAGGCACCACTATTATAATTGATATGGGCGACCTGAAACTCGGCTACGCAGATAATGATTTTACAATTAATAAAGACACAGATATCGTTGTCGAATACACCGCAACTGTCAATGATGACGCAGTTATAGGTGTAGAGGGCAACCCGAATACCGTTAAGCTTACTTATTCCAACGACCCGAACCGTGAGGAATCAATGGGATATACTCCCGAGGTTACAGTCAGAGTCTATACCTTTAATCTCGAGCTTGAAAAGGTAGCACAAAATGAACATGCCACTAAGCTTGCCGGCGCAAGGTTTTACCTTACAAAGCAAGGCTCGGACGGAACTTATTATTACTGCAAGACCGGCGATAATTATGAATGGGTAAAAGAAGAAACCGGTGGCAAAAGACCCGGCAATGCCGTTCAGCTTGAGACAAACGCTGAAGGTAAATTTACCGAAAATGTAACCGGACTTGACGCGGACGTTGAATATACCCTTACCGAGATAATCGCTCCCGACGGATATAATACAATAGATCCTATCGTCTTCTCATTTACAGTCGATATAGCCGAAACCGGAGAGCTTCAAGACATTACTTTGACACCTGATTCAAGCAGAGACGGTCTCACTTGGTATGTTTCCACGCGCACTCCCGGCTCTTCGGACATTACAGCGTCTTTGTCAGTCATTGTTGAAGACCCCGAAGCTCCCTTCCTGCCCTTCACCGGCGGCGCCGGCACGGTTATCTTCTATGTTGTCGGCGGTCTCATGATCGCGGGCGTGGCTTTCTACATCGCTCTTTCCGGCAAGAAGAACAAGAAAGAACAAAAAGAAAATTAATTTTAACGGATAAAAAATACCCGTTTTAAAGTACTCGCGTTTTGCGGCGGTAAAATTCATTTTTGCCGCCGTGCGCGGGTGGGAGAAGCCTATGAAAAAAAGCAAAGCCGACACACAAAAGAGCGCCGGAAAAGTTAAAAAAATTATTACCGTCGTGATTTTGACGCTTGTCGCCCTTGCAGGTCTATCCCTCCTGCTCTATCCGACAGTCGCCGATTTTATCAATGTCTATCACAACAAAAGAGTTGTCGGCGACTATCAAAAGCAGGTTAAAAAGCTGGATAAAAACACATACGACGACATTGTAAGCAGTGTGCAGGAATATAATGCCGAGCTTGCCGCAAGCTCTCCCTTTATTAAGGGTCTCACTCCCGAAAAGAGGAAGGAATATTCGGGGCTGCTTGACATTATGGGCACAGGCGTGATGGGATATATCGAAATCGACACGCCGAGCGTCAATATAAGCCTTGCTATCTATCACGGTACAAGCGAGGGCGTTCTCCACACGGGAGCAGGGCACCTTGAGGGCTCCTCCCTGCCTATTGACGGAGAAAGCGTTCATACCGTGCTCTCCGCTCACAGCGGTCTGCCCTCCGCGAAGCTTTTTACCAATATTGACAGGCTCAAGGTCGGAGAAACGTTTGAGCTTCATGTGCTTAATGAGGTCCTGACCTATGAGATTGACAATATTGTCACCGTCCTTCCCGAGGAGGTTGAGGGTATACTTTCAATCGAGGAAGGGAAAAATCTCTGCACTCTTATGACATGTACGCCGTACGGCGTCAATACTCACCGTCTGCTTGTCACCGGTCACCGTATCGAAACGCCGCAAAAAGAAGAAAAAGAAGAAAGTACCATACCGTTTTTCAATGTCAACCGCAATAACGCGGCAATGCACCCGATGTATATTATTATACCTGTAGTAATTGTCATTTCGGCTGTTTCTCTTGCGTTCTTGCTGAGATTTTTGAAAAAAAGAAAAGATAAACGAAAAAATGATTGATACCATCACGGTTAGGAGGGAATGTTTTAAATTATGAAAATAAGAATTTTCCCTATAATATTGGCTCTTATGCTGCTCCTGACGGTATTTTTGCCCGCCACGGCTTTTGCCGCGGAGGAAGACGGGTCGATTGTCATTACCTTTAAGCATCAAGGCAAAGCAATTTCAATGGCTCCGTTTTATCTGTATCACGTCGCAAATTGGGACGGGGATGAATATGTGCTGACCGATGAATTTGCAAATTTTTCGGTCGTCCTCCCCGACTCCGACGACTCTGCCGCCTGGTCTGCCCTTGCCGAAACGCTCTCTGCGTACACGCGCTATGGGCAGGTGCACACCTCGCTTGCCGAGTATACCGACAAAAGCGGAAGAGTGAAATTTGACGGGCTGGATATCGGACTCTATCTTGTTGTCGGCTATGCCGTCACCGAGGGTGAGACTATTTATATACCGCAGCCGATGCTCGTTTCGGTGCCGTATAACGATATAGACGGAGAAATCCATTATGATGTTTATACCGAGCCGAAATATGAATACCGCAATATAAGCGGCGAAAAGCTCGAACGTCACGTCCTCAAAATCTGGGAGGACAGCGACAACAAGGAGCTGCGCCCAAATTATATTACCGTTGCGCTTCTTTGCGACGGCGAGGTTTATGACAGACAGACCTTGAACGAGGATAACAATTGGCGCTATACCTGGACAGAGCTTGACCCGGCGCATGAATGGCAGATTGTCGAAGAGGTCGTGCCGGAGGAATATACCGTGCAAATAGTGCAGCAGGGAGTCACATTCACTGTTACAAATACCTGTGACAATCCGCCGCCTCCGCCTCCTCCTCCGCCTCCCACCCTGCCTCAAACGGGTATGCTTTGGTGGCCTGTGCCGGTGCTCTTCGGAGCGGGTGTGCTGCTTATAGTCGTCGGGGCAGTTCTGCTTGCTGTTGTTTGCAGACGGAAAAAAGAAGATGCTTAAACGTATAATTTGCATTGTCGCAATATGTCTTGGCGTCTTGCTGATTCTTTTGTCTGCGGCTATTGCCATGTACAACATTTGGGATGAGAACCGCGCTCGCGAGTCGGTTGAAAATGTGCTCGAGCTTGTCGTGCAAGCGCAGCAGGCGGCAAAGAATCCGAACTCTACGAATAAAATCCCGAGTAATGGCAGCTCCGCAGACCCAAATGACAAAGAGAACCCGCCGGAGATCGACGATCCTTCGTTTTCGCAAAGCGAGGATATCGTTCCGGATTATGTGCTTGACCCCGACAAGGATCTGCCTTCGGTGAAAATCAACGGGTATAAATACGTCGGAACAATTCATATTCCGGTGCTTGAGCTCGAGCTGCCCGTGCTTGAAAGCTGGAGCTTAAAGCTGCTCAAACGCGCGCCCTGCCGATACCTCGGAACGCCGTATCAGGAGAATATGATAATCTGCGGGCACAACTATTCCTCACATTTCGGGTCGCTTAAGAACCTGCAACGCGGAGATTCTGTCTATTTTACCGATATGGACGGCAACGACTTTGAATATATAGTCGAGCTTGTCGAGACAATTCCCGGTACGGGAGTCGAGCAAATGCAGAGCGGCGATTGGGCGCTTACATTATTTACATGTACGCTCAACTCGAAATCGCGCGTTACGGTGCGCTGCTCGGCTGTAAAATAATTATGCTTTTTCAGGCGGACCTTGCTTTTTAAGTGAGTCCGCCTGCGATTTTTTGCCGCAAGGGGGTATGTTTTTATTCGGCTTACTTGACTTTTTGCAGCCGGTATGATATAATGTAAAAAACATAATAATTAAGATACGGTTTGAAAAGTTGTAAACCGAGTAAATTAAAAGGAAATCCGGTTCGAATCCGGAACAACCGCCATTACTGTATTTGACAAGCAGGCAAAGGGTGCGGGTATACCGCGTGCATAGCGCCTTTTGCGGGCTCTGCTTTCATAAGTCAGGATATCTGCCGTATTTTTTGGGTTTACCACCGCTTTGGTGAGAAGAGTGCAACCGATTTTTTCGTTGGCACTCTTTTTTATGTGGGAGAGGCTTTTACCGGCTTGAAAAAATCCGTTGCGCTCTTTTTAACCAAATGGAAAATATAAAAAGTGTTTTGGTTGGAGGGATTTTTCATGACGCCGGAGGAAAAGAAGCGCTGGGCTAAAGAGCGACTGTGCGAAAAGCAAAAAGAACTTGGACGGGCGCCCAAAAAGGGGGATTTTGACGACGCGACGCGCTCTCGCATCAAGGCCTTCCTCGGAGCTTGGCCGAGAGCCTTGGAGGCCGCCGGTCTGAAAGAAGAAAAAGGCCGGGATGCGAAAGGGCAAAAGCGGTACAAAAGCGCAAAAAATGCAGAGCTTTCGGCAATGCGCAAAGCTGAAAAATACCGTGCGGAAAATGAAGAGACCTCCGAAACGAAAACGCTCACCAAGGAGGAAAATTAAGATGAAAAGAAAATCAAATCGCGCACTTATCTGCTTTTTGGCGCTGTTATTGGCAGCAGCCATGCTCCCGCTTTCGGTATTTTCCGGCAGTTTTACGGCAAGCACCGGTATATCGCTAAAAACGACGCTTGTTGACAATATGACGGTTAAAAACGACCGACTGACCTTTGATGTTTGGGCAAGGGACGGGGATGGAAAGAAAATTGCCTCTAATGTTACCCTAAACGGCGAGCAGGTAAATTATACGTGGGATGACGGCGACAAAACAAGCTATACGCTTGTGTTTTCACAGGTCGGAGAAAACACCGTGGTTATAAGTGCAGCCTCGGACGGCGGAGAGAAAACGCAGGCGACCTATCATATTTTCTATCAGCCTGCGGCAGTGGGCGAGGTTATCGGACGAGCCGTCTGGAGTGTTGAGGTTTTTACGATCGGATGCGGTTATCTTGTGCTCCCTGTGGAGTTTCCCATTATTGCCGGAGAATCTGCCGCAGACGGGCTTGTACGACTGCTTCATCTGAACGGATTTGTCGGCTATTACAGCGGCACGACGGACAGCGGCTTTTATCTCGGTTATATTGCGGACGGCGACTCGGCGCGTTCTGCCTATAACGGCTATAAAAAAAGCGGCAGTCCGCAAAATCCGAAAAAATTGGGGATTTGCCCGTCAATTCCCGAGTATTTACAGCCTTATTTGGAGTCTTATATGGGCTTTTACGATCCGGAAGATTATATAAACAATTGTGAAGGATATCTTGGGGAATTTGTGATTTCAAACGGCTCGGGCTGGATGTACTCTGTCAACAACAATTTCCCGAACGTCAGCTTTTCAGACGTGTATCTTTCGGACGGCGATATTGTCAGGGTGCAGTTTACCTTGGGCTACGGGGACGATATCGGCGGCGCCGCGGCTCTTGGAGGGGGCAATCCGCAGTCGGGGTACTATCCGGTTGCAGACAAGGACGCCCTTACAAGTATTATAGCAAAGGCGGGCGTTTCGAATTTGTTGACACACATCGAAGTGCAAAATGCGTACTTTGCCGCGCTGACGGTCGCCGCAAAGCTTGACGCTTCGCAAAGCGCGGTGGACGAGGCGGCAAATGCGCTTGAGGACGCACTGGAAAATCACGATGCCGATGGGAGCGGGGATGAAAACGAAAATACCGACAATTCGGAAAGTGAAAGCAATACAGGGGTAACCACCCCGTCTGTCGATTCGGACACACAAACATCAACGACCTTGTCAAGCAAAGCAACAGATGAAGGCACCCCAAAGCTTCCGGGTGATACCAAGCCGTCGGCAAGCCAAACGGCAGGTACACAAAATGAGGAAAAATCGCGGCAGGGCGGAGAAAATTTGAATATTATTATTCCTGCTATAATAGTAACAAGCCTTATTGTCGTCCTTGCAATTGCTCTTTTGATATTCTTCGGGCGCAAAAAAGCTTCTTCAAAAAACTCAAATGACAAGGGGCAAAGCAACCGTGATTAAACGTCTGACGGCAGTAATGCTTTGTATTCTTTCGGTTTTCGTCTTTGCTTCTCCCGCTTTTGCAAAAAAGGAGAAGCCCGACTTTCTTTTAGTTGCGGAAGGTATTATCAATTGGAAGAAAAAAGAGGTCGGAGCTCATGACGGAAATTTGCTGTGCGACAGTTATTTGGAGCTTGCAGGAACCACCGCGGGCGATTGGTATACCGTCGGGCTTGCCCGGCTTGGAAAAGCGGACAATTATGCGGGGTATCTTGCCATATTGCGAGAGAAAATTGAGGAGCGTTACCGACAACCGGGCAGGCTAAGCGCAGCAAAGGCAACCGAATGGCACCGTGTGATATTGGCAATTCTGGCATCAGGCGGCGACCCCACCGCATTTGGCACCGATGAAAACGGGAAGGCAATAAATCTTATCGCCGACGGAACCTATGACAGGGGCAAAACCACCTCTCTCGGGCGGCAGGGAATCAACGGCTGGATATGGGGGCTTATCGCGCTCGATACCATGAGATATGAGGTTCCAGAGGGCGCTTTCAACACGCGAGAGGATATGATTGCCGAAATTCTGTCGTGTCAGCTTCCCGACGGCGGCTGGGCGCTTGGCGGAAGCGTTTCTGACCCAGATCTGACGGCAATGGCTGTTCAGGCGCTTGCGCCATACTACAAGGACGAAAAAGAATATCTCACCTTGCAAAGGCACGGGCAAGAAAAGGTCGTGGTGACTGTAAGTGAGAGGGTGGACAAGGCGCTTGCCTGCCTTTCTAAAATGCAGCTTCCCACCGGAGATTTTAAAAGCTGGGGGACGGAAAATGTGGAAAGCGTCGATCAGGTGATTATCGCCCTGTGCGCGCTTGGAATTGACCCGCTTTGCGACTCTCGGTTTATCAAGAACGGGAACACCTTACTTGACGGCGTATTGCGCTACCGTCAGCCGGACGGCGGTTTTGTCCATTCACATGACTTTGACCCAGACAATCCAGCCGCCATTCCTGACGTTTCCAACAGTATGGCGGGCGAGCAGACCCTGCTTGCAATGGCGGCGCTTTGGCGAGAGCAAAACGGAATGCGCACATTGTACGATTTTCGTCCGGAGGACGGAGAAATTCCCAAGGAAAAGGTGTACTTTTCCGAAAAGGACAAAGAGACGGTAAACTCTCTCCCGCAAAGCCTCACGACCGAACAGTATGTGACAATTATCACACTGCTTGAGAAGCTCAAGCAATCGGAGGATTTTGAAAATAAAGAGACTTATCTGCAAAAGCTTATGGCAGCAAAGGAGCAGATTTTAAAAATTCAGGCGGAAATTGATGATATCAATGCGGAAATACTTGAAAAGCTCTATCCGTTTGAGACAATTTCCATTTCCGATAAAAAGACGGTAGATTCCGTTTTTGCCCGATATAACGCGCTTGGCGAATACGATCGCACGAAAATCGACCACTGGGAAGACGTCGTAAAAGCCAAAACGCAGATTGACAGCCTGCTGCGCGCACTTGTTATCGGAGTTGTTTTGGGAATTGCGGCATTACTCCTTGCTATATTTCTTATATGCAGAATACGCAAAAAGAGAGGGCGAAGGGCAAAAGAAATGGAAGAATTTGCCGCACAGTACGCAGAGGAAGACGAAGAATAACGAAAGGACGGTGCGCCGTGAAAAAAGATATTTTGGCGGTTTTCGGAATTGTGCTGATTGTCGCCGTACTGATAAGCGGCACGAATATCCAGTCGGTAGATGAATATTATCTGACTCATATTGACGATATTACGCCCGATAGCGAGACCGTGACGCTCTCCATACGCTGTGATACGATTTTGCAAAATTACGACAGTCTTGACACTGCGCTCCGCTTTGAGGAATTTGTCCCGCTGGACGGAGTGATACTCCCGCCGACTCGTTATGTACTGAGAGAGGGCGACACCGTTTTTGATATTCTTTATCGCGCGGTGCGGTACAACAAAATTCAAATGGAATTTCAAGGGGCAAAGGAAAGTCCTTTCGGCAGTGTATATATTCAGGGTATCCACTATCTGTATGAGTTCTCCTGCGGACCGCTTTCCGGCTGGATGTACCGTGTGGACGGTGAGTTTCCAAATTATGGCTGTTCCCGATATTTGTTGCACGACGGACAAAATATTGAATGGATTTATACCTGCGACCTCGGTCGGGACGTGGGAGCGGAATGGATGGGAGAAAATCAATGAGGGCGTTTGCAAATGTTCACCCTGCCGTGAGCATGACATATTTTTTATCGGTGTTACTTATATCAATGTTTCTGCCGCACCCTATTTTGCAAACAGAGGCGCTGATTGGCGGCGCACTGTTTTGCGCGACTCTTAAAAAGCGCGGGCGGGCGGGGGATATCGGCTTTTATCTCATTCTGTTTGTAATGATTGCCATTACAAATCCGCTCTTTTCTCATAACGGAGTGACAATTTTGTTCTTCCTTAACGGAAATCCGATGACCTTTGAGGCGTTTTTGTACGGAATTTCGCTTGCCGGTATGGTGGTCGGCGTTTTGCTCTGGTGCAAAGCGTACAGCGAGATTATGACGAGCGACAAATTTTTATATCTTTTCGGGAAAGCCGTCCCGAAGCTGTCGCTGGTGCTATCAACGGCGCTGCGCTTCATTCCCTCTTATCTGCGCATGTCGCGGCAGGTCGGCAGGGCGCAGAAAGCCATGGGCTTGTATGCGGGGAAAAGTCTTACCGACCGTGTAAAAAATCGGATGCGGGTCCTTGCCGCCCTTGTCGCATGGTCGCTTGAAAACGCGATGGATACCTCGGCTTCAATGAAGGCGCGGGGGTACGGGAAAAAGGGCAGAACAAGCTTTTCGCTCTTTCGCTTTCGCCGCTCGGACGGTATACTGCTCGGAGCTTGTATTTTTCTGCTTGCCCTGCCGATTGTCGGCGCGGCGCTGGGGGTCACCGAGTTTAACTATTATCCGCGTGTGGATAAAATAGAAACGTCGTTTATGGCTTTGGTTATATATACGGCGCTCGGGCTTTTGTCGTTGTTGCCCTTTATTTTGGAGGTGAAGGAGGCGGTTTTATGGAAATATTACAGGTCGAAAATTTGAGCTTTCGCTATCCGAAGGCAGATCAAAACGCGCTTGAAAAGGTCTCGTTTTCCGTACAAAGCGGGGAATTTGTTGTGCTGTGCGGGCACTCCGGCTGTGGCAAAACCACTCTTTTACGACTGCTGAAAAAGGAAATTGCTCCCGTAGGCGAAAAAAGCGGGCAAATTTTGTATCGCGGCAACTTGCGCGATGTTCAGTTTGACGCCGGAAAGGTGGGTTTTGTACAGCAGAATCCGGAAAGTCAGGTGGTGACCGACAAGGTTTGGCATGAGCTTGCTTTCGGGCTTGAAAACATGGGGCTTCCTTCAGAGGTAATTCGCCGTCGTGTGGGAGAAATGGCAAGCTTTTTCGGGATTGAGGGATGGTTTCGGCAGAGAACAGAGCAGCTTTCGGGCGGGCAAAAGCAGATTTTGAATTTGGCGTCGGTTATGGCGATGCAGCCGAGTCTGCTGATTTTGGACGAGCCTACCGGTCAGCTTGACCCGATTGCCGCCGCCGATTTTATAGCAGCTCTGCAAAAAATCAACCGCGAGCTCGGGCTGACGGTACTGCTTTCCGAGCACCGCCTTGAAGAGGTCTTCCCGATTGCCGACAGGGTGATTGTGCTTGAAAACGGGCAAGTATTGCTTAGCGACAGCCCGAAAAATATCGGGGCGCGGCTGTCTGAAATTTCAAAAAATCATCCTATGCTTTGCGCTCTGCCTGCTGCTGTGCGTATTTGGCAGGGGGTGGGCGCTGACCTGCCCTGCCCTTTGACGGTGCGGGAAGGACGGGACTTTTTGGAGCGCAATTATACATGCCGCGGCAAAGCTCTGCCTGTGCCCGAAATTCCGAATGAGGCAGAGTGCGCGATAGAGCTAAAAAACGTCTGGTTTCGCTATGAGAAGGATTTGCCGGACGTTCTGCGCGGAGTAGCTTTGAAGGTTCCACGGGGGAAAATATTTTCTGTTTTAGGGGGAAACGGCGCCGGAAAAACCACTCTGCTTAATGTAATGGCGGGGCTTGAGAAGGCATATCGGGGAAGAGTATCGGTCGGCGGAAAGTCAATAAAAGACTGCAAAGGCAGCTTGTACAGAAACAATCTTGCCCTTTTGCCGCAAAATCCGCAAACCGTTTTTGTCAAGGACAGCGTGCGCGCCGACCTTATGGAAATCTTGAAAACGATGGAAATATCCGAAAATGAGGCAAAAAAGCGAATAAATGCCATTGCAGACAAGCTCGGAATTTCCGATTTGCTATGTCGGCATCCGTATGACATAAGCGGCGGCGAACAGCAAAAATGCGCCCTTGCCAAGGTTCTGCTCTCCGAGCCGAAAATTCTGCTGCTCGACGAGCCGACAAAGGGCATTGACGCGTTTGCAAAGAAAAATTTGAAAAAAATCCTGTTTGAGCTAAAGCGGGAGGGCATGACGGTAATAATGGTAACTCACGACGTGGAGTTTGCCGCCGAATGTGCCGATATTTGCGCGTTTATCTTTGACGGGGAAGTGCTTTGCGCAGATATGCCGCAGAAATTCTTTGCGGAAAACAGCTTTTACACGACAGCCGCCAACCGAATGGCGCGAGGACTGTGGAAAAATGCGGTGACGTGTGAGCAGGTTATTGAATGTTGCCTTGAGGAAGGGGAAAAGCAATGAAAAAGTGGATTTCATACGGCGTGCTCTGCCTTTTGATTCCGGCGCTCGTGCTTTGCGGCGCGCTGCTGTTTAAGGGAAAGCAATATGCGTGGATTTCGCTATGCGTTGCACTGCTCTCCTGCCTGCCGGTTTTTTTGCAATTCGAGCATAAAAGGGCAGATACAAAACGGCTTATTCTGATAGCCTCCATGACGGCGCTTTCGGTGCTCGGGAGGATTATTTTCACGCCGATTCCTGGTTTTAAGCCGGTTACTGCCATGGTGGTTATCACCGCTTTGTACTTTGGGAGCGAGGCGGGCTTTCTGACCGGCGCCCTTTCCGCTCTGATCTCCAATTTTTGGTTCGGGCAGGGACCGTGGACACCCTTTCAAATGTTCGCTTGGGGAATTTTAGGGCTGATTGCCGGACTGCTTGCAAGTCTCCTAAAGCGCAATATTATATTGCTCTCGCTTTACGGCGCGCTCTCCGGTATTCTTTATTCGGTTATTATGGACGTGTGGACGGTGCTTTGGGCGGACGGAGGCTTTAATTTGTCACGCTATGTCGCCGCCTTGGCATCCTCTCTCCCCTTTACGGCAATTTATGCTCTCTCAAGCTTTATTTTTCTGCTCCTGCTCGGCAAACCGATAGGCAAAATTTTGGAGCGAGTGCAAACAAAGTACGGAATATAGGCTTTTTCGGCGTCGGGGGGCTCTGACGTGATTTTATTCAAAAAATAAAAAAAGTTAAAATCCGACCTAACAAACAAGCCTCATTGCAGACTATATAGGTGAAAGCATTGATCAACGCTCGGAGTAAATCATGAAAAAACGAGAATCGCCAAAGCTTTGCCGACTTGGGGGTGAGCGGAGAGGTAAGACAGTTCTCAATAATTTCCAAAATATGAATTTTCAAAAAAACTATTGCAATTTAGAATTATATGTGTTATAATGTGTTGTCGCGCAAGGGAAGCGCCTTTGCGCGGCAAAAATTGCATAAATACAGGGGTGTAGTTCAGTTGGTAGAACGGCGGTCTCCAAAACCGCATGTCGCGGGTTCAAGTCCTTCCGCCCCTGCCATCAAGAGACAATAAAAAAGATATTGTCCCCGAAAAGCCCGATTTTATCGGGCTTTTCGGCGTCTTACGGGGCGATTTTTCGAGAGTCAAAATCGTAGATGTAAAAAGGCGATTTTCCCTTTGTGAAAAGACTCGAACCCCTGTGAACAACTGAATACCGCAAAGATCAAGATCAGCAGGCAGGTGAAAACCCGCCTGCTTTTCTTTTTTCAGAGCCAATCGTTTGATTTAAACGGTTGGCTTTTTTTTATTTCATTAGAAAGGAATCTCCGCCATGCTTTACACAGAACATCTCTCTTTTCGAGAGTTAGATCGTCTCATGAGAAGCGTCCCCAATTTCGCTCCACGCAGTCATGGAATCGTCCTGATCCGCAAGCGGGAATACACCGCCAAAGACTGTGACTGCCGCTACTGCCCTCACTACTCCGGCAGAAGAAAAACCGCCTGCGCCCTCGACCGATGCGACTGCGTTGCAGAACGGATCATTGCCGGTGCCGCCACCTATCGGGAAACCATTGCCGAAACCATGTCAGTCATTCGCCATGCGCCGCTTGTGCGGCGAATCAATCAACTACTCAAAGAAAGCGAGGAAACACCCATGAACTACCGAAACGAAAAACACCGCATCGTATTTGCCGAGACGATCAAGTATCTAAACCAAAAGAACAAGGCGCTCATGTCGGCGCTGTATCTGCTGACCGCAGACTTTATGCTGTGGCGTTGCGTCAAATACGCCGCCGTCAACAATGTCATTTGTTTCGAGCAAGTACACTTGCGCGGGACAAATACGAACAGCTACCCGCTGTTCTGCGCGGCAAAAGACATGTATCTCGGCACAAAGCATCTGACGGTCAGCGACCTTGCCGACACCGAGCTGATTTCACCGAAAACTTTTTCCTTGATCTGCAACGCCATGGCGATCCGCCGCTTTGGTCTTGGGGCGATTCAATATGAAGAAAGGAACATTCAGAAATGATTAAAATCAAAATCGGGAACGGCGACCGCGAAACAGATATCCGCTTCCCCATCAGCGAAAGCGATCTGTACAATAAGCTGGCAGCAATTCATGCGATTGACAGCACAGGCAAACAACAATCGGTCACCGTGACAGGTATCTACTGGCCGGAAGAATTCTCTGTTCTGGAGGGCTGTCAGGTCGACTTGGATGAAATGAATTACCTTGCCAAGCGTTTGGACAGCTTCGATGACCGGGAGATGGATCAGTTTCTCATTGGGATTTCGATGCAGGACGAACCTTCTCTTAAGAATTTCATTAACCTAACATTCAATCTGGATCACTTCACACTGGTGCGGGATGTCAGCAATTACGGAAAAATCGGTAGAGCCTACGTCTTGAATACGGAGGGTGCTGTTCCGGCGAACGATGAGGATGATCCGAAATACGCCGCTCTCGGCAAAAGGCTCGTAGACCGTGGCCTTGCGCGGATCACGGCAAAAGGGCTGCTCATCTACGACCCCTTCGATAAACTGACCGAGGTGTACGACGGACAAACCTTTCCCGAATACGCCTATACAAGCACACTTGCCGGCGCGGAAGTCAGCTACAACGGACACACGGAACTTCTACTCCTCCCCGACGAGGAATTGGCAATCAAAAAAGCCATTGCTCGGCTTGGCGCTCCCTCCGACAGCGACTGCACATTCTCGTTCTATTTCAACTATATAAAAAATGACGCATGGGAGAAACGCATGGACGGCATTATCCGAAACGAAGGAATCTATGAGGTAAATAAGAGCCTTCGGTCTTTGGACACTGACAACATGGATTGGGATAAGCTGTCCGTCGTCGTAGAAATGGCCGATGTACAAAAAGCGTCTCATATTTCTATACTCGCGGAGCATCTGGATGACTTCGTATATTTTCCCTCTGTCGCTGACGCGGAAGAACTCGCCCATTATCTCGTGGACAATTTGTCGGATTACAACATGAGTCCCGAAATGGAAGATTTCTTCGACTTCTCCGCCTTTGGAGAACAATTTGTTGAGGAACGCGGCGGACAATTCGTAAACGGCGGTTTCCTTTATTGCAGCGAATACGAGTCTATAGAGGAGTTGTTGGTGGATGTAGAAGCCGAAAATGAGGGCATGACGATGGGAGGAATGTAAACATGGCAGAGAAAAAGAAAGAACGGCAGCCGCTTTCCATTAAAAACCTTGCCGACCTGAAACGGCATATCCAAGTCGGAACGGAATTTGTTTCCACCTTCCATCAAAATCATCCGGACATCGTTGGACTAACCCGCGTTGTTACAGAGGTACAGACCAACGCCTTTTACTCCAAGATCAAGGATCAGCCGGAGCATAAATTCTCGAAATGCAATTACGGAAAGGGATTCCGCACTGACTTTGAAAAAGCGTCCTGCTATCGCTTTAACGGTTCGGAAATACAGGTATTGGATCGTCGCAAAAATGACGGCAGTGTCCTGTACACAATCGAAATATATGGTCAGGAAAACCAAATGAACGAAACACACAAGGAGAAAATCAACATGAACGAATGGGAGCGCCTGCATCGGCAGGCAGAACACTACAAGGAAGCCCATCCGCCCGGAACAAGAGTTTTGCTTCTGCACATGGGAGACGATCCCCGACCGGTGGAGGACAATATGCGCGGAACGGTCAGGTTCGTCGATGATATCGGCACGGTGCATTGTGCCTTCGACAACGGCCGCTCCCTCGGTCTGTGTCCCGGCGAGGACTCCTTCCGCAAGCTGACGCAGGAGGAATTGGCGGAAGGACAGGGCGAAGATATGACCGAGGACGAAAGCGGCCCGGTCATGGGAATGTGAGGCGCCTATGGAAAAAGAAATCGAAATCCTGGCGCAGCTTGCAGAGCCGCTCCTGCTTTACGCCGCCGAAACCGGGCTGTCGGTGGAGGAAATCGTTGAGACAGCATTCAGAAATTATATAAAAAAGGGAGATGAAAATCATGCCTGACGGCGAGAAAAAAGGAATTACGGTGCGGATCGACGCCGACCTCCACGCCGAGGTCAGCCAGTACCTAAAGGAGCACGGGATGACGATGGCGGAATTCGTCACCCTTGCTTTGAACGACGAGCTTCACCCGAAAATGGATCAGAAAGAAGGACAGAACATGGAAAAGATGAGAACGCTGGCATTTCAAGTGCCGGAGGATTTGTTTCAGAAAATCAAGGACTATCTTCACCGCACCGGAATTTCACAGAAGGAATTTGTGATCGGGCTGATCGAGCGAGAGATCGAGCGAGATCTGACCGAGCGTAAAACCCACAGCGAGGCGTTTGAAGCCGCTGACGGACAGGACGAGGAAGTGCCCGCGGGACAGGAGGAAAACGCCGCTGTGAGCGATTTTGAGGGCGTGTCCGACGAGGACGAGGAAATCGAGGAAGAAGATACAGAGTCGGAGGACGAAGAAGAAACCGAGGACGAAGATATGGGCCCCGTCATGCAGATGTAAGGCGGTGTGAAATGGAGCCGCTTACGATGGGCAGCCTGTTCGACGGGATCGGCGGCTTCCCTCTGGCGGCGGTGCATAATGGGATCGTCCCCGTATGGGCAAGCGAAATCGAAGCATTCCCCATCGAGGTGACACGGCTGCGATTTCCCGATATGGTCCATGTGGGCGACATCACAAAGCTGAAAGGCGCGGAGCTGCCGCCGGTGGACATTGTCTGCGGGGGCAGCCCGTGTCAAGACCTTTCTGTCGCCGGAGCGAGAGCCGGGCTTGCTGGAGAACGCTCCGGCCTTTTTATGGAACAAATCCGGGTCGTGAGGGAGATGAGAAATGCAGAATTACAGCGAGGACGGACAGCTCACGCTGTTCGACCAAGATTCATGGTATGGGAAAACGTCCCCGGAGCCTTTTCCAGCGGAGAACCAAAAGGCGAAGATTTCCGGATCGTTCTCGAAGAAACCGTCCGAATTGCGATACCTTCCGTATCAATTCCTCGACCTGACACCGGGCGTTGGGGATCTGCTGGGCGAATCGTATTGGGAGACACTTTCTCCTTGGCGTGGCGATGCCTGGATGCTCAATACTGGGGTGTCCCCCAGAGAAGGAAAAGAATCTTCCTTGTCGCAGATTTTGCAGGAAGCCGTGCCGGGCAGATATTATTTGACCCCGAAAGCCTGTCGGGGAATCCTTCGACGGGCGACTGAGCGAGGCAAAGAGCTACCCGAAAAGCTCAAACGGGCGCTGGAAATACAGGCAGGAATCACTTTGCCCGACGGAAAAAGCACGGAGGTGGAAGCGTATCACATCAATCAGCGAGACGAGGGCATCGATTTGCACGGCGTGTCTGGCGCGTTAATGGCTACCGGCAATATGCAGATGCAGACCTTCGTAACACAGCCGAACGGTAATGAAACACAACAGCCTACCGCATTTGCGGCGAACCAGCGAGACGAAGTCAGAGACTTGCATGATGTGGCGGGCGCTTTGTGTGCCCATCCCAGCGTAAAGCAGCAGACATTCATCGCTGCCGGATTCTGTGCGGGGGCTGCTCCGTCCGCAGGCGGAATCGGCTATTCGGAAGAAATCGCCCCCACGCTGAAAGCCGCCGAAAGCGGAACGAATATGGTGCCAAGCATTGTTTGCCTCAACGATCAGGGGGGCAATGTTATGGATTGCAGCCTCGATGTATCCGGGACACTTCGTGCGCAGGAACACGGACACCAACCGTTGGTTTATGAAAACCACGGCATTGACGCCCGCTATACCGGACCGCACGAGGTGGCGCCAACCATGTCCGCACGATACGGCACAGGCGGCAACAATGTTCCGCTGGTAGAACAGGATTCCGTCCTTTGCATCGCCGGCAACACTATTGACCGCCAGCCCCAAAACGGCGGCAACGGATTGGGATGTCAGGAGGACATCGCCTATACCCTCACAGCTACCGACCACCATGCCGTCTTCAGCCGCCAGCGGGTGGATGTTGATACAGAGGTTTTCGGACAAAGCCAGTTTGCAAATTATGCGCCGGGCTGTTCGACCCTCCGCGCACAGGGCGGAGATCACGGCGGCGGGAGTGAAAACCTTGTGACGGAATCGGGCAAAGACAACTTTCGTCTTATTCGCCGCCTGACCCCGCTGGAATGCGAACGATTGCAAGGCTTTCCCGATGGTTGGACGGACATTCCCTCCGCCTCGGATGCCGCAAGGTACAAGGCGTTGGGCAACAGCGTGGCGATTCCCTGTGTGGACTATGTCCTGCACGGAATCGCGCTGGCGCTGCGTATAGGATAAATACAAATATCAAAGATTGGAGATTGCTATGCTCATTGAATATTCTGTAGAACACCCCGCCGGTCGGGGGTATTTTTATGCCGAGCTGGAACTGCCCGCAACGCAGGCGCAAATTCGGGACACACAGCAAAAGGCGCGGATCATCGGCAGAGAGGACAGCGCCTACTGTGAGATTGAAATAACAAACTGTCCGGAACTGCCTGAGCTAATAGATATCCGACTGGACAGCCCCACCGTGGAGGAATTGAACTTCTTTGCGGGGCGGCTGGATCAGCTTTCCCAAGATGAACGGTTGGTGCTGAATGCCATCGTTCACAGCCGCAACGAGGCAGGACAGTATGAAAACGGCCTGTCCATGAAGGAACTCATCAACCTGACCTACGGGCTGGACGGCGTCATGATCGCCTCTAACGTGGGCAACGTCCGGCAGCTTGGACAATTCGTAATTGAAAATGACCTATTTGAAGATGTGGTAGGCGTACCCTCCGATGCGCTTCCTCTGCTGGATACTGCGAAGATCGGAGAAATGCAGAAGGAAATGGACAGCGGGATCTTTTGGCAAGGGCACTATATTGTAGCTGGCGACTATGTGTCGCAGGAGGTTTACGACGGGGTGAACTTTCCGGAAGCGGAAGAACCGGACTCCTTCGTCTTTCGTTTGAAGATCGGGGAATATCCCACGGGAGGGACTGCGGAAACCGAAGCCGATGCGGAATGGATCGAATTGCCCATGGATGCAGACGCTGCGCAAGCCGTGGCGCAGAGACATCATGAACCCTCTATCTCCTCCTGCGTCTGCTATGGCTTTGAATCGGCCATTCCGCAAATCACAGACGAAATGTTCGGCAGCATGAGAGATTTTGAAAAGCTGAACCGGATCGCGGCGTGGTATCAGACGGCGCCGGAGATGGAGCAGATCAAATACAAGGCGGTCTTGGAGGGGCATGAGATCGGTACGCTTTCAAAAGCCCTGACAGCCGCGCTGGAACTGAACAGGTACGAGCTTGCCTACTACTGCGACGATGAAAACGACTACTTTCGGGAATTCCTTCGCCATCATCTGGACGCCGGTGTGGATTCCCGCTGGCTGGACAATATCAATATGCCCCGTGAAGCCAACGACATGGTACAGCGGATCGGCGCGGTCTACAGCGATTACGGCGTCGTATCTGCCCGCGACGGTCACCTCTTTGCGCCGATTCCCTATGATGAGCCGGAGGATGAAATGGAAAACGAAGAATCCGAACAAGAGGGAGATCAAAATGAAGGGATGGAAATGAAATTATGAGTGTGAAATCGATTACTACAGAGGAACTGCGCCGGCTGGACGGCGCGGACGGGCTAATTCTACAGGGCTGCGGCGGTAATCCGCAGGAGTGGGTGGACGGCATCAATGATTTACTGACAGAGGAAGGAATCCTGCTGGACGGGACGAAATTCCACGATTGCTCCACCTTCAAGCATGACAGCCTTACCTGTCTGCTGTTCCCGTTCAGCGACGATGTGAAAATCGACACCGGGAAACTGGCGATGTGGCGATTGCAGACCCACGGAGATTTCGGCGGGACATGGCTTTCGGATTATGTTCCGAACCGACTCGGTGGTTTTATTTCGGCGGAACAGGAGCAGAAAACCCGAAAGCCGGACTGTCCCCTCATTGGGCAGGGCGGAAACATTTTCAACCTGTTGGGACTTGCCGCCCGTACTCTGCGTGAGGCAGGGCTTGACGAGCAGGCAAAGGAGATGTGCGGCCGCATCCGAGAATCAGGCAGTTATGACCAAGCCCTCGGCATCATCGGAGAGTATGTCAATATCACCTCGGCAGACGATATGGGCGAGGACGAATCGGAAGAAATGGAGATGAAATTATGAGCGAGCTGTTATTCTTTCTGTTGGGTATGATGTTCGGCGGCTTTGTGGCGCTGGTGACGCTATGCTGTCTGCAAATCAACCGCATCCGCAAGTATGAGGCGGAGATCCGAAAGCTTCGGCAGAAAACCAGACAATACGAAGAAAATTAAACGGCCGGTATCAATCGTTTCGGGAGCGATGGATACCGGCTTTTTTGTTTCCCGAAACGGTTGACGCCCCGTGAAAGCGAGGTGATCTCCCATCAAATCCCCGGTATCCTGGGTGGGCAACAAAACGTCCATCCTCCACATTCTGTACGCCCTGTTTCCGCTTTCCTACGAGCGGTATATCGAACCCTTCGGCGGAAGCGGATCGGTGCTGCTTGGAAAGCCGTGGCAGGACAGCTTCGAGGTGTTCAACGACTACAACGGCAACCTCGTGAATCTGTTTCGCTGTATGCGGGATCGCCCGCTGGCGTTTATCCGGGAACTCGGCTTTTTGCACCTCAATTCACGTGACGATTTCAAAACGCTCAAGCGCTTTTTCCGCAAAGAGGAATTCGACGACCGTTTCCTTGAAGAAGAACTGGAATTGACGGAACTTCTCCTTCCCAAACCGGAAGCGGCCGAGGTGCGGGAGCTGATGCAAGCGGCAAAGCAGGATCACGATCTGCGCCGCGCAGCCATGTTCCTAAAGCTCATCCGATACAGCTATTCCAGCGGCGGGAAATCCTACGCCTGCCAACCGTTCAATCTGCACAGCCTGTTCGGGCTAATCGAAGAATTCAGCAGGCGGTGCGAGAACGTCATCATTGAAAACCAAGACTTCGAGGTACTCATCAAGCACTACGACCGCCCCGGCGGATTTGTCTACTGCGACCCGCCGTACTTCTCCAGCGAATACGTCTACGACTGCGGATTCACTTGGGAGGATCACCTGCGGCTGCACCGCACACTGACCGGGGCAAAGAGCAAATTTCTGCTCTCCTACAACGACTGCCCGGAGATACGGGAACTGTACGACGGCTGTTCATTTTTCGACTTTCGCCGTATTCACAGCATGGTGCAGAAATACGAAGCGGGCAAGGAATTTCCCGAACTGTTGATCGCCAACTACGATCTGTACGAGCGGCAGAGAGAATGCGGCAATCAGCTTACGCTGTTTGATTTATACGGCGACCAAACCTACGACTACGAAAAAATTTTGAAGGAGGCCATCATTTCATGCAAGGGAAAAAGGTAAACGAATATCTGCTTCTCTCCATTCCGCTGGATATGTTGGAGGAAGCGGGAATCAGCGAGGAAAGCGTCATCCAGATGAGCGCGGCGGGCGGGAAAATCCTCATCGAAGCGGTCAGCCGTGACGATGCGGAGGACTTTGTGTGCGACGGCGACTGCGAAAGCTGCCCCTGTTCGGAATACTGCGAAGAAAGCGAGGTGAACTGACATGACGATGTACCGAATCCTCGGCAAGCGAGGGCGCATCACCATTCCGTTTGAGATTCGACAGCGGGTGGGTTTTTCGTACAATGATGTCCTTTCCTTCTCCGAGAGCGCAGACGGCAAGAGCGTCACGGTGACCCGTGAGAAAATCTGTGACAACTGTAAAGGAGTGGCCGTCAGAGAACAACCGGCGGAGGTTTCGCTCTTTGATTTTCTAAACAGCCTCACCCCGGAACAGCAGAGAGCCGCCCTTGTGCATCTGTCGGTGCAATGGGCGCAGCGGCAGACAAAAATATAAAACAGTAGGAGGTAAAACACGATGCCAACCAAGAAAAGCGTCAAAACCGCATCCAAGCAAAACCGTCAGGACTACCCGACCGTATCCGTCCGCATCGACCGGATGGTAGACCGGGAGGATTCCAAAGTCAAAGCATACGCCAGCGCCAACATCGGCGGTGCGTTCGCCATCCACGGCGTCCGTGTGGTGGATTCCCAAAAGGGACTGTTCGTACAGATGCCCCAGCGCAGCTATGAAAAGGACGGCGCAACCAAGTACGAGGATATCTTCCACCCCATCACGGCGGACGCCCGAACGGAACTGAACGGCGCCGTGCTGTCGGCCTACGAACAGCGTCTGCACATGGAGGAAGACGAGGCGCAGGACATGGCCGAGCCGGACGAGGACGAAGCCCCCGCTTTTGAACAGAGTATGTGACTTTTCTGATAAATTTTTCGGTTTCCGCCCATTCTCTCTGGACTTTTTCGGCTTTTTCGGTATGTTGGTAGGTGATGAAAGGCGCAAAGCCGAAAAGACAGACGGTGCGCCGGAAAGGAAAAGACCATGAAAACGAAAATCATCCCCGCCCTGCTGCTGACAGCGGCGATCCTCGCCCTTGCGGGGTGCGAAAAGGCGGAGCCGAACACGGAAAGCCCGCAAGCCCTGCTCACCTCCGCAGCCGAAAGCACAGCAAAGCATGAAACAGTAGGTATGAGCGGCGAAATCGAATTGGAAGCACCCGCAGAAAAGGAAGAAAGCGGAGAAACCCCAACCGAAGATGCGCCGGACACGACCATAGCACCAACCGAGCCGGATGCACCTCCAACGCCGCAGACGCCCACGGAGTCCAAGCCTGCGGAAAGCGACCCGCCGCAAACCGAACCGCCCAAGGCCGAGCCGGACAAGCCGGTAACGGAGACTCCAAAGCAGGAAGAACCCACACCGACACAACCGTCAAAGCCCGAACCGACAGAACCCGTGACCGAACCTCCCAAGCAGACGGAACCTCCGAAAACAGAGCCTCCCGTTACGACTGAACCTCCGAAACCTACGGAACCGCCCGTAACGGAAGAACCGCCGGCGCCCGAAGAACCGGAACCGCCGAAAGAACCGACACAGGCGGACTTCGACCGGATCATAGCAGAGGTCAGAGCCTACGCCGAAAGCTACCGGGATAAGGGCTTCACCTTCGAATGGGACGATACTATGGAGTTCTCATGGGAGGTCGGCTGGTTCGGAACGCCCCGAATCCGCTACGAAGGGATCGACGGAACGATTGAAATGCTCAAATACCATGTGGACAAAATCTACAAGACAAGTACCGACCCGAAATACGGACTCACATCGGATCGAATGTCCTACAAGGTGGTGCAGATCACCGTGGACGGCGACATCGCCTTCGCTGTGATCTACGGCGGATAATCGAACAACAAAATACAATATGGACGAAAGCGTCGTGATGAAAAAATCACGGCGCTTTTTTCATATCTCAAAACAAAGAAAGGAAACGAAAATGACGAAAACAAAATCCAAAAGCAAGCGTCTGACCGCTCTTTTTCTGGCGGTTCTGACGCTTCTGACCGCACTCGTGCCCATTTCCGCCTCGGCAGCGGAAATCACGATGGACTTGAGCGAGGCGGAGGTCTCGTGGGATTTTACGCTGACCGACGAGGAAGGCAACGCCTTCCAAGCGGCCTACGGCATTCGCGCCGAGGACAATCAGTTCGGTCATGTGGTAAATCCGAACTTGCGCTCCATGCACGACTATACGGCGAAACGCCCCGGACTGGAAGGTCCCAAGTCCGAATGGGTATACGGGCAGGACTATCTGTATTGCTTCTGCATCGAGCCGGGCGTACCTCTTCCCGACTCGCACAGATACAAGGGCTCGGACGACCCGAACCACGGCGATAAATACAAGCGGTTGTCCGCAGCGCAGAAGGACTTGCTCTCGCTGGCGCTGGCCTATGGGTATCCCAACCGCACCGACGTGCCGACGAGCAAGGACGCCAACGCCTGCTATGCGGCGACACAGCTTGTCGTTTGGCAGATCGCCCTCGGCTTCCGCACCTCTCCCACAGAGCTGAACGACCGAAGCTATCCGGTGAGCGGATACTCCGGCACTATGACCGAGCAGTATACAAGCAATCCGTATCTGAAGAACTATTACGATAAGATTCTGAAGGATATGGAAGAAAACGATATCCGTCCGAGCTTCACAAGCGCCAGCTCGCAGCTTGCCAAAACCTTTGAGATGGAATATGCGGACGGCAAATATTCGGTAACGCTCACCGATACCAACAACGTACTGAGCAAATATTATGTTTCGTCAAACGGCGGCGTCAGCGCTTCCATCAGCGGAAACAAGCTGACGCTCTCTTCAAGCCGCCCGATCACCGATACCGTGACGGTGAAGCTGAACCGCATCATGCCGTCCACCTATAATACCACCACCTTCCTGATTTGGTCTGTGCCGGATAGAGAATCCAAGAATCAGGACATGGTGTCCGGCGTTCCGGCAAATGACGACCCTGTACCTGCCTTCTTGAAACTGGAGACAGCGGCAGGCTCGGCCAAGATCGTCAAAACTTCCGAGGACGGAAAGATAGAAGGAATTTCCTTTACCGTTACCGGGCAAGGATTCAGTCAGACGGTCAAGACCAACAGTAAGGGCGAATGGCAGATCGACAACCTTCGCCCCGGCGTGTATACGGTGACCGAGCAGACGGAAAACAGATACGAGCCGCAGGAAAGCCGAACAGTGACGGTGGTTTCCGGCAAAGTTGCAACCGTCACTTTCAATAACACCCTCAAGCGCGGTGATCTGGCGGTGACCAAGACCGCCGAGGACGGGTTGGAACAGGGAGCAAAATTTCACCTGTTCGGGACTTCTCTCTCCGGGCTTGCGGTGGACGAATATGCCATCGTCGGTTCAGACGGTAAGGCATATTTCCAAGACGTGTTGATCGGCACAGGATATACGCTGGAGGAAGTCGGAACGCCTGACAGATATGTCGTGCCGGACGATCAAAAGGCGGATATTGAATGGAAAAAGGTTACAAACAAATCATTCGACAACGAACTCAAGCGTGGGGATTTGGTCGTCACTAAAACCGCCGAAGATGGGCTTCAGGAGGGACTTCGATTTCACCTCTACGGCAAATCCTACAGCGGCCTTTCGGTGGACGAGTATGCAACGGTCGGTTCAGACGGCAAGGCGTATTTTACGGACATTCTCATCGGGAAGGACTATCTTCTGGAAGAGGTGGGCAGTCCCGACCGATACGTCATTCCTGATGTGCAGAGCGCCGTTGTGGAATGGAATCAGGTCACCCAAAAATCGGTGGATAATCCGCTGAAAAAGTGGAATGTGACCGTTACCAAACGGGACAGCGAAACGGGCAAGCCACAGGGCGACGCAACGCTTGCGGGCGCTGTGTACGGCGTGTATCAAGGCGGCGAACTGATCGACCGCTATACGACCGACGCAGACGGCAAATTTACCACGAAATATTACCTTTGCGGTGATAACTGGACGCTCCGTGAAATCACGCCGTCGGAAGGTTATCTGCTCGACCCGACCGAGTATCCTATCGGTGCGGAAGCCAAGAATTATACCGTCGAATACAACGCCGTACCCGCCATCGGTTCGCCGGAGGATATCATCAAAGGCAAAATCGCCATCATCAAGCACACAGACGACGGTAGCACGCAGATCGAAACGCCGGAAGTCGGCGCGGTCTTTGAGGTGTATCTCAAGAGCGCAGGAAGTTTTGCGACGGCGAAGGAAACCGAACGCGACCGCCTCGTTTGCGACGAAAACGGCTTTGCCGAAACGAAGGAATTGCCCTACGGCGTGTACACCGTTCATCAGGTGACCGGCTGGGATGGACGGGAACTGCTGCCCGATTTTGATGTGTATGTCAGCGAGGACGGGCAGGTTTACCGCTATCTGATCAACAACTCCACCTTCGAGGCGCTCGTTCGAATCGTCAAAAAGGATGCGGAAACGGGAAAAACCATTCCGGCGGCCGGAATCGGATTCAAGGTGAGAAACCGCGACACGGGCGAATATATTGTGCAGCATCTGAACTATCCGACTCCTGTGGACATCGACACCTTCTACACTGACGAGAGCGGAATGCTTATGCTCCCCGAACCGCTGCCATACGGCAACTATGAAATCATCGAGGTGCAGACCGCCTATGGCTATGTGCTGGACGGAACACCCGTCCCATTTACGGTAGACGGGACGCTTGCGACCGTAACGGTGGAAAAACACAACATCCCGCAGAAAGGAAAAATAACCGTCACCAAGACCGGCGAGGTGTTCTCCTCCGTTGTGCAATCGGGCGACATTTACCAGCCTGTCTACGAGGTGCAGGGCCTTCCCGGCGCGGTCTATGAAATTATCGCCGCCGAGGACATCTACACCCCGGACGGAACGCTCCGCTATGCCAAGGGCACAGTCGTGGATACCGTCACCACCGGCGAGGATGGAACGGCAACAAGCAAGGCATTGTATCTCGGCAAGTACGAAATCCGTGAAATCACCGCTCCCTACGGCATGGTGCTGAACGGTGAAATTCACACGATCGAGCTGACCTATGCCGGACAGGAGGTTGAGATTACCGAGACTGCCGCCTCTTTCTACAACGAGCGTCAGCGCGTACAACTTGACCCTTCCAAAGTCATGGAGCAGGACGAAACCTTCGGTATTGGAAATAACGGCGAAATTCTCTCGGTGCAGTTTGGACTGTTCGCAGCCGAAGATATCGTTGCGGCAGACGGCACGAGGATTCCGAAGGATGGGCTCATTGAAACCGTGACCTGTGATGAAAACGGTCATGCTGCCTTTGCGACCGACATCCCGGTCGGCGCGAAACTGTACGTCAAGGAAATCGCCACCGACAGTCGCTATATTCTTTCCGATACGCAGTACCCCGTGGAGTTTGCCTATGCCGGGCAGGACGCGGCGACCGTTCACATCACTGTAAACGATGGCGAACCGATCAAGAACGAAATCCTTCGTGGGGACATTCTCGGCCATAAGACCGACCGTGAAACCGGCGATAATATCGCAGGCGCAGTCTTCGGGCTGTTTGCCTCTGACACTGCCGAATATGCCGAGGACAACGCCATCCTGACTGCTATTACCGGCGAGGACGGCGTTTTCAAATTCGAGGATATTCCCTACGGCAGTTATGTGATTGTGGAGCTGGCTCCGGCGGAGGGGTATCTCCCGAACACCGAGCCGCATCATGTCCATGTGACGACCAACGGCGAGGTTATTGAAATCTCGGTGGTAAACGATAAAATCCCCGAAATCGGCACAACGGCAACGACAGAGGAAGAAAAGCAAACCCACCCCAACGAGCAGATCACCATCGAGGATGTGGTGGAGTACAAGCACCTGATCCCCGGCAAGAAATACACGCTCAAGGGAACGCTTATGGACAAAGCCAGCGGAGAACCGTTCCTTGTGGACGGCAAGCTTGTAACATCCGAAGTCACCTTCATTCCCGAAGATTTCTCCAGCACGGTGACGGTAATCTTTATGTTCGACGGCAGCGGGATCACGCAGAACACGGACATTGTGGTGTTCGAGAGCCTATACAAAGACGGTCTGGAATTGACCGTTCACGCCGACATCGAAGATGACGGGCAGACCGTGACTGTGTTGGTGCCGGAGATCGGCACGACCGCCACGGTGGATGGTGCAAAGGAAGTCAATGCCACGGAAATCTTCACGCTGGAAGATACGGTATCCTATGAAAATCTGATTCCGGGCAAAGAGTACACGCTTTCCGGCGTCCTGATGGATAAAGCCACCGGCGAACCGCTGCTCATTAACGGCGAGGAAATCCGTTCGGAGGTCACTTTCATTCCCGAAGCCGCGAACGGAAGCGTGGTCGTTACCTTCACCTTTGATTCCAAGTATATCAAGGCGGATACGGACATCGTTGTGTTTGAAAGTCTTTACTATGCCGAAAGAGAGCTGGCTGTCCACACTGACATCGAGGACGAAGGCCAGACCGTAAAGGTTCATGTACCGGAGATCGGAACGCAGGCAACGGTAGAAGGAAAGAAAGAGGTCGAGGCCAAGGGAGAAATCACCATTGAGGACGTCGTCTCCTACAAAAACCTCACCCCCGGCAAGGAATACACGGTCAGCGGCGTTCTCATGAACAAAGCGACCGGTGAACATTTCACGGTAAACGGCAAGGAAATCCGCTCGGAAGCCACCTTCACCCCCGAAACGGCGGACGGCAAAGTGACCGTCGAATTTACCTTCGACGCCACGGGGCTGAGCACCGCGACCGAAGTGGTGGTGTTTGAAACTCTCTACCGTGAAGGTGTGGAAATCGCCGCCCATGCTGACGTTGAGGACGACGGCCAGACCGTAACGCTTCTCCCGCCGCCTCCGGACAATCCGCAGACCGGCGACAACAGCAACCTCGGCTTCTGGATCGGACTCGGCGCGGTAGCCCTTGGCGGCCTTGTGGCGACCATTATTATGGGAATCAAACGCAAAAAGGACGACGATGACGAATGAAAAAGGTGTATATCTGCTCTCCTCTCGGCGGCAATGTCGGAGAAAACCTTGAACAAGTCAAGAGATACACCGAATATGCGCTGAAATGCGGGACGGCTCCGGTCGTTCCGCATTTCTATGCACTCTGCCTCAACGACAGCGCACCCGAAGAACGGGAACTTGGAATGCAGGCTGGACTTGCGCTCCTGCGGCGCTGCGATGAGATGTGGATTTTCGGAAACACCGTAAGCGAGGGAATGCGCGGCGAGATGCGCCTCTGCAAACGTCTGCACATTCCCACAAGACACATCTCCGAGACGGAGATACAAGAAAAGATTGGAGGAACGATATGAATAAGAAACTGAAACGAATCCTTTTTTGTGCGGCGATGGCGACGCTATTGTGCGTTACCTTCGCCATGCCCGCCTTTGCCGCGGGCGATGTGGCCTCCGCCATTGAGAACACGTGGAACACGGCAAAAAGTCAGGTGCAGACGGTAGTCAACAACGTGGTCTTTCCCGTGGTGGATATGATCCTCGCCATTCTGTTCTTTGTGAAGATCGGCACGGCATATTTTGACTACCGAAAGCACGGGCAGTTCGAATTCGGTGCGACACGTTTCTAACTGAAAAGGTTAGACACAAGTTGCGTGATATATGAGAGATTGAAAGGAGCTTTCATCATAAAAACGCAGTTCTTGGAGAACTGATATTCCGACAGGTGGAATGACGGGGTAACGCCCTGAAACGCCTGCCTTGATACTACGGTGTGCATTCGGTATAGGTAAGAATACCGTTTGTGCAAAGCCCGTTGAAGTCGGCAGAGAGCAGCCCTACCATTGCAGAAATGCAGATGAGGAAAGCGGTCTGGAGGCAGATTGCGCTGCCATATGCCGGAGGTCTATATCTATCTATGGTGAGAATGTGAAACGTAGCGAGTTCACTGACGAACAACCCGAATGAAGGAGTCTATACGAATGGTGCATAGAAATGTGCATACGCCCACAGCGGCGGGTATGTGAGGTAAAGTAAAACTCGAATTTATGAAATACCTTGTGCTGTTACAGGCAGCACCCAGCATACAGGCTTAGAGGGACACCTAAGGGTAGATTTTATGATAGGAATATCGGAACGTGGAAAGGTCGAAACGTGGAGTGATTACACACGGTGAAGCGTTTACAGGGAAAGCAGTTTTGTATAACCTGTATTTATTCGGCTGAGAGCAGAGCCATAGTACCTGTGAAGCGGTGATAACAAACCGTGGAGGGATAGGCTCAAGTCGTGGGCAGTAAAAACAAGGAAATACACAACCATCAAAGGTTCGAGTATGACTAAGAAAAGCACACTCTCGCAAAGGGGGTATGCTGACTTTGACAAAGACAAAGCTACCGAAAATCTCCGCCTTGCGGAACATTGAATACTACGATTTTCAAGAGGCGCTGGACAGGCTGTATGCAGACAGTGAAAGCTCTAAAAAGTTCAAAAACTTAATGGGGGTGATTACCAGTCCGCAGAATATACTTCTTGCCTATCGCAACATCAAGAAAAACACGGGAAGCAAGACCGCAGGCGTGGACAAGAAAACCATATCCTATTTGGAAAAGTGGGAACCTGAAAAACTAATCGGATATGTGCAAAAACGGCTGGACTATTATGTCCCACAGGCTGTCCGCAGAGTGGAAATACCGAAAAGCAACGGAAAAACGCGTCCGCTTGGTATTCCGACAATAATGGACAGGCTGATACAGCAATGTGTGTTGCAGGTGTTAGAACCGATTTGTGAAGCAAAGTTTTTCAAACGAAGCAACGGTTTCCGCCCTAATCGTGGTGCGGAACACGCAATTTCACAAGCATACAAGTTTATGCAGGGACAGCACCTACACTATGTCGTTGATATTGATATCAAAGGATTTTTCGATAATGTCAATCAAGGCAAGCTGTTAAAGCAAATGTGGACGCTGGGCATACGTGATAAAAAGTTACTTTCTATCATTTCGGTAATGCTGAAAGCGGAAGTTGCAGGGATAGGCTTTCCCGAAAAAGGCACACCACAGGGCGGTATCATTTCACCGCTGTTATCCAATATCGTGCTTAACGAATTGGATTGATGGGTTGCTTCTCAATGGGAGAATATTCCTACAAGATACCCGTATAAATGCAGAACACTGAGAAACGGAACGCCCGATAAAAGTAATGTCTATGCCGAACTGCGTAATACCAACCTGAAAGAATGCTATATTGTCCGATATGCAGACGATTTCAAAATCTTTTGCCGAAACAGGAAAGATGCTGAAAATATGTTTACAGCGACAAAATCTTGGCTGAAAGAGCGATTGGGTCTTGATATCAGCCCTGACAAGTCGAAAATTGTGAATTTGAAAAAGCGTTATTCCGAATTTCTCGGCTTTAAGATGAAAGTTGTCCGCAAGGGTAAGAAAGCAAATGGACAGGCGAAATACGCCGTGCAGTCGCATATGTCCGATAAATCCAAAGCACGAATTAAAAAGCAAGCGGTAGAAGCAGTGAGGGACATCAAGCATCTTAGTTCAGACGAACAAAAGAAAACGATAGTCCGTTATAACTCACTGGTTATGGGGTGGCACAACTATTACAGGTTTGCTACACACGTAAGCCGCGATTTTTCTGAAATAGCTTTCTTAGTCAAAAATTCCGTAAAAGGAAAACTCGAAAACCAACTCAAAAAGAGCATTCCAAAACCTTTGAAAAGTCCTGTGTATATTCATTACGCAAAAAGCAAGGAAATACGGTATTTGGGCAATACGCCTATTGTACCGATTGCTTATGTACAGCATAAAAATCCTATGGATAAAAAGCGGATAATCAACAAGTACACAGTCGCAGGACGGGCAGAAATCCATAAACGGCTGGAAAAGGTCAATCTGAGTATTCTGCATTATCTTATGCGACACCCTGCTGACGGCAGTATTGAGTACAACGATAACCGACTGTCGCTCTATTGCGCCCAACAAGGAAAATGTGCTGTTCTTAATATGCCAATGGAAGTGAACAGGATACACTGCCACCATAAAAAGCCTAAAGCACAAGGCGGCAGTGACGCTTATGGCAACTTAATTCTTGTGGATATGAGTGTTCACGTTCTGATACACGCCACAAGGAAAGAAACGATTGGGAGGTACAAGGCAATTCTCAATCTAAGCCAAAAGCAGATTGAAAAGGTAAACAAACTCAGGGAAATGATTGGGTTGGAAAGCATTTGAATAGGTTTGTCTTTGAAATTGTGTAAATTACTTTAATCACTGTTGACGATGGAACGCCGTATGAGGGGAAACTCTCACGTACGGTGTGAAGTGGGGGAAAATCCTGAGATAACTTCAAGGGATTACCTATCACTATCCGCCCCGGCGATCCTGTTCGCCTGCCTCATTTTTACGCTGACCGCACCGCTGTATATTTGGTCGATTCTGTAAGAATGGAGATGAGGTGACCGTGGATTGGGCTGGTTAAAAGACATTCTATCGGAGATCGGGGA
>CANRMP010000015.1 GCA_947631765.1 uncultured Clostridia bacterium
TCCATTACAGTATAGCACCTTTTCAAAGTTCTTGGAGAGGAACTTTAAAAACTACTACACTTTATATTATACGAGGAATTGCAATAAAGGAAAATCCGTTTAAGGGTGTTGCCGCAGCTCCGAAGATGATTTTGGAACGAAGCGGGATTGGAACCTTATATACCGATGATTTGTTGATGAAATTGGAAGGAGAATTTAACGGCGGTACTCTAAACGGCGTTGTCGATATTCAGTGGGAAGACGGTAATGAATGGCACGGCCAATATAAAAACAATCTTCCGTGGGACGGCAAAGGAAAAGCATATTTGAAAAATAAAAAAGCCGTGATCGGCGTTTGGAAAAACGGCGTGAAAATCGGTTGATTATTTTAGGAGCATTCATTATGACTAATGTTAATACTTTTGTCTTTCGCATTGCTGCCGATTCGGAATATGTCAAAAAGGAATTTGAACAAGGACGACTGCGGCAAGGTTGGGGAAATTCCGGTTCCAATATGCGCCTTGAAGAAAAAGAATGGGTAAACAGGCAATGCCAAAGATACACGTTTGAAAATAACAAATCCTATTATACACGAAAATATAACAATCACAAAATCTTATTGGAGATTAAGGCGGGAGATATTTTAATTATTCCAAAACTGTCGCATCCTTCTCAGTTTACGGTATGCCGTGCTGCCGGAGGTTATGAATTTCTAAAACCCGATGGGTTTGACGGAGACGATTTCTATCATACAATTCCCATTGAGCGAACCTCCGTGCGTCAATTTGATTACCATGCCGATGAAACCTGCGAAAACATTCGAGCAAAGCTACGCGCATACCAATCGCCGTTGAATCATGTATGGAATCAAACAGTTCAAGACTGTGCCGAAAGGCTGTTGCAGACAGATTCTAACATACAAGGCAGCGAAATTTCAGCAGTCATAGAGGAAATTAAATCAGATGCTCGCAAGGGAGCATTGCAAAGATTTCGTGATTTAGGAAACAAAAATATCGAAAAAATTGTAGGGATAATTTTTGAAAAGCTCGGATATGAGCTTATTGGTAAAAACAGCTATGATAAAAAAGGCGGAGATGCTGATTTGATTTACATAAGCAAGTCGATTTCCGAATTTTTTGAAGTGTCTGCTAACGGCACAGACATAGTCGGACAAAAAATCTATGTTCAAATCAAAAACAAGAGCGGTATAGACACCGGAGATACGGAGGGACTTGAACAATTGAAACAGCGGACATTAAACGAGCCGGGCGCTGTAAAGATATTGCTGTCCACTGCGGATAAATTTACGGAAGAATGCAAAAAAATTGCGCTGGAAAACAATATTCTGTTGATAGACAGTGATGGCTTTCTGAACCTTGTTTTCAAATATACCGATTGAGAGAATTTCTAACAGATACCGCCGGGTGCAACACGATAAACGAATTGCACTCCGGCGGTATTGATTCGTATATTGTTATCCCGTCAGGCTTGGCTGTTGCCTCGGCGCCTACTTTCTTGGCTTCATTATAGCCTAAGCGGTAGATGAACACGAACCGGTGTTGATTTACTCTGCCGAAAATAGCACGGTTTAATAGCGGTCGGTATTCTTATCTACAATAAGATTGCAAATGCACATGGCGCCGGCGTACAATACTGCGGCGACAGTCCAGACAATCCATGTAAGCTCCCACTTGCTTGTAACAAAGCTCCAGATGAGGTAGACAGCGGTGGCGATAAGCCAAAAAACCGTTGAGAAGGCTTCCTTAATGCGGTTTTGTCTCTCATTTCGGCGCTCATAGTCGCCCTCTTTTAAAAGCTTTTGCATACTTGCAAAGCGCACGCCGACAAGGATAAAAAGGGCTGAGCCGATTCCGGCAATTATTAGCGTGAGACTGAGCATTGCCACAAGCAAGAACTCTTTTTCAACAAACATCCCCACAAAAAGTGGAATAGGAGAGAGTACGCACAGACATGCGGCAATTATATTGATTTTTGAATAAGTCGGGCGGTACGCTTTCTGCTTTTCCCTGACCATAATTTCAACGCCGCGCTCGTTCTCAAAGGACTGTTTGTCTATAAACTCAAAAGGTGAATTTTTAAAGCCGCAGGAGATAAAAATCGCAACGGCTGCGGCAACAAGTATCAGTAAAACGACAAGCCCCGCGCCGGCGGCGAAATTTTCGGACACGGCATATACCTTCGTTTCTGATGCCGCGCCCAAAAGAAGCAGCGGAATAACCGAGAGAATACACAAAAATGTGGCGGCGGCAATGCGTTTTGCCGCTTTTGCCCTCCATTCCAAATATTCGCCCGCAAGCGAGAGAGACACGCGTTTTACAAAGGAGCGGCTTGTCTGCTCTATTAATTCTTCGTCCTCGATCTCGTCCTTTAGCAAATAGTCCGTCGTGACGCCGAAAAGACGACTCAGCGCCAAAATCTTTTCAAGGTCAGGCACGCTCTGCGCGCTCTCCCATTTTGAGACCGCCTGCCGCGACACCTGCAAACGCTCTGCAAGCTCCTCCTGCGACCAGCCGTTCCTTTTTCTTAAATTCATTATTTTGTCTGCCAAAATCATTTTTTGAGCCTCTCTTTCTCTTTGTTGTCCACCATGCCGTCCGTCTTTTCGACCTTCTTGCGGCAAAGATTTATCTGCGGCGGTTCTTCCCCGCTTCGGTTATAATAATAGCGCTTTTTTCGGTTGCTGTCAACCACTCGGCGCTTGGAATTTTGTCAACCCCCGGTTGCGCAGTACACTGCGCCCGTCCTTTTGGCAGGCAGGCAGACGAAAGCGCCGCCGCGATAGCAAAAGCGGGGCGGCGCTCGGTCTTAGGATGCCGCTTGCAAGTTATACACCTTTGTAAACCTCGCTTTTCTCTCGGGTGAAAGGTGATGGCTAACCAAAATGAGTGTAAGGTCGGGATTGTCAAGCAGGTTGTCCTCAACGATTCCCGCGTTCTTTTGATCGAGCGCGCTTGTTCCCTCGTCGACAAGGAGAATCGAGCGATTGTGGATAAGCGCACGGGCAATCGCCACTCGCTGTTTTTGACCGCCCGAAAGATTACTGCCGTTCTCGCCGACAGGGGTATCAAGACCGCTCGGCATTTCGGAAAGGTCGTCCGCAAGTGCGCTGTCGCGCAGCGCTTTTTCAATCTGCTCATCGGTGAAATATTCGCCGAGGGTAATGTTATCTCGAAGCGTCGTGTTGAACAGAAAAACATTCTGCTCAATGTAGCTCATCTGCCTTTGTAACTGTTCCGGAGTAAAGTCGCGGGCGTTTGAACCGTCAAATTCTATTGTGCCGCCGTATGTCGGCAGCCATCCCAAAATAAGCTTCAAAAGCGTGGATTTCCCGCAACCGGAAGGACCGGTAAGCGCGTATTTTCCGCCTTTTTTCAGTGTCAATGAAATATTGTCAAGGACAGGCTTCTCGTCGTATGTAAAGGTCAGATTTTTTACGGATATGGCACTTTTTACGCCGTCAAAGCCGCCGCTTTCTTCGTCTTTGCTTTCTTCACTGCGGACGGTGATTTTGTTAAAATACGGCTTAGTGGAGGAGAAGTAGAGCAGCAGCTGTGCCATGTTGCCAAGACCGTTAGAAAAACTCCCGCAAAGATTGCCTCCGCCGGCAAGAGAGCCCTGCAAAATCACGCCATTTATCGACAAAACGCCAATCATAATATTTAGCAGTATTTGACAAATAACATTTATGCAGTCGATTCCAGAGCCGATAAAACTTTTTACATAGGTGAGCTTAAATTTTGGCTTTTCGATTTCCTCGCTCGCTTCTTTTGCGCCCTGACTGAACCTCTGCGTGCTGCCAAAGGAACGCAGGACGTCATATCCCGATAAAATATCCTTGAGCTTGCCCGTTGCTTCAGCCTGCTTTTCGGCACACTGCCCGCCAAGCTTTTGCATGCGCTTGTTGAAAAGCTGCGGGGCTATGAGCATTATGACCGTCGTAATAAGTGCCGCGCTCAATAGCGACCAGTGGAGCGTTAAAAGTGCGATTGCGCTGAATAAAACCGTCGCCGCCGCGTCTACGCACTGATAAAACGACTTCCACGCGAGATTTTCAATTTGATTAACGTCGTTTGTGAACCATGACAGATACTCGCCTGTATCTGCTGCGTGAAACTCGACGTACGATTTTTTTAGCAGAGTAGAAGTAATGTCCCGCCTAACCGCGTTATTCATTATCATAATTGCGCGCCCTTGGAAAAACTCGGTAAGACTATTGACACCCAAAACAAGGAACCACGCACCCACCATCAGCGAAATACGCAGGATGAATCTGCGCATGTCAAGCTCAAAAATGGCTTGAAAAACGTTGATCATCAAAAGATTTATACCGGTTTGCAAAGCGCATACCACAAGCCCCGGCAGGATTGCCAAAAGATTTGCAAACCAATATTTTTTAAGATAGTAAAGCATAGTAACCGCTCCTTTCAAAGCTTTTTCCCGTCGTCCCATACTTCATTCGGCTCTAAAATCGGCGAATCGTCCCCGAGCCGCATTAGGTTTGTGTCATGCTGCATAAGCGTTCTTCCGAGCAAAAGAAAAGGAATAAGTTTAATCGGCTCAACTATTTTATACGCCGTGACCCGACCGCTTTCAAGCTCAAGCTCCATTGAGTAAAGGATATTCCGCTCAACGAGCCCGTTTAACAAATCATCGACATCTTCATTCGGAATATTAAGCTGCTTATGCACTACGCCCGCAGAAAACCAGTCTTTATTTTGGATATACAGGTACCCGAGAAGCTCCAGACAGCCGGGTTTTGCCAAAATCGAGAACAGTTTTCTGTATTCGTCCTTCGGCGCGAGCCACTGCGCCCACCCGCCCTTCGGCCTTGGCCAAAGCGTCGCGAAGGACATATCCTCCGCGTGAAGGTCCAAAAGCATTCCGCCGTCGTGTAAAACCTGCGACAGAAAGAGCTGGCAATCCCCGTCGGACTCGATTTTGCAGGACTCGGGATAGCTCATGTCCGGCAGATTGACCTCCCCCGGCACGAAATATTCCATAGACTGCCGAATCAGTCGGCAAAACCTGTCGAGCCGCTCCTTCGCGGGAAATCCCCGAAGCCACCTGCCCACCGCTTCAACCGGGTCTACCTGCTCCCCGCCGTCCATTCCGAAGAGCGCGTCTATAGTTACTCCCAACTGCCGCGACAAAACCGGCAGCAGCTCGACGTCAGGTGCGCCGCCCTTCTCCCACTTGCTCACCGCCTGATAGGACACTCCTACCATTTTACCGAGCTGTTCCTGCGTCAGCCCACTGGCTTTTCTTAAAGCTGCAATACGCTCGCTAAGTTCATTCGACATTCAAAATTACCTCCCTTTGAGATTATGGTTGAATTATAACATAAATATTGGTTGATTTCAATAGAGAATTTTTTGAGATAATTCAACTCTCGGTTGTATATTTGCGCATCGCTGTACACTTCAAGATATTCGGGTGAAAAAACGGGGTGTTGAAATATGCCTTCTTAAGCGTTTTGGTGCACTATTAAAAAACAAAAATCCGCCTTTTTGCAAGGAGCAAATTTGGCGGGTTTTAATATTATTGCATTGCGTCTCTTTTGAACTCAGAGCGCATCTTTTGGGCAATTTTTCACACATTCCATGCACAGGATACACTCGGTACCGTTCCTTCTCTTTCTCGAATTGTCGGTAATATCGACCTCCATCGGACAAACCTTTTTGCATTTTCCGCATGAGATGCATTTGTTTTTGTCGCATTTAATCCTAAACAGTGAAAAATAGCTCATCGGCTTTAAAAATACGGTGACGGGGCAAATATATTTGCAAAACGCCCGATTATCCTTTAAAATTAACGCAAGCAAAATACCTGCCGCATAATAAATAATGTTACCGATAATAAACGACCAAAACATAATTTTTTCGATATGCCCGACATGACTAAAAAACAGCGCCGCCACAAAAACAAGCGAGCCGGCAAAGACGATATATCTTATCCACCCTGCCCGTTTTCTCGGCGCCTTTGCGGTTTTATAAGGCAGAAAATCAAGTACCATTGCCGTCCAGCAGGCGTATCCGCACCACCCTCTGCCGAAAATCAGCGGACCGAAGATTTTTGCAACCGCATAATGAATTGTCGCGGCTTCGAAAACTCCTGTAAAAAGATAGTACCAAAAGCCCTCAATTTGCATATTTTCGCCGCAAATCAGCCCCAAATAAAGTAGCATATAGGTTCCGACAAGAAGCTGTACAACCTTTCTTGCGTGTTTGTACTTTTTGATATACAAAACCACCCCGAAGGATATCGCAATGCCGATATAACTGAAATTGAAAAGATAAAACAAATTGTCCTTTGTCAGCCAAAGAGTAACCGCTATTGTTTCAAACAATAAAAGCAAAACTGCCGGTAATATGTATTTTCGCATTTCTTTTTCCCTTTTTAATATTTTTTATCCGGTTTGCGCCGCTATTTCAAATCCTTGCGAAAAATCATTTCCAAGGGCTCTTTTGGCAGTAGCAGAGCGCCGCATTCGGTATAACCGATTTTTCGGTAAAAAAACTGCGCCCTCTCATTTGACTGCGTGGAGGTCAATACCTGCCGATATCCCGTTTTTGCCATTTCTTTTTCCCAAAATGATACAAGCCTTGTCCCGTTTCCCTGCCCTTGGTACTTTTCAAGCATATACAGCATATTAATAAAAGGAATACTGTCCCAAAACAGCCCGTACCTCAGCCAACCGATGAATGTATCCTCCTGATACATAATCAGAACTCTCTTGGCGGGAAGGATATTTTTCAGCTCCGACTCGGAAATATGCTTGTCATACTCCTTCAGCACCGCAAAATCCTGCATATTTGCATAACGAATCATTTCGTTTTTTCACTCCTCTGCTTACAGAGATACAATACAAGCTCATCGTCATTTTGACACTTTGCATACGGCTTGCAGATTTCATCTTTATACCACACGCCGCTCCCGTCCGGAACGTACCCGCGCTTTATATACATTCTCTGAGCACTTCCGTATCCGCTGTGCAGTCCAACGCCAAGATATATCACATCCGAATAGGAAAACCCTATCTCTTCCGCAATATCCATCAGCTTGCTACCTATTCCTCGGCGCCTGTATTTTTCAAGAACCGCGAAGTCAACTATTTCCGTATAGCCCCGATTAGCAAGCGCGCCGCTCTTGGCGTCGGGATAGATATTTACATACCCGACAACGCTGCCGTTCCATTCGGCCACAAGCGAAATGCACTTCCCTGCGGCTTGATGCCTTAGACGCATTTCGAATTTGTCGATTGTCGCATCCCAACCCTGCGCGATTTCTTCGTCAGTTAAAATTTTTGCGTCGCTCTGCCGCAAATCACGAATGACTATTCCGTTTTTCTCGTAATATACCATGGCTTCACCTTACGTCACCGGTTTTTCTTTTTCGGCTTTTGCGTGGGAAGTTCCTCAGCCACTGCCCGGAAAAGGTATGCCAAAAAAGCTCTGTCGTCCACGTTATCGACCGACAGCATTTCTTTTGCGCCTTCATACGGCAATTCAAAAGCGGCGTCCGGCATAAGCCTTCTTGCAGATTTTGTCGGCTTTACAAGCAGTCGGTCGTCATAGATTCCGCCGACAATCTTGCCGTCGTAATACAAAATATATTCGCCCATCATCGCACGAGCCGAAACGCCGTCCAGCTCCGACAGCTGATCTAAAATGAATTCTAAGTATTGTTTGCTTGACGCCATTACAGCACCTCCTGTGGTTTTATTTCCTTGCGGTGGATCAGGTGAATCCCGATGTGACCGATTCCAAGGATCACGGCGGAAAGGGTCAGCCAATAGAGTTACAGTAAATGCCGAGCTGTAAAAAAGCCGGCACCGGCAGGGCTGCCCATGCGTCTTTTAAAAATATTATAACATATAAATCTGATTTTTTCTACTCTTTTACGCAAAAAAAGCGGCGACAAGGATTGCTCCGGCGTCGCCGTTTTGATTTAATATTAAATATAATCGTTATTGATTATTTTCATTGCTCGGTTACGGGATGCTTTGCGTCCCGTTCTCACAATTTTTTCACAAACAGACAGCGTATTGCATTGAGTACCGCAAGGACCATAACGCCGACGTCGGCAAAAATTGCAAGATACATATTTGCAATACCGAAGGCGCTAAGCGCAAGGCAGGCAAATTTGACGACTAATGCAAGCGCTATATTCTGATAAACGATACGCAGGCATTTTCTCGATATTTTAATTGCCTTTGCAATCTTTATGGGATCGTCATCCATAAGGACGATATCCGCCGCTTCTATCGCGGCGTCCGACCCCATGGCGCCCATGGCAATACCTATGTCCGCTCTTGACAGTACCGGAGCGTCGTTTATACCGTCGCCGACAAATGCGAGCTTGGCATTTTCGCGCTTTTTACTCAGCAGTTCTTCAACCTTTTCCACCTTGTCGGAAGGAAGCAGCTCGCTGTAAACCTCGTCGATACCGAGCGAGGACGCCACCTGCTCCGCTACCTTTTTTGAGTCTCCGGTCAGCATAACGGTTTTTTCAACGCCTGCCCTTTTAAGCTCTGCGACAGCGTCCCCGGAATGAGGCTTTACAATATCCGAAATAACAATGTGTCCGCCATAATCGCCGTCAATTGCCGTATGTATAATTGTACCCGTATGGTGGCAATCGCGGTATTGAATATTCAAACGCTTCATCAGCTTATCGTTTCCGAGGGCGACTTCAACACCGTCCACCTTTGCGACAACTCCGTTTCCGCTGCTTTCCCGAATGTCGCTCACCCGCGAGCGGTCAATTTCCTTGCCGTATGCCCGCTGTAAGCTCTTGCTTATCGGATGAGAAGAAGCGCTTTCAGCCAGCGCCGCGTATTCGATTAACCTTTCATCCTCAATTTCATTGTGATGAATGCCGTTCACCTCAAAAACGCCCTTAGTAAGCGTGCCTGTTTTATCAAACACAACCACCTTGGTTTTGGAAAGAGCCTCAAGATAATTCGAGCCTTTAACCAAAATGCCCTGACGACTCGCCCCTCCTATACCCGCAAAGAAGCTGAGCGGAATGCTGATAACCAGCGCGCACGGACAGCTGATGACAAGGAATATCAGCGCGCGATAGACCCACACTCCCCATTCTGCGGCAAGCTTTAAAACAAGCATACGAAAGAGCGGCGGTAAAATTGCAAGCGCCAGGGCGCCAATGCAGACAGCGGGAGTGTAAACCTTGGCAAATTTCGAAATAAAATTTTCCGACCTTGATTTGTTGGAGCTTGCGTTTTCCACAAGGTCAAGAATCTTGGAAACAGTAGATTCCCCGAATTTTTTGGTGGTTTGTATTTTTAATACTCCTGTCATGGAAATACAGCCGCTGATAACCTGCTCACCCGCCTTTGCATCTTTGGGCAAACTTTCGCCTGTCAGAGCACTTGTATTCAAAAATGAACTGCCTTCCAAAATAATTCCGTCAATCGGCACTTTTTCACCCGGCTGAACGACAATAACGCTTCCTATTTCCACATTGTCAGGGTCTGCTTTGACAAGCTTTCCGTCCTGCTCGACATTGGCGTAATCAGGACGAATATCCATAAGACTGCTTATATTTTTGCGGCTTTTACCGACGGCATAGCCCTGGAACCATTCTCCTATTTGATAGAAGAGCATAACGGCGATAGCTTCCAAATATTCACCGTTTTCGTAAATTGCAAGCGCCATTGCCCCCACTGTCGCCACAGCCATGAGGAAATTTTCATCAAATACCCATCCGTTTTTAATTCCCCTTGCCGCTTTTTTCAAAATGTCATATCCAATAATCAAATAGTCGGCAAAGTAGCAGGCAAAGCGAACAACTCTCCCCGCAAGGACAAAGAGATATTTATCAAGCAGGTCGAATATTTCGTGTCTTATAAATTGAAGTCCCAAAAGAATAGCGGCGCAAAAGAAAATGCGGAGCATCATTTTTTTCTGCTTTTTGGTCATGCCGTCTTTTTTGCTCCCAACAAAAGCAAGAAGACCGATGGATATAAGAATTACCGCTCCAAGCAATATGTCAATAATAATTTCCTGCATTATAAAGAGCTCCTTTCATGGTTTTTGACCTTCATTTTGCGACTTGTAAAAAGCGCGCGGCTTATAGCTCGATCTCGCAGTCGGGCTCAACCTTCTTGCAGGCTTTTTTAACCGCTTTCATTACCTTTTGAGGGTCGGCGCCCTCTGCAAATTCAACAATCATCTTCTGAGTCATAAAATTTACGGTAACAGCTTCGACACCGACAGTCTTGCGGGCGGCTTCCTCCATTAAATTTGCACAGTTGGCGCAGTCAACCTCAATCGAGTAAGTCTTTTTCATAAAAATCTCCTTGACTTTGGAAAATATTTTTTAATTTAATGATTAAGTACTTGTTTAATCATTACAATTGTAGTATAATACAAACAGGGCAAAAAGTCAATAACCTTGGCGCTCAAATCTGCCAAACGGGCGAAAAGTTTTTCCAAGCGGGCGAAATGTAATACAAAGGAGAAAAAAATATGAGCAATACAGAATTACCCCATCATCACGGCGAGCATCAAAACGTGGCTTCAATAAGACAACAAATTGAGCAAGTGGAGCACTTTCAAATTGTAGCCGATATATTTAAACAGCTTGGCGATACGACGAGAATCCGCATTTTTTGGCTTCTCTGCCATTTTGAAGAATGTGTTATCAACATTTCCGCCATGATGGAAATGTCAAGTCCCGCCGTTTCACACCACTTAAGACCGTTAAAAAACAGCGGGCTTATCGTAAGCCGACGCGAGGGGAAAGAGGTCTACTACCGCGCCGCCGACACGCCGCAAAGCCGACTTTTGCACAAAATGATCGAAGAGGTCATGGAAATTGCCTGCCCCGTGGCGTGAGGTGAAATTCATGAATGATGAATTACAAAATTTGAAAAAGAGCGTGGATAATATAGCCGACAATGCAAAGAGCGAGACGGTATCGCTTTTTAACGGCGTTGAGCTCTCGTATTTTACACTTGAGAGAGCGCCCTCTTCTTTTCCGCACCGACACAGCGCAATAGAGCATATTATGCAGATTAACTATTGCAAATCCGGACAGATGAAATGGAAAATGGGCGACGGGAATTATATCTATCTTAACCCGGGCGATTTTTCCCTTCATAGCATGAGCTCCTGCGCAAACTCACTTATCTCTTTTCCTGCCGGAGGGTATTCGGGGCTTACAATCTACTTAAATTTGCACGAAATTGCCCTTCCCTGTGAGCTCATAAAGGATTCGCACATGTTTTTAAAGGCGCTGCAAGAGAAGTTTTGCCAAAACGGGAGAATCTCGTTTCTGGCGGGAAACGAGCAAACCAAAAGTATTTTTTCCGCTTTTTACGGCAATCCGAAGGATCTGCAGCTGCCGTATCAAAAAATAAAGACAATAGAATTGCTCCTTTACCTTGCCAAAGCGGAAATCACGCCTCAAAAACAGCTTTCGGCGTATAGAACCGAACAAATTGATATCATACGTGAAATTCACAATCGCCTGACTGGGCAAATGAACGAGAGAATCACAATTGAAGAGCTATCAAAGCAGTATTTGGTAAATCCGACAACCTTAAAAAAGGCGTTCAAGGCAATTTACGGGACCTCAATCGCTGCGCACGTTAAGGAGCACCGAATGGAGCAGGCGTCCAAAATGCTGCGTGAAACTGACATGTCAATAGCAGAAATAGCGGCATCTGTCGGCTATGACAGTCAGAGCAAATTTTCAAGAGCCTTCAGGGCAGCTTTCGGGGTTTTGCCGAGAGAATACCGAAAAAGCCGCAAGTAACAAAGACAGCGCAAAAAGCAAAAAATGCTTTTTGCGCCGTCTTTGTTATTCGGTATTTTAATACCGCAAAAGAAGACCCGCTTTTGCCGTGTAGTTATGAAATATAACCCTGCATTAAGCAAGGGCGGCGCCCTCCCGAAGGCTCCCAGTGCTCCCAACGTCCCGAACTATGTTCGGGGAGGTCTGCATCAACGCCTTCGGAGTGTTCAGAGCTCCAATTATATTGTGTAGGTTTATTGTCGATAACTATCACAAACAAAGCAGGAAAAATTTAAAATTTGACCTGAAAGTGAAAATTACTCTTTGTCATCGTCATAATCGACTTCGCTGAAAAGCATATCGTCGAATATATCGGAGATTTTGTCAAATTCGGCGTCGTCATCCACCGAAACCAGGGACTGCTCGCCGTCCTCGTCTGTTTCAAGCTTTAAAATAACGTATTCATCCGAATCATTTTCATCCAAAGGCAGCATAGCAAAATATACATTCTCGCCTTCATCGTATCTTGCTATACATTCAAATTGACATTCAACGCCGTTTTCGTCGACCAAGGTGTATATTTCGGCATCCTCGCCTTCATTTTCGCCTTGCATGATCTCTTCATCCGCCATCTGTATTTCCTCCGTACTTTTATTATATTATCCACACTTATATTTTATACTTATTTTTTGATTCTGTCAATAGGTTTTTTAGATAAGTACGCCGATAAATTGAAAAAATCCCGAAACGGGCGCAAAATTTAATTAATCTCAAAAAACAACCTTATCTTTTTATTTGTGGCATTAATGTTTTTTATACATAAAATGTATTGAACCAAGGTCGGTTCAAATGAAATTAAAAACGGAGGACTATTATAAATTGATAACCTTTACTAACCAGGCAAGCTTATCTTATAACAACACGGTTACAAATTCCAACGTGACTACAGGTCAGATAATTGAGGTGCTGTCAATCTCAAAAACCTCTCTGCAGACCACTTATTCCGCAGACGATACCGTAACCTTTATTATAAGCATTGTCAATTCCGGAAATACACCCTTTACAAATATCACGCTTAACGACAACCTTGCCGGCTATACGGTGGGAAACGGATCCGCATATCCGCTAAGCTACGTTGAAAATTCGGTTCGCTATTTTGTCAACGGCGTCATGCAGAGCGCGCCTGCCGTTTCAACGGCTGTAGCGCTTGTAATATCCGGAATAAACATTCCTGCCGGAGGAAACGCGGTTGTTGTATATGAAGCGCGAATTACAAAATACGCGCCTCTTGAGGCAAACAGCACGATAACCAACGCCGCAACCATTGAAGGAGCGGGCATTACGACGCTCATTTCCGCCTCCGAAACGCTTAATATCGAGGAAGAGCCCCAGCTTACAATAAGCAAGAGCCTCTCTCCCACAACCGTTTCGGAAAACGGACAGATAACCTATACCTTTGTAATTCAAAATTACGGCAACACTGCCGCCGACGCGGACGATAACGCAATAATTTCCGACATCTTCAGCCCGATTCTCGGTAATATCACGGTTCAGTTCAACTCGGCGACATGGGCGCCCACCGAAAACTACACGTACAGTGAGGAAACAGGCGCGTTTGCAACCGTTGCGGGACAGGTAACCGTTCCCGCCGCAACCTTCACGCAGAACGCCCAGACTGGAGAGGTCTCGGTGGAGCCGGGGGTCAGCGTTTTAACGGTAACCGGCACGCTCAAATAATCGGCGCAAATTATTATATTCTTGCCTAAAAAACATATCCCTGCCTATTGGCGGGGTTATGTTTTTTTAAATAAAAAATACTGTACAAAAGCGCAAAAATGTGATAGAATATCTCTGAAAAAAAACGCAACGGAACAAAACATGAAAATATATAAATCAATACAAAGTCTCGGCAAATTCGAGATATGCCTATGGCTTGTTTCTGCCCTATCGGTAACTCTTGCCTTTTTGCTTCCCGCCTCAAAAGACGTGCTTACGCTTATCGCCTCGCTTCTTGGGGTCACCGCGCTTATCTTCGTCGCAAAAGGTATGGTGCTCGGGCAGGTGCTCACCGTGGCTTTTGCGCTCTTTTACGGCGTTATCTCGCTTTACTTTAAATACTACGGCGAGATGATAACTTACCTCGGAATGACGGCGCCTATTGCGATTCTCTCGATTATTTCATGGGTAAAGCATCCCTATGGCACGACAAACGAGGTTGCAGTCGGCAGGATGAACACAAGGAAAACTCTTGTCATGTTCATTATAACGGCAATAGTTACCATTGCCTTTTATTTTATTCTCGGCGCCTTGGGAAATTCCAACCTGACCTTCAGCACGCTATCGGTTGCCACAAGCTTTCTTGCCTCATATCTTGCATTTATGCGCAGTCCCTACTATGCGCTGGCATACGCGGCAAACGATATAGTGCTTATTGTGTTGTGGAGCCTTGCCTGCACTCATAATATCTCATATCTTCCGATGGTCGTCTGCTTTGCAATGTTCTTTATAAACGATCTGTACGGCCTTTTTAACTGGTTCAAAATGCGCAAAAGGCAAGAGAGCGAAAGCAAAACGCTCGAATAAAAATTAAATTGCACCAAAAAATCTATTGAATAGCAGCCTTTAATATGATATAATTTAGTGGATATATTTACAGCGCGCGCCGGGCGCAAACGATATAAATACAAACGGAGGTATAAACAAAATGCAAAACAAAGTCACCGACAGCATTTTTTACGCAGGCGTAAACGATCATGAGATAGACCTTTTTGAAGGTCAGTACAAAGTTCCAAACGGAATGGCTTACAACTCTTATATCATTATTGATGAAAAAACGGCGGTAATGGACACCGTCGATATCAAGTTCACACATGAGTGGCTCGACAATATTTCGAGTGTTCTCAAAGCAAAGGCTCCCGATTATCTTATAGTTCAGCACATGGAGCCCGATCACTCCGCAAATATCATGAATTTCTTGAAGGTATATCCGAACACCTCGATTGTCGGAAACGCCAAAACCTTTGCAATGATGGAGCAGTTTTTCGGAAGTCTTCCCGAAAAGAGAATAACCGTCAAGGACGGTGACACTCTCTCCCTCGGAAAGCGCACTCTCACCTTCACCTTTGCCCCGATGGTGCACTGGCCTGAGGTAATGGTAACGTATGACGACCTCGACAAGGTTCTGTTTTCGGCGGACGGGTTCGGAAAATTCGGAGCGCTTGACGCCGACGAGGACTGGGCGTGCGAGGCAAGAAGGTACTATTTCGGCATTGTCGGAAAGTACGGCGCGCAGGTTCAAAATCTGCTCAAAAAGGCAGCCGCACTTGAAATAAATATCATATGTCCCCTGCACGGTCCGGTTCTCTCTGAAAATCTCAAATATTATATCGGTCTTTACAACACATGGTCCTCCTATGGCGTTGAGTCTGACGGAATAATGATTGCCTATACCACAGTTTACGGCAACACCAAAAAGGCGGCGCTTCAGCTTGCCGATAAGCTTCGCATAAAAGGCTGCCCCAAAGTGGTTGTATGCGACCTTGCACGCGACGATATGTCGGAAGCAGTTGAGGACGCCTTCCGCTACGGGAAGCTTGTCCTTGCCACTACCACGTACAACGCCGAGATCTTCCCTTTCATGCGCACATTTGTAAACACCCTTGTCGAACACAACTATCAAAACAGGACTGTCGGCATTATTGAGAACGGAAGCTGGGCGCCTATTGCCGCAAAGCTCATTAAAGAAGCTTTTGCAAAATCGAAGAATATCTCCTTTACCGACACGACAGTTACGATAAAATCCGCAATGTCTCCCGAAAACAGCGAGCAAATAGACAAGCTTGCAGACGAGCTTTGCCGCGAATATATCGCCCTTGATATGTCGCGCGCCGACAAGAACGATATGAAGGCGCTCTTTAAGATAGGCTACGGTCTGTACGTTGTAACCTCAAACGACGGGAAAAAGGACAACGGTCTTATTGTCAACACTGTATCTCAAGTAACAAACACCCCAAACAGGATAGCGGTCACAATAAACAAAGATAATTATTCCCATCACATAATAAAGCAGACCGGAATAATGAACTTAAACTGCCTTTCGGTTGACGCTCCGTTTAAGGTGTTCAGCGATTTCGGCTTTTGCAGCGGAAGAAATACGGACAAGTTTGCAGACTACACGGTAAACCGTTCGGAAAACGGGCTTCCTTTTCTAAACAGGTATATAAACGCCATGATCTCGCTGAAGGTTGAAAATTATGTAGACCTCGGCACCCACGGCATGTTCATATGCTCGATAACCGAAGCGAGGGTCATAAACGACAAGGAAACAATGACCTATTCTTATTATCAGTCAAACGTCAAGCCCAAACCCCAAAGCGAGGGCAAAAAGGGCTACGTCTGCAAGGTTTGCGGATATATATACGAGGGCGAGGAGCTTCCCGAAGACTTTGTATGTCCCCTCTGCAAGCACGGAGCCTCCGATTTCGAGCCGATTTCCTGAAAACTTTTGCAATATTAAAACCGATATCAAATAATACCACAAAACCGGAGCCGCACTGCGCTAAGCAGCAGGCTCCGAAGCTTTTTTGCTTTTTTTCGTATATAAAACGCCTTGAACCTTGCAATTTTTTTAGTTTACTTTTTTACAATATGCTCTTTTTTCCAAACAAGCCTTGTAATACATATTGAGGGCAGTCTTAAAATAAGCTCTGTGAAAAAGACCAACGGGACAATTTCAAAAACAACGAAAAAGTCAAATACCATGGAGCCGATTAACATATAGGGTATCGACACCAAAGCAAGCGAGCCAAGGTCTAAAAAAATCGAGGTCTGTTTTATAAGCGACCGCAGCGCAAATAATTCTTTTTTATTATCCAAGTCAAGAATTTTGTTGCATACCTGCCTTGCGGCGCCGTTTTCCGCCTCAAATCTCACAAGCACAACAGTTGAGGCAGCTATTCCCACAATAAATGACAACAGCCACGAAATCGCACTTGAAAACGCCATAAGCCCGAGCATTGAAAACACAAAGCTCGAACCAAACAGCCCCACATAAAAACCGAGCATTCCGAAAAGATAAGCTATACACTGCTCTTTAAACGTTCTCCTCATAAAAATTATACACTCCTTATTATTATATCTTTGATGCAATTAACTCTGATTTGGTGAATTTTTCGCAGAGCGTAAAATATTTTTCGGCAGTTTGCGCTTTCACACATAATAAAGGCATACATATAATTAAAACAGAGAATAAAAAAAGCTCAAAACAAAAAACAGGTGTCAAATAAATATCTCCGACGCCTGTTTTTTATTTTGTTTAACTGCTTCAATTTGTGACAAAAAAGCCTTGTAAGTGTAACTAAATTACAAAATTTTCAAAGCGGGTGTTGAAAAAAGCAAAAGAGCGTGTTATAATTATTTCGGAAAATGATTTTGTGATTGTTTCTTTAAAAATAAAATTTCAGAGCATGTGAATTATATTTGAAATATTTGACAAAAGCTAATATAACAGATAAAAATCAAAGATATTAAAACTCCTGCGGAGAATAAAAAATGTCTGAAAGAACGCCATACGAAAAGGAAATATCAAAGCTTCTCGGAAACACCCAGCTTGCGCTGTGGAAAAAGCTTATTTTTGCCCTTGAGTTCAGATACGGCAAGGTCGGGCTCGTGCGGTACAACAAGGTCGCAAAGCATTATGAGCATGTATTCACAAGCGGAAAAGAGGAGCTTTGCGCGGTCTGCACCGGCTCAAACCGTCTTTCATTCAGAATTAATTTGAGTGAAAGCGAGAAAAAGGAGTTTGAGATGCACAGAAATACTTTTTCGGAAAATATAAGAACGGCATACGACAGTCTGACCCCTGTGGGAAATGACGACGGATGCGCAGAGGCAAGCGTTGACAGTCAGGGCAAGCTTTCAGGGCTTGTCAAGCTTGTCAGCCTCAAAAATTTTGAAGACAAAAGCCTGTACGGAAAGGTGCGAAAGGTTGTACGCTTTTTCCTGAATCCGCATTTTTTGCTCTGCTTCGGCATCGGATGGATGATAACCAACGGCTGGGCGTATATATTCGCGTTTTTGGGAACTCTCTTTCGGATAAATTGGATGATAGCGGTGGGATACGGTTATTTGGCTTTTCTCTGGATTCCGATATCTCCCGAAAAAATCGTCACCATTGCCATTGCAATAGTGCTTTTGCGCCTTCTCTTCCCTAAAGACGAGGAGACCTTGGGAATACTTAAAAACATGCATAACAAAGTGAAAGAGGCTGCCAAGAACAAAAAGAAAAAGAAAAAAGGCGACAATACGGATTCGGACTCGAAGTCTTAAATTGTAAATTATCAGCTACTCCGCTAAAAAACCGCCGTCATGCTTTTGCGCTCGCGCAAAAGCATGACGGTCTTTCCATTTTTTCAGAGTTTATTTGCCACAAGAGTTCCCATTTCGGAGCAGGTGACCTTTTTGCAATTTTCCTGCATTATATCCCCTGTGCGATAGCCCTCGTCAAGAACCTTATCCACAGCCCTCTCAATTGCCTCTGCCTCTTCTGCCATATCAAATGAATACCTAAGCATCATTGCGGCAGAAAGTATGGTTCCGAGCGGATTTGCAATATTAAGACCGGCAATATCGGGAGCCGAGCCGTGAATCGGTTCATACATTCCTCTTGTTCCCGATGAAAGCGAAGCCGAAGGCATCATACCTATTGAGCCGGTAAGCATCGAGGCTTCGTCGGACAGGATATCCCCGAACATGTTCTCGGTGACTATAACGTCGAACTGCGAAGGATTCTTTATAAGCTGCATGGCGGTGCTGTCGACAAGCGCGTCGCTGTATTCCACCTCAGGATACTCATTTGAAAGTCTGTGCATGGTCTTTCTCCAAAGGCGGGAGGTTTCAAGCACATTCGCTTTATCAACCGAAGTGAGCTTTTTGTTTCTCTTCATGGCGGTCTCAAACGCCACTCTGCCGATACGCTCGATTTCACTTTCGGAATACGGCATTATGTCGGTGGCGACAAGCTGACCGTCTATATTTTCGGTCTTTTTAGCCCCGAAATACACGCCGCCTGTAAGCTCTCTTACAATAAGCAGGTCAATTCCACCCCCGATGACCTCTTCCTTAAGCGGTGAGGAGGAGGCAAGATATTTAAATAGCTTTGTGGGGCGGAGATTTGCGAAAAGATTTAATTCCTTTCGTACAGCAAGCAAAGCCTTTTCGGCGCGTATTTCGGGCGGGCAGTTATCCCATTTGGGACCTCCCACGGCGCCAAGCAGTACGCTGTCCGAGCTTTTGCATATTTCCATTCCCTCGTTTGTGATAGGAACTCCGTATTTGTCAATAGAACAGCCGCCGATATCCACATAGTTATACTCAAACTCGTGACCGTATTTATCGGCAATTTTATCAAGCACCTTAACTGCCTCGGCAATGATTTCCGGACCGATTCCGTCGCCGGGCAGGACGGCAATATTTTTCTTCATACTCATTTCTCCTTTTTAAGCGAGGCAAGAAGCCCGCCGTTTTTTATAATATTCTGAATAAAAGGCGGGAAAGGCTGAGCATGGTAAACCTTGTCGGTGGTGATATCGGTTATAACGCCGGTGTCAAAATCAATACTGACATTGTCTCCCGCCGCAATTTCCTCCGCCGCCTCGGGACATTCCAAAATGGGAAGCCCGATGTTAATAGCGTTTCGGTAAAAAATTCGCGCAAAGCTCTTGGCTATGACGCATCCCGTGCCGCATGTCTTGATAACAAGGGGAGCATGTTCGCGGGAGGAGCCGCAGCCGAAGTTCCAGCCTGCAACAATTATGTCGCCCGCGCTGACTTTTTTGACAAAATCTGCGTCGATATCCTCCATGCAGTGAAGAGCAAGCTCCTTCGCGTTTGAGGTGTTTAAGTATCTTGCCGGAATTATAACGTCGGTATCCACATTGTCGGGATATTTAAAAACCTTACCTTTAGCGTTCATTTTTATACCTCCTCAGGTTCTGTGATGTAACCGGTGAGCGCGCTTGCGGCGGCGGTTGCCGGACTTGCAAGATAAACCTCGCTCTTAACATGTCCCATTCTGCCGACAAAGTTGCGGTTTGTTGTCGCAACGCACCTTTCACCCTCGGCAAGTATGCCCATATATCCGCCAAGGCAGGGACCGCACGTGGGAGTTGAAACCACCGCTCCGGCGTCAATAAACGCCGTCACGTACCCTCTTTCCACACATTCTCTCATAATCTGCATTGTGGCGGGGATTATGATACAGCGAACGCCGTCTGCAACCTTTTTGTCTTTTAATATTTTGTAGGCAGTCTCCATGTCCTCCATCCTGCCGTTTGTACAGCTTCCGATAACCACCTGTTGAATTTTAATATCCCCAAGCTCGGAGGCGGGGCGGGTGTTTTCGGGAAGGTGAGGACAAGCGACCGTGGGACAAAGCGTCGAAAGATCGATTTTGACAGTGCTTTCATACACGGCATCGGGGTCAGCCTCATATATTATCGGCTTTCTTTCCGAGCGTCCTTCAAGGTACTTTAGCGTTACCTCGTCCACCGGGAAAATACCGTTCTTAGCGCCTGCCTCTATTGCCATATTGCATATGCAAAGACGGTCGTCCATTGAAAGAGCGGCAACTCCCTCTCCCGTAAATTCAAGACTTTTATACAGCGCACCGTCCACTCCTATCATGCCTATAAGGGTGAGAATGACGTCCTTTCCGCTGCAATTCTTCTTAAGCTTGCCAGAAAGCTCCACCTTAATGGCTGACGGGACCTTGAACCACGCCTCGCCTGTTGCCATTCCCGCCGCCATATCAGTGCTTCCTACTCCGGTCGAGAAAGCGCCGAGCGCACCGTACGTGCAGGTGTGGCTGTCCGCGCCTATTATGCAGTCGCCCGCAGTAACGATTCCCTGCTCGGGAAGCAGAGCGTGCTCAATACCCATCTTGCCCACGTCATAGAAATGGCTGATGCAGTGAAGGCAGGCAAACTCGCGGCACTGCTTTGACTGCTCTGCCGCTTTTATATCCTTGTTCGGTACAAAGTGATCAAGCACTATGGCAATATGATCCTTGTCGAAAACCCCGTCAAAGCCCGCTTTTTTAAACTCATTTACCGCAACCGGAGTTGTGATATCGTTTCCGAGAACAATATCGAGCTTGGCGTTAATAAGCTGACCCGCCGTAACAGAGCTTTGCCCCGCGTGGGCGGCAAGTATCTTTTGCGTCATCGTCATAGACATATCTTTTTTTCTCCTTATTTTTCAATACTACGGTTTATCGCCGAGAAAAGTGCGCTTATCGAGGAGGCGATAATGTCGTCGTTAACTCCCGCGCCCCAAACCTTTTTATTATTTTCAAGCGTTATGCTGACGTAGGTAATCGCTTGCGCGGAGGAGCCTTTGGTTAAAGCGTGCTCCTCGTAAGTGAGCTGTGAAAACTCTATGTCGACAACGCTTTTTATAGCATTGCTCACAGCGTCAAGTCTGCCGTTGCCGGTTGCCGTGGCTTCAATTTTCCTGCCGTTAATTTCAACTGTCAGAGTGACGTGTATTTCGGGCGTGCGCACAAAGTGATAGTCAACAAGCTTTACGTGATTATTGACGTTCACATATTCATCGGTGAAAACCTCAAGAACCTCGGCGGGAGAAAGCTCCTTGTGCGCGCGATCGGATACGCCCTTTACCGTGTATCCCACATCCTCACGCATTTGCGCCGGCAGAACATAACCGAAATTATGTTCAAGCAGATATCCGATACCGCCTTTGCCCGACTGTGAATTGATTCTTATAACGTCGGTTTCATAAACCCTGCCGACGTCTCCCGGGTCAATGGGAAGGTAAGGAACAGTCCAAGTGTCTGTGCCCTTTTCTTCGCGCCAGCGCATACCCTTTGCAATAGCGTCCTGATGAGAGCCCGAAAATGCGGCAAACACCAATTTACCGGCATACGGCTGACGGTCATAAACTTTCATTCTCGTGACCTTCTCATAAAGCTCCGCTATTGAAGGCATATCGGTGAAATCAAGCTCGGGCTCCACTCCCTGAGAATACATATTGAGCGCCAAGGTCACAATGTCCACGTTTCCCGTGCGTTCGCCGTTTCCGAATATTGTCCCCTCGATTCTGTCGGCTCCGGCAAGAATACCGAGCTCGGAATCGGCTATCGCGCACCCTCTGTCGTTGTGGGGGTGAAGGGATACCACAACAGAGTCGCGGTATTTGAGGTTGTCGCACATATACTCTATCTGGTCGGCATATACGTGAGGAGAGGAAAGCTCAACGGTGACCGGAAGGTTTATTATGACCTTGCGGTCTTTGGTAGGCTTCCACACGTCAAGCACCGCGTTGCATATTTCAAGTGCAAACTCGGGCTCGGTACCTGTAAAGGATTCGGGAGAATATTCGTATCTGTAATTTGTACCGGTCTCGGCGGCAATCTTTTCAAAAAGCTCGGCTCCGTCGGTCGCTATTTTTATAATCTCCTCTTTGGATTTTCTGAACACCTGCTCCCTTTGCGCAACCGAGGTGGAATTGTAAAGGTGAACTATGGCGTTTTTGCATCCCTTAAGCGCGTCAAAGGTCTTTCTTATTATGTGTTCGCGGCTTTGCGTCAGCACCTGAATTGTCACGTCGTCGGGAATCATATCATTGTCGATAAGCGTGCGAAGAAAGGTGTATTCGGTCTCGGAAGCCGCGGGAAAGCCGACCTCTATCTCTTTAAAGCCTATCTTGACAAGAAGTCTGAAAAATTCAAGCTTTTCTTCAAGGCTCATCGGAATTATAAGAGACTGATTGCCATCGCGCAGGTCAACCGAGCACCATATCGGCGCGTGGTCTATATATGTTTTATCCGCCCATTTTCTTGTGGGATTTTTCACCGGATAAAACTGACGTGTATATTTGGATGTGTTAATCATATTTGTATCTCCGTTTTAATAAATAACAAAATCACGGTATCAGAGCGATTACCTCGACCTCGACAAGTGCGCCTTTGGGCAAATCCTTTACCGCAACACAGCTTCTTGAGGGTGCAGTTGTGATATATTTTCCGTATACCTCGTTGAAGGCGGCAAAGTCTTCGATATCCGCAAGAAAGCAGACGGTTTTTATAACATTTTCAAATGACGTTCCGGCGGCTTTAAGCACCTCTTCAAGATTTTTCATAACCCTCTCCGCCTGCTCCCTGACTGAGTCGCCGCACAGATTTCCGCTTACCGGATCAAGGGCGATTTGACCTGAGGTAAAGAGCATATTTTGAACCTTTATCGCCTGAGAATAGGGACCTATTGCCGCAGGCGCGCCTTTTGTTGCAATTTTTTCTATCATACTGTTTCTCCTATAATATTTTTATAATATTTTCACACCGAAATCGGTTAGATTTTTCTTGATTTTTTCTATATGTTCAAAGTCGCGGGTTTCCAAGGTGAGGCGTAAATAACAGCCTGTAATATCCGAGCCTTCGTTTGTGTGCTCGTGATAGACCGACGTGACGTTTCCGCCCTGCTGTGCGATAATTCTCGAAACGTTCATAAGCTGTCCCGGCTTGTCTTGAAGCTCGATATTAAGCTGACAGCTCCTGCCCGACATAAGAAGTCCTCTTGTTATGACCCGCGCCAAAATCGTCACGTCTATATTTCCGCCCGAAAGCAGACAGACCGTCTTTTTGCCCGCAAGGTCGACCTTGTCGAACATCGCGGCTGCAACAGCCACGGCTCCCGCACCCTCTGTTACAAGCTTGTGCTGCTCCATAAGGGCAAGAATTGCCGCGGATATTTCATCATCCGTCACCGTCACAATGTCGTCCACATATTTCGAACAAATATCATATGTAAGCGAGCCGGGCTTCTTTACGGCAATGCCGTCTGCAATGGTCGATACTGCGTCAAGCATTTCAATGCGCGAATCCTGAATGGAATTTAGCATTGAGGGAGCGCCCGACGCCTGAACCCCGTAAACTTTAATATTGGGATTCAGGGATTTTATGGTATACGCCATACCGGAAATAAGTCCGCCTCCCCCGACGGGTACTATTATCGCATCCATATCGGGAATTTGCTGTGAAAGCTCAAGCGATATAGTTCCCTGCCCGGCTATCACGTCGGGGTCGTCAAAGGGATGAATAAAGGTATATCCCATTTGGTCACGTAGGCTGAGCGCTTTGGCGTAAGCGTCGTCGTATACGCCCTCGACAAGGCATATTTCTGCGCCGTAGCTTCTTGTCGCCTCAACCTTGGAAATAGGCGCGCCGTCAGGAAGACATATAACCGCCTTTATTCCGTTTTCTCTGGCGGCAAGAGCCACACCCTGAGCGTGGTTGCCCGCAGAACATGCAACAACCCCTCGTTTTTTCTCCTCGTCGCTCAGCTGAGACATTTTATAATATGCGCCGCGCACCTTGAATGAGCCGGTTATCTGCAAATTCTCGGTTTTAAGATAAAGCTCGGCGCCTTTTTTAAGCTTCGGCGCATATATAACGTCGGTTTTTCTTATGACGTTTTTTAATACGTAGCTTGCCTTGTACACGCTGTCAAGAGTCAACATTTTATTTTCCATACAATACCTTTCAAAGTAAACTGAGTACAAATTGCTCCGCGGCTCTGGGCGAGCGACTGCCTTTGGCAAGGGCAAACGCTTCCGCTTTTACATCAAGCTCGCTTTCGTTAATTATTATGCCGCGATTTTTTGCAAGCGCGTGAACTATCTCAAGATAGAGCGCTTTATTTGGCTTTGCAAAATACACCGTGATGCCGAAACGGTCGGAAAGAGACATAAGCTCCTCCACGGTATCGCTGTGATGAATATCGTCCGCTGTGCTTCTGTCCGAAAAGCTCTCCTTGACAATATGCCGCCTGTTGCTTGTGGCGTATATCACGGCGTTTTTCGCTTTGGCGGAGGCTGAGCCTTCAAGCGCCGCTTTCAGCATACTGAAGCTGTCATCGTTTTTATTAAATGACAGGTCGTCGATAAATATAATGAATTTCAGCGGATTGTCCGCTATTTTGCCCATTACGTAGGGCAGCTCGAAAAGCTGGTCCTTGCGAAGCTCTATAAGGCGCACTCCGTCCTCAAAAAAGAAATTCGCGCACGCCTTTACAGTCGAGGATTTTCCCGTCCCCGCGTCTCCGAAAAGCAGAACGTTTGCCGCAGTGCGTCCGAGGGCAAGCGCCTTGGTGTTTTCAAACACCTTTTGTCTTTCCTCTTTGTAGCCTACGAACATGTCAAGGCTCACATCATCGGAATAAGCCACCGGGACTATCTCATTTTTTGAAACTCTGAACATTTTCGAGGCGGCAAATATCCCATAGCCGTATTTTCCGATATTGCTTATCCTGTTTTGATATTCGCTTTCAATGTCGGTCGGCGTGTTGTCAAACCTCGGATAATTAAATTTGTATCCGTCAAGCTCGGGGGCAAGAGTGAGATAATCAAGCCTTGTGAGAGAGGAAAAGAGTCCAAGCTCGCTTTGCGCGTTGATTTTAAGCGTCTCAGGCAAGGAACATCCCTTTGCCGCGCTTACAATATATTTGTTTTCATCCTCATATACCGCTTTTTTGAGAAAGTCGGAAAAGCTGTAATTGTAATCTGCAAGCGAGTAAACAAATTCCCCGTACAGCCTTGCCTTCTCATAAATATCGCCGCTTGAGCCAAGGTAAGAGAGGAATACCTCCATAGGCTTTTTGAAAAGTATTCCTCTGAAAACGCTAAGCATTGACAGCTCGCAGGCAAGCGTTTTATATTGCCGTTCTGTCATAATCACTCGAATTTGTTGATAATCGCGCCCTTGTCGGCGGAGCTTACCATATCTGCATATCTTTTTAGACTGCCCTTTATATCGGTTTTGTGTTTTATCTCCATGGTCTTGCGGCGCTCATTAAGCTCCTTTTCGTCCAGGAGGAGATTTATTGAATACTCGGGAATATTAATGCTTATTATATCCCCGTCCTTGATGTAGGCGATAAGACCGCCGCGAACCGCTTCGGGCGAAATATGCCCTATGCAGGCGCCGCGTGTGGCTCCCGAGAACCTTCCGTCGGTGATGAGCGCAACGTCCTTGTCAAGCCCCATGCCGGCAATTGCCGAGGTCGGAGAGAGCATCTCTCTCATGCCGGGACCTCCCGAGGGTCCCTCATACCTGATTACCACAACGTCGCCCTTGACTATTTTGCCGGCGTAAATTGCGGCAATAGCCTCCTCTTCGCTGTCAAACACCTTGGCGGGACCCGTGTGAACAAGCATTTCGGGAGCCACCGCGCTGCGCTTTACCACGCATCCGTCAGGGGCAAGGTTGCCGCGAAGCACCGCGATACCGCCAGTCCTGCTGTACGGGTTGTCAATCGGTCTTATAACGCTCGGGTCGCGGTTTTCGGCGTTTACGATATTTTCTTTTAAGGTCTTTCCGGTGCAGGTCATGACGTTTGAGTCAAGCAGTCCCAAAGAATCGAGCTCTTTCAGTACCGCGTACACTCCGCCCGCCTCGTTAAGGTCCTCAATATAAGTCGGTCCCGCGGGAGCAAGGTGACAGAGATTGGGGGTCTTCTCGCTGATTTTATTTGCCATGTCTAAATCGAATTTAATGCCGCACTCGTTGGCAATTGCCGGCAGGTGAAGCATACTGTTTGTCGAACAGCCGAGCGCCATGTCGGCAGTAAGCGCGTTTCTTATCGCGCTCTCTGTCATTATGTCACGAGGGCGTATGTTCTTTTTGACAAGCTCCATAACCTGCATTCCTGCGTGCTTTGCAAGCTCGATTCTTGCCGAATAAACCGCGGGTATCGTGCCGTTTCCGGCAAGCCCCATTCCGAGGACCTCGGTAAGGCAGTTCATTGAATTTGCCGTATACATTCCCGAGCAGGAGCCGCAAGTTGGGCAGGTCTTTTCCTCGCAAACGCGAAGCTGAGCTTCGTCGATTTTTCCCGCGCTGTATGCGCCGACCGCCTCGAACATGCTTGAAAGAGAGGTCTTTTTGCCGTTCACTCTGCCGGCAAGCATGGGTCCGCCGCTGACAAAGATTGTCGGGATGTTCACCCTTGCCGCCGCCATAAGCAGTCCGGGCACATTCTTGTCGCAGTTGGGAACCATGACAAGCCCGTCAAAGCCGTGGGCAAGCGCCATTGCCTCGGTTGAATCGGCAATAATGTCCCTTGTTATAAGCGAATATTTCATTCCGGTATGTCCCATCGCAATACCGTCGCACACGGCGATAGCCGGAAAGACTATGGGGGTTCCCCCTGCCATAGCCACTCCGAGCTTTACCGCCTCGACTATCTTGTCAAGATTCATATGTCCCGGAACGATTTCGTTATACGAGCTTACAATACCGATAAGCGGACGGGAAAGCTCCTCGCCCGTAAGCCCCAGCGCGTGATAAAGACTGCGGTGCGGGGCGTTTTGAAAGCCGTCGACTATTTGTTCCTTAATCATTTTGATACTCCGTTTTTTGTATATCAGTTATTGATGAGTTTGTCCTCGTCGCTCCAGCTGTAAAGCTTGCGCACCTCTTTACCGACCTTTTCGGAAGGATGCTCTGCGGCAAGCTTTCTCATGGCGTTGAAATGAACCTGAGCGCCCGCGTCCGACATGTCAAGAAGAAATTCTTTTGCAAAGGTACCGTCCTGAATGTCGGAAAGAATCTTCTTCATTGTCTTCTTGGTCTCGGCGGTGATGATTTTCGGCCCCGTAACATAGTCGCCGTACTCCGCCGTGTTGGATATCGAATAACGCATTCCCTCAAAGCCGCTCTGATAGATAAGGTCAACGATAAGCTTCATCTCGTGGATGCACTCAAAGTATGCGTTGCGAGGGTCATAGCCGGCCTCAACGAGAGTTTCAAAGCCTGCCTGCATAAGCGCGCATACGCCACCGCAAAGCACTGCCTGTTCGCCGAAAAGGTCTGTCTCGGTTTCTGTTCTGAAGGTTGTTTCAAGCACACCCGCGCGCGCGCCGCCGATTCCGAGCGCGTATGCAAGAGCTATTTCAAGCGCGTCTCCCGTAGCATCCTGCTCGACTGCCACAAGACAGGGAACTCCCTTGCCCGCCTGATATTCGCTGCGAACAGTGTGTCCCGGTCCCTTGGGGGCAATCATTATAACGTTTACGTTTTTGGGCGGCTTGATGCATCCGAAATGAATGTTGAAGCCGTGTGCGAAAGCGAGCGTCTTTCCCTCGGTAAGATAAGGCTCGATACTCTCTTTGTAGAGCTTTGCCTGCTTCTCGTCGTTGATAAGAATCATTATGATATCCGCGTTCTTTGCCGCCTCTGCCGAAGTCATTACGGTAAGTCCCTGAGACTCTGCCTTTGCCCAGCTCTTACTGCCCTCATAAAGACCGACTATCACCTTTACTCCCGAATCCTTAAGGTTGAGAGCGTGCGCGTGTCCCTGTGAGCCGTAACCGATAATGGCGACTGTTTTTCCGTTAAGCTTTGCAAGATTGCAATCCTGCTGATAATAAATGTTCTGCATAATAAAATCTCCTTTTTTATATATAAAATTTTTTTGATTTTGCTTTTTTATTCGTATCTGTCCTTGGTCTTTTCCATGATACTGCTTCCCCTGTCAAGGGCAACAACGCCGGTTCTGCACATTTCAACTATTCCGAGCGGCTTCATGACGTCGATAAAAGCGTCTATTTTGTTAGGCTCGCCAGTGACCTCGACGCACATTGCGTCCGGCTTGTAATCGACTATTTTTGCGCGGTATATCTCGGCGGCGACCATTATTTCATTTCTGTTTTCGGGTGTGTTTTTAACCTTAAGCAGCATGAGCTCGCGCTCAACCGAGCTTGCGTCCTGAAGCAGCTTTACCTGCCTTACGTTGTGGAGCTTTTTAAGCTGATTTATAAGCTGTTCAATGACGTTCTCGTCGTCCTTAATCGTCAGAGTTATTCTCGAAAAGAGAGGATCGTCCGTCTCGCCGACAGTCAGCGAGTCGATATTAAAGCCGCGGCGCATAAAGAGGTTTGTAATGCGCATTAGCACGCCGTATTTATTGTCAACATAAACCGAAATTACCGAACGCATTATTTTTTCTCCTCCTTTGTACCGTCTGTATTGTCATTTTCTAAATCGACCGAGGTTATAATATCCTCAATAGAGCCTCCGGGAGGCAGCATCGGAAGTACAAATTCATCCATTCCGATAATTGTGTCGATAAGGAACGGTCCGTCGTGCTTCATCCCCTCCGAGAACGCCGCGCGAAACTCTTCAAGCGTGCTTGCCCTTCTGCCGACGGCGCCGAACGCCTCTGCAAGCTTTACATAGTCAGTTTTTCTTGCAAGAACGGTGTTTGAATAGCGCTTGCCGTAAAAGAGCGTCTGCCACTGTCTCACCATTCCGAGCACTCCGTTGTTCATAAGCACTATGACTATCGGCGTGTTGTAGCTGACGGCTGTGGCAAGCTCGTTAAGGTTCATTCCGAAGCTTCCGTCACCCGTTATGAGAACAGTTCTGTCGCCGCTTGCAATTGCGGCACCTATTGCCGCTCCGAGCCCATAGCCCATGGTCCCGAGTCCGCCGCTTGAAGCAAAGCGGCGAGCCCTCTCAAAGTCGACATATTGAGCAGTCCACATCTGGTGCTGTCCGACGTCTGTGGCAATAATCGTGTTTTCGTCCTTTATCTCGTTTATTATATCGAATATGCGCTTCGGCGTCATTTGGGTCTTCGATTTTTCTTCCGCCTTGTCGCTTATTCTCTTTTCTTCCTGCCGAAGCTCACCTACAAGCGCTCTCCACTGCGGGCGCTCCTTCTTTTCGCATCTTTCAAGGATTCTTTTAAACGAAGAAACGATGCTTCCGGTTATTCCGACCTCAACGTGTACGTTTTTGTTTATTTCCGAAAGGTCTGTGTCAAGCTGAATTATTTTTGCGGATTTTGAGTATTTTGCGGCGTTTCCGGTGGCTCTGTCGCTGAATCTCACACCGACTGCAAGGATAAGGTCAGCCTCCTTATTTGCCATTGAGGAAGCGTATCTTCCGTGCATACCCTGCATTCCGAGAAATCTTTCGTATGAGTTTTTGAGCGCAGAAAGACCCATGAAGGTGCATCCGATATAGCCGTCAATCTTCTCGGCAAGCGCCATAATGTCCTCTGTCATCGCGCGCCCGGCGGCTCCGCCTCCTATATAGATATAGGGGCGCTCGGACTCGTTTATAAGCTCAACCGCCCTGTCAATGAGCGAGTCCTCGGCGACAAGCTGAGGATAGGGCGCGACAACCCCGCCTTTGACAAATTCGCACTCTGATGTCTGAACGTCCTTCGGTATGTCGATAAGTACAGGTCCCGGTCTGCCCGATTTTGCGATTTTGAACGCCTCCCTTATAGTGTCGGCAAGCTCGTTTACGTCGGTTACAAAATAGTTGTGCTTTGTTATGGGAAGCGTTATTCCGGTTATGTTTATTTCCTGAAAGCTGTCCCTGCCTATAAGGCTTGTAGGCACGTTTCCGGTTATCGCAACCATAGGTATCGAATCGAGCATCGCGGTCGCAATGCCGGTAACAAGATTTGTAGCCCCGGGACCGGAGGTAGCAATAACGACTCCCACCTTTCCCGTAACTCTCGAATATCCGTCCGCCGCGTGGGAGGCTCCCTGTTCGTGGGCGGTAAGCACGTGGTTTATCCTGTCGGAAGCCTTGTAAAGTTCGTCGTAAATATTGAGGACCTGCCCTCCGGGATAGCCGAAAACGTCGGTAACTCCCTGTTCTATGAGCGTTTCGATTACAATTCGCGCTCCGTTCATTATTTCGCCTTTTTTACTTTGCATGTTCACTTTTTCCTTTTACGGAATCCTTTCATTGCCTTCTTATTTTTTCTCTTTCGGCTGCGAAGCGGGGCAACAAAAAAACTCTTTGCCCCATAAGCTCCGCAATGCGGAAAGCAAAGAGACGAAAGAGCACAAAATATTCTTCCGCGGTACCACTCTTTTTCGCCCGAACGAGCGCACTCAGGTGCCAACACACCTTTATTCTGTCACGGGAACTCCCGTCCGCGCTTACTGTTCCTTTCGGCGCGACCACTCCACGGCGAGCTTCAACAGCCCCTCCCGATACCTTGCACCGACCGGCATCTCTCTGCTTGGGCATAAGCCGTTTACTTATCCGTTTCAACGTGTTTAAATTCGATTTGTACCATTATATCACCTTAGTTGTTATTTGTCAACCGTTAAATCGCATTTTTTTAATTTTTTTGAGAGAAAATCGACCTTTGATTTTATAAAATTCTCGGAGCTTTTGAAATATTATTTAAAGGAGAAAAAAGCGCAAAAAATACCGCCCGCAGGGTGCAGGCGGCAAAAGGGGTTATTCGCAACGCGTAATCGGGACCCACAGCTCACGGTAGCGCTCGTCTTTTTTGGCTCCTCTGTACCAATGAGTTACCACAATTTCCGGAGAATCGGCTAATTGATACCCCGATGCAGGAAGCCACTCACTTGCAATTTGGCGCCTCAGCTCAAGAAAAACAAGCGTCGGGTATGTGCATCTTTCCGTTTCAAATATTGCATAGGTGCATTTTGGAATAGTGATGTTCTCATAATAGCTCGCAAATTCGGTGCCGAGAATGTATTCCCTATCAAGGTTGTCTCTGTGATATTTTGTCAACTGATTTGCAATATAAAAATCGTATCCGTTATCGCTTGCATTTGCAATAACGTTATAGTCCGTTTCAACATCCCCCGCCAAGGCTCCCAGAATATATTGCAACGGTCTTGTTGTAACATACATGTCTTTTTCTTGTTCTTCGCGCTGTCCGGGCACGCCTTCAAAATGGCGCTTATATCCCGTTAAAATGATTTCCTCTTTTTCTTCAATTCTGTAATTCATAAGTTTACCTCCTTCCAAAGATAATTTTAGTACGAGGCGGGAAAATGATTTTAGCATACTGCCGTTGCCGCGCGCCTTTGACGGCAATATGCCGTGGAAATTTCTAAATGCCTTTGCAAAGCTGTCCGGACATTCATAGCCGTACTTCAGCGCAACATCGATTACCTTTGCGTCGCCTGCGGCAAGCTCAATACCCGCAAGCGACAGTCTGCGATTTCTGATATACTCGCCGACGGTAAAACCGCAAAGAATACCAAACACGCGCTGAAAGTGATAGCTTGATGAAAAGCACTCGGCGGCGACCTTCTCGTAATCAATCGTTTCGCTAAGGTGATCTTCAATATAGTCAACAGCTTTTTGCATACCGGTAATCCAGTCCATACTCTCCCTCCCTGTCTGTATGTATTTTACCAAAAGGAAATACTGCTTTCCCGACGTTTTGTGCGAAGTTTTGTCGGGTTTCTTTTACAGCCGAGTACAAAACGGCAAGCTCTGTTTCTTTTCTCTAAACGGCTCTGTCAAAAATACTTTCGGCATAAATATTCGCTTTGTCTTACACCCTTCCGACATTCGAAATTATACGCCGAAATTGTGAAGAAATCCACCGAAGGGCAATTTCCTTGGCGGTATTTACGGCGCATTTTGCTTTGAATATTTTTAATATTTTGAGTATTCTATTCAAGCTGTTCAAAAAGCCGAAAGAATCTTACTCAATATTTGTACTATTTTCAAATAATCGCTCATAAATGTAGGACAAAAAACCATGATATTCTGCTATAATAATATCGGATGGCAATATGGTGTATCATTTTCATGCAAAAAAATTCTTCTTCAGAGGGCTTGCCGCGTCAAATGACGCGCAAGGGCGCGACCCCTGCCGTGCCTTATAATCAAAGGAGGGGCAGCTTCCGCCGATTTTCATAAAATATACCTTCCGAGAGAAGAGGGATACATCCTGCCAAAGGATTTGAGCCGAGGAAAAACACAAAGGGAGGACCAAATGAAAAACAAACAAAATTCCAAAATCATACGTCTGCTTGCCCTGTCGCTTGCGCTGATTATGGTATGTCCGCTTCTTACCTGCTGTAAGTCGGGCAAGAGCGGCGAGCAAACAACGAAAAACAAGAAAAACCCCGCGGATTTTGTATACGCAGGAGAAACAATTCTGCTCTACGATTCTTCGGTAAAGCCTATAATATACGTTGACGAGGCTGACTACAAGCAGACCGTGCGCGCTGTCGGCGACCTTTCCGAGGACTTTAATAGAGTAACGGGCGAGAAGGCGGCAATAGTTAACAGCGCAGACGCTCTCGCAGATGCGGGAGTAGGCATAATTATAGGAACGCTCGGTCACAGCGAGCTTGTCGACTCGCTGTACGACGAGGGCATTATTGACGTCTCCTCAATTGAGGGAGAGTGGGAGGCATACTCGATAATGGCGGTCGAAAATCCCACAAGCGACCTTGCAAAAGCCATAGTTATTGTCGGAAGCGACAAGAGAGGAACAATTTACGGCACTTATGAGCTCTCCGAGCAGATAGGCGTCTCCCCGTGGTATTATTGGGCTGACGTTGCGACAGAGCACAAGGACAAAATAGAGCTGCCTCTCGAAACTCTTCTGCAAACAGAAAAGCCTGACGTTAAGTACCGCGGTATTTTCCTTAACGACGAAGAGAACTTTACCGCGTGGAGCGCTCGGTTTGTCAGCAAAGACAGCCCCGGCAAGCCCAATCCCGGCGCATACGCTAACGTCTTCGAGCTGCTGCTCAGACTTAAAGCCAACACCCTTTGGCCTGCAATGCACGCTGCTTCCGAAGCGTTCAACAAGTACAAAAACCCGAAAACCGGTATTTCCTACAACGCCGAGCTTGCAGACGACTACGGCATTGTTATGTCCGCCAGCCACTGTGAAATGATGCTCAGGGACAACGAAGGCGAATGGGTCAGCTGGTGCAATGACAACCAAGGAAAATACAATCTCCGCATGGTGGGCGGAAGCTGGTACAATTCATACGACTACACGGTTAACGCCGAGGCAATGAACGCATATTGGGAAGAACGCGTTGCCGAAAACTACAGATTTGAAAATATCTATATGATAGGATTGCGCGGAGTTCACGATTCGGGCATCAACTGTTCAGCCCTCTCGGACACCTCCTACCGCGGCAAAGCCACCGTCGTTAAAAAGGCGGTTCAGGCTCAGCTTAAAATTCTTGAAAAATACGAAAAGAAATACGAGGAAGAGACCGGCGAGGCTATAAAATTCCAGACCGCCTACTGCGTTTACAAGGAAGCGGCGGAATACTTTAAATATGATATCGGTCTGCCCTCCGACACCTGCCTTATGTACGCCGACGACAACCACGGATATGTGCGTTCGGTCGTTTCGGAAGAGGACCTTGAAAAGTACGAGAGCTTCGGTATGTACTATCACGTTTCATACTGGGGTCGCCCCGCAAGCTATCTGTGGCTGAGCAACACTCCCCTGCCCATAATAGCCGAGGAGATGCGCAAGTGCTACTACACCGGAAATGACGACATGTGGGTGCTCAACGTGGGCGACATAAAGCCCGGCGAGCTTAAGGTCGAATACTTTATGGATCTCTCATGGGATGTGGACTCGCACACCGAAAACAATACGGAGGAATATACAACCGCTTTCTTACAGCAGAATTTCGGCTTTGACAGCGAAACCTCCAAAATGTTTGCAAGCTCGCTTACCGATTTCTATCAGATGATGCGAAACTATTATCCCGAGATAGTCGACAAGCACCAAAACAACAATAACAATATTTACAGCGTCGTGAACTACGGCAGTGAAGGCATGAAGGTTATAAACAGGCTGACAGAGATATACAATCAGTCGCTTGCCCTTTACAATTCCCTGCCCGATGCAAACAAAGACGCCTTTTACGAAATATTCCATTACACTATCTATTCATATCTGTTGATAATCGAAAAGCATGTGTATTGGCACATGAACGAGCTTTGCTACAGTCAGGGGCGCTATGCGGCGGCAAACATATACGCGGATCTCAGCGAGGCGGCGCACCAAAAGGTACTTGACGAGGTCGAGTACTACAACAAGAAGCTTGCCGGCGGCAAATGGAATAAAATAATGAACCCGTATAACAGCGCAATCCCGATGCCCGAGGGCGCGCCTGATGTAAAACGCGCCTCAAGCGGTCAGGCTATCGGAAAGGTCGGCTTTGCGGTTGAAGGTCAGACTCTTCTTACCGACGATATAACCCTGAAATTCGGAAGCCTTAACGACAATATCCGCTTTATGGATATATTCAGTATGGGAAGCGGCAAGCAAAGCTACGCTTTCACTGCTCCCTCATATATAATTATCACCGACAAGGACGGCAACCGCCTTACCGGAACTGCCAACGGAACTTATACAATATACGAAGGCACGGTTGAGGTTGAAGAGCGGTATTTGCTCACAATTGACTGGGAGCGCTTCGCGGCGGGAGAGACAAAAGAGGACGTCATAACCCTCTCAAACGGCGAGAGCACGACTCAAAGCGTGAAAATAAGCGCTACAAAGCACAAGATTGACCCGTCAAAAGAGGAAACAAAAGGCTATTATGAGGAAAACGGTCTTGTTTCAATCGAAGCCGAGCACTACACCGCAAACGTCGCAAACAGCGGCTTTGAGTGGAAATATATCGACGGGCTCGGAAGAAGCGGCGGAGTTATGATGGCTCTTTCGCAGAGCGACACGGGATTTGTCAACAAGAGACTTTCACTCGAAAATGCAAGTGAAAACTCGCCGTATCTTGAATATAAAATCTACTTTACAAACACCGGACTTTATTACGGCACCTTCTTCAGGCTCCCCACCCTTAACGAATCCGCGCAGGGTCGTTCGTATTGCAGCACCGCATGGTCGCTTGACGGCGCACCCGTCAGCCATCTTGCGGGAACGACAACCGCTGACGATGCAGACCACAGCGCATGGGGCAACATGATAAAGATGCACATCGAACAGCTCAAAATGAATATCACAATAGACGAGCCGGGCTGGCACACCATAAGAATTTACATGGTGAACTCCATGCAGGCGTTTGACAATATCGTCTTTAATCAAGACCCGAACGTGACCTCACGTCTGAGTGCTCCCGAGACCTTCAACACAGTCTCTTGGACACGTGCAGGGGTCGGAACGCTTCCCGAGACCTCGCTTGACAATGTAAAATGGGTGAAATATTCTTCCCTTCTTGACTTTACAAGCGACACCGGCGCTCTCCAGTCGGGATATGCAAGAGTAAGCCAAAGCAAGGGCTCGCTCGAGAGCAACGGCTGGGAATGGGAGGACGTCGGAGCGCTTAAAGCATATGTTCGCACTGTATCAAAGAGCCCGACTGTTGACAACGGCTTCGTATACGGCGACTCGCAGGCAACGCTTAAGCTCAGAGTCCCCGCAAACAGCAAGTTCTCCTTCACCGTCTCGGTCGGAGACCCTGCCGGTACGCTCTCCGCTTCGAATATGAGAATAACAAGCGGCAGTGATATTCTGCTTGACAATATCAACGTTTCGGGCAAGAAGGTATACCATTACGCCTTTGTCGCAAGCTCGGGTGACGACGGCATAATAAGCCTCACCTTCTCGGGAACCTCCTGGATCGTCGGGAGCCTTGAAATTTACGAATACGTAGACACAGAAGTCAGCGGCAATGCGTTCACAGCCGACGCGAACGGAAATATTATTATAGACGTCGAAGCCGCGCTTGAACAGTCCGAATACGCAAACACCACGGAAAGCACCGACGGCAAAGGCTTTGCATGGTCAAAGGCTGCCGGAATATACGGCGGAGCAATGTTCTTCGGGCCCAACACCGGCTCAAGTTATTCTTCAACCAGCGTTCAAAACAGCCAAACCGCCAGGATGAATTTCACCGTCGATGTCCCCAAGAGCGGCACTTATTCAATATGGGCGCTTATCAAGTGTTCGGGACTTGACGACGACTCGATAATAATGTCTATCGGCGGCAAAGGCTCCTTTGTCAAAAACGACCTTGACGCCACCGACGGGTTCGTGTGGATAGAAATCGGCACATACGCAATAGGCAAAGGAGAAACTATACTTACCGTCATGGGCCGTGAGGACGGCATGGCAATAGACCGCATTATACTCCACCCCGAGACCTCGTCCGAAATGGGATACGACTCTCAAATGTGCCGCAAATGACAATAAACAAATAACTTTGATTAAATATCACCCCCGCCGCACGGCGGTGGTGATATTTTCATTCGGCGCCGAAAACGCCGCCGTCCGAAACCGGGCGACGGCATATCGAGGTAAATATTTGTTTCAATCGGATTTTAAATAAACGGCAGACCGCGCAAAAGAAATGCGTCTTGCTCTTTGTCTAAATCCATGCGCTTAACATTTTCTAAAGTAAGTGCGCTTTTGTAACAGCCAAGCAGCATATATGCGCTATAATATCAAAGAAGGCAATATTTTTCTGCTTTTTGTTAACAAACCGAGGCTTTTCTTTAGATTATAAGTGAGGCTCAAATAAGGAGGCGATGCAGATATGGATGACGGCAAGATTATCGACTTGTTTTTCGAGCGCTCGGAAGAAGCGATTGTTCCCGCACAAAAAATGTGCGGGAGAAAGGTGAGGGCGCAGTTTTTCGACTGCGCCCTCATGCATTTGAATATTACTTTCCGACAGCCGGCGGCAATATACCGCGGCTTGGCTTTTATTAAGACGTTAAAATTATATTTTCCTTTAATATGAGCGTGGCGGCTCCTTTTTGTCAACCGCCGCCGCTGTGATTATCAAGCCTTCAAATTCGTCTCTTGATTTGCAAGCTCGGCAGTACGGCAGAGCGCTAAGCGAAAGACTCTTTCGGGGTGAAATATCGAAGCTATATTCATATATTGATATTCCCTTCCTATGGAAACAGCGACAAATACGCATCGATGCATTGCGTGCCGACAAGCATTGAGAGGTACGTGCCGGCGCAAAGGTAGGGACCGAATGGGATCTCGCTTTTCCAGCCCTTCTTTTCGGTTGCTTTTAAAATCAGTGCCGCGACGCTTGCGATAATGAGACCGAAAAACGCGGCAAGGAGCGTTTGCTGCCACCCGAGCAGAATACCGACCGCGCACATGAGCTTAACGTCTCCCATTCCCATTCCGCCGAACAATTTGATGATAAAAAACGGCAGACTGACGCAAACCATGCCGATAAGCGACGATATGTAGCTCCCGTTCACGACAGTAAGGACTACGCCGCAAAGTGCGACAAGAAGGCATGTAAGGTCTGAAATATTCATTGTCTTTTGGTCAATAAGTGCGATTTCAAAAAGAATGCAAGCTGCAAAACCGAATACAATTCCCTGCACCGTCAGACCGTAGACAAGTACCGCAAGGGTACCTACCGCCGCCGTGCATATTTCGATTAAAGTGCTTGCAATCGATATCTTCCCCTTACATTTGCGGCACCGACCCTTAAGGCAAATAAAGCTGACAATCGGAATCAGCTCCCATGCGCCGAGCGTTCGACCGCAAAGGTCACAATGCGAACGCCCCTTCCATACCTTTTCGCCCTTTGGTATTCGGTCATAACATACGCCTATAAAGCTGCCGATACAGGCGAAAATCACAAACGCAAAAATACCGATCATTACTTTCATTTTCACACCTCGTCATTTGGGAATCGCTTCAAAGCAGAGACCTTTCCGCCATTCCTTCTGTTCTGTCAATCGGAGGCTAAAAAGATTTTTCGTGTTATTGACAGAGATATCAGAACTTTCGCGCCAATGCGCAAAAGCCGCAATACGCAAGATTTACGTTTATTTGGATGTGTTGTCGAACCTCGGTTTGAGAACCCTATGATATTACACTACTCTCAAACTCTTTTTTTGGTCATATGACTTTACTTGCTGTTTGAGATCCCTATGAAATTACACTACTCTCAAACTTATGTATTATGATTACAGACAAATTTTAAGTTTGAGATCCCTATGAAATTACACTACTCTCAAACGATACGGTACAATGGAAACACACTGGGAAGTTTGAGATCCCTATGAAATTACACTACTCTCAAACTTGTGTGAACCATCAGATTCCTTGCATCCGGTTTGAGATCCCTATGAAATTACACTACTCTCAAACCTTCTCAAACCCTTCCAAAAAAACAGATTTGTTTGAGATCCCTATGAAATTACACTACTCTCAAACCGTATCCTTGTTTCGTCCGTAAACAAAAAGTTTGAGATCCCTATGAAATTACACTACTCTCAAACAGTCTTGGCACGATTGCAAAGTCGGGAAAGGTTTGAGATCCCTATGAAATTACACTACTCTCAAACCTGAAGCAAATCTTTTTTTTACAACTGATAGTTTGAGATCCCTATGAAATTACACTACTCTCAAACTCTTTAACCTCTTTCTCTCGCTATTCTTCAGTTTGAGATCCCTATGAAATTACACTACTCTCAAACAAAAAGACAATCATTGTGTAAGACTATGGTGTTTGAGATCCCTATGAAATTACACTACTCTCAAACGGAATGCGGAAACATCATCGAAGATTTATTGTTTGAGATCCCTATGAAATTACACTACTCTCAAACTCGCTGCGGAGTATGTACAAAGGTTAACGTGTTTGAGATCCCTATGAAATTACACTACTCTCAAACGCGGAACTTGCGAATAAAAAACTTGTGGTAGTTTGAGATCCCTATGAAATTACACTACTCTCAAACTATTCTGGATTGTTAAATAGCTTTTATAATGTTTGAGATCCCTATGAAATTACACTACTCTCAAACCCGGCGAGTATCCCGACATGAATTATTTCCGTTTGAGATCCCTATGAAATTACACTACTCTCAAACATCATATCGGCGGAAACAGCGGTGCTTTAAGTTTGAGATCCCTATGAAATTACACTACTCTCAAACCTTCTTCTCTTATATCTTGTTCCTTTTGTGTTTGAGATCCCTATGAAATTACACTACTCTCAAACCCGGAGAGTATCCGGACATGAATTATTTCCGTTTGAGATCCCTATGAAATTACACTACTCTCAAACTCGAATATAAGGAAGAGTATCTGAGCGGTAGTTTGAGATCCCTATGAAATTACACTACTCTCAAACCTCAAATCTCAAAATTCAAGCTTCAGAACCTGAAGTCGTTCTGAAATCACGACTACAATCGCGTTGAATTTTGAGAGAGCGCGCGTAAAAAGGGTCTCAAACATCTCACAAATTTATTTTAGCATGAATCACCGTGATTGTCAACCGATTTCGCACAAATCAATGTCGATGATTCGTCTTTCTTCTTGAGGAATCCTTGTTTTTTCATAATTTTCAATCATCAAAATCTGATACCCGTGCGAGAGAAGCGTGTCGGCAAACAGGGAAAAAACAGAATCCTCCAAATAGGAACGCAAATTGACTGTCAAAAACAGTTTGGGACGGTCAAATTCTGTGACAAGCTCCATATAATCCAAAACTTTTTCGGCAAGACTGTCATATTCCTCTCGCAGTTCCGGCGAGCTGAAACGGAGAAGCCCGCTGAGACTGCATTTCGGGAATATAATATCACACGGAAAATCAAACGCGAGTCGGTGCAGAAACGACTCAATCTCACCCATAATTTTCATTGAGTCTTCATAATGCTCAGGCGAAAGCGCGCATTTTTCCATTGCAATCGTTATTTTGGAGAGAAGGGATTTTCGGTTCAGATCAAACGGGATAAAGCTGTCCAAAACTTCAACATATTTTGCAAGCTCCAGAATGCCGGCTTCGCCCGCGACAACCGCCTTTCCCTTCTCTCCGTTGATTTGCCCGCGAACGTCGGCAAGCAGACGCCGCAGCAGCGCGGGATGCTCAATAATAAGCGTGTGGAGTTTTCCGTCGCCAAGGTCAAAGCATCCGCTGATTTCAGGGTAGGCAAACGTCATAAAATTACCAGCCTTTCATCACTGTCGACCACCTCGCTGTGGTACTCTCCAACAAGGTATTCCATTTGAGAAAATTGTTTTTCGGTTACAGTAAGGATTTGAACCGTTCCTTGTGAAGGTTTTCCTTTTTTGATGGCAGTCATTGCCGAGTGCTGTACGGAAGGATTTAAAACCATGCGTGTGTAAATAGACTCCTGCATCATATAAAAACCGTTTTTTAGCAGCAGGGCACGAAATTTTCGATAATCGCGCTTGTCCTGCAAGGTTTCGGTCGGAAGGTCAAACATTACAATCATTCTCATAAATCGGTAACTCATATCAATCTCATAAATAATATTTTGGACGGGTCGGCGTCGTTGACGGCTTCAAATACGCTTCGTGTGTAAATTTTGATTGCCCCGAGCAGGGTCTGATGGCTGTTATCAATCAGCACTGTCTGATTTAAAAGGTTCCAAAGCGCGTATTTTTCCTCTTTTCCGAAGGTATTCGGGGAGAGGCGATAAACCTCACGGTCTACCAAAATCCTGAAAGGCTCCATCAGATCGCAGCTCAAATTAAAGTGGTTGAACATATTGTCGTGAAAAATGCCGAGCTGCGTAAGATATCCGTTTATGGCAACCTCTCGGTTGAAAGCCGAAAGAATCAGACTGTAGCCGTAATTCAGGGCGGCGTTGATAGGAAGATCCGCGCTGCGCGTGAAATTCATGCCGAACAGCGCATTGAAATAAACCTTGGCGGCGTGACCCTCACGGTTGCTGGCGTCTGCAAGCTCCACCTGACCGATATAGGAAGACAGAAGCGCGTGTTCGCGAAACCGCCCGAGCTCCTCCAAAAAATCTGCCTGCTTGCGAATTTTTTCGGTGATGATCTCGCGCCAAACGGCTGCTTTGACATCCGGCTGCCAAGCTGCCTGCGTTCGGATTTTCATTGAGCTGTCATGACTGCCGTGATACGGCACAAGCTCCGAAACCGGACTGCGTTTTGCATCGCAGAAAACAACTTTTATTTTCTTTTCCGTCAACGCTTCAATAAGGCATCCGGTCAGAGCAACAGCCGGGTTTTCCACCACCAGAATGGCGATCTCATCCAGAAAAACCCGCTTTACATCCTCTCCGCGTACCACCAAATATCCCAGCTTGTAATCTAATTTACATTGTTTTGAAATCAATACTGTGCGCCAGCTCATATAAGCTCCAACAGATTGCAGGACTGCTTTTCACGGATTCCCGAAGCGGACTGATCCACAATACGGACGTCGCTATAATTGTTTTTCCAGTTTGACGCTTTGGTGCTGATAAGTGATACACCGGCATTTTTACTGCCACCCACTGCCGTCAGATCGCATCCGCCGCCGTTTCTGTCAAATACCGTATGAATGTTCAGCAGCGCTTTGGCTTGCTCCTTGATGTCCAGCGCCTCAAAGGCTTCCCGACCTCTAAGCAGCGTTTCTACGGGATTGTTTGGTCGTTTCTGGTATACCGATTCTTTCAGCTTATGAATATAGAGATCGTAAAGCTGTAAATTCTCCTCGGGCGTCAGCTTGTCATATTCCGGCTGATATTTAAGCTTAGGATTGTTTTTACACTTTTCCGTAAAGCTCTCCAGGCGTTTAATATAGCGTTCAACTTTGGCGTCTGCACAGAATGCTGTAAAGGGCGCTGCAATAAGCTGTCTGGCACCGCCGGAAACGCCTGTAATATGTATGCGAAAACCGTCCAGTGAAAACAGTGTGTTGATTTTGATAATCCTCATGCCGAGAGGTAATGAAAGCTCATCCGCCGGCTTTCCGACAAGCTCCTTGACGCGTTCTTTCGCGTAGGCTATTGCGGAATCTGTGCCCGCAAGCACCTGATCTTGCCTCAAAAGATCCACCGGCATAATTATAAGATCGCTCTTTTTCCCTATGCGGTACCAAACAGGAAGGAAGAACGCAATGGAAGCTTTATTATAGCCGCCATATTTTTCGCTCGGGAGATTCTTTTTGCGCGGAATCAGTCCGGGGGCGGCTTTCAGCGGATTATCGTCGAAAAATCCGCCATGCTTGCAATAGCTGTAAACCGTTAGGTGCGCGTTATTTTTTGCCACCACTGATTTTACCTTTTCCAAATCGGCTGCGCCGCGCCAGAATATTTTCTCTCCGTGTTTTTGAGGGCTTGTAAACAATTTTTCGGTTTTGATAGTGTATTTCTGCCGAAGATTAAAATATTCAATATTTTTTGTAAACCTCATATTGTAAACATTGCCCGTGACGATGTTCAGATAGGCGTCTTTCGCATGGTGCAGGTCGTTATACTGCCGAGATTTCGGGATGTCAAAGGCTTGTCGAAATTCGGACGTCAATCTTGCCTTTACATATACGATTTCGGTATGCGGATAAAATTCCTTAAGAAGGGTTGTAACTGCTTTTACAGATTGAGAAGTTTCGGTCAGCTGTCGCTGAATAAAGTCCATTTTTTCTTCATCGCTAAACGGAGTGGAACGGGTCAGCCTGCGGTATTTTTCCTCTGTGATCAGGTTTCGCTCAAGAAGGAGCGTCCAGAAGCCGCGCATTTTTGTACGTATCGCCTCATCTATGGGATAGATATCTTTTTTCTCGCCTTGATTGATATGAGAGCACACCAAAACCTTGTTGTTGAGAATACTGTCATCCTTGACCAGCGACTGCGGGTAGATATGGTCGATATCGAATCTCGTTCCCAAGCCTTCAAGACTAATCGGATCGCCGCTGTACATACATTTTCCAAGCTGTGTAAAATAGAGGAAGAGTCTGTCCTGCTGCAGCTTGCTGTCCGCATCATCTCCCAGACGTTCCAGCTCCTCGCGCATTGCGCGTACATCGTCATTGTCGTCCTTGCAGCTGTCGTAGAGCTCCAAAAGCTGTTCACGGCGGCTTTTTGTTCGTGTCTTTTTCTCTTCCGGAACACCTCCGCGCGTCATTTCCACGAATATTTTGGCGGGCTCTGCGCCGACCGCTTTTACAACCTCTTTTACGATGACAAGCGAGCGCAAAACCGGACGTTTAACGGAATTTGAAAGCCGCATGGATTCGAGTTTGTCCAAAGTCCTAGGCTTTTCGTTATAGTAATCTCGGACTTCATCTTCGATCTGTTCCCGAAAAGTATATTTATCCGAAAGAAGCTCGTTTAAATTACAGTTGGTTTTCCAAAGCAGCTCGATGATTGAATGAGCCTCGCCGGTTCCGTCCTTGCGGTCACTTCCATACGTTTCTGTCAAAAATTCACGTGAGAGCCGTCCGAAATCCGAGTATTTCAGGCGGGAAATATAGGCAATATCCTCCTCCGGCAGAGCTTGGAAGTTGGCGCGAAGCCATTTTTCAAAGCGCTTTTTATCCTCTGTATATGCGCGGCGTTCAATGATTTTTTCCGCGTCTGCTTCGGTAAGCCTTCCGCTTTTTAGCAGACAGCGGAAATCGTGCCACGATTTCAGATTTGACTTAATGCTTTGAGTGTCGATACCGCTCAGCTGCTGTCCCTTTTCCATCTGATTGTTTTTAAGCAGAAATTCCGTAATGGCTTTGGGAGTTACTTTTCGGCGTTGCTCAAAAAGCTCATGGTAAATGCGCTGTTTAAATTCCACCGAAAGCCGTTGACCGTCAATTGCAATAGGGTTGATTTCATTGAGAACCTGAAATTTTTCATAGAGCAAGGAGTTTTTTGGAAGGACCTCATTGTCCGGAAGATACGTGCAAGTGTTGGTCATTCTCCGGATAAACGCCGCTTCGCTCTCGTCTTCATCGACAAGACGCTCAAAATTCCACGGCAGGATTCGTTCGGTTTTTTCGGATGTAAACTTGACCACCCAAGCATGCGGAGAATTCTTATTCAACGGTCCGACATAATACGGTACGCGGAACGTGAAAATTTTGCAGATTTTATCCGAGACGGAGAGCCCCTCTCTGTCACGCTCTTTCAGAAAAGGCAAATATCCTTCTGCATGTTTGAGAATCTGCTTTAGTTCATACAGATAAAGCTGATGCGGAATCAGGCAGTTTTCGGAGTTCTTTTGCTTTGGGAGGAAGGTTTGGTCCTTGAGCCGCTCTTTCATTTCTTCCACAGCGGCTCTATCCTCCTCGTCAGGATGAATAGAATTGACAATTTTCAAGATAAATTGAGAAAAAACTTCTTTATTGGTCTTTTTCAATTCTTTTACCTGCGGGGATGCGTGACCGGAATACGCGGTGTAATTGTCGCCGTTTGTCGCTCGGAATACACTGTTATATTTGTCCGGCGCATATTTTCGAATAATCCTTTTCAGCAGCTTCAAATCCTGCGCGTGCTTTTCGTAGACCGCTATTTTTGCCTGTGATACCGATTTTTCACCCGCAAGGGAGGCAGAAAGCGAGCCCCAGTCGAACAGCGCTTTCAAATTTTCAAGCAGTTCTCGGTCACCGTCATTCAGCTCTGCAAATATCGGTTCCAAGGCATCGGCATTAGAGGAGAGGGTGAAGGAGTCTCCTTGATAATCTTGGTTTCCAAACAGGTCTTTTGCCTGAATTTTGCCTCCGCCGAGAGCTCGAAGCATGGTTTTAGGATCCGTGGAAGGCTCTTCCTCCAATGACTTTTCAAGCTCGGGAAACAGCTCTTTCAGCTTCTTTAATTTTGCATTAACGCCGGTTTTCTTCCGCAGGATTTCTCCAAATTGCTCCTTCTTTTCCGAGGAGAAGGCAGAGAGGAGCTCTTCTTCGCCCAAATCTTCCAAGGTCGACCGAAAATCACTATATACCCGAGAAAAATCGATAATATCTTCAATCTTGTCCGAATCAACCGTATTGAGAAAATGTCCGCGGTGCGATACCAGCCACGAGCAGGCAAGGTAGACCAGACGAACGTCGTGCGGCGTAGGGTCGGACATCAGAGAACAGATAAGGTGATGAATTGTCGGGTACTGACGATGGTATTCGGCATCCGTATAGCTCCCTTCATTTCCGAACAAAGAACCGGTTTCCCCGGAGTCCTCCCGATACAGCGCGCTTGCTTTCAGACGACGGAAAAAGCGCTCGTCTATTTTCAGTATTTCCGGCGCGAATATTTCTTCCAACCACTTTACGCGCTGTTTGCGGCGATCGAGCCGGCGGCGCGCCGTGCGGAAAGTTCTACGCTCAGTGTTTAATTTTGCTTCATCAAACAGCGCTGAGCCCCACATAGGTTCACCATGGTATTTTTGCAGGGTATAGGTGTCGTCGGTTACCGCGTATCCGACAGAATTGCTTCCGATATCCAGACCGATATAAATTTTTTTCTCCGACATCTTGACAAGTCCTCCGTCTTTTGTTATAATTGAAATGTAGTTTCGGATGATCCCTATGAAATTACACTACGCGTTCAAATAAAAATATTTTCAAATCGTCAGGTTTCTCTGACTGCACAGCGTGTGCGAAAAGCCTCTTCGGAGGTTTTTTCTTTTTTGCCAAAAGTGTCTGAATTTCTTTCAATCGCACTTTTAATAGCGAATCTTCCGAAAAAATATTACTTTTCTTTATTTTATTACTTTTTTCTGCAAAATGCAATAGCAGATTATCGGTTTTATTTGTTTTTTTGTTGTATTACAATAAAAATATACATCAGACCGAAAACAAAAAGGCTTTTTTGATATTGTCAGGGCGTGCGTCGGTTTTTCGGATGTTAACTAAAAAATTACATTTTTTGAGTTTTCCTATAAATCAAGTTTTAATTATTCCGAAAATTCAAATTATTATTCCGAAATCGATTGACATTGTTCCGAAAACATGGTACACTTATACCGATATACAAAAGATGCAAAATCTCAATGTAAAAAAGTGTGGACTAATGGCAATGACGACAAAACAAGCCGCAGAGAAATGGGGCATTTCCGACAGACGTGTTCGAGTTCTTTGCACAAACGGACAAATTGACGGGGCATGGCGCGAGGGTAAGCTCTGGTTTATTCCCGATAACGCCGCAAAACCCGCTGACGGACGCATTCACAAAGAAAAAAACCTTCTTGACCTCGTCGAAAGAAAGAAAAAAGAACTTGAAGCTCGCAGACCGCTCACCGAAGGTGAAGCAGCACGTTTGAACGAAGACTTCATGATTGAATATACTTACAACTCCAACGCAATCGAGGGCAATAGCTTAACTTTGCGCGAAACCGATATGGTCCTTAAGGGCTTGACCATCGAGCGAAAGCCGCTGAAGGATCACATGGAAGCGGTTGGTCATAAAGATGCGTTCTATTTTATCTGCGACCTTGTCAAGAATCACACGCCCCTTTCTGAATCGGTCATCAAGCAGATTCACTCTCTCGTCCTTGCGGATAAACCGCTCGACCGTGGCGTGTACCGCAGAGTTCCCGTCCGCATCATGGGCGCAAAGCAGGAACCTGTCCAGCCATATCTCATTGAGCAAAAAATGAACGAACTTATGCTGCAGTACGCCGCCGACGAGCGCAATATCGTTGAAAAACTCGCCGATCTGCATATCGCGTTTGAAACCATTCATCCCTTCATCGACGGCAACGGAAGAACCGGACGCCTCATCGTCAACCTTGAACTGATGAAAGCCGGATATCCGCCAATCGACATCAAATACACCGACAGATTGCGATATTACGATGCCTTCGACCACCGCTCCGAGATGATAAAGCTCTTCGCGGAGTATATCAATAAGCGATTGGATCAGTATTTGGAAGTGTTGGGAGAATAAGCGCGAATCATACAATAACATAAACAATAAGTGAGGATATAACAGTGGGAGCAGAGTTGTTTAAGAATATTACCGAGCAAGGTTGATGATTTGGTAAGAGGTTTACGTATAGGCAGAATTGGATTGCCCGATTTGCAACGTCCCTTTGTTTGGACGTACAACAAAGTCAGAGACCTCTTTGACTCTATGATGTATATAGACCGCGATGCCAAAGAGATTGACTTCATCATGGAGGGCGACGGCAAGCTCTGCCCCCTGGAGATCAAAAAAACTGCCACACCCGACAAACGTATCACTCGAACATTCGGAGTCATTGACAAAGCTCCCCTGCAGCTTGGCACAGGCGCCCTTCTCTGCATGGCAGAACAATTCGGAGCATTTGACATAAATAACCTTATCGTTCCCATTTGGGCGACATAATCAAAGTATATTGTAATTAAAGGTGCACTATGAAATGACAAAACAAGCTTTTCTTTCCTACTGTCTCACTGCATACGGCACATTTCCTGACTATCCGTTTGAAAAGGATTTTGAAACGGCGGTGCTCCGGCACAGTAATAATCGCAAATGGTATGCGCTCGTGATGCGGGTATCACGGCGCAAGTTCGGCTTTGACAGTGATGAGGCGGTCGACATTGTCAATCTGAAGCTGCCGGTCGAAATGTTCGGCTCCTTTGGCGTAGCAGACGGCGTCTATCCCGCCTATCACATGAACAAGCTTCATTGGATCTCGGTGCTTCTTCCCGACGCGCCAGATGATGTAGTGCAGTTCCTTGTGAACGTGAGCTTCAAGGCAACAAAAAAAACAAAACACCACGCATGAAAGGAGGCACCTATGCCACTTAAAATAGTAAGAAACGATATCACAAAAATGAAGGTGGATGCCATTGTCAATGCCGCTAACGAGTCATTGCTCGGCGGCGGAGGCGTTGACGGTGCGATTCACCGTGCCGCCGGCGACAAACTGCTTGCCGAGTGCAGAACGCTCGGCGGGTGCAAGACCGGCAAGGCGAAGATCACTGGCGGATATCATCTGCCTGCGAAATATGTCATACATACCGTAGGTCCTGTTTATCGGGACGGCACGCACGGCGAAAGGACCTTGCTTGAATCCTGCTATCGTGAGTCTTTGGCACTTGCAAAAAAGCACCGTTGCGAATCGGTGGCTTTTCCGCTTATCTCGTCGGGCGTGTACGGATATCCGAAAGACCAAGCATTGAAGGTCGCTATCGACGTTATAGGCGACTTTCTCCTTGAAAACGAAATGACGGTCTATATCGTTATATTTGACAAGGCGGCTTATAAGATCGGTGAGAAGTTGTTTACGGACATTGCCGAATATATTGACGACAAGTACGTGGACGAGCTTACCGATGACAGCTACAAGCGCATAAGTATAAATGCGCTGACGTCAATGGCTCCGCACAAAAAGCAAAAGAAATCGGACATCGACTCATTTGAAATCTGCGACTGTAAGGCAATATTTTACGAGGATGACTTGGACACGAAGCTCCGGCAGATCGACGAGAGTTTTTCACAAATGCTTCTGCGAAAGATAGACGAAAAAGGAATGACCGATGCCGAATGCTATAAGAAGGCGAATATTGACCGCAAGCTGTTTTCAAAAATCCGCAGTGATGTAAATTACAAGCCGAGCAAACAGACTGCGCTTGCCTTTGCGATTTCCTTGGAGCTTTCACTTGATGAAACCGAGGATATGCTTCGCAAGGCAGGGTTTGCACTGTCACACAGCAACAAATTTGACATCATCATCGAATACTTCATCAGCAAAGGCAATTACAATATTTTTGAAATCAACGAGGCGCTGTTTGCTTTTGATCAAAGCCTGTTAGGAGCGTAAAACCTGCTTTACATAAATAAATTGTCGCCTGCAAAGCGACCAAACCTCTCTTAATTTGATGTACAATACAGACATTAAATGAAAGAGAGGTTTTCTATAATGAAAAACAACATTACCGAACTCGTATTTATTTTGGACAGAAGCGGCTCCATGGCGGGGCTGGAGAGCGACACTATCGGTGGCTTCAATTCTATGATTGAAAAGCAGAAGAAGCAAGATGGGGAATGCTATGTTTCGACCGTGCTTTTTGATAATGAGAGCGAGGTTTTACACGACAGAGTCAGACTTACGGACATTCCGAAAATGACCGAAAACGACTATACGGTTCGCGGCTGTACGGCTCTTATCGATGCTATCGGCGGTGCAATTCACCACATCGGAAATATTCATAAGTACGCACGTCCCGAGGATGTGCCGGAGCATACGATGTTCGTAATCACGACAGACGGGCAGGAGAATGCAAGTCACATTTACACAAGTGAAGAGGTAAAAAAGATGATCGAACGGCAGAAAGAAATGCATGGCTGGGAGTTTTTGTTCATCGGAGCAAACATAGATGCCGTCAAAACAGCCGCGCGTTACGGTATCAGCAGTGACAGAGCCGTGAACTACAACGCCGACGGCGAGGGCACGCACATCCTCTATGAAACGGTTGCGAAAGCCGTTTGCAATGTCAGAGCAAGCGCTCCGCTCAGTGCAGATTGGAGCGAAAAAATCAACGCCGACTATCAGCTCAGAGGCAAAAAAAGCAAAAAAATCAAATAATTCACACCTGCGGCGCAATGATGCGAGGCTTGCCTGCGCATATGCGCAGCCGCGCATAGCGCGGCTCATTTGCCGAAGGCAATATCATTAGCGTAAGCGATACCATTGGGCAAATCCCATATCATTTGCCAGCCGCGCCTGCGCGGCTGGCAAATATCATTGCCGAAAGCATATCATTAGGCGTAGCCGACATCATTTTGTAATGAAGCATCGCCTGCGGCGATATGATATTACGCCTTCGGCGTAATGATATGCGCGCATGACGCGCAATGATGCGATGTATGCCCTCATGTGCCGAAGGCACATGAGGGCATACATCATTGAAAAAGGCGGTTGCTTTCTCAACCGCCTTTTTCTGGTGCGGGTGTTCATAAGGGATTTCATCAAATCACAACCGGAACCGGCGCACGGATTCGATTCGCACATTCGATTTTTACCGAAAACAAGCCTATTATGATAATACCAAATCGAAAGGAGTTTTTCAAGATGAAACAGAGTTTATTTGAGCAAATGGGCGGGAAATACGAACAGCAGGGCGACTATCTGCTCCCTTGTCTAACCGTACCCGCCGAGGAAGAACAGCCCATAGGCATTTGGGGGCAGCGGCACCTACGGTATCTCCGACAGCACAAACGGTTGCTCTATACCAACCTGCTGACTTCCTGCAAACTGAACAGCTATCTTGCCGACATCGACCGGCAGGCAGAGGAACTGTTTTCCCGGCTGGTAAAGCAGATGGTGGAGCGTGAGGGCGTGACCGAGGAACTCAAAGCGAAAGACCAAATGGCGTGGGTCGGGAAGATGAACAATATCAGAAACCGAGCCACAGAGATCGTTTACAACGATTTGATTTACAACTGATACTCACCGCATAGGGAATAGCCGCCGTCACCCGACGGCGGCTTTTTCCTTTTCAGCAGGTGTTCCAGAAGTCATAAAGTCGGCAGTATAGTCGAAGGGGGGTATTCTCAAGGGTTTTGATTTTTGAACAATGTGTGATTTTTTCAAAACTCTCTTGACAACTAATACGGTTAGTGATATACTTATTACGGTAACCGTAACAAAGGAGGCGTAAAATTGCGTGACAATATAAAGGGCGGCGCACTGACGGAAGTAACATTCTTTGTTTTGCTTTCGGTTTATCAGCCGAGGCACGGATATGCAATCATGCAGTTTATTGAAGAAAAAACGAACGGTCGCCTGGTGCTTGGAGCGGGAACGCTGTATGGGGCGCTCACATCTTTGGAAGAGAAAGGGTGGATCATACCGTGCGGCAATGCAGGTGGACGAAAAAAAGAATATCTCATCACAGAAGCAGGAAAAGAAATCTGCAATAAAGAAATTATTCGATTAAAAGAACTGGTCAAAATAGCCGGGGAAATTATGGAGGAAAATGATGGGTAAAAAATATTATCGCTTCTTTTGGGGCTTTCTGAAAAAACAGGAAAACTGGCTGAATGAAATGGCGGATAAAGGCCATCGCCTGATTCGTACAGGCAGGGCATGGTATGAGTTTGAGGATTGTGAACCGGGTAAATATCGCTATGCAGTAGAATTTGTCGGAGAAAAATCGAAACAGAACGCCAAAGAGTATGCGTCTTTTTTAGAGGATTTCGGCTATCGTGTGTTATTTAAGAATTTGAATCTTGATTATTCCGTGGGAAAAGCTGTTTTTCGCCCGTGGGCAAAAAAAGGCGGTAAAATCGCAACGACCGGAGGCTCTTACAACAAAGAACTTCTTCTCGTAGAAAAGGAAAACGACGGGAAGCCGTTTGAATTGCACACTACCGACGAGGACATCCGAGAGTATAAAAAAACGTTGCGCAGGCCTTGGATTTTTTGTATCGTTACCATCCTTATTGTTCTTTTCATCTCTTTTGGAAGCGGTTTCCTGGCGACGAATTTGGGCTTTGCCAGTGTCAAAAGCGCTACAAGAATCGGTTATGTTGGCAACGAAGGGTATAGCAGTTGGACAGGCAGATATAGTTCTCTTGATGGAACTATGAAGAAAAGCATTCACCCAAAGACTGATATGCTTCATATTGATGTAACGACCGACGGTGGGACAATCTCCATTGAAATACAAGATGCGGATGGGAATGTCATTTTTGATGAGCACGATATCGGAACCGAATCTTTTGATGTAGCCGTGTCTGGAAAGGTTGTTGTCAGAATTATAGCTGACAGTCATAAAGGCAGTTTTGATATTCATTGAGAGTTCTATCACACGGAAAGATAAACAACATTCGAAATCGAGCCGCCGAGGTGATTTACAACTGACTTCCGACCATAGCGGTAGATTTCTTCACAATTCGAGTGTATAATATTTGTTGTTGAATGGGTGACTGTTCGACAACTCGGGATTTGATGAGGCGAAGATTATGTGCGAAATATGTAAAAAAGTAAGAACGATTGATGATTTTACCACTCCCAGAGTATATCTTGATTGTTTGAAATACATACAATCTTTGGTAGATAGCGGGTATTTTCAATTTGAGTCAAAGGATTGTAATACCGATAAAGTAAAAGATGAAAATGGACGTTGGTTTGCAGATGTTATTAGTCATGTGATTAAATGCAAAAATTGTGGTCAGAGATTTTCTTGTGTTGCCGTTCCACATCGAGGCGGCGGAAGTTTTAGTAAAGAATAATAGTCAACTCCTCGTTTATTAGAAAACACCTTCTCGGACTGGCGCTCAAGAAGTATGTTATGTGGAAAAAAGAAACAAAAAAGTAAATTCCCGTCTGCTGAGAAGCGAAAAATCCCCGTTTGTCGAGAAGTGAATTGGAACTGTATGAGAGGGAAACACCGTGCAATGTAACTGGTTTACTGTTGAAAAAATTGATGCTCAGACATTTGCAATCAGCGAATATAAGCATTGGGAAGAAACGCATTGCTATTTACTTTTAGGAACAGAACGAGCCGTTTTGATTGACACCGGTTTAGGCGTTGCAAATATCAGAAAGGTAGTCGAAAATTTGACCGACCTGCCTGTTACCGCTATTACGACACACGCACATTGGGATCACATCGGCGGGCATAAGTATTTTCCGAATTTCGCCGTACACGAAGATGAAGTAACTTGGATTTCCGAGCAGTTTCCTATTCCGTTGCAAGTGGTCAAGAAAAATCTAACGCTGAAACCGTGTGAGTTTCCTACCGGTTTTTGTTTGGACGATTACCAAATTTTCAAAGGCAATCCCTCAAGCGTGCTGCACGACGGCGACCTCATTGACTTGG
>CANRMP010000016.1 GCA_947631765.1 uncultured Clostridia bacterium
TTAGCTTCAATTTCCCTGTTCCGCTGAACGGTCAGGAAGTGACCGAATTTCCCTTGGAAAATGAGACAACTATTGAGTGCGTGGTGGAGATGAAAAGGAAGGAATATTGATTTAAGGATTTTAGGACAATTTTCCAAGGTAAAAGAAAAGGAAGAAAGCAGGAAAAAGCTCGTGCTTTCGGTAGTTGTTGCTTTTCTGACAATTCTATCCGGTGCGACACTGATTTTGTTATCCGGAATGCTTAAAATGGAAATGTGGCTGCGCGTACTGCTTGTTGCGATTGCCTTGATAGCAGTCTCGGGAGGAGCAGCCGTGGCGACGGCGCTTGATTTGTCGGCAGGGACCTTTGAATGCAGAAAATGCGGCGAGATTTGAGCCGAGTGCTTCAGCCTACATTGCGGGACTGCATACCGTCACAAGGCGAAAGCTGAAATGCCCGAATTGCGGGAAATATCCTACTGTAAAAGGAGGCTGACTCACCAAAAGAGGGTAGGAGGCACAAAAGCCCGAAGCTTCGCCTTAAGAAAAAAATTTGTCCGCGAAGCGGACACCTTTTGACAAAAAGTGAAGAGTAAAGAGTGAAAAGGTAAAATCGGCAAGCGCTGAACGCGTTTGCCGATTTTATGGGGTGAGCGATGGGAGTCGAACCCACGCCCTCCAGGGCCACAACCTGGCGCTCTAACCAACTGAGCTACGCCCACCATAAAAAATATATATAAACCGACAATAAGTCGGAGAATTTTCAAAGTGGCGTACCCTGACGGATTCGAACCGGCGACCTACTGCTTAGAAGGCAGTTGCTCTATCCTGCTGAGCTAAGGGTACATTGATAAAAGCGACGGAGCTTTTAAAAAAATGGAGCGGGTGATGGGAATCGAACCCACGCAGCCAGCTTGGAAGGCTGGAGCTCTACCATTGAGCCACACCCGCATTCATTGCCTAAACATAATATCACAACAGGTGCCGTTTGTCAATAGGTATTTTTAATTTTTTCGGATTTTTTTCGGAAAAGTAAATTCGCGGGGTGGATATCGGGGCGGGTGACGGCTCGGTGGGGTGAAAATACCGTTTGATACCGTTTGGGCGGGTAAGGGTTTGGCGACGGGTGGATATTTCTTTCTTTGTACTCGTTGCCGCTTGCTTGCAGGTTGGAAAATTTTATTATTGCGTGATTTTCGTATACGTACCCTTTGTTTTTTCGCCTACGGCTTGCCTCATCTTTCCCCTCGCTCCTGCGGCGGAGCCGCGGCGAAGCCGTGGAAGCGCGCGGGCGCGCTTGATTTTGCGGCGCAAAATCCTCCGCCGCGGGGAGCGTGAGGGAAGGAGAGGCAAGGAATGACAGGAAAGGCGAAGGGACGGTGCGAGGGGCTCGCGAGGGTAAAATATTTTAGATAATTCGCATCGATTGGCGGGGAGTTGGGGAAAGGAGAGGCAGGGAAAGACAGAAAAGGCGAAGGGCGCGTACAGCAGAAAACCGAAAAAAGATATCACGCCAAAGCAAAGACGCAAAACGAATCAAGGAAAAAAAGGGTTTGCGCCGGATGCGTACCTTACTTATAATATAGCGACACGCCGGAAAACATGAAAAATATGGAAGAAAAATGTCAACATTTTTTCGATTTTTGTAAACAATTTTATGATTTTTGCATACATTTTTCGACAAAGTAAAGTAAAGAAAAGTAAAGTAAAGAAAAGCAAAGTAAACCAAAGCAAACTAAAGTAGAGTAAAGTAGAGTGAAGCGCGGAGCGCTTCCACTTGCGCGTGCGAGCTCCGCGTCGCGGAGCAGGTCGCACGCACGCTTCAACACTACTAAAGTGAGCAGGAAAAAATAAGGGGACGTACAACGCGGGGACGGGGAAGATGAGTCAAGGAATGGCAGAAAAGGCGAAGGGACGGTGCGGAGGGTGCGAGTCGCTGTCGGTCGGCGTATACGAATATTCGGCAAATAAGCTTGTCACAGCCGCAAGGTATTGTCATGACGTCGATTTTCACGGCGACGAGTGGGTACGTCTTGCGTATTGGACGTCAAATAAAGATTTTCGGCAATGTGCGCGGAAAGAGTCGCTTTTCGGCGCTCAAAAAGCGCGTCCTTACAAAGGTCGAAGAAAACGGGAAGACGCAGATGCTTTCCGAGTGGATGAAATAAGGCTCAAAAACTCATTACCGAAAATTGTGCGTATGTATATTCGGCTTGTGTCGTTTTGTGTCGTTCAAAGCTTAGAGGGTGATACAATAAAGCCGTATTGTAAACGCGGGCTGTTTCCAAATGTTTTTTATCGTTTTACATGTTTAATTTTTCGGCAAAATCAGCCATAGCCTCGGAAAGTGGCTTTTCTTCCCGAAAGGCTTTGATATTTTCCTTCATCTGCTCCATATATTAATTTTAAAAAAACAAAAGTGCTTGAAAAATTCACAAAAGAATGTTAATATAGATACTGTAAATTTCACGATTCGGGGGAAACCTTATGACAATACTTGTAATTGACGCACAGGGCGGCGGAATCGGGCGCGAGCTGGTGTCGTCCCTCAAGCAAGCGCTGACGGACGCCGAGATACTTGCCGTCGGAACCAATGCGGCGGCGACTGCCGCCATGTTAAAAGCCGGCGCCTCTTCTGCCGCGACCGGTGAAAACGCGGTTGTTGTCTGCGCGGGAAGGGCGGATATTATTGTCGGTCCTGTCGGGATCGTCATTGCCGACTCCATGCTCGGGGAAATTACTCCGAAAATGGCGCTCGCCGTGGCGCAGAGCCGCGCAAAGCGGGTCCTTATTCCCTTTAGCCATTGCGACACGGTCATCGCGGGAGCAGAAAATGCAAGCACAACCGAGCTTATTCAAAAAGCCGTTGCCAAGGTGAAAAAACTGTGCGGGGCGTCTTGACAAGCTGCTTGCATCTGTGCTAAAATACATGCGGCTCGGCAGAAGCCGACCTTCGGCGCAGAAGCGCTTTGTGAATTTTTTTAAAGCTGCGTACTATGAAGGTATGCGTTTTCTCTGAAGAGAGAGAACGTATGCCTTTTTTTGGTATACGAATCATAAAAAATATTTTATTTATATCTAAGGAGGATAAAACAATGGCATGTTTTCTTGTTCCGGCGGCTGAAGCTGTCGTTACCACAATAGCGGCAAAGGTGATAAAATCAAAAGAAGGGGATCCCGAAACATTAAAGGTACAGCTTGACGGCTCGGAGCTTGTCGAAGCGGAGAAGCTTCCTTTTTCAAAAAAGCTCGGGTGGCTTAACAAAATGCTCTGGGGAGGCTCTGCGCTCTTGGCGTTTGAGCATGTTTGACACGGAGAGGTCGTACCGTATTTCCCCTTCCTTACGGCAGCGTCAAGCCCCGCAGAGGCAGCGGCAATGCTGAATGAAATGGCAACCGCGGGTGTTGCAATGGCGGTTTTGGTGACCGCTGTTTGGGCAGGTATGCTCGCCGTGTGCTCGGCAATTGAAAAGAGAGCGAAGAAAGCGCTCCCCGCCGAAAGTTAAAAAAATCGGAGAAATCATAAAATGACATTACTTACTACCGTTTTCGCCGCCGTTATCTGCACCGTCATTTGGTATAAGGGCGCCCCGAAAAGCGAGATGAAGGTCGGTGTGCTTTGCTGGATGTACTGGGGCGCTTCACTTATGTGGCTGGTCGATGCGATCTTCGAGTATGCGGAGCTTCACGCAGAATACTTTACCCCGGCTCCGGCGGATATGCTCAATGACTTCTATCTTGGACTTTCCGCGGTCGCCCTCGGTCTTGTCATCTGGCTGATCATTCTTTTGGTGAAGGACCCGAAGGGCGTTGTAAAATCGGCGCTTTTTCGCAAGAAAAACTGAATGAAAGCGGGAAGCGGTTCTGCCGAATCGGTAAAGCCGCTTTCTGCTGTTTGGAGATTTATTATGCAAAGTGAAACAAGGAAAATATTAGAATCGGTTCAAAACGGGTCGGTTTCGGTGGACGAGGCGCTTATTCGGCTTAAAACACAGCCGTTTGAGGACCTCGGCTATGCGAAGGTCGACCTTCACCGCAAAATAAGGCAGGGCGTTCCCGAGGTAATTTACGGCGCGGGAAAAGCTCCCGAACAGATTGTCGGCATTATGGGCTCTATGATAAAAAACGGGCAGGACAGGATACTTATAACCCGCCTTTCGGTCGAGTCTGCCGAGGCCGTCTCGAGGTCCTTTTCTCTTACCTATCAAAAAGAGGCGCAAATAGGCCATTACGGCGCGATTCCGAGCCCCGACGGAATAGGAAATGTACTTGTCGCCACTGGCGGCACGAGCGATATTCGGGTTGCACAGGAGGCGGCGCTCACTGCGGAGTTTTTCGGGAACAGGGTAGTCCGTCTTTTTGACGTCGGCGTTGCGGGACTGCACAGACTGCTCTCTCACAAGGAAGAGATCATGAGCGCAAGCGTTATTGTCGCCATTGCCGGAATGGAGGGCGCCCTTGCAAGCGTTATCGGGGGGCTTGCCGATTGCCCGGTAATTGCCGTTCCGACAAGCGTCGGATACGGGGCGGCGTTTGGGGGACTTTCGGCTCTGCTGTCAATGCTCAATTCCTGTGCAAGCGGCGTGTCGGTTGTCAATATTGATAACGGCTTTGGCGCGGGATATCTTGCAAGCATGATAAATCATATGGAGGCAAAAAAATGAAAACGCTGTATTTGGATTGCGGAATGGGCGCCGCGGGAGATATGCTGACTGCCGCACTGCTTGAGCTTATGCCCGAACCGGATAAATTTGTTGAGAGGCTTAATGCGCTGGGCATCCCCGAGGTGAAATTTCGCAAGGAAAAAGCAATAAAATGCGGTATTGCCGGCACGCATATGTCGGTTTTGGTTCACGGAGAGGAAGAGGAATGTTACGGTAATGAGCAGATCCGCGAGCATGAGCACGAACATACGCACGAACACGAGCACGAGCATGAACATACGCACGAGCATGAGCACGAACACGAACACGAACACGGGCATCACCATCACAGCGGGATGCACGATATAGAACATATCGTCTCGGATCTGAAGCTCCCCGAAAGGGTCGAAAAGGACGTCCTTGCGGTTTACAGACTTATCGCCGAGGCGGAAAGTCGCGCGCACGGAGTTCCCGTCTCGGATATCCACTTTCACGAGGTCGGCACAATGGACGCGGTGGCGGATATTACGGCGGTCTGCCTTTTGGTAAATGAGCTTGCGCCTGACGAGGTGGTATGCTCTCCGATTCAGGTCGGGAGCGGCAAGGTAAGATGCGCACACGGGACGCTGCCTGTTCCGGCGCCTGCCACGGCGTTTATTTTGCAAGGCGTACCCACATACTCTACCGATATCAAGGGCGAGCTCTGCACCCCGACGGGCGCCGCACTGCTTAAGCATTTTGTCACCCGCTTTGGCAATATGCCGCTGATGAAAACAGAAAAAATCGGCTACGGAATGGGAAAAAAGGATTTTGAAGTTACCAACTGCGTGCGCGCAATGCTCGGCGAGGGCGAGGATAAAACCGATACGGTTTTGGAGCTTTCCTGCAACGTTGACGATATGACAGCCGAGGAGGTAGGCTTTGCAGCAGAGCGTCTTTTCGAGGGCGGCGCAAACGAGGTCTTTACCATTCCGATAGGCATGAAAAAATCCCGCCCCGGCACATTGCTTCGTGTTCTGTGCAAGGAGGGAGACCGTGAAAAAATGCTTAGCCTTATTTTCAAATACACCTCTACCATCGGGGTGCGGGAAACGCCTACGCGGCGGTATATTCTTGACAGGAAAATTGAGAAGCTTGAAACCCCGTACGGGGTGGTTCGGCGCAAGCTTTCCTCGGGCTACGGCGTAAAGCGCGCAAAATATGAATATGAGGACCTTGCCAAAATCGCATCCGAGAGGGGAATTGGCATAGAAGAGGTAAAAAAGCTTCTTGAGGGCGTAACGGAGCGATAATAATTATGGATTTAATGCACGAAAAGCTTGAACATCTAAAGGAATATCTGTATGCTTTGGGAAGCGTTGCCGTCGCTTTTTCGTCGGGCGTCGATTCTACCTTTTTACTTTATATTGCCCATCAGGTGCTCGGAAAAAATGCGATTGCCGTCACGGCGCAGTCCTGCACCTTCCCGAAAAGGGAGCTTGACGAGGCAAAAGCCTTTTGCGAGTCCCACAAAATCACCCATTTCATCTGCCAATCGGAGGAACTGGATATTGAGGGATTCCGCCAGAATCCCAAAAACCGCTGCTATCTTTGCAAGCATGAACTGTTTGAAAAGATATGGGAAATTGCAAAACAAAATGGAATCAGCGCTGTGGCGGAGGGCTCCAACACGGACGACGTCGGTGATTACAGACCGGGGCTGGTTGCCATAGCGGAGCTTGGGATTAAAAGTCCGCTTCGTGAGGCAAAGCTGACAAAAGCCGAAATACGCGAGCTCTCAAGAGAACTTGGACTGCCTACTTGGGACAAGCAGTCCTTTGCCTGCCTTGCCTCGCGCTTTGTTTACGGCGAGGAGATTAATGAAAAAAAGCTGTCAATGGTCGACAGGGCGGAACAGCTTCTGCTTGACTTGGGCTTTCATCAGGTGCGGGTGAGAATTCACGGAAGGCTTGCCCGAATTGAAGTGGAAAGGTCTGAGATTTGCAGGTTTTTGGACGGTGATATAACAGAACAGGTCGCTCGGCGCTTTCATGAGATAGGCTTTTTGTATGTGACGCTCGACCTTGACGGTTATCAGATGGGCAGCATGAATAAGGCTATTATAAAATAGTGCCTGAAAAAATAAAAAAACGGGCTGAAAAAGCCCGAAAATTAAAAATACTTGACAAAGCCGCATATATATGTTAAAATTATGTCGGTCGCGGGTTATCCCGCCTCAAGTGTCGGCGCAAGGCGCCGATGCGGAAAGGGCACACCAGTAAACGGTGGCGGTTGGTCTTCCTCGCTTAAGCACTCGCTTAATTGCGAAGGAGGCAATATTTCTTTTATATTTATACCTCTTTCGCTTTTGCAGAAAGGGGGAATGCGAAATGAATTATGTAACCTTTGACGAGCTTTTTGCTCTGATCACTTTGTTACTAACGGTTGCCGGATTCTCCGCATCCGCAGTCTTGACTGTCGTAATGACTGTCATACATACATTTCAAAATAATAATAAAAAGAAATAAACCGCCGTACATCTCTCATTGCTCGGCGATTTATTTCGTCCGGCGAGGAGGCTGACCGTCATCGGTGTGCCCCTTTTCTATATGCATTATATCACATTAAGGCACCGTTGTCAATACAAAAGCAAGATTTTTTCGAAATAACAATAAAAAGAAATAAACCGCCGTACAGCTTTTCCCAACGTTTGGCGGTTTATTTCGTCTTGCGAGGAGGCTGACCGTCATCGGTGTGCCCCTTTTCTATGTACATTATATCACATTAAGGAACCGTTGTCAAAAAAAAACAAGATTTTTTCTAAAAGGCAAGCTCAAAATCCTTTGCTCGGCAGACCTAAAAAATCTTCTCAAGGCGCAGAACCGACTTTTTGCCGCTCTTGACAAAGCCCCTCTTATGCGTTATAATTAAATTATTACCTGCTGAATATGCAATAAATCATGGGGGAACACGTTATGAAATACTATAAAATGAACGTCGCGGGGCTTACAAGAGAGCTTCCTATTTGTCCGGTAAACGACAAGCTTTATATTGCCGGCTTTGTTATATTCGGGGATCAGGAGCTGACAGTCGCCTGCGCCGCAGAGCTTTTGAAAAAAGCTCCCGACTACGATTATATCATCACCGCAGAGGCAAAGGGCATCCCGCTTGCCCACGAAATGGCAAGACAAAGGGGCGACAAAAAGTATATTCTTGCAAGAAAGGGCATAAAGCTTTATATGACCGACGTTTTCGGCGTCGAGGTGCGCTCCATAACCACAAACAAGGTGCAAAATCTCTATATCGACGGCTCGGACGCGAGTCTCATGAAGGGCAAACGCATACTTATTGTCGACGACGTGATATCGACCGGAGAGTCTCTGCGCGCGGTTGAAGAGCTTGTAAACAAGGCGGGAGGAGTCATTGTGGGAAAAATGGCAATACTTGCAGAGGGTGAGGCGGCAGACCGAAAGGATATTGTCTATCTTGAAAAGCTTCCTCTCTTTGACGCCGAGGGCAATGTAATTTGATTTATGGGAAAAACGGTAATATTTCAAAACGGCGTCTTGCAGCGTTTCGCAAAGGAATATTTTCCCGCTTTTTATATATTCGCTTCCTGTCAATATCCTGCTCTTTGATTTTAACAAAGTGTAACAATTCGATTAACATCTTAATTTTGTCGTTTTGCACAAAAAAGCACAGACCCGACAGGCTGTAAGCGCTCCGAGATTGTGATTGTTGCACAAAGGTCGGGGCGCGCCCGGCTTGACAATTTAAATTTTACGTGATATAATATTTCGTATCAGAACAACAAAATACATATGAAGGAGATTAACAAGTGAAAAAAAGAATTTTAGCGCTTTCGTTTGCGCTTATCATGCTCGTTTCTGCGGTTCTCACCCTGACGTCCTGCGCAAATGACGACAATTCGGACAAAGGCGGCAGCGAAGCTGTCCTTGAGCATTTGGAAGGGCTTGATTTTGACGGCGCCGACGTCAACTTTATAATAGCCGAGGCGGACGGAGACGATTTCCATTACAGATCGATCTACGTTGATGAGGACATGGCTGACGATGCCGTCAACACCGCGCTTTACCAAAGAAACCAAAAGGTACAGGATATGCTCAACGTCAATATAGTTGTTGACGACGGCGCACATCAGGACAAAAACATTATTTCTTGGATCGGTTCGAACCTTCAGGCAGGCGACGACTCATATGACGTTATCGCAGCCCGTCAGTACGACGACATTCAGCTTGCGCTTAAAGGCTGTATGATTGACCTTAACAACCTTGCGGATTACGGCGCCGATTATCTCAAGTGGGATCAGGAATATTGGGCAACCTCGTATATTGACGCCCTTTCCTTCGGCGGCAAGACCTTCTGGATCACAGGTGACCTTTGCCTGCGTTTCACCGGCGGTTACTATGCAATATTTGTCAACACCGACCTTTACAACGACGTCCTCGCACCCGAGTACGGCAGCATTTACGATATCGTAAGAAACGGCAACTGGACCTATGATATGCTCATTGAAATGGCTTCAAAATCCTATGTGGACGACGGAAACGATAAGCTTGATGTTTCCGACCAGCTCGGTCTTGTCTATCCCGTGTGGGACAACACCAACGGTCTTGCAATTTCCGCAGGCGTTATGTTCACAAGATACACCGACGACGGCACGCCGACAAACAACGTTACAGCCGGCAACTCCCCCTTGGTCAAATTCATGGATAAGGTTTATGAGCTTCTCCACACTTCGGGCGTTTACAGCTTCAATCCTCCCAGCTGCAGCTATGAGGAAGCAATGAGATATTTTGCAAGTGGCGACGTTATGTTTGTTGCCGGACGTCTCAATCAGGCCGAGCTTTATCTCCAGGAAATGGAAAGATACTACGTCATCCCCTGTCCCAAGCTTGACGCCGAGCAGGAAAGCTACTACACGGGCGTTCACGACGCTATCAACATCTACGGTATAAACTTTAACGTCGATGATGAAAGAGTGGCAGCGGCAGCAGCAACCCTTGAGGCTATGGCGTACTACAGCTTTTATGAAGTTCGTCCCATTTACTACGACAGCTTCCTGAAATTCAAGTACACCCGTGACAGCGAAGCGGCTGAAATGATAGACATCATGCATAACAGCGTCTATACCGACTTCGTGTTCATTTGGCAGTTTACCGACGAGATGAACAGACTCGGATTCTTCCTCCGCGAGAATGTCAACGGCGGCAAGAGCTCTTCCGCTATAAAGAGGTATTCGGATACTTGGACGAAGGGACTTGAAAAGATATTGGATCAGATTGGACAGCTTGACTGATACAATATTTGAAATGATATAAAAGCAATCGGAGGCTGCCGCATATTATGTGCGGCAGCCTCGAAATAAATTGACCGACTTTCGGCAATGACGGGTACTATGCGCGCGTTTTGCGAAAAATCGGTTTGAGGTGATTTTTTGGGTCGGCTGTGGGCGAGTGCTGACTGCTTGTTTCCGTTCTCTTTATTACCCTGCCTACGGCTTGCCTCATCTTTTCCCACACTCCCGCGGCGGAGCCACGGCGAAGCCGTGGAAGCGCGCGGGCGCGCTTGATTTTGCAGCGCAAAATCCTCCGCCGCGGGAGTGTGGGGAAAGATGAGGTAAGGAATGACAGAAGAGGCGAAAGGTACGGCGCGAAGGATGATATTAATCTAACCTTCCAAGCGCAAAACCATCGATTTACCGAGCGTAGGGTAAAACGGAGCAAAAAAATGACAGAAAACCGACGGGCACGGCGTAAATGGCGCGCGACAGATCCAATTTTTCGCATGGCATTTTGCAATATTACGCCGCCGTTCGGCAAACGTTTATAAGTTACCCTTCCGGCGCGCGCAATAGCCTTTTCCCCAAAAATTTATTGCACACTTTTACACACCGTACGTGAGCGGAAAAGGCACAAAAGAGCGCTCAAATTTTTACGTTCATGCCGTTTTGGCGACCGATTTTGAATTTGTAAATAAAGAGAGGACCATATAACATGGATCTAATTGACATACTTGACGAGATAAGGATTCTTCCCATGGCGGATTTTTCGCGCGGCGAGGGGCTTTTGCCGACTGTCGGAGCGCTGTGCAGCGGCGGGATATCCGCTTTATGCGTGAAAAACTGGAATGATGAGATTGCCGCCTCGGTCAGGGCGGCGGGCGATATGTATATCGGGGCAAGAGCTTGCTCCGAGGAGGAGGCGCTTTTTGCCTGCCAAAATAACGCGCGCTTTATTTTCACCTACGGCATATATGAAAAGGTTTTAAACATTTGCCGCAAATTCGGCGTCGATTATCTGCCCGGCTGTATCACGCCCTCCGAAATAATCCGCGCCGAGGAATTGGGACTGTCTGCCGTGATGCTCTGTCCCGTCGAGCTTTTCGGAGGCAAAAGCCTGTGCGCGCGTTATGAGACGATGTTCCCAAAAATGAAATTCATAGCTTACGACATGTCAAATAATGTGAATTTCGACGAATATCTCGACGACCAAAAGCTGCTTGCGGTGTGCAGTGACGCACTTGTCAGCGGCAGTCTTGAGGAAATTGCCGAAAAAAGTCGGCTTCATATGCAAAAATATTTTAAAAACTAATGGAGGAAAAAAGTGCTCGACCTTATTGAAACCGAAAAAAATTTCATCCTGCCCCATATCAGACAGGGCAAAACTGCGGTCGATTTTACTATGGGCAACGGTCATGACACACTGTGGCTTTCAAGGCATATGGGAAAGGACGGGAAGGTGTACGCCTTCGATATTCAGGAAAAAGCGATTGAAAGCACACGAAAATTGCTTGAAACAGAGGGCGCGCCGAACAATTATACCCTTATTTTGGCATCCCATCACACCGTCCGCGACTACGTTAAGGAGAAAATTTGCGTCGGCATGTTTAACCTCGGATACCTTCCCGGCGGCGACAAGTCGTTGACCACCAAAAGAGACACAACCCTTGCCGCCATTGAAGCCGCCTTGGAGCTCCTCGACGCCGACGGCGCACTGCTTATTGCCGTCTATCCCGGGCACGCTGAGGGCGCGGTCGAAGGAAGGCTGATAAATGACACGCTTTCACGCCTCGACCGAAAGGAATTTTGCGTCTCAAAACTGCAAATAGTCAATTCTCCCACCTCGCCGTTTTTCTTTCTTGTCGAAAAAAAGTAGACACCAAGCGGTGATTTTCGATTGCCGACAACGGCATCACAGGGCGCGGGTCAAAAAACGGCGCCACTTGCGGGACTCTACCGAGAGTAGAGCTTCATTTTGAGGGGTGCGAGGGGCTTCTTGCGGCTGGCTTTTCGTGGCGTGCAATAGGCTTTTTGCTGTTTGTCAGCGTCTTGGCGGACGTGGTGCACACTGTGGGCGGCTTGGCGCGTGGGAGCTTAATATTTTATTTTAATATTGTTCTGCGGGGCGAATTGCCCTGCTTTTTTATTTTAATATTATAGTACAGCCATTTAACGCAACCCGCGCGCGACGGTTCGCTTTTAGAGAACTTTCCCTTTGGTTTTTCGCCTACGGGTTGCGCTATTTTTTTCTACGCTCCCGACCGGTCGGAGTGTCTTAAATAATATTGCGAGTGCTGACTGTTTGTTCCCGTTCCCTTAATTACCCCGCCTACGGCTTGCCTCATCTTTCCCCACACCCCCGCGGCGGAGGATTTTGCGTTGCAAAATCATGCGCGCCCGCGCGCTTCCACGGCGTTGCCGTGGCTCCGCCGCGGGGAGCGTGGGGAAAGAGAAGGCAAGGAATGACAGGAATAGCGAAAGACTCGGAGCGAAGGGTGCGAGGGATAAAATATGTTAGTTGATTTCCTCCGGTTAGTGTGGAGTGTCGGGCAAGATGAGCAAGAAATGACAAAAAATGCGAAGGGCGCGTACAGCAGAAAACCGAATAAAGCTAACACGCCAAAGGAAAGAGGCTGAACGAATAAACGAAAAAAGGGTTTGTGCCGGATGCGTACCTTACTTATAATATAGCGACACGCCGGAAAACATGAAAAATATGGAAGAAAAATGTCAACATTTTTATGATTTTTGCATACATTTTTCGACAAAGTAAAGTAAAGAAAAGTAAAGTAAAGAAAAGCAAAGAAAACCAAAGCAAACCAAAGTAGAGTAAAGCAGAGCGAAGCGCGGAGCGCTTCCACTTGCGCGCGCGCTCCGCGGCGCGGAGCAGGTCGCACGCACGCTTCAACACTACTAAAGAGAGAAGGAGAAAAATAAGGGACAGACGTCGCGGGGACGGCGATGAGAGAGAAGAGAGAAGAGGGAATTGAGAAGAGAGAGGGAGGGTGGAAAAGTTAATACAAAATAAGACAAAATAATACTTGCGCTTCGTGTTTGGATGGTGTATAATGTATGTAGACGAACAAATGTTCTGATTTTTGGAAAAAGAAGGTTAAAACGCATATTGGCATACATGTGTAAATACGGCAAAGGCGAATGCTCCTCTTGCGGCAGGTGCGGCGCGAACGGCGCGGGAGAAGGATATAAATGTCCGGTTTGCGGGCGGCATGACAGTCAATGGGTATATCACGACGATTTTGGCGAGGTGCTCGGATGCGAGAAATGCGTGCGGGTCGAGAGCGTCGGGGAGTACATCCGAGAATATGTCGAAGAACACAAGGAAATGGACACATCTTAAAGTGTCGGCGCGGCGAGCTTTTTTCAAAAAGTTTCCTCGGGAAATTGTGAGCTTCTTTCAAAAAGCCTCACACGGGGAAGCTGGAGCAAGTCGCGCGCACATGCCGTATCGCGTTTGAGGCAAACATAAACACAGAATTTAACATAAAAACCGAAAGGAGAGTTGCGATTGAGCAAAGAAAAAGGACGTCTTAGCGTCGGGGACGAGGTATACGAGGTACTCATATACAAAATAAGAAAGGCGACGGTGACAAGCACCATGCGGGCAAGAGTTGACGGGGGCACGAAGCCCAGGGTGCGCATTTACCGCATACAGTGCGAGGACGGTACTCCCTCGCCGAGGTATTACGAAAGCGACATAGGCAAGGTACTCTTTACAAGCATAGAGGATGCCGAGGCAAGGCTTGAGGAAAATCTTCATTTCAGAAGTCTTATGGGCGGCAGGGACTACTGTTATGAAGCAAAGGAATTTTGCCAAGGTGATAAATACCTGCCTCTTTGGAGCATGAGATGAGAACAAGAAAAGATTATACGTATATGAAATATGAATTTGAAGTGCTCGGGCGCAAGGCGTGCGATATTGCCGCCGAACATTCGGTGTCCCTTGCGGCGCTTGAAAAGAAAATTTACAGTGAGGGCTGGGGAAGCGACAACCGGTGCATGGAGCGGCTTGTACGCATCTCGGACAAGCTTGAAAGCTCGATAGAAAGCACGCTTGAGGAGAGCGTCGATATAAAAAGCTTTAAGGAGCTGACCGCGGCGATTAAGGACGCGGTGGCAATAAGGCGCAACCTTTTCAGACTGCCCACTCAGGCGGAGGAGTTCGAGCAGAAGATTAGCGCCAAAAAGCTTGAGGCGGGCGAGGAGAGCGAAAAAAAGCTCACTGTAGAGTTTAGCGTGCCGGATTATTGCGAGTAAGCGCGAGTAGCGAAAAGCAAGATGAGGACAAGGAAAAATTATACGTATATATAATATGAATTTGAAGTGCTCGGGCGAAGGCGTGAGATATTGCCGCCGAACATTCGGTGTCCCTTAAAGGATATTGCGATTGCTGACCGTTAGTTTCTTTTTCCTTTATTCACCCGCCTACGGCTTGCCTCCTCTTCCCCCATACTCCCGCGGCGGAGCCACGGCAGAGCCGTGGAAGCGCGCGGGCGCGCATGATTTTGCAGCGCAAAATCCTGTGCCGCGGGGTGTGGGGAAAGATAGAGGCAAGAAATGACAGGAAGGGCGAAGGGGTCGGTGCTAAGGGCAAAATAAAACTAACATTCCGAGCGCAAAACTATCGATTGGCGGGGGATGGGGGAAATGAGTCAAGGAATGACAGGAAAGACGAAAAAGCGGGAAAAAGGCGGGAAAAAAGCAGGAAAAAGCAAGCAAAAAAGCAAGCGATAAAGTAGGAAAAAAGTAGGAGAAAAAATTGAAGCTGATAATTGACAAACCGGCAGAAAGGCAGGAGCTTTTTCTTGCCGACAGACACAAATATATAGCCTTCGGCGGCGCAAGAGGCGGCGGGAAAAGCTGGGCGGTAAGGGTCAAGGCACTGCTTATGTGCCTGCGTTACCCCGGCATAAAAATCATGATTGTGCGAAAGACCTATAACGAGCTTGAGTCAAACCACATAAAGCCGCTTCGGGAGATGACCGAGCATATTGCAAAATATACCGAGACCAAAAAACAGCTGACCTTTTGCAACGGCTCACAAATAAGCTTTCGCGCCTGCAAAAACGACAGCGAGCTTGACAAATTCCAGGGTACGGAATTTGACGTGCTCTTTCTTGACGAGGCGACGCAGTTCTCCGAGGAGACCTGGAACCGCCTTCGCGCCTGCGTGCGAGGGGTGAACAATTTTCCAAAACGCGTCTATATAACCTGCAATCCCGGCGGTATCGGGCATATGTGGGTAAAGCGACTTTTTGTCGACAGGGTATATAGCTCCATGGAGGACCCTAATGATTACTCCTTCATAAAATCGCGAGTTTTTGACAACAAGGCGCTGCTTGCGGCAGACCCTGAGTATGTAAAACAGCTTGAGGCGCTGCCTCCCAAGCTCAAAAAGGCATGGCTTGATGGGGACTGGGACATATTCGAAGGGCAATTTTTCGACGATTTTGTCATTGGTGACGAGAGGGCGCAAAGGGAGCGCAGGTGGACACACGTTATAGACCCCTTCGAGGTGCCGCGCGACTATGTAATATATCGCAGCTTTGACTTTGGCTACAGCAAGCCCTTTGACTGCTCCTGGTGGGCGGTCGACTATGACGGCAGAGCGTACCTTATTCTCCAGCTTTACGGCTGTACCGGCAACCCGAACGAGGGGGTCAAATGGTCGCCCGACAGGATATTTGAGGAGATCCACAATATCGAAACAAGCCACAAATGGCTAAAAAACAAGCGAATTATCGGGGTTGCCGACCCCTCTATCTGGGACGCCTCGCGCGGGGAGGCGATAATTGACAGCGCGGATCGCAACTTTGTCCACTTCGACAGAGGGGACAATTCGAGAATTGCCGGCTGGATGCAGTGTCATCGGCGGCTCGCCTTTGACAGCGAGGGCAGACCCGGGGTGCAGTTTTTTAATACCTGCCGCCACGCCATACGCACCCTTCCGCTCTTGCAGTTCAGCTCTGTCAGGGTGGAGGACCTTGACACGACGGGGGAGGATCACTTTGCGGATTCATTCAGATATTTTTGCATGGCAAAGCCTATTAGAGCCATAAGGCGGGAGGAGAATGAGCTGTTTTAAGCCGAAAAAAGCCTAAAAAATGCACTTTTGACGGCTTTCAATATACAATTTTGAGAATTTACAGAAAGGCAAGGTCATAATGACGTCAAACAGAAAAAACAAAAAGAGCTTACCGCTCGGCAGGGAAAGAGTGATAGAGGCGCTTGAAACTCTCAAAAAGTATCAGGCGGCAAAGGAAGGGCTTGAAAGGCGAATCGCGGAAAACGAAAATTGGTGGTGCCTTTCAAACAACAAGGCAAAGGGAAGGGAGCTTTGCGGCGCGTGGATGTTCAACAGCATCGCCGGCAAGCACGCGGACGCAATGGACAGCATACCCTACGCCGCAGTCCTGCCCAGAGAGGAGTCGGACAGGGAGTGCGCAGACCTGCTTTCAAAGGTACTGCCCACCATTCTTGAGCGGTGCGGCTTTGAAAAGGTGTGGTCGGACTGCTGGTACGACAAGCTCAAATACGGGTGCGGAGTGTACGGGGTGTTCTGGGACTCCTCAAAGCTTGGCGGAGTGGGGGATATATCGATAAAACGGGTCGACCTTTCCTCGCTCTATTTTGAGGACGGGATTTGCGACATCCAAGACAGCGAAAATGTGTTTTATGTGACCTATTGGTCAAAGGAAAAGCTGCTCGGGCGGTGGCAGCAGCTTGCAAGCTCGCATTTTTACGACGGGGAAGACTTGAAAATTCGCGGAGCTATGCCCAATGAGAAGGGCAGATATCCGGTTGTCGACTGGTACTACAAAAAGCGGGTCGGGGGCAAGGTGCTTTTGCATTATTGCAAGTTTGTCGGTGAATACATCCTCTATTCCTCGGAAAACGACAAAAATCTCAATGGCAGGGGCTATTATGAGCACGGAAAGTACCCCTTTATATTCGATTCGCTCTACATAATGCGCGGCAGTCCGGTGGGATTCGGGTGTATTGAAATAATGAAGGGCGCCCAGGAGCAAATAGACCTGCTTGAAGGAGCGATTATGCAAAACTCCCGCATGGCGGCGTTCAGGCGGTACTTTGCAAAAGAAGCCTCGGGTATTAACGAGGAGGAGTTCACAAGCTGGAACACGCCGATAGTCCATTACAGCGGCTCGGGCGACCCGAAGGAATCTATAATGCCTATTGACGTTCCGAATCTCGGCTCGGTCTATCTTGACATGCTTGAGTTTAAGGTCAACGAGCTTAAGGAGACCTCGGGCAATCGGGATTTCAGTCAGGGCGGCACCTCATACGGCGTTACCGCCGCCTCGGCAATCGAGGCGCTCCAGGAGGCGGGAAGCAAGCTCTCCCGCGATATGCTCAAGGGCTCGTACAGGGCATTTGAGGAGCTTTGCCTAATTACAATTGAGCTTATAAGGCAGTTTTACACCCTGCCGCGCTGTTTTAGAATTACCGAGGGGCAAAAGAGTGGCTTTGTGGAATTTGACAACAGCCTTGTAAGGGCGGTAAAGCAGGGAGCGTTTGCCGACAGGCTCCCGATATTTGACATCGAGGTCAAGGCGCAAAAGCAGTCGCCCTACTCAAAAGCCGCGATAAACAGCCTTGCCGAGAGCTTTTTCGAAAAGGGCTTCTTCTCGCCCGAAAAGAAAAGCGAGGCGCTTATATGCCTTGAAATGATGGATTTTGAGGGCAAGGAAAGAATACGCGACCTTATCTGCGGGGGAGAAAACGTCGGCAGGTCTACACTTTATTCCTGTGAGGAGGCAAAAAATGATTGAGGTCTACTACAGCGAAAATTCGCTTAAGGTTTCGGGACACGCGGGGCAGGCGCCTTGTGGAAGCGATGTTGTGTGCGCCGGAGTATCAACGCTTTGCGCGGCGCTCGGCGCGTATCTTGACGCCGAACGCAGCAAGGGAGCCTTGTTTCTCACCGCCCTTGAGCAGAGCAAGGGAGAGTTCAGGTGCGCCTTTGTAAGAGACAGAGAAGGAAAGGGACGCGAGGCGCTTTCGCTTGCCGTTATGGGGCTAAGGCTTATTGCAGCCTCTCACCCCGAGAACCTTAAAATGATCCGGGGCAAGCAGGGCAGCGTCGCATAAAAAGCTTTTGGCGAAAGGAAAGAGAAAAGGTGGAAGAGGAAAAGAACATTCAAGGCTCTGTGCGCGCGGAGTCTGTGAACGAAGCGGGCGAAATAGCAAAGAAAGGCGGCGCAGTGCACGGCGCGTCTTTTCATACTGTCGACGCCGGACAGGAAAATTTATGCGCGTATGAAGAAAGCACAAAAACAAGCACAGACACAGACACAACAGAAGAAAACACGGGAAAAGAGGCAGAAAAAGGAATAAACGAGGCGACAGATTCCGAGCTTGAAGAGCTGATAAGGGGCAGATATGCGCGCGCCTTTGCGGCAAGGGTGCAAAAAATTATCGACAAGCGCTTTAAGGAAGCAAGGCTTGAGAGGGCAAGGCTTTGCGAGTGCGAGGAGTTTATTTCAAGGCTTAAAATTCTTGTGGGGGAGGAGGACAGCTCGGCGCTTCTTTGCAAGCTCGAGAAAAATTTTTCAAAAAAGCCGACAAGGGGGGAAAGCGAAATATCCGACATGATAGAAAAAGCAAAGCAGACTTATCCCGACTTTGAGGAAAAAAAGGAGCTTGCAAACGAGGTCTTTAAAAAGTACATAGAAACGGGGCTTGACTACAGGGACGCTTACACTCTTACCCATTTGGAAGAAATAAAAGAAAAATCACAGCGCTCGGGGGCAAGTCAGGCTGTGCGCTCCATCTCCTCTTGCGGTATGCGACCGATTGAAGGAGAGGGAGGACAGGGTCCCGTGCGCACGGAAAAAAGAAAAATTTCGTCTCTTGGCTCCAAAGAGATAAAAAATCTTATCGAAAGGGCAGGAAGGGGCGAAAAAATCAAATTCAGTGACATTTAAAAAGGAGATTTTAATGAACAGATTTAATTTTGATATTCAGAATTTTGCAGAGGGTGACATTGTTCACACGACCGAGGGGTATATAAACTGCAACGACAGTACAAAAAGCGAGAGCTACTCCGAGGCGGAGGGCGGAATGAGCGCCGAAATGAAGACCTTTTATGACAAGGTGCTTATAGAGCTTGCGACTCCCGCGCTTGTTCACGACCAGTTCGGACAGAAAAGACCTATTCCGCCTTCAAGCGGAAAGACCATTGAGTTTCGCAAATTCAGCACCCTTAAAAAGGCGCTCAAGGCGATCGAAGAGGGAGTTACGCCAAACGGCAACAAGCTGAGCGTTATTCCGGTCACCGCGACTGTCGACCAGTACGGCGATTACATCGAAATGACCGACATGTTCGAGCTTTCCTCTATCGACAACGTAATTCTTGAGGCAACCCGCGTGCTTGCCGACCAGGCGGGCAGGACCATGGATACGGTGGTAAGAAACGTAATTCTCGGAGGAAGCGCTGTAAGCTACGCTTCAAAGGGCGGACAGGAGCTGACCTCACGCGCCGAGCTTGACAGCACCTCGCTGCTTACCGTCAAGGATGTTTTCAAGGCGGCAGCCCAGCTCAGAGCCCAGAACGCTCCCACCTTTGACGGAAGCTATGTGGCAATAATCCACCCGTACGTGGCGTATGACCTTATGCAGGAGGCGGGCGATCAGTGGGTTGACATCGCAAAGTACGCAAACCCCGCCTCACTTCTTACCGGTGAAATCGGAACGCTCGGCGGAGTGCGCTTTGTCCAAACCTCAGAGGCAAAAATATATGCCGCAGAGGACCTTTCAAAGGCTCAGAGAAATCTTACGGTTTCCTCCTGCGACTCAAATATCATCACTATCAAGGAAGCGCTTGACGCGGAGGAGGCGGCAAAGCTTGAGGGCAGATATATAATTGTGAACAAAGAAAAGCTTAAAGTTACCTCCGCCGCCGAAGGCGAGGCGGGAAGCGCTGCAATAACGCTTGAGGAGGAGCCCTCAAAGAGCCCTGCCGAAAGCGATATCATATATCCCGGAGAGGCGGGAAGCGAGGGAGTTTCGGTCTTTGCGACTATATTCCTTGGCAGAGACGCCTACGGTACAACCGAAATAGAGGGCGGCGGTATACAGCATATTGTCAAGCAAAAGGGCTTTGGCAACGACCCGCTGAATCAGAGATCAAGCGTAGGTTGGAAGGGCGTTAAGGCGGCTGTAAGACTTGCGGAGCCTTATATGCTTCGCTATGAGTCGGGCTCGACATTCTCGACCGCCTCTCTTGAGGGCAACTGATCTATAAGCCTTAAAGCTTGATTTTTCCCTTAAAAAGCTAATCTTTTTAAGGGCATGGAAGGGCGGACAAGGAGCATGGAAACGCAGAATAACTTGGCATGAGATAATTGTCCGCCGCTTCTTTTTAAAAATGCGGTCAAATATACAAACAAGGAAGGATAAAAAATGGAAGAAAGAAAGGTCAGAATTTACATACCCAAAAAAAGCAAGGCGGACAGCGAACGCTTTGTCAGCGTAAACGGCAGGACGGCGCTTATCAAAACGGGGGAATTTGTGAGAGTTCCGCGCGCCTTTGCCGAGGTGATAAACGAAAGCATTCGGGCTGACGAGGAAGCAGAAAGATTCATACTTGAAAAGTCGGAGGGAAAATGAGAATAAGTCAGGCGTTAAACGCAATTGAAAAGACAAGACCGGGGATTTTGACAAGCAGTGAAAAGCTGCGCATACTCTCGGATATCGACAAAAGAATTTTTTTAGAGGTATACCTTCCGCACGAGAACCCGCCTGTCGATAAATTCGACGGCTACGACATATCGACGTCCGGAAAGAGAGATCTGCTCGCCATTGACTATTTTGCAAATTCAATATATTTAAGAGCGCTTGAGAGCGAGTGCGACCTAAAGTGCGCCGACACCGAAATGTACGAGGACTCGAGGCTGCTTTTTAATGCGGCGTGGGATTGCTTTGCAAGGTATTGGGCTGCCACTCACAAGCCGAAGGGTCAAAAGGATTGGAGGCTTTAAAAGATGAATTTTGTCGAGCTTCCCTGCAAAATAAGCAGAAAAAGACTTGTCACCGACAGCTTCGAGGGGCTGAATTTCACCCCGTCGATAAAGGAAAACGAGCTTTCGGGCGGGCTTAATCTCACCTCTTGCGATTATCCCGCGCTCTCCGTCAGAGCGCCGCTGCGCGAGCTCCCGCTTTCCGAGCCTTCTGATATTGTCGGTATGCTTGAGGGTGAGGAGCCGGTGTGGGTTCAGGGGAACAAGGTTTTTTGCGGCGGCAGGGAGGTTTGCGGACTTGTGCTTACCGACGGGGAAAAATCGCTTGCCGCGGCGGGGAAATATATGTACATCTTTCCCGACAAGGTGTGGGTTGACACAAAGGAGCTGACCTTCGGCTATATGGAAAGGAGTGCGAGCGTCGACGAAGGGGTAATAATTATTACTCCCGCGCTTAAAGAGTATTCAGGCGCCGAGTATATCGAGTCTGCGACCGAGCCTGAGGTCAAGGAGCCCGAAAGCTTTGAGGGAAAGTTTTGGCTTGACAGCTCAAGTATACCCTGTCGCTTAAAAAAGTATGTTTACAACGGCGAGAGCGGCAGCTTTGTCGAGGTCACGCCCGACTGCTTTCGTCTTATTGCGGCAAATGCCGACGGCAGTACTCAAAACGACTTTTATAAGGGCTTTGAGGCGGGCGACGGGCTGACCTTTTCGGCGACCGGTCAGATGAAAAACGCGCTCGCCTCTTTGGGACTGCTCTCCACCTTTGTCCTGCTTGAAAACGGGCAGACAGGGCAGTCGGGATATATGATATTTGATTTTAAAATCACGGGACACAAAAATCAGGTGCTGACCTCGGATGCGCTTAACGGAAGCTTTAGGCTTGAGCGTAAGGTGCCGGATCTTGACCTTGTGCTAATGGGACGTGAGCGGCTTTGGGGCTGTAATATTAAAGAAAACAAAATATACGGCAGTCGGCGCGGCGCCTTTAACTCCTGGTACGGGCAGAGCATGAGCGCCTCTGACCCGATATGCCTTGACGCCGCAAGCCCCGGAGAGTTCACCGGAGGCGCACTATATATCGATACCCCCCTCTTTTTTAAGGAGGACTATATTCACAAGGTTTTGGAAGGCAGTCAAATTGTGACAAAATGCCCGGGAATCAAGGCAGGCTGCAAGGAAAGCGCAAGGCTTGTAAAAAACACGCTCTTTTATATGTCAAGAGAGGGAGTTTGCGCCTACAGCGGGAATTTGCCCGAGGTTGTCTCAAAAAAGCTCGGGGCGATAAATTGCGACAAAGCCGCCTCGTGTGTTTGCGGGGAGCTTTATTATCTCTCTTTATCGGATAAGACCACCTATGTCTGTGACACCTCGCGTAATATTTGGCATTGCGTTGACATAATACCCATAGAGCACTCTGCAAGCTGTCAGGGTATTTGCTACTATTCAAACAAAAACCGAATGTTTGTCATGGGAAGCGACAGTGTGGGAATACCCTTTGAAAACAAAATTTGCTGGTGGGCAGAGCTTGGCGACTTTGTGCCAAAGACGGGGGACATGAAGGAGCTTTTGGGAATTGAAATAAGGTGTGAGACTGAGGTCGGGGGAGAAATATATCTGCGCGTTATGTACGACAATGACGGAAACTATGTGTTTGCCGGGCGGGCAAGAAACGGAGTGTGTCGCATAATGCTGAACAGGCGCCGCTGTGACAGGCTTAAAATAAGGCTTGAAGGGGTCAAAGGGTGCAAAATTTATTCTATTGTGCGGATTTACCGCGCAGTCGACGTTTTGAAAGGAGCCTGAATTTTAATGAATATACAGATACCGTATTTTTCGGGCAGTACCGAAGAGAGGGTAAGACAGATCGAAGGCTGGATAAGGGAGCTTGCCGAGCGGCAGGCGGCCTTCCCCTTTGATATTATTTCTCTTGAAAGAGGAGCAAGGCAAAATAACGGCGACGAGATCGTCGTAACCTATTCGGACGGCACAAAAAGGCGCTACCTTTTGACCCTTGTCCAAGGCTAAAAAAACATGAAAGGTGAAAATAAATGCAGATAATACACAAACTCACCCTTGACACAAAAAGGCAGGGGATACAGGCGTCAATACCGATAACCGCCGCGGACGAAAATTCTCATGTGCTCATTATCGACTTTTGCGCCAATGAAGAAAGCGTTACAATTCCCGAGGGGAGCAGTGCGGTGTTTTATGCGGCAAAAGAGGACGGCGGGGAGATAATGAATTCCTGCGTGTGCTACAGCGAGAGCGGCGCATACCCGAATACCGTAGTGTATACGGTAACTCCCGAGACAATAAGCGGAGTCGGCAGAGTAAGGGCAAGAATAATTGTCAGCGATAAACACACAGTCTACTATTCGCCGCGTTTTGAGCTTTGCGTTGAGGACAATGAATTTCAGGGCTCAAGCTTTGAAAAAAGCTCGGAATATACCGAGCTGCTAAGGCTTATTGAGGGCACAAAGGAGAATAAGGACGACGCCGAGGCGTGGGCGTGCGGCACTATTGACCAAAAGCCGGTCGAGTCCGGCGCTCCGCAGTACAACAACAACGCAAAATACTATGCAGAGCTGAGCGCAAAAGGCAGTGTGACTGTTGATGGCGAGATGTCGGACTCCTCGGACAATCCGGTTAAAAACAGCGTTATAAAGCGCTTTGTTGAGGATTATGTGGCAGAGAAGGTCACAAATCTCTTAAATACGCCGACATAAGGCGTGCGGAAAGGAGATATTATGAGTAAGCTTAATAATCTTGCGGAGTTTTTGCTCGGAATAGCCAATAAGATAAGATTTTATCTTTCGCTTGAAGGTAAAATAAACCCGCAGAGCTTTGAGGAAAAAATTGATGAAATCTACCGCGCGGCAGAGGGAAGTCTTCAGGAAAAGGAAATAGAACCGTCGGTAGACGGGCAGACAGTAACACCAGACGAAGGCTATCGCGGCATGTCAAAGGTTATATGCTCGGCTGTGACTTCGAAAATCGACAAAAACATCCTCCCCGAAAATATAAAAGAGGGTGTTGCGATTCTCGGAGTTGTCGGAACGCTCTCCGAGTCGGGCGAGGGGGGAAAGGACGCCCCCTCCGAGACGGTTTACCTCTTTCCCTTTGACACCCTGCCGACAATAAGTAAATAACGAAAGGAATATAAATGCTAACTGATAATTTTAAGAAATGGCAGAAATTTGTGCTTACAAATCCGACCGTCAGCGACACGCCGCAGGAAATCGGCGAGGCGCTTGTTTCAAGCGCGGCAAACGGCACAACCACCGAGGGGCTTACCCACATTCTGTGCAGCGCCTCAAACTGCGCCGAGACACTGAGCCTTGTCAATCGCTCGCTCTTGTATTTCGGGCAGGGTTCAACACCCTCCTCTGTGAGCGATGTGAGAATGGAAACCCCTATTGTTCCGGGAAGAAGCATAACGGTTGTTACCGGCTTTTCGGGTGAATACAAAAATCACAATACGATCATTACGCTTTCGGGCGAGGTTGAAAACATCGGGCAGGATGCGATAACAATACGTGAGATAGGCTGGGTCAAGGGACTTATGCTCTCGACCTCTCAAAGCTCGGCGGCAAGTATTAAATACGTGCTTATGGCAAGAGAGGTTTTGAGCGAGCCGGTAGTGCTCGGAAAAGGCGAGTCGAAAAGCTTCGAGTTTAAAATAGTCATATAAAAAATACTCCGCCGCAAAGCGCTTTGCGGCGGAGCGTTCAATTATTCTTTTCGCCTGTTAAAATTTGAATTTTTTTATAAGTACTCGCACGACAACAATCGAGACAACCGACAGAGTGACAATAATGCCAAGGACTGCAAAAGCCGCGGGCGAGAGATGGCTTTCCTCGTCCCCGTCGTCACTTCTTTCGGTCCGGTCGGTGTTCGGGTCGGGCTTTTGTGTGCTTACAGTCGGGGGCGCAGTTTCGGGAGGCGAGGTCTGCGGGGTAGTGGCGGGTTCCGGCGTGGTTGTAACTGTCGGAGGCTCGGGAGTGTCGGGCTCATCCGGGTCCTTCGGTTCCTCGGAGTCCTTCGGGATATTGAAGAAAAAGTCCTCGGTGTCGTAGCCTACGGTGCTGAAAAACAGCCCGAAAAGCGTGTTGTCGTATATTCCGCCGGGAAGCATATCGGGGTCGTTCATCTTGTATGACCTGTGCTGGGAGACGTGGAAGGCGTACCCCTCGGTTGCCACCTCATAGGCGGTCTTCCCGTTATAGCTCTCAAGCGGCTTATTATAGTCAAGCTTAATTTGATATTTGTCATAGAGGTGCAAATATAGCTTTGAAACCTGCCAGGTTCCGTAAAGCGCGACGCTTTCGGGGTCGTAGGTCTCATCCTTTGCAAGCCCCACGGCTTCCTGCAATGCGTACGAGGTCACCCTGTGGGAGTTGTGCACCCTTTTTTCGCCGTTTATATCGTGGGTGACAACCACCTTCGGGCGCCTTGCGCGAAGCTCCCTGACGTACGAACGCACCACGTTGTCAAAGCCTCCCCAAACATCTGCCGCCTCTTCAAAGGTTTCCTTCCTTCCAAGGTCAGGATAGCCCATAAAGTCGGGATAGGTGTGTATTCCCGAGTGCCATATCCCGCAAAGCCCCTCTTCAACGCGCAGTCTGCTGCATATCGAGGTGTAGGCGAGCGCTACCGTGTAGCCTTGGTCGATATATTTCGGAATAATTCCGCCCATGTAGATAAATTCGTCGTCCTGATGGGTGGCGACAACCAAAAGATCGCAGTGCTCCTTGGGATCTTCCCACCTTTTTATGGCGGGGTTTTCTGCTTTTGCATCCGAGAGCTCAAGATAGTATATTCCGTATTCCTTATTGCCGCTTGAGGGCATTAAGATTTCGATTTTTCTTGTCGAGGTGTCAAGCGGATAAAAGCAGGAATACCCGTCGTAAAGGTCGCCGTTTTCATAGGTTTTTACAACCTTTCCCGACTTGTTGTAGGCAGTTATCGTAAAAACGCTTTCGGGGTCGTACCAGCCGATATATATTCCGTCGGTGTAGCGCCCGGATTTTACAGTTATCGTGACTGTCGAGGTATCCGAGGACGGAGACCAATAATTTTTTCGATTTTTTATCGCCTGTGTGAGGTATTTTGCTGTCCCGTCGCTTGCCTTAACCGTGTACCAGCTGTTATCCGCAAATGTAGAAAGAGCAGGGAGAAGGGTCAGAATTAAGAGCAGGGCGGCAAGTATTAACGAGAGCTTTTTCATTTTTTGCCTTTCATCTATAGAAAATTATATATTTTGCGCGGGTTTTTCGGCCTTTTTACGGAAAAATATCAGATTTCAAGCTCCTGTGCTGCCGTGATATAATCTATGGGGTTGCCCGAATACGTTCCCTTGAAGTGCCAGCTTACCTCAAGCGAGATTTTGTTTGAGGTAAGGTCAGAGAGCTTTATTTTCTGCTCGGTAAGAAGGGTTAAGGTCTTTTGATTTTCAGCAATGTTGATTTTTGGCGAGGAGTATTCGACGCTCTTTCCGCCGACGCTTATAATTCCGTCGTTTCGCACTCCCACTTGCAGTGAGCGGCTTTCAAGATAGACCTTAATTGTAATTTCCGCTTCATTGTCCTTTCTCTCGCTCTCCCACTCGATATAAAGCTTTAAAAGGTCGGGATTTGTGCTGTAAAAGCTGCCCGAGGCGGTATTTTCTCCGCTCGGATTGTCGGGCTTGGGATCGTCCGGCTTGGGGTCGTCCGGCTTGGGGTCGTCCGGCTTGGGGTCATCCGGATCAGGATTGTCGGGATTCGGATCATCCGGATCAGGATCGTCGGGATTCGGGTCATCCGGATCAGGATTGTCGGGATTCGGATTGTCCGGGTTGGGATTATCCGGATTCGGCTTATTTTCGCTGTTTGACACGCTGTCCGAGTCGCTTCGGCTCTGCTCGGGGTTATTTGAGGTTGTCACAATGGGACTTTGGTCGTCGTTATGTCTGCCGCCGATTACAAAAATAATTGTCACCGCAAGGATTACAATAATGGTAACAAGCGCGGTACATACCATAACGAAGGTTGTTTTTGAACTCGAATTGTTTTTTGCCATATTCTTCGCCTCTTCTTTCTTTTAAGTTTAAGCCGTTTAAAATTCGCTTTTTATTTTTCTTGAAAAGAGCGCGTCAATCGCTTCTTTTACCGACTTGTTCTCGTAAAGCACGCTGTATATCTCGTGGCAGATTGGCATTTCGACCTTGTATTTTTTACAAAGGTTTTCAATTGCCGCCGCGGTGTAGTACCCCTCCGCCAGCTTGTCGTACTTTTCGCCCTTGACGTACATTTCGCCGAACATTCTGTTGTGACTGAACCTTGAAAAGACGGTTGCCTCATAGTCGCCAAGGTGACACAGCCCGTAAGCCGAGTTTTCCTGACCGCCCAGCGCCGCAATAAGCCTTGCCACCTCGCGGGTCGCGCGGCTCATCAGCGCGCCCTTAAGAGAGGAAATTCCCAAGCCGTCAAGCATTCCCGCCGCAATTCCTATAACGTTTTTTGCGGCGGCGCCTATCTCGTTACCTATTAAGTCGCACCCGTAATAAAACCTTATAAGGTCGCTTGAAAATTCGTCGACAAGCATTTCCTTTGTCTTTTGGTCTCGGCTGTCGATAACCATGCAGTTAGGCACTCCCTTGACAAATTCCTGCGGGTGCCCCGGACCTATCCAGACCGCAACCTTACAGCTTTCATTTAAAAATTCTTCGCATATTTCGCTTAGCCTTTTGCCGGTGCTTATCTCAATGCCCTTCATGCACAGCACAAAGGTTTTGTCCCGAGGGCTTGCCTCTTTTATTCGGCTCATGAGACTTCGTAATGCTTGCGAGGGAACCGAGATAATAATGATCTCGCTTTTTAGAGCCCGCTCTAAATTTGAGGTTATTTCGACGTCCTCTGGGAAGCTGACGACCGAGTTTGAGCGAGTGTCGCGAAGCTCGATAAAGTCGGGGGCGTTTTCCTCGCCGCAGATTGTAATATTATGCCCGATTCGCTTTATATACCACGCGATAAAGGAGCCCCAGCGACCTGTGCCTATTATTGATATATTCATTGTAAAGTATTCTCCAGTCTTTTTTATTCTTGCTCAATAACGGTAAGGGCGAGTCTCAGCGCCTCAAGGCAGGAAAGGCTTCGAACCTCGTCCCGCGCGCCCTCAAAATTGTATCTTTTGTTTATTGTGTGATTTTTGCCCTTAACGCAAATGTACACCGTCCCGACAGGCTTGTCTTTACTTGCGCCCGTAGGACCCGCAATTCCGCTTATTGCTATTGCAATATCGGCGCCAAAAAGCCTCATTGCCCCCTTTGCCATCTGAGCTACGCATTTTGAGGAGACGACTCCCTCGGTATTTATAACGTCGCCTTCGACCTTAAGCAGTCCCGCCTTTATTCGGTTGGCGTATGAGACAAGCGCTCCGTCAAAAACCGCGGAGGAGCCCGCAACAGAGGTAATACAGCATGAGACCAGCCCGCCCGTGCAGGATTCGGCGGCGGTTATTTTAAGTCCCTTTTCTTTTAAGCCCGACACGACAAGCTCGGATGTTTTAAGACATTCTTTTGATATTTCCAAAATATCCATATATTTTAATCCTCAAGAGAGATTTATTTTCCCACGCAGAAATTGTGAAAAATCCGCTCGACAACATCCTCACTCACCGCTCGCCCGTCGCATTCTCCGAGCCTTGCCAAAGCCTCCTCTATATCAAGCCCCGCAATATCCTCGGTGTAGCCGGCGTCCAGCGCATCGATAGCACGACCAAGCGCCTCCTTGGCGGCAAGGATTGACGCCGCCTGCCGCGCGTTTGCAATATGCGGCTGTGAGTAGTCTATTTTTCCGCTCCCGAACATGTCGGAAAGCGCCCTGCGAAGCTCGCCAATGCCTTCCTTTGAGAGCGTGTTTGTCCTTATGACCCTGTCAAAAGAGGAAAGCTCAAGCGTGAATTTTGTGCCAAGGTCGCTTTTGTTAAGAAGCGCGATTTTCGGACAGCTTACCTTTTTTAGCTCCTTGATAATTTTTATATCCCGCTCGTCACAGGGCGCCGAGCCGTCAAAAACCGCAAGAATAAGCTCCGCTTTGTTTATTATTTCAAGCGAGCGCCCTATTCCCGCCGCCTCAAGAGTGTCGGAGCCGTCTCTTATTCCGGCGGTGTCGCAGAGCTTAAAAAGCACGCCGTCAAGCGTTGCTCTGTCCTCGATAAAATCTCTTGTGGTTCCTTCAATATCGCTTACAATTGCGCGCTCCCTGTCAAGAAGCAGGTTAAAGAGCGAGGATTTTCCGGTGTTCGGCTTGCCCGCAATGACGGTGTAGATCCCCTCGTTTATTATCCGCGCACTCTTGTAGGTGCCATAAAGCGCTTCAAGCTCGCCTTGCACATCATACAGCGTTTTTTTCATTTCCTCTGCCGAGAGGGTGGAAAGGTCCTCCTCGGGGTAGTCGGTTGTAACGTACGCCCTTGAAATAAGGGTGGCAAGGCTGTTATATATTTCGTCTATTTTGTTTTTAAGGCTTCCATTTGCGTGCGAGAGGGCAAGGCGAAGAGAGTCGTTTGTCTCGGCGTCAATAACCCGTATCACCGCCTCCGCCTGCGACAGCGAGAGCTTCCCGTTCATAAAGGCGCGCTTTGTAAACTCCCCGGGACCGGCGGGAAGCGCTCCCGCGACATATACCGCCTCAAGCACCTTGTGGCTTACGAATATTCCGCCGTGACAGCTTATCTCGACAGTGTCCTCCCCGGTGTAGGAGCGCGGGGCGGCAAAACGCACTATCATCCCTTCGTCAATAAGCTCCTCTCCCGCGTAAATATGCCCGTAGCAGAGAAAATTCGTCTCTAATTTGGAGGGCAGTACCCCCGAGGCGGTTTTAAAAACCCTGTCGGCAATTGAAAAAGCCTCATCTCCGACAATTCTTATTACCGCAATTCCCCCTCTGCCGTAAGGAGTTGAAATAGCCGCAGCAGTGTTCACTTTATTCTTCCTTTCTCGTTTTTTGGGCAAATTGACACAGCCCCTTCAGCGGGCAGAGCGCGCAGTTATAGCCGCGTGCGGGGCAATACTCTCTGCCGAAAGTGACGATTCTGTGGCAAAAGTCGCTCTGCTTTTCGGGGGGAATAAGCTCTGCAAGAGCTTTTTCAATCTTTTCGGGGCTGTTTATATTCGGGTCGACAAGCCCGAGCCTTTTTGAAATTCTCATGCAGTGGGTGTCAACCACAACCGCCGGCTTTTTGTATATGTCCCCGAGCAGTAAATTTGCAACCTTCCGCCCGACCCCCGCAAAGGTGAGAAGCTCTTCCATGCTGTCGGGAAGAATACCGCCGTAAACCTCCTTAAGCCTTTTTGCCGAGGAAATAATGTCCGCCGCCTTGACGTGGTACAGCCCGCACGGGCGCACAATTTCGGTAACCTCGGAAAGCTTTGCATTTGCCAGAGAGTCAAGAGTCGGGTAGATGACAAAAAGGGTTTTGCACACCTCGTTTACTCTCTTGTCGGTGCACTGGGCAGAAAGCCGCGCCATTACAAGCAGCTTCCAGGGCTCGCCGTCATACATAAGCGCGCAGGACGCCTCGGGGTATAGCTCCTCAAGAATTTTTACGGCTCCGAGCGCTAAGTCTTTTTTGCTTTTCATGCCCAAAGCTTTACCGCTCGTCCTTCTTATTTTGATTTATCACCAAAATATTGCCTATAGCGATACCCAAAATTATGAAAATAATCAGGGCAGGACAGAACACAAAGTAAAAGCCTATGTCAAATTTCATAATTATCAAATTAATTTCAATCGGCTTTGTAATTCCGAGATTGACCTTGTACCCGAGCCAGCTAAGAAACGATACGTTGCGGAAAAGAAACGCCAAAACCTCGCCTACAACCGCTCCGGCAACGGCAAAAATTCCGTACATAGCCCATTTTTTGAGTTTTCTCTTTTTTCTTGGTTTTTCCTGATTCATAATGTGTTCTTCCTTTCGTCTATTGTCGTCTTGCGGTCAAAAGCGCCGCAAGGGTCAGCTTTTTATTCTCCTTATCGGTTTTTTGGTGGGGTATCCCTTTTTATAGCTTTGAATAATCGCGCGGCACTCCTGCTCGCCCTCGACCGTGAAAATAAAATGCTCCGAGACGGGCATCAGTCTTTCAATTCTGTCCTTTTGGTCTGCCATGTAGGTCGGCACGCAGTTCAGCACAAGCTCTCGCCCGCCCTCCTTAATTACCGGAAATTCCGCCGCCGTCCTGTCGACAAGCTTTCCGGTGCCGCAGGTCCTCTCAAGCACCATAAGGGGCTGTCGCCCGTAGACAATAATGCTTTTTTTGGCGCAAATATCCCGAATTTGAGCAAGGATCAACTCGGGGGAGAGGATAATATCCTCAAAATCAGAAAACACCTCGGCGTCAAGGTTTGAGGTGATATTAAGCCTGAAATCCCCGTGAAGCTTAAAGCCAAGCTCCCTTGCAAGCGTAATATGCCCCACGTTTCCGACAAGCGCGTGAGAGGCGCCCGCCTCCCTTGCCCGCCTCAGCTTTTCTTTAACAAGGGGCAGCTCGCTGTCGGTAATGACAGGCGGCAGCAGCACGCCCGAGGCAAAATATTTGTCAAAGGCGTCAAGCGGAATGTAATTTATGTCAAAAAAGTCGCTTTCAATCATTCGGGAGGGGTTGTACCATCTGGCGCTTCTTGTCGGGGTAAAGCTTTTTTTACTAAAGCTTTGCGGGAAAAGCCCCTCGGGAAGAGAGGCGCTCCTATCCTTTATCTCAATTTGAGGGCGAGGCGGTTTGCCCCTTTTTTGAAAGCTTTGCAGGGAGCGGGGAAGACCTTTCGGAGCCCTTTGCTCGGTGTTCTCCCGCGTTCCGTTCATGTCGACAAGCTTTTTTGTATAATACCCGTCGGTAAAGCCCTCCCTTGAAAAGAGATCTGCAAGATATTTTATCTCGTCCTCGGCGGCGTCCCGCCTTTCGTCCAGTAACATTCTGTAAACCGAGACCACCCCGCGAACATATTCGGGGGACTTCATTCTCCCCTCTATTTTAAGCGAGCGCACCCCGCTTTCAAGAATTTCGCAAATGTGACCGGCAAGGCACATGTCCTTAAGCGAGAGGGGGTACCTGCCGTTATAGCGCATACGGCAGGGCTGCGCGCACTCGCCTCTGTTGCCGCTTCGCCCGCCTATAAACGAGGAGAGAAGGCACTGCCCCGAGGCTGAAACGCACATGGCGCCGTGTATGAACATCTCGATCGGAATCGGCGAATTTGCCGCAAGATACTTAATGTTTTCACGGCTTAATTCTCTGGCGCAGACCATTCTCGAAAAGCCGAGACTGTGGAAAAATTGCGCGGCGGCAAGGCTGTGCCCCGACGCCTGAGTCGAGGCGTGCAGGGGAAGGTCGCAAAAAAGCTCTTTGACCTTTTTTGCAAACCCGAGGTCGGCGACGATCAGCGCGTCAACCCCGCTTTTGTACAAAAACTCGGTCTGAATAAGTGCGTCCTTAATTTGCCTGTCAAGCAGGGCCGTGTTCATTGTCACATATACCTTTACCCCCGCGGCGTGCGCCTTTTCGAGCGCTTCAAGCAGTGCGCTTCGGTCGAAATTTTTGGCGTTCATGCGGGCGTTAAAGAGGGTTGTGCCAAGATACACGGCGTCCGCTCCCGCCGCTATTGCGCCGCTGAGCGCCTCGGGCGAGCCGACGGGCGCAAGCAATTCGGGCGGCATTGCGCTTTTCATTCTTTCTTTCCTTTCTTGAGCCGAACGGGCAAGGGTTTATATATTTATTATATCACATAAAATATTATAAATCAATAGCCAAGTAATGAAGGATAAATTAAGAGGCGGGGATAAAATCATTAACTTAATGTAAAAAATGTCTCTTTGTTATTGAACCTTTGATAAAAAAGTGGTAAAATAAAAGAAATAAAACGCCCGAACGAAAAAGGACAAAAATAATATGCACAACGAACTTTTTAAGATAGGCCCGATAACGATTTACGGCTACGGTCTTATGATTGCACTCGGAATTATAGCGGCGTATTTTTGCGCCGTCCACCTTGCCAAAAAAACCAAGCTTAACCCCGACCCTGTTATTAATATTTTGATTGTCGGCGTGCTGTTCGGTTTTTTGGGCTCAAAAATACTGTATTATATCACTATTTTTGACGAGGTTATAAAGGACCCGACGATTTTACTTGATGTTGCCAACGGCTTTGTGGTCTACGGAGGGATAATTGCGGGAATTGCGGCGTCGGCAGTCTACTGCAAAATAAAAAAGCTCCCGTTTTTAGGCTACCTTGACTGCGCCGCGCCCGCCATTGCGCTGGCTCAGGGCTTTGGGAGAATCGGCTGTTTTCTTGCCGGCTGTTGCTACGGAGTAGAAATGGACTCTCCCATTTCCATAACCTTTAAAAACTCGGCGATAGCCCCCAACAATATCCCGCTTTTTCCCTCACAGCTTGTCTCAAGCGGACTTGATTTTATAAATTTCGCCCTGCTTTATTTTATTGCAAGAAGGAACAAAAGGGCGGGACTTGTCGGCGCGCTGTACCTTGGCTTTTACAGCGTGGGGCGCTTTGTTATCGAGTTTTTCAGAGGAGATATAGAGCGCGGAAGCGTGGGAGCCCTTTCCACCTCTCAATTTATTTCGATATTCACCGCGGCGGCGGGTATCGCGCTTGCGATTTTCCTTCTTAAAACCGAGCAAAAGGAAAAAGCCGAGGGAGGCGCCGCTCCCGCTTTAGAAACAGGCGACCCCGAAGCTGTTCCCGCTCCCGAAACAGGCGACCCCGAAAGCGCCTCCGAAGCCGAGGAAAAGGGCAATATTGCCGAAAAACCCGAAAATAACGAAAATACCGAAAACAGCGAAAACAGCGAAGAATAACACACCTTTTTATAAAAAAACCGCAAAACGGAGGACTTTTTATGTGTACCGCATTGACCTTTAATACGCGCGACCATTATTTCGGAAGAAATCTTGACCTTGAGTACTCATACCATGAAAGCGTGACAATAACCCCTAAAAACTTCCCGTTTTCCTTCAGAGGCGCGGGAAAGCTTGAGCGGCACTATGCAATTATCGGCATGGCGTTCGTTTCAAATAATTACCCGCTCTATTACGACGCCACAAACGAGCGCGGGCTTAGTATGGCGGGGCTGAATTTCCCGAAAAACGCCGATTATAAGCCGTGGGCTGACGGACTTATAAACGTCTCCCCCTTTGAATTTATCCCTTGGATCCTCTGCGACTGCGCAAGCGTCGCCGAGGCTCGTGCCAAAATTTCGAAAATGAACCTCTGGAGCGAAAATTTCACCCCCGAGCTGCCCCTGTCCCCGCTTCATTGGATTATAGCTGACAGGGAGTGCGCCATTGTTGTAGAATCGGTTAAAGAGGGAATAAAGGTTTACGATAACCCCGTCGGGGTGCTTACCAACAACCCGCCCTTTGACTTTCATATGTTAAATCTTGCAAATTATATGAATATAACAAGGGAGGAGCCGGAAAACCGCTTCACCGAAAGAATGGAAATAACCCCGTACAGCCGCGGCATGGGAGCAATGGGACTTCCCGGCGATCTTTCCTCGGCTTCAAGATTTGTAAGAGCGGCGTTTGTAAGGCTCAACTCTGAGTGCGGAGAAGGGGAGGAGGAAAGCGTTAATCAATTCTTCCACATACTCGGCTCGGTTGAACAGCAGCGCGGCTGTGCAAGAGTGGGCAAAAAATTCGAAATAACAATATATTCCTCCTGCTGTAACACCGATAAGGGGATATATTATTACAAAACCTACGAAAACAGCGCGATAAACGCGGTACGCCTGCACTCCGAAAATCTTGAGGGCTCGGAGCTTGTCTCCTATCCGCTTTTGACAAAGCAGTACGTAAATTTCCAGAACTGAAGATTTCCATAATTAATATATAAAAAAACGTCTCACCGCGGCAGAAAGCGGTGAGATTTTTATTTTGGCGGGGGATTTCGCCCTAAAAAATAGTCGGTCGAAACGTTGTAAAGCTCGCAAAGGGTCAGAAGGTGGTGAATGGGAAGCTCGTTTGCGCCTCGTTCGTATCTTGCATACATTGTTTGAGAGGTTCCGAGCGCTCTTGCAACCTCTTCCTGCGTCATGTCGTGGTCCTCCCGCAGGTCACGCATTCGCTTAATATAGGCGTACTCCATGTTGTCCTCTTTCCGATTTATTAATAGTCTGTAAATATTATATCAAGTAAACAAGTTTACTATTGATTTTAGTAAAGATTTGTACTATAATTATATCAAAATTTACAGACCGGAGAGAAAGTATGAAAAAAATTATCGCATTAATTTTGGCTCTGAGTGCCGTGTGGGTTCTTGTTGCCTGCGCCAGCCTCGGCGAAGATATATATAACACCCCGAGCCTGCAAGGCTCAACGGGAACCTTTGACGCCTTGGGGACAAATAACGGCGAATCGGGCGACCTCTCGCAGGAAAGCGAGCCGACCTCAGACGGCGGGGAATTAAAATACCGCTTAAATGACACGAAGGACGCGTACACGGTAGTCGGCATCGGGGAGTGCGGGGAGGGCGAAATCGTCATTCCGAATGAGCACGAGGGACTGCCGGTGACCGCTATCGGCGACTCCGCCTTTTACGAATGTACAAGGCTTACAAGCGTAAACATACCGGACAGTGTTACGGAAATCGGCTACTCCGCCTTTTGGGACTGCACGGGGCTTACAAGTCTTAAAATTCAGGGCGGCGTTTTGGAAATAGGCAACTGGAGCTTTGCGGGGTGTACGGCGCTTGCCGATATCACAATACCCGAGGGAGTGAATAAGATAGGCACGGGAGCCTTTGCGGGCTGCAGGAAGCTTACAAGCGTCACCCTTCCAAACAGCCTGACGTCTCTTGGCAGCCGGTGCTTTTATGACTGCACAAGGCTTTCAAATATCACGCTTCGGGGAAATATTGTAAAAATCGGCAGCTGGAGCTTTGCCGACTGCACCGCGCTTGAAGGTATTACGATTCCCGAAAGCGTCTGCGATATAGGGCGGGGCGCTTTTGCGGGTTGCACGGGAGTAAAAAGTATTACGGTTGAGGGTGAAAATCCTACCTTTCACAGCGCGGGAGACTGCCTTATTAATACAAAGGAAAAAATTCTTGTCGCCGGGTGCAAAAAAAGCGTTATTCCAAGCGACGGGAGCGTGATAAAAATCGGCGAGGACGCCTTTTCGGGCTGCATTGAGCTCAAAGAAATAAAAATTCCCGAAGCTGTACGGGAAATAGGCGATTTTGCGTTTGGCGGATGCGCCGGACTTGTGAGCATTAATATCCCGAGCGGGGTAACTAAAGTCGGCGAGGACTGCTTTGCATGGTGTCGGGGGCTTACAAGCGTAACAATTTGGCAAAGTGTAAAAGAAATCGGGAAAAACGCCTTTGAGGAGTGCGAGGCGCTAAAAGATATTTTTTACGAAGGAAATGAAACAGAATGGGCAAGGCTGTTTGCAAACGTCAGCCTTCCCGACGCCGTAACGCTTCACTTTAACTTCAAATGACATTTTCCCCGACTTATAAAGTCGGGGAATTTTCAGTTTTGCCCGAAAAATAAAAAGCGCAAAATAAAATTTTTCCCTAAATGTTGCATTGTCTCAAAATACGTGATATAATATGAAAAGCGTTTTAGACTTTCAAATCAGGAGAAAAGCATGAAAAAAATATTAGCCTTGATTTTAGCCCTTGCCGCCGCGGCAGTCCTTGTGTCCTGCGGAGGGAAGGATGAGGGTAAAAATGACCCCGACTCTCAAAATTCCGCCCAAACATCCGACAGTGCTGCAACATCCGACCAGACACAAAATCCCGACAACCAACGCCCCGAGGAGCAAGTGCCGCCAAGTGAGGGGCTGACCTATGAAATAAATGGCGAAAAGGACGGGTATATTGTCACGGGCACCGGTACATTCAACGGTACCAAGCTGAATATTCCGACAACCTATAACGAGCTTCCGGTAAAGGAAATCGGCGAATATGCCTTTTCGCAGAGCACAACTCTTACAAGCGTCATGATCCCGGGCAGTGTCAATAAAATCGGCTCGCGCGCATTCCACGGCTGCACAGCGCTCAAAAGTATTACGATTTCCGAGGGCGTTGCCGTGATTTCAGACTCCTTTATGGATTGCACGGCGCTCACAAGCATCACCATACCAAACAGCGTTACATATATCGCTCAGAGAGCCTTTCAGGGCTGCAAGGCGCTTGCAAGCGTCACCCTGCCAAACAGCCTGAATCAGATAGACAGCTATGTCTTTGACGGCTGTATAAGACTGAAAAGTATCACAATCCCCGGCGGCGTTAAAACAATCTGCGCATATGCCTTTTCGGGCTGCTCGGGGCTTACAAGCCTTGAAATTTCCGAGGGGGTAGGGAAAATCAGCGAGAGCGCCTTTGTGAACTGCAAGGCGCTTGCAAGTGTTGCTTTCCCGAAAAGCGTGACGGAAGTCGACTCCGATGCCTTCTACGGCTGTACCTCGCTTACAGGTATAACCGTTGCGGACGGAAATTCGGTATATCACAGCGCGGGCAACTGCCTTATCAAAACGGATGAAAAATCGCTTGTTATGGGGTGCAAGGCGAGCGTTATTCCAAGTGACGGCAGTGTTGCCTCAATCGAAAACTTGGCGTTTTGGGGCTGTACCGGGCTTACAAATATTACTATACCGGAAGGCGTAACATATATCGGGCGCGCCTTCAAGGGCTGTTCGGGACTTACAAGTATTACAATTCCCGAGGGGGTCAGTGAAATCGGCAGCGCCGCTTTTGAGGACTGCACAAGCCTGAAAACAGTATATATTCCGTACAGCGTAAAAGATATCGGCGACCTTGCCTTTGGCGGCTGTACCTCCCTTTCCGAAGTTCACTACGGCGGAGACCGTGAGCATTGGGATAAGCTGTCATACGGTATCGGAATTCGGGAAGGAGTCAGTGTTTTCTGCGCACCGACTGCCCCCGAAGAAAAGCCGGACGACCCCGAAGCTCCCGAGACTCCGACAGGGGTCAGCGAGGGACTGAGCTATGAGAAGAATCAGGCAGGTGACGGCTACATAGTCACCGGCATGGGAGAATGTAAGGACAAGGTGATAAAAATTCCGTCAACCTACGACGGACTTCCGGTTGTTGGAATAGCCAATTACGCCTTTGAGGCTTGCAAGGGAATAACGGGTCTTGTTATTCCGGGCAGTGTCGAAAGCATAGGTCTGCGTGCCTTTAGCAGCTGCAGCGGGCTTGTCGACATCGCAATTGAAGAGGGCGTAAGGATAATCGGCACAAACGCCTTTGAGTCCTGCACGGGGCTAAAAAGCATTACCCTTCCGGGCAGCTTGACCGAAATAGGCGAATTTGCCTTTGCCTCCTGCTCGGGACTTGAAAATATTACAATTCCGGGCGGCGTTGCAAAAGTTGAAAACTATACTTTTACCGCCTGCAAGGGACTTACAAGCGTAACCGTTTTAAGCGGGGTAGAGGAAATTGCCGAGTACGCCTTTAATAACTGCACCTCGCTCACGAGCATTTCGATTTCCGACAGCGTGACAAAAATCGCCGCCTATTCCTTCTACGGCTGTACCTCTCTTACAAGTATCACCGTCGCCGAGGGTAACACGGTCTACCACAGCGCGGGCAGCTGCCTAATAAACACCGCCGAAAAAACTCTCGTGTTCGGCTGCAAAGCAAGCGTTATTCCAAGCGACGGCAGTGTTACAATAATAGGAAGCAACGCGTTTGAGGGCTGTGAGGGACTTACAAGCATCACTCTTCCCGAGGGTGTAACCAAAATCGGCGACTACGCCTTTGTCGGCTGTACCTCTCTTGAAAGCGTCCTTCTTCCTTCGACGCTTCGGCAAATAGGCACGGGAGCCTTCGACGCCTGCTTTATTCTTTACGATATCTACTACTCGGGCAGTCAGGCGCAGTGGTCGCAGTCCTTCGGCAATATCTTTAACGACGGCGTCAGAGTTCACTGCAAGGACTGATAAATAACCTTTCCCGACTTTGACTTATTCACTTTTACCTATTTTTCTTGGAGGAGAAACGCATGAAAAAACTCATAGCCTTTATATTAGCCCTTGCCGCCACGGCAGCTCTTGTCGCTTGCGACGGGGATGATGAGAGCGAAAAAACCATCGGCGGGTCTGACATGGCGGGAGTTGAAGAGCCTGCGGCAACGACCTCTTTGACGGGTTCGACCTCTTCCACCGCCCCGACGGTACCGACTGCCCCGTCAATATATGCACAACAAGGAAAATGCCGTAACCATGCGGCTTTCAGCACATTAAAGACAATTAAACAACCCCTATAATTACACCTAAAACGCCGTAGCAAGGTTGGACAAGCCTTGATATGGCGTTTTTAAGTGAGTAGGATATGTCGCCGCAGCTTGAAAAGAGTTGCGGTTTTTTTATGCCCGAAAACAGGCGGTAACGTGGAACGTTAGGCGCGAAAAAGCCCTTGCAATACAAGGCTTTTCAGACACAAAAACGGCAAAGGCATACTGCAATACCAAAACCGCCGAAAACGGCTTTCTAATATTCCACGCAGACCAAGAGAGGAAGTGATGAAACATGGCAGTTTTCAGAGTGGAACGCAATACGGGATATACCGTTATGAGCAACCACCACTTGCGCAATAAGGAACTCACCTTAAAGGCAAAAGGCTTGCTTTCGCAAATGCTGTCTTTGCCCGAAGATTGGGATTATACCCTTGCGGGCTTATCTCACATCAACCGCGAGAAGATCGACGCAATCCGCGAAGCGGTAAAAGAACTCGAAAAAGCCGGATATATCGTGCGCAGCCGGGAGCGCGACGAGAAAGGACGCTTGCGGGGCGCGGATTATGTCATATACGAGCAGCCGCAGCCGCGAGAGCCGGAAGCAGCTACCAGCGGCGAACAGCCGTCTATATCGGATTACCCTACATTGGAAAATCCAACATTGGAAAATCCAACATTGGATAATCCAACGTTGGAAAAACCTACGTTGGAAAATCCAACGCAATTAAATAAAGATATATCAAGTAAAGAACAATCAATTACTGA
>CANRMP010000017.1 GCA_947631765.1 uncultured Clostridia bacterium
CTTCCGTGAGCCAACGCTGTTCTACTTCGATTTGTTACCTTTTTGAAAACTATTGCAACTTGATATTGCAATTTGCAGAAAAATAATGTATAATAAAAAAGTCGGATTTTTGAATTATGATGATTATTCGGATATAACCCAAGTGAAAGTGAGAAAACGATAAATGAATAATACGGGAAAATTAACAGCTTTGCTGCTTGTTTTGTCAATGCTTTTGATGCTTTTTGTCTCATGCGGCAAAAACAAGGAAGAGACCGACGTGCCGGACGGCTTTGTCAAGGCTTCAAACGATATTGCAAATTACAGTCTTTTTGTTCCCGAGGATTGGATTGTTGATACCGAATCGGGCAGTCTTATGGCTTCGGCGCGAGAAAATGAATACAGCACCTCAAACGTTACAATGGTGTCATATACCGACAATTCGGACAGGTATGAAAATGTTCGGCAGTACTGGGATTCGTACAGCGGCAATCTCATAGGAATGTTCGACAAGGCGAAGGACGAAGACGGAAATGTCACCGAGGACTCGTCGTTTAGTATGGAGGGAGAGGGAATAACCGGCAAGGTGGACGGAGTCGACACTGTAAAATACGTCTATACGGCAACTCTTTCCGAAATAGATCTGCAATACGTTCAGCTTATCGCCATGAAGGGCAGAAATATTTATATCTTCACGTATACCACAACGCCCGAGGGCTACGACGCGGACACCGTCGATTCAATAATTAACAATATTAAATTCAAATGAGCGAAAACGAAATATACCTTGACAACAGCGCGACCACAAGGCTGTGCGACGGGGCTATAAAATGGCTTAACAAGGGCATAGAGCTTTACGGTAATCCTTCCTCTCTTCACAAAATGGGAAATGATGCAAAAAAGCTTGTCGAGAGAGCCGAGGATGAGATACACAAGGCGCTCGGCTTATCAAAACGCCCCGAAAGCTCCTCTCTTTATTACAAGCTGCTTTTCACCTCCTGCGGGACTGAAAGCAACAATCTTGCCCTGCACGGCGTTATCGGGGCAAAAAATTTTAAATTTCTCCCGAGAGTCATAACCACCGACAGCGAGCACCCGTCGATTACCGAGCCCCTTTCTTTTCTTCAAAAAAAGGGACTGGCTGAGGTCGTTTACCTTTCCACAAAGCAAGGAAAGATAGACAAAGACGAGCTTATGTCGGCGCTTAGTGACAACACGGTACTGCTCTCCCTCATGCACGTCAACAACGAGACCGGAGCGGTGTACCCCATAAAGGAGCTTTTTTCGGCGGCAAAGGAGAAAAAGCCGGATATAATAACCCATTCGGACATGACGCAGAGCTTTCTTAAAGTGGGCGGCGACTGTCCGTATACCAAGCAGGGCGCCGATCTTATCACAATAAGCGCTCACAAGGTACACGGTCCAAAGGGCGTCGCGTGTCTTGCAGTGAAAAATGAGCTTATAAAAAGCAAAAAAATAATCCCTCTTATGCAGGGAGGAGGACAGCAGGACGGCTATCGCTCGGGAACCGAGAACGTTATGGGAATTGCCGCCTTTGCGGGCGCGTGCGAGGAAGGGCAAAAGGAGCTTAGAAACGGGTTTGAGGAAAAAATGCGTATCCTACGTGAGACCTTTATCAGTCGTCTTCCGGCATCTGTTCGCGTCAACTCTTCTGAGTGCTTTGCGCCGCACATAATAAGCATAACCCTGCCCGACATAAAAAGTCAGACAATGCTCAGCTGTCTTTCGGGAGAGGGAATATACGTTTCCTCGGGCTCCGCCTGCTCCTCTCACAAGGACACAAAAAGCCGTACTCTCCTTGCCTTCGGGCTCACCCCCAAGGAAGCGGACTGCACCGTAAGAGTGAGTCTTTGCCGCTATAACACAAAGGAAGAGCTGATAAGGGCGGCAAGCGCCATAACCTTGGCAGTAGGTTCTTTAATCAGAATGAAATAAGCAAAAATAAATAATTTTATTTTCGAAAGGACTTTATACCATGAAAGAAAACTCAAGTACAAGCAAAGCGTTTTTAAGGCTTATTGCCCTGCTGCTTGCCATTATGGCGGTTTTGCCGCTTGTGATTTCTTGCTCAAAAGAGGAAAAAGACGGCGAAATGACTACCACAACCGTAACCACCACAACCGAAGCGCCCAAGGGTGCGATTTCTCCCGAGGTCGAGCAGAACAAGTTCGCCGTGGCGGGACTTGAGCTTATGCTGACTACCATAAAGGATTACTACACAAGCCGCACGCACTGGCTTAAATCCACCACAACAAACAACGCCACCGGCGCCTGTGCCGTTTGGGGCGTGGGAGCGTTTATCGAAGCGCTTACAGAGACCTACAAAATCTTTCCCGAGAATGAAAAGGTCAAAGCAACATATATTGACGCGCTTACCGGGCTTCTTGATGCGTATAAGGTTGAAAACGCCACAATTGTCACCCCCGACAAGACCCGCCACACCGTTACTTATTACAATGCGAGCAGAGGAAACGCCGGCGATTATTACTACGACGACAACGCTTGGATTTGCATACAGCTTCTTGAGGCTTACAAGCTCCTTAACGATAGCAAGTATCTTGAAGCGGCTGAAAAGAACCTCGAATTTCTCTGGACCGGCTGGGATGACGTTCTGGATGGCGGTATATATTGGGATAAAACGTACGCGGGCAAGAATACCTGCTCCAACGGTCCCACGGCAATCGCCTTTCTTTCCGCTTATCAGATAACAAAAAAGCAGGAGTATTTCGACCACGGCAAGGCAATTTACGATTGGGCAAACAGCAAGCTGCTTGATGGCAATCTTTATATCGACAGCCTCTCCGCAACCAAAGACGACAAGAACAATTGGAAAGCGGCTTATAATCAGGCTACAATGATCTATGTCGGCTCTCAGCTTTTCGAAATAACCGGTGAAAGCCAGTACTACACCAGAACTAAAGACGTCGTCAACGCAACTATTGACCTTATGTTTAACGTTGTGGGTACGGGCGAAAAAGCAAGCGTGAGCATGAAGGGTAACCCTATCTATAAATCATGGTGCATAGGCTGGCTTGCACGCGGCTTTGTCAAATACTATGAAATAGACGAAGAAAAAGCCCCCGAGCCTATGATCTACCTTGAAAAAGTGCTTAGTAATAATATGAGAACCAAAAATAAAAAAGGTTATTACGACCCGTATTTCCGTACCGGCGACTGGAAAAGCGAGGACGTTAACGACATCCTCCAGCCCTCAGGTATTACCTCCGTGTTCTGCATTGCAGGCTACTATGACGAGCTTGTCAAGAAGGACGCTTGACAACAGATATAATATGGTTTTATTATAGGGGGCTTCGCGCTCCGCCTAAAAGCATACGGTAAAGATACCTGTGCAAGCGTTTTTGAATGTTTACTTCTTGCCGTAAATCAAACAAACCCACCGAAAAATTCAAGTGGGTTTGCTTTTTTATATTAACCGATAGATTTATTTAAGGTCCTTCCAGTCGAGCTCGCTGAGGTGTCCCTTTTCATCCTTAACTATGGAAATACTCAGAACGTCTTCGGTTTCAAGAATTTCAATCTCCGCTTCGGGAGCTTCATATACTTCTTTCATCGTCTTAACTCCTTCTTTCGGTTCACTGAACAATATATGTGAAATCCGTGGCGGTAACGTCAAGCGCTATGTCTGCGGGTACTCCCTTAATTATAACGCCCATAATAACGCAACCCTCGGGTGCGGTATATGTGATTTTCGTTCCGTCAATCGTTGCATCGATTTCTGCATACGCCGTTGTAACGTCGCTTGTAAGCTTCTTTGCGCCGAACGTTGCTTCAATAGCGCCGCTGTCAAGAGAACGAATGAACTCTTCCTTTGCAACTACTATGAAACGATAGTCAAGCGTTCCGTCCTCGCCCTTTCTTGTCTGATAGTAAAGGGTGTAATTACCTTCCGGAGTCTCAAATTTTTCTGTTGCTTCGGAGGGCGTATAGTTGATGTTCTTCTCGGAGTCGGTGGAATTTGCGTTTGCGCCTTCTCTGTTTTCTGTTACAACGCGGTCTGTACTGCGATTTGCCTCTTCACTCTGTCCGACAGAGGTGAACGAGCCGTCGCCGAATACCACAATAACGCTGACAAGCTCTCCGGCTTTTACCGTCGGGTCGGTGCAGGTTACTTTAAGGTCGCGCCCGTTTGCTTCAACCTTTGCGGTCTCATCAAGTACGCCGTTTACATATACCTTACTTTTACTTTCGGCAAGCTTTGCGGCAAGAGTTTCCGCTTTCATTGCCATTCCCAAGCTTTCGGCAACGCCGACCGTAAGCGTATCAGTGGCAGCGTCATAACGAACCTTGCCGCTGCTTTGAGAGTCCATTGCCTCGGGATAACGGGTATCTGTAATTTTTGATATTTCATAGCCGAGGATTGTGACCTTGGCGTTCTGTGTGCAGTTTTCATATTTGGGAAGCTGGTCGGGATGATTGAATCTCGAATAGCCTCCGACCCACGCCGAGGCGAGGACGTAATCCGAAATTACCTCTCCGTTTGAAGCGCAGCTTCTGAAGGTGACGTTGACCTCATCGCCCGTGCCTTCGTGGATAACGCCGATAAATCCGCCGGCGGCGCGCTTATCCGACCATTCGGTCGTGCAGCGAACCGTACCGTTAAAGGTGCAGCCTTCAAAGGTTTCAACAGCGCCCCCGTTACGTACAAGTCCGATAAATCCGCCGACTCCGCGGTTACCCGTGATATTTGCGGCAGATACGCAGTTAATAAAGGTGACCTTGCAGCCCTCGTTTACGCCGAGGATTCCGCCCTTACCGGAGGATCCTGAGGAATCGTCGTTCGAGGTAATCTTAACCTTTGAGGTTATATTTTCAAATGTTATATCTCCCTTTGCGGTTCCGACAACTCCGCCAGTGGAGTTTCCGTTGCTTGTCACCTCTCCGTCAACCGTGAGGTCCTTTATAACGCAGTTTTCTCCGCCCGCCTGAGCGAATACTCCCGCTCTGTAGTTTGTATTTTTAAAGTTTAGTGTGATGGTATGTCCGTTTCCGTCAAATGAGCCGCTGAAAACGTAAGATTCGTTAACTCCGCTAAGGTCGGGCTTCATAAAGACGGGATGTTCTATTGTTATATCTTTATTGAGTGTATAAGTTCCCATCGGGTCGTTTGCAATATTGTAAAGATCCTCGGGGGTGTTGATTTCATAAGAAAGTTGCGGGTTCTCGCCGTTGCAAACCTGCCCGTATCTGTACTCAAAGTGAGATTCATAGCTTCCTTTGTAAAGCGATATCTCGGCAAGCTGAAAATAGCAGTTTGCATTTGAGAATACAACCGTATAATACTGATAAGCCTTGCTTGCGTTCAGATTGTATCTGAAATCCGTGTATGAAAGGTCTTTGATTCCAAGATTGTTCGTCTCAAAAACAACCTCGGCATTTGCGAGATCATCCTTTGTATCCGAGCCGTACACCTTCATGTTCTGTACGCGTGAAAGTCTTCCTGTCCACTTTCCGTCGTCATTTGTGGTAAGCGCGATATATCCGGGAATGCCTTGTGAGGTATCAGCCTTGAAGGTGATCTTGACCTCGCCGTTTACATTGCCCTCTATTTTTGACTTACTGTCACCATCGATAAGCTTCCCGCTGTTTTCCGGTTGCAGTGATGAGGTTGCCTCGGACAAAGTTATTTTGTCGTTGGTATTCAAGTAATGCATCTCGTTGATTGTGGCGGTAAACCAATAGTCCTTATAGTCGCCTTCGGTTTCGCATTTCATTTCAAGAAGAGTGTGAGTTGTTGCAAAGCGGTCGCTTGTAAGAGTATACATTCCGCTCTCTTCGTCATAATCAGTAACGGTGAACGGATAATCGCGGTTATCGTGTTCATCGTGGCATCTTGCCGAAAAGGTATCCCCTAATTCAAACCGGGGGGGGGTAGTATCATTAAAGATAACTTTAACTGTTACGCTTCTGTCAAGATCGTCATATGTAACGCGTGAATATTTAACGCCGAGGGTATTGATTTCGGAGTTAAAGGTAATCTCACAGGATTTGCCGCTTCTGTCGGTAAGCTTCAAGGTGTTCTCGCCTTCTTTGATATATGCGCCGACGATTCCTACTCCCAAAGAAGCTCTGGAGAGTCCGGTTCCGCTGCCGTCGCTTTTCCAACCGCCGCGCAGGCTGCAGTGAGCGTCTCCGAGCGCTCCGCGATTCCAGTACGCGGGATAGCCGTTAACCTCAACCTTGACATCAGCCAGGCTGTCTGCGTCAAGATCTTCGGTAAATTGAAGGTTTCCGTCAATCATGCCGTTATGAACGGAAACCTCATTGGCGTAACATGTGTTATCGCTGAGAGTCAGGCTTCCGTCATCCGCAAATGCAAATACCCCTGCAAAGAGCGACGCCGGAATTACCATACAAAGCGCTAATATAAGGGCAAGCGCTTTTTTTGCCGTGTTTTTCATGTTTGTTTATTTCCCTCCTGTTTATTTTTTGTGCGTTTTGTTTGTCGCACTTTTCATCTTTTTATTATAGCACTTGCAAAGCAAATTGTCAATAGTTTTTCGTCGAATGTTACAAAAAACAAAATAAATTTGACCTTCATATCATCACTTTGCAGCATAGACGCTGAAATATATGAAGGTCAAATTCTGTTCAAGCTTTCTTTTTTCTTTTAATTGCAATAACCGTAACCGCGGCGCCTGCGGCGACAAGCGCGACTCCGGCTCCCGCAAGGATAAAGGGCAGAAAGCTTTTTTCCGTCTTTTCGCTTTGAGGGCTTTCCGGCTCTGCCGTGTTTTGCTCCTGTCCCGGAACATAGTCATGGTCGGGGTCAAGGTCAAGCCAAAGAAAGCGGGGATGATAGTCCACTGTGTACTGCTGCGCGTTCATAACATTTACGTTATAGGATACAAGCAGCTTATCTCCCTCGGAGAGGTGCGGGTGTGCCTTGGCGTTATAGACGTAGCGTTCGCCGCTCCCCGACGCGCCTGTCGTGCCGTGCTCGGGCGCGTGGTAAAATTCGACGGGTGTGTCAAAGGGACCTGTCAGCGAGTCGCCGATACTGTACATTATCTCGGCTGACTGGGTGTAATGGGTATATACCGCAATATACTTTCCGGCATAAGGTCCTACCGTGACGGGAGTCACGCTCATTTCGCAGGAAACGTTGTCAAGCAGTATGGCGCACTTTTCAATATCCGTTCCCCAGCCGTCGCCCTCCCAATAGGAGAGCTTTTTAAAGTCGGGGAAATCGCTCTCTGCGATTCTTGCAACAATAAGGTCCTTGCGGCTGAACTCCTGCATTGCGTCGCGGTAGCCGTAAATGTAGATATACCCGTCGGGATTCGGCGCTCCCGCGCTTTCGGTATTAGGCGTAATTCCTATACCGAAGGCGTAAAGATACCTGTCGCCGTCACGGTAGCAAAGCTGTTTTATGTTTGCGGTTTTTCGATACTTTGAGTAGACAACCTCGCCGTTTGATATGGGCATGGTGATAAGGTCTATCTGCTTTGGCTTCCAATCCTGCTCGGGAAAGCCGAGAATATAAAGCTTATTGCCGATAACAAGGCAGTCAAGCATCCATTTATGCTCTCCGAAAAGGTGCTCCCCGACGTTCATATTGCCGCCTCTTCCGTAAACAAAGCTGAGATTTTCGGCATTTGCCGTGTTACCCGTAAGCATTGCGGAGCTTTGCGCCGGGGTTGCCGCCTGTCTTATCGGTCTGCCGCTGCTGTCAGAGGTGCCCATTAAGGTGTCACTGAATATGAAGAAGGTTTTTGTGTTCTCGTCGGCGCTTGACATGGCGTCGTTTCCGTCAAGCGAGACCGAGTAAATTCCGTCTGCGCCGAGCCACGTTTGTTTGCTTTTTTGATTTCTCCTGTCAAAAAGAGCAGTCCATTCATCGGCGGTACTGCACACAAGGAGCTTTGAGTTTTCATCTGCAAATGATATCGGTAGAGTCATGGCAGAAAGCAAAAGACAGACAAGCAAAAACAGAGAAGCAATTCTTTTTTTCACGACTGTCGCTCTCCTTTCAATGTTGTGGTTTTTTATACGTTTTTTGCGGCGTTTAATCCTCTATCGCCGCTTTTTGGGTGTTTATCTCGTAAAAGATCTCGGGCTCGAACTTGAATTTTCTGTCGTAGGTCATAAGACCGTTCTGCTCCTGCTCGACGTCGGTAAGCTGTGTATAGCAGAACGCGCAGCAGTCGGGGTTGTCAAGCATTGCTTTTGTAAGTCCTCTGTAGCGCTCGATAAACTCTTCCTTGGTTTTCGGCGCGTTGCCGTATCCCCAGCCGCCGCTTGAAAGCGACCACGCGATTCCGCCGTATTCGCTCACAAAGAAGGGCTGACCGTGCCAGCGCTGGCGATCCTTAAAGGTTTCGAAAACGCCCTTGCCTATGCGCTTTGTATAGCTTTCCACGTCCTGATCATAGTCGTGAATGTCGTAAATATCGGTGTCCGCTCCCACGTGGAAGTTACCCGACGTATCTATAACCGGACGGGTGGGGTCCATCTGCTTTGTGACCTTATAGACAAGGTTGATAAGCGCGTCCGACTGCCGTCTGCCCTCGTTGTCCCATGTCTCGTTGAAGGGGCACCAGCCGATAATACACGGGTGAGCGAAGTCGCGTTCGACCGTTTCCATCCATTCGGGCAGATAGCGCTCTATCTGGCTTATATCCCACGTCTTTATGCCCCAGTTGCCGTACTCGTCCCAGCAGAGGTAGCCGAGCTTATCCGCGTGATAGAGAAATCTCGGTTCAAAGACCTTTTGGTGAAGTCTTGCGCCGTTAAAGCCGAGCTTCATGGAGTTTAAAATATCCGCCTTTAACGCCTCGTCGGTGGGGGCGGTGTAAATTCCGTCGGGGTAAAAGCCCTGATCAAGCACCCATCTTCCGAAAACGCTCTTGCCGTTTATTAAGAACTTTTTGTCGGTGATAGCTACAGAGCGAAGTCCGAAATACGAATAAACCCTGTCAAGCACCTTGCCGTTTTCGCTGACTGTTATTTCAAGGTCGTAAAGCCGTCCTGCTCCCGGCTCCCAAAGGTGCTTTTCGGAAAGCTTAACCGGTATCATGCTTGACATTGAATTTACAACCGTATGAGAGGAGCCGACCTTTTTGCCCTCGTAGCTTGCCTTAACGTTTATTTTACAGCCTACCGAATATTTTGAAAGCTTGACGTCAAGCGAGACGGCGCATTTTTCGATATCCGGATATGGCTTTACCGAAACGACGTGACAGGGAGAGACCGCCTCAAGCCACACAGTTTGCCATATTCCCGTAGTTCTCGTGTAGGAACAGCCCGAGCTGTAAAAGCCCATGCACTGTTTTCCCACCGCTTGATTTCCGCTTCTTGTGTCGTCTCTTGCAAAAAGTGAGATATAGTTGCCGCTTTCCTTTAAATAATCGGTAATATCAAAGCAAAACGGTGTGTAGCCTCCGACATGCTCGCCGACCCTTTTGCCGTTTACAAACACGTACGCGTGATAATCGACCGCGCCGAAATTCAAAACAACACGGCTTCCTGCCCAGTCCTTGGGAATTCTGAAATCCTTACGGTACCACACGCCGTACATAAATTCGGTGCTTCCCACGCCCGAAAGCTTGCTTTCCGGGCAGAAGGGAACGATAATCTCGCCGCTTAGTCTGTCGCGCTCCTGATATTTTAAGTCAAGTCCGATGCAAGCGTTGTCTTTTTCAAAGCTCCACTTGCCGTTTAGGTTTATCCAGCGTTTTCTCTGAAGCTGGGGACGCGGATACTCGGGTCTCGGTTGCGTTGCAATTTTCATAAAATGTGTCTCCTTTGGTTTTATTATTAATTTAAGGGCAAAGCGTTTTCATTTGCGCCTTTTGAAGTCTTTGTTATGTTATTAATTTACCTTATTTAAAGGGCGGCCGGCAAGAAAGCTCTCGATATTCTCGCAAACTATACCCAAAAGCCGCTCTCTTGTCTCAATAGGCGCCCATGCTATGTGCGGGGTAATGGTGATATTCGGCGCGCCGAGCAGTGCGCAGTCCCGGCGCATCGGCTCCTCCGTCAGAACGTCGACTGCGGCGCCCGCTATCATTCCCGTATCAAGCGCCTCTCTTAAATCCCCTTCAACGACCACTCCGCCTCTTGCGGTGTTGATAAAGTAGGCGCTTTTTTTGCATTTTTTGAATTTTTCGAGGGTGAAAAGCGCTTTTGTCTCTTCATTTAGCGGAAGATGCACGCTTATGTAATCAGAAAGGGAGAGAAGCCTGTCAAGGTCGGTGAAAGTCACGCCGTCCTCATTCTTTACGGTGCGGCTGTAGGCTAAAACCTTCATTCCGAACGCCTTTGCAATTTTAGCCACCGCACTGCCTATCGAGCCGTACCCGACAATACCGAGCGTTTTGCCGTAAATCTCGCTTGTGGGAAGCGAAAAAGCCGAGAAAAAGCGGCTTTTTATCCAGCCGCCCTCTGCGGTGAAGGAGGAGTATTGCGAAATTTTCGAGGCGCGATTTAAGATAAAGGCAAAGACGTGCTGAGCGACAGCCTCTCTTGAGTACCCTCCGGCGTTGCAGACGGCAACGCCCCGCTCTGCGGCGTATTTAATGTCTATATTGTTATATCCCGTCGCAAAAAGTGCGATAAGGCGCAGATTTTTTGCGGCGTCAAGCTCGCGTTTTCCGATTATTGTTTTATTGCAGAGCAGAATATCGGCGTCAAAAATTCGTGAGCAGATCTCATCTTTTGAGGTTGTGTCGTACACGCACAGCTCGCCGTATTTTTTAAAAACCGAAAGGTCTATATCGCCGTTTGTGACTGTACCGGCGTCTGTTATGACTGTTTTCATTTGCTTATTGCTCTCCCGACGCGCTTTTAGTGTATTATACATGTTTTTTTCGGCGATTGCAATGCATAACTTGTAAAATTCGAAATTTTTGCCGCAGTCCAAGACTGTTTTTTTGAGGCAGAGGTTGTTTTTGTATGAATTTATATAATTTGATTTGTATTTTGTGAGAAAAGTTTCGCTTTTGCTATTTACAAAACGGCGAAACCGTGCTATAATTTACGGTGGACTAAAAATTAAACTTTTTATTTTTGGAGGTACAAATACATGGAAAGAAAAAAACTTTCTATGGACGGTAACACCGCGGCGGCGCACGTTTCATATGCGTTTACCGAAGTTGCGGCGATTTACCCCATCACGCCTTCCTCGCCTATGGCTGAGGTAACAGACACCTGGTCTGCTACAGGTCTTAAGAACATTTTCGGCGACGCCGTAAAGGTTGTTGAGATGCAGTCCGAGGGCGGCGCGGCAGGAGCTGTGCACGGTTCGCTCGCAGCCGGCGCGCTCACAACCACATACACTGCATCTCAGGGACTCCTTCTCATGATCCCCAACATGTACAAGATAGCCGGAGAGCTTCTCCCCTGCGTTATCCATGTTTCCGCGCGCTGTGTGGCGTCTCATGCTCTGAACATCTTCGGAGACCATTCCGACGTTTACGCCTGCCGTCAGACCGGCTTTGCGATGATGGCTGAAAGCAATCAGCAGGAAATTATGGATCTCGGCGCGGTTGCGCATCTTGCCACAATCAAGGGCAGAGTTCCTTTTATCAACTTCTTTGACGGCTTCCGCACATCCCACGAGATTCAGAAAATCGAAGTTTGGGATTACAAGGACCTTGAAGAAATGGTCGACAAGGACGCTATTGCCGCGTTCCGTCAGAGAGCTATTAACCCCGAGCATCCCGTGCTCCGCGGCTCCGCAGAAAACGGAGACATCTTCTTCCAGCACAGAGAGGCATGCAACAAGTACTACAATGCCCTTCCCGCAATTGTTGAAGAGTACATGGGCAAGGTCAACGAAAAGCTCGGAACAAACTACGGACTGTTCAATTACTACGGTGCGCCCGACGCCGAAAGAGTTATTGTAGCTATGGGTTCCGTGTGCGACGTGACCGAAGAGGTCATCGACTACATGAACGCCCTCGGCGAGAAGGTCGGACTTGTAAAGGTGCGTCTTTACAGACCTTTTGTCGCAAGCAAGCTTATCTCGGTGCTTCCCGAGACCGTTAAGAAAATTGCCGTACTTGACAGAACAAAAGAGCCCGGCGCTCTCGGCGAGCCCCTCTATCTTGACGTTGTTACTGCCCTTGCTCAGGGCGGCGTAAAGGCAAAGGTTGTCGGCGGTCGTTACGGACTCGGTTCAAAGGACACGACTCCCGCCTCGATTTTCGCAGTTTATGAGAACCTTGCAAAGGATGAGCCCAAAAACGGCTTCACTATCGGTATTGTCGACGACGTCACAGGTACCTCTCTTGAGGAAAAGCCCGCTCCCGACACCTCGGCAAAGGGAACTATTTCCTGTAAGTTCTGGGGACTCGGCGGAGACGGTACTGTCGGCGCCAACAAGAACTCGATAAAGATTATCGGCGACCACACCGACAAGTACATTCAGGCGTACTTCCAGTATGACTCGAAGAAGACCGGCGGCGTGACGATCTCGCACCTGCGTTTCGGAGACAAGCCGATAAAATCGCCTTACTACATCACAAAGGCAAACTTCGTTGCATGTCACAATTCTTCTTATATTCTTAAAGGCTACAAGATAGTCGAGGACGTTGTTCCCGGCGGAACCTTCCTCCTTGACTGCCAGTGGGACACTCCCGAAGCGCTCGAGACTCACCTTCCCGCCTCGGTTAAGTTCTACATAGCAAACAACAATATCAATTTCTACACAATCAACGCCACAATGCTTGCCGCAAAGAAGATAGGCAACGCCAAGGTTAAGAACACCGTTCTTCAGTCCGCGTTCTTCTCGCTTGCCGGAATACTTCCCAAGGATGAAGCAATTGAGTATATGAAGAAGATGGCGTACAAGTCATACATCAAAAAGGGTCAGGCAATGGTCGACCTCAACTATGCCGCAATAGACGCCGGCGCCGACGCTTATACAAAAGTTGATGTTCCGCAGGCTTGGAAGAGCATTGAGGTTGTCGACAAGGCTGAAAAGGTCAGCGGCAAGAGAGAGGACCTTGTGGACTTTGTAAACAAGGTTGTCATTCCCGTCGGAAAGATGGCTGGCGACTCGCTTCCCGTTTCTGCGTTCGAAAAGTATGCCGACGGCACGTTCCCGCAGGGCTCTGCGGCTTATGAAAAGCGCGGAGTTGCGGTGAGCGTTCCCGCTTGGGACAGCACAAAGTGTATTCAGTGCAACATGTGCTCGTTCGTCTGCCCGCACGCCACCATTCGTCCCTACGCTATGGATGAAAACGAGGCGGCAAACGCTCCCGAAAACACCAAGTTCACCGCTAAGATGATAGGCAAGGGCTGTGAAAACTACAAGTTCACTATCGCTGTATCTCCTCTTGACTGTATGGGATGCGCTCTCTGCGTCAAGGTTTGTAAGGTCGGCGCTCTTGAAATGGTTCCTCAGGAATCACAGCTTGACCAGCAGAAGGTATTTGACTATGCGGTCGCAAACGTAACCAAGAAGGAAACTCCTTTCTCGGATACCTCCGTCAAGGGCTCGCAGTTCAATCAGCCGCTGCTTGAGTTCTCCGGCTCCTGCGCAGGCTGTGCCGAGACCTCTTATGCGCGTCTTATCACACAGCTCTTCGGCGAGAGAATGTATATTTCAAACGCAACCGGCTGTTCCTCCATCTGGGGCGGCTCGGCTCCCGCAACTCCTTACACAGTGAACAAAGATTCTGGCAAGGGTCCCGCTTGGGCTAACTCCCTCTTTGAGGACAACGCCGAGCACGGCTTCGGTATATACACCGGACAAAAGGTTATCCGCGACAGACTTATCGGTTATGTTAAGGAAATTACCGCCAATACCCCGAATGAGGAAATCAAAGTCGCTGCCGAAGAATACCTCGCAACCGTCAATGACAGCAAGGCAAACGAAAAGGCAACCGCAGCCCTTGTTTCGGCGCTTGAAAAGAATCCCTGCTGCGACCTTTGCAATAAGGTTCTTGCGGAAAAGGATTACCTTGCAAAGAAGTCTGTATGGATATTCGGCGGAGACGGCTGGGCATACGATATCGGATTTGGCGGACTTGACCATGTGCTTGCCGCAGGTGAGGACGTCAACGTTATGGTCTTTGATACCGAGGTTTATTCCAATACCGGCGGTCAGGCTTCCAAAGCCTCCAATATCGGTCAGGTCGCACAGTTCGCCGCCGCAGGTAAGTCGATAGGTAAAAAGAACCTTGCCGAAATCGCCATGTCTTACGGATATGTCTATGTCGCTCAAATCGCTATGGGCGCCGATATGAATCAGTGCGTTAAGGCAATTGCCGAGGCTGAAGCTTATCCCGGACCTTCGCTCATTATCGGCTACGCTCCCTGCGAAATGCACGGAGTTAAGGGCGGTATGACTAACTGCCAGAACGAAATGAAGAGGGCTGTCGAGTCGGGCTATTGGCACCTGTTCAGATATAATCCCGCTCTCGAGCATAATAAGTTCACCCTCGATTCTAAGGCTCCCGTCTCCGACTATAAGGAGTTCATTACAAGCGAAGTGCGCTACGCCCGCCTCGCTCAGTCCTTCCCTGAAAGAGCCGCTCAGCTCTTCGATAAGGCTGAAGCTAACGCTAAGGCTAAGTACGAACGCCTCGTAAAACTCGGTAAGCTTTACGAATAATTACTTAAAAAACATTATTAAAAGCCCGCATTTTGCGGGCTTTTAATAATGAAAGCGCAACCTGTCGAAAAGGAAATGTCGCTCTCCGTGGAGCGAAATCTGCCGAAAACGGAAAGGGGAATTTTGCGCTCTGCGGAGCGCGACGAGGGCTAAGGGAATTTCGCGCTCTGCGGAGCGCGACCAAGGTTCCACCTTGGATGGGGTCGGCTTTTGAAAAGCCGAAGAAACATACGGTCGTTTGTATAGTGGGCGCTCGCGCTTTGCGCCGCTGCCGGAGCTCCTCCGCCCGCGGGTCGGAATATATATATGCGCCGTCACAAGCAAGCTTGCACGGCGCATATATATTCCGACCCGCAAACCTTCGGTTTGCCCCCGGCGCAAAGCTAAAAAGCGGAAAATTGTTAGTAAAAAAGCTAAAAAGGCTGCTTGTGTGCGGGGAAAAGTTCGGGGTATTTGAAGCGTCAAAGAATGGATTTAATGTAATTATAGCTTGAAGCAAGGCAGGAAAAGGGATCTTCGCCGTAGCAGTTATCCTGCTCAACGTATACAAATGCCACTCCTGCATCTTTGCAGGCGCGGAGAATTTCTTTGTAGTTCATATTGCCCTGTCCCACCGGCGCCATGCGTACTCCCTTATCCTCTTGGGAATATACCATATCTTTCAGGTGCACGCAGTCGACTCTGCCGGCAAGCCTTCTTATATCATGCGCCGGATCACAGCCTGCCGCCTGTGCCCAGTACGCGTCATAGGTTATGCCGCATTCCTTTGGAGTGAGCGCCTCGCAAAGCAGGTCGACAAAGGTTTTCCCGTCGAATTTCGCAAATTCCGCATTGTGATTATGATACATGAAGCGATGTCCCGACGCCTTTATTTTGTCAATTGCAGGGGAAAGCACCTGTATCATTTTATCAAGTCCCGTCGGCGTGGCGCCAAAAGGATTTGAGCCTATTCCGATATGCTTGCACCCTATTATGTCGTGATGCCGTATTGTGTTTTCGGTATCCTCCGATATCCTTTTAAAATCAAAGTGGGTTATATCGGCGGTAAGATTGTAAAAGTCAAGTCTTTCTTTCATCCATCCAGGCTCGTATGCCGCAACTCCCGACAGCTGCACCGAGGAGTATCCGATTTTTGCTACCTTGCAAAGTGTCTCATCAAGTCCTTCAAGGCTTTTGCAGTAATCTCTTACCGTATAAAGCTGTGCCCCTATTTTCATATCAGTTTCCTTTCGTTCTTGCATTTATTATGTCTGCGATATTTTTACAGCATATTTTTTCCGCAAGGGGCAGGGCAAGGAATTTTGGATATTCGCCCCTTTCCACCCACTCTCCGATAAGCGAGCAGAGTATTCTTCGAAAATAATCGTGTCTTGCATAGGAGAGAAAGCTTCTTGAGTCGGTGAGCATACCGGTAAACTCCCCGAAGTTGCCCGTTTCCGCAATATTTTGCATCAGGTCTTCTATGCCGCGTTTGTGGTCGTTAAACCACCAGGCGGCTCCGACGCTGACGTTTCGAAAGCTTCCGGCAAGCGAAACAAGAGCGGCGTTCATTGAGGGATTTAACGTATACAGTATTGTGCGCGGCATTTCGCTCTCATACGATATGGCGTTAAAGAGATTTATTATATGGTCTTGGCAAATTACGTCCCCGATACAGTCGGAGCCGCAATCTGCGCCGCACATGTCTGAAAGATTTTTGTTTGCGTTTCTCTTTACCGCAAGGTGAAGCTGCATGACGCGGTCTGTTTTTTTATACAGTCTACCGAGAAAGGTCATCATGTATCCGAGAAACGCCATATACTGTTCGTGTGTTGCTCCCGTTCCCGAAAGCGATGCGCAAAAGGCACAATCTGCCTCGTACTCGGTGCCGATACGGTCGGGAAAGTCGGCAATTCCGAGGTCTGTGAAGATACAGCCGTGAGAGATAAAGCAGTCAAGGCGATTTTCAATTGCGCGGCAGAGGTCTTTTATGTTGCAGATTGCAAAGCCGCACACTTTTGCGAGCTTTTTGATATATTCCGTGTAACCGTCAGCGTTTATTGTAAGAAGCTTGTCGCATCTGAAGGAGGGCGTGACGCTCACGTCAAAGGTGGGGTCGGCGGCGATTTTTTCATGCCATATTAGCTCGTCTGCGATGTCATCGGTAGTGGCGATAAAGTGAACGCCCGAATTTTTAATAAGCTTTCTCGGCGACATTTTTGTGCTTTTTATGTATTCGTTTGCCCGCGCGTATATATCCTCTGCGTTTTCAGAGGTGAGTACGTCCGATATATTAAAATACTTTTCAAGCTCCATCATGTTCCAACTAAAAAGGGGGCTTCCTGCGGCAAAGCCGGCGCTTGCCGCGTATTCTTTGAACTTTTCTTTGTACGAGGCGTTCCCCGTGACGTATTTTTCATCGGTTCCCGCCGCTCTCATCAGGCGCCATTTATAGTGGTCTCCCGAAAGCCAAAGCTCTCCGATATCGGTGCACGGATTGTCTTCGTATATTTCCTTGGGGCTGAGATGACAGTGATAATCGTAAATCGGAAGGTTATGTACCTTCTCATACAGCTCTGCGGCGGTATTGTTTTTTAGCAAAAAGTCTTTATTCATGGCGGCTTGCTTCTCCTTTTTTAAAGATTGTGTCTGCGATTTTATTATATATTACCCTCTTTTATTTTACCATAGTAATTTTGTAAATTCAAACAAAATGATGTAATATATATTGGATATATCGTCATATTTTCATCATGCCGTGCGGGAGAGAGGGCGAGATGTAAAAAAAATGAAAACATTTGATTTTCTGTTGGAAAAATCAGATATTATATGATAGAATATAAGGAGACATTAGCTAATGTAACGCAAAAAGGGGGTTACGGTCTTGACAATACACGAATCGGCGGAAGATTATCTTGAAATGATATTGGTGCTCAGCAGGAGGCTTCCGGCTGTACGTTCAATAGATATAGCCACAGAAATGCACTTTTCCCGTCCCAGCGTCAGCGTTGCCATGAAAAATTTCAGAGAGAACGGCTATATAACCGTTGATGATGACGGGCACATAAAGCTTACCGAATCGGGGCGGGAGATAGCCGAGCGCACCTACGAGCGCCACCGACTTCTGACATCGCTTCTTGTAGGCATCGGCGTTGATGAAAAAACCGCAAGGGAGGACGCATGTAAAATCGAACACGATATTTCTCCGCTGACTTTTGAAAAGCTCACCGAGCTGAGCAAAAAATTAAAGGAAAATATTTAATAATGGTGCTGTTAAACAATGGACGTTAATTTTTTTGTAGAATTTTTAAACACCTTTTTTGCTCCTTTTGACGAGGCTCTCTTTTCCTTTTGCAAGCTTCTTCACGACGGCGCGGGAGCAATTCTCGATCCTTTTTTCAAATTTATAACCGTTTTCGGCGACAAGGGAATATTCTTTATAGCGCTCGGTATAATACTTGCAATAATTCCGAAAACGCGGCGTTTCGGAATAACGGCGCTGTTTGCACTGCTTATCGGAGCGCTGATTACCAACGTATGTATTAAAAATCTTGTGGCAAGACCGAGACCGTACGTTATGAACGATATAGCAAAAGCGCTTTGGGAATCAGTGGGGCATAAGACCGAAAGCGATTTTTCATTCCCCTCGGGACACACCACCGCCTCTTTTGCCTTTTCGACCGCCATATTTCTTACGGGAAACAAAAAATATTCCTGGACTGTTTATTTTGCCGCCTTTGCGATAGCGTTTTCGAGAATATATCTTGCCGTTCATTACCCGACTGACGTTATTGCCGGTCTTATTATCGGAACTGCCGCCGGAATTGCCGCCTTCTTTATCGCAAAATATCTTTTCTCCCTGCTTGCAAAGAAAATGAGCGAAGGTAAAGCCTCTGCCGACTTTGAACAGGAGGAAAAATAAAAAGCTTTCGCCGCGTCTTAAAACGACCGATACTTATAAAGCGCGCGTTTCCTTTTTAATAAGCTTTAAAGTAAATGACCCACAGACAGCTCGTCTGTGGGTCATGCGATTAATTTATAAGTCAGCTTTCGACTGTCGCATTTTCACTGTACGGTGAAAGGTCAAAGCCCAAAATCCAATCGTCGGTTACATCCGAGGTAAACCCGAACAAATCCACAATGTATGTTTTTTCGCCGTCGGTGCAGTACACTGCAATATTTGTAAGCCCGGGGTTTTCCTGTCCCTCGGCAGCGAAATGTCTTATCCACCGTAAAGGTTTTGCTGCCTTCGGTCAGCACATAGCGTACCTGCATAAGCTGTGCTACTCTTGTCGAATAATAGGTCACGGTCTTTCCGTCGGCAAGAGTTTCGGTATTTGATACGGTTATTGTATCTCGGTCAAAATAATGCTCGTAATCCGATGCGAAACCCCTTGCATGCTGCTCGGCGGGATATACATGCATCACTCCGAAGCTATTATTCAGGGTCGGGGAGAACGAATAGTATTCCCCTGCCCAACCTACGGAACCGACTGTGCCGTTTTTGGGAACTTTTGGAACGTACGGCTTATCAAGGTCGGGCACTTTAATTCTCGTCTCATCTTTGGCAAAGCTTGTGGCGACAACCTGCTTTTGCCATGCTTTGAGCTTGCCCGTCTTTATTGCATCCTTCATATCCTTTATTGTGTCAAACGACAGTGTGGCAATGTCGCAGCTTTCCGGGTCGTTGTACAAGGATACGTCATTAAATGCAAGATACCATTTTCCGTTTGTTGCCTGCAAGGTATAATCGAGCTTGTCATCAAGATTTGGACCTTCCTCAGGCTCCTGCGTTCCCTGCTGCTCGCTGCCACTTTCGGTGCCGACGGCGGTGCCGATGCCGGTACCGGTGCCGGTACCCTCGGTTATGTTATTTGCCTGTGAGCACGCGGACAAAACGCCGCCGACAATCAGCTACATAGCTATAAGAGATGTTTTTAAGCTTTTTGCTGTTTTCCTGGTTTACCTCCTTAGTAACCAAATACAATCTCCCAAAAACACATAAGTTTTCCGAAAAAACGGCTTATGCGCCCGAATGAATAAAGAGGAGGTAATACCTCACTTTCGTCAAGACAAATAGAGAAAAACCGTGCGATAAGCCGGTGCATTTTTCAAAATGGCGCATAACAGAGCCTCCTCCTTTGTCTTGTTTTCTTTGTCTATATGTAATTGTATCATGATATTTTGATTATTGCAACGGGTTTTGGCACATTGGAGGCGCTTGGTTTTGTGGAAAGTAGACAATATTGCACCCTTCAATTTGTAACAAGTGACTAAAATTAATTTTTTTTCGCTATGCCCTTGACAAATGAGCGTCGGCGATATATAATATACATCGCAGCTAACCACAATATATAGTGTTAATTTTGCGATAAAACAATTTTAACCACAAAATTTAGACTACAAACATTTAACGAAAACGGAGAAGAAATGAAGATAAAGGGGCTATCAAAGCTCACGCTTCTTGACTATCCCGGCAAGGTCGCCTGCATAGTTTTCCTTGGCGGATGCGATTTCAGATGTCCTTACTGCCACAACATGGACATAGTGCTTGACAGCGAGCCGGAGGATTATATTGACGAAGAATACTTTTTCGACTATCTGAAAAAGCGCAAAAACATGCTTGAAGGAGTTTGTGTCACGGGGGGAGAGCCTCTAATGGACGCGCGGGTGAAGGATTTTATAATAAAAATAAAATCACTCGGCTATCTTGTCAAGCTTGACACCAACGGTTCATATCCCGAAAGGCTCAAGGAGCTGGTGCAAGAAGGGCTTGTCGATTATGTGGCGCTTGATATAAAGAACTCTCCGGAAAAGTACGCAAGGACTGCAAAATGCACGGCGCCCCAGCTTGAAAAGGTCGAAGAAAGCGTACGCTTCCTGCTTGAGGACAGAGTGGACTATGAGTTTAGAACCACCGTCGCAAAGCCGCTGCATACAGTTTCGGACTTTGACGACATAGGAAAGTGGATAAAGGGCGCAAAGAGATATTTTATTCAGAGCTTTGTATACCGCGAGGGGGTTCCCGACAGAGCGCTGACCGCTCCGAGCCGTGAAGAGCTTGAAAGAATGCTCCAAACGGTCAGAGGCTACCTGCCTTCGGCAGAGCTTCGCGGAGTTTGAGATTTTTTGAAAACATAAAAACAATATGAAAAGGAAAAACTACAATAAAAGGAGAAGACACATATGTATCATGTTTTAAAAAGAGACGGAAAGATCGTAGACTTTGATCTTACAAGGATTTCGGAAGCTATTAAACGCGCTTTTGACGCCGTTGAAAAGCAGTATCACCCGAGCATCATAGACTTTTTGGCGCTGAAGGTAACGGCGGAATTTGAGCCTAAGATCAAGGACGGAGTCATTGCCGTCGAGGACATTCAGGATTCGGTCGAGTCTGTGCTCATCAAGGCGGGCTATGACGACGTCGCAAAAGCCTTCATTCTTTACAGAAGACAGAGAGCCAAGATAAGAGACGTAAAGACGACAATACTCGATTACAAGGATCTTGTGGATGCATATGTAAAAGAAGCCGACTGGCGCGTTAAGGAAAATTCGACCGTCACATATTCGGTAGGAGGACTTATTCTCAGCAATTCCGGAGCGATAACCGCAAATTACTGGCTTTCCGAAATATACGACGATGAGATTGCAAACGCTCACAGAAACGCAGACATTCACCTGCACGACCTCTCAATGCTCACCGGTTACTGCGCAGGATGGTCTCTAAAGCAGCTTATCCAGGAGGGACTCGGCGGCGTTACCGGCAAAATCACCTCCTCACCCGCAAGCCATCTTGCAACCCTCTGCAACCAGATGGTGAATTTCCTCGGTATAATGCAGAACGAGTGGGCAGGCGCTCAGGCGTTCTCGTCCTTTGACACCTATCTTGCCCCCTTTGTCAAAGCAGACAACTTAAATTACGATCAGGTTAAAAAGTGCATCGAATCCTTTATTTACGGTGTAAACACTCCTTCAAGATGGGGAACACAGGCGCCCTTCTCAAACATCACTCTTGACTGGACGGTTCCCTCCGACCTTGCAGAGCTTAATGCCATTGTCGGCGGCAAGGAAATGGATTTCAAGTACAAGGACTGCAAAGCGGAAATGGACATGATAAACAAAGCGTTTATCGAGATCATGATCGAAGGCGATGCCAACGGACGCGGCTTCCAGTACCCCATACCCACCTATTCGATAACAAAGGATTTTGACTGGTCGGATACCGAAAACAACCGTCTTCTCTTTGAGATGACTTCAAAATACGGTACACCTTATTTCTCAAACTACATCAACAGCGACATGGCTCCTTCCGACGTGCGTTCAATGTGCTGCCGTCTGCGTCTCGACCTGCGTGAGCTGCGCAAGAAATCGGGCGGCTTCTTCGGAAGCGGCGAATCGACAGGTTCTGTCGGCGTTGTAACCATCAACATGCCGAGAATCGCTTATCTTTCAAAGACTCCCGCAGAGTTTTACAGACGGCTTGACCACATGATGGACATTGCCGCAAGATCACTAAAGACAAAGAGAACGGTAATCACAAAGCTGCTTGACAGCGGACTTTATCCCTACACCAAGAGATATCTCGGAACATTTAACAACCACTTCTCGACTATCGGTCTTGTCGGTATGAACGAGGTGGGACTCAACGCAAGATGGCTTGGTGTTGATATGACGCACAAAGAGACTCAGGATTTCACAAAAGAAGTGCTCAACCACATGAGAGAGCGCCTTTCCGACTATCAGGAGAAGTACGGCGATCTTTACAACCTCGAAGCAACCCCCGCAGAGTCCACCTCTTACCGCCTTGCAAAGCACGACGTTGAGAGATTCCCCGACATAATCACAGCCGCCGGCGATTGCGGCACTCCTTACTACACCAACAGCTCTCACCTGCCGGTCGGCTACACCAGCGACGTGTTTGAAGCACTTGACGTTCAGGATGAGATACAGACCCTTTACACCTCGGGAACCGTCTTCCACACCTTCCTCGGTGAAAAGCTGCCCGACTGGAAAGCGGCGGCAACTCTTGTTCGCAAAATAGCCGAAAACTACAGACTGCCTTATTACACCCTTTCTCCCACATATTCTGTGTGCAAGTCTCACGGATATATCGCAGGCGAGGCGTTCAAATGCCCCACATGCGGCGAGGAAACCGAGGTTTACAGCCGTATTACCGGTTACTACCGTCCGGTTCAGAACTGGAATGTGGGTAAGGCTCAGGAGTACAAGATGCGTAAGGTTTACGACCCTGCAAAGTCGGTACTGAAAAGAGCCGGCGTGCGTGCGGTTGAAAACAATGAAGGCACTCTCAAAGAGGTCGGAGAGGACAAAATAATCCTCTTTGCCACAAAGACCTGCCCCAATTGCAGAATGGCTTGCAGCTTCCTTGACAAAGCCGGCATCGCTTACGACAAGATTTACGCCGAGGACGAGCCCGAGATGGCAAACAAGTACGGAGTCAAACAGGCGCCGACCCTTGTGGTAATCAAAGACGGCGAGGCAAACAAAATAGTCAACGTTTCAAATATCAGAAAGTTTATTGACGAAAGCGTATCCGCACGTCAATAAATGAACAAAATAGCAAAAAGGGGTTGCCTCTTCGCATAGCGGCAGCCCCCGACGACTAAAATATCGAAAATGAAGGTTGCTAAAATGTACGATATAATAATCATAGGAGCCGGTCCCGCGGGACTTACCGCGGCGCTGTATGCTTTAAGAGCCGACAAAAAGGTACTTGTCCTTGAAAAGGAGACCTTCGGAGGTCAGATAACCTATTCGCCGAAGGTGGAAAATTACCCTGGAATAATGCAAATGAGCGGCAATGAGTTTGCCGAAAAGCTTATAGACCAGGTATTTGCGCACGGCGGAGAGATAGAGCTTGACAAAGTGGTGAAAATTGAGACTGGAGAGGGAAATTGCCGCACGGTTATCACCGAAAACGGGCGCTATGAAGCAAAAAGCGTTATAATTGCCTCAGGCTCAAAGCACCGCCGGCTCGGACTTGACAGGGAAGACGAGTTTACCGGTGAGGGCGTTTCATATTGCGCTGTATGCGACGGAGCCTTTTACAAGGGGCGCGACGTTGCGGTTATCGGAGGAGGCAACACTGCCCTTCAGGACGCCGTGCTTCTTTCGGAGTATTGCAGCAGCGTCACCGTGGTGCAAAATCTTGATTTTCTGACCGGTGAAAAGCGCCTTGCAGACACGCTTGTAAAAAGAGCGAACGTAAAAATACTGTACGGGAAAACGGTCACGGCGCTTTTGGGAGAAAACAAGCTTCGGGCAATTGAGATATGCGACTTAAGGAGCGGCGAAAAAGAAGAAGTTAAGGTTGACGGAGTTTTTGTCGCAATTGGACAGGTGCCGGAAAATCAGCCCTTTGAAGACAACGTGGAGCTCAGCAAGGAAGGGTACATTCAGGCAAACGAAAACTGTACGACAAGGGACGAGGCGATTTTTGTAGCGGGCGACTGCCGCACAAAAACCGTAAGGCAGATAACCACTGCCGTTTCCGACGGCGCCTCCGCCGCGCTTGCCGCCTGCCGATATATCGATTCCCTTGCGGGATAAAGATTTCCTGCCGAATAGCATAAAAATGAAAAAGCGTTTTTTAGGTAATTTATAAAACCGTATTGCTTTTTCGGCTGATTTATGTTATAATTTACATACAGAAAAAACGGCGGGTAAAAAGGCTTGCCTGCCATAAAAAATTTAATACATAAGGAGTACAAAGTCATGAAAAAATGGAAATGCACAATATGCGGAGAAATAGTTGAAAGCGAAGAGCGCCCCGACAAGTGCCCTCTTTGCAAGGCGCCCGGTGAAAAATTTGTTGAAATAACAGAGACAGAGGAAAAGACCTGGGCGGCAGAACATGTTGTAGGCGTTGCAAAGGGCGCACCCGAGGAAATAATTGCAGGTCTTCGCGCTAACTTCCAGGGCGAATGCACCGAGGTCGGTATGTATCTTGCAATGGGAAGAGTCGCCGCAAGAGAGGGCTATCCCGAAATCGCGCTCTACTGGGAAAAGGCGGCTTACGAAGAGGCTGAACACGCCGCTAAATTTGCCGAGCTTCTCGGAGAGGTCGTCACCGACTCCACCAAAAAGAATCTTGAAATGCGCGTTGAAGCCGAAAACGGCGCCACTGCCGGCAAGTTCGAGCTTGCAAAGCTTGCAAAGCAGAACAATCTTGACGCTATCCATGACACCGTTCACGAAATGGCTCGCGATGAAGCAAGACACGGCAAGGCATTCGAGGGACTGCTTAAGAGATATTTCAATAAATAATAATTTTTCTTATAAGACCGCCGCAAAAAGCACAAGCGGCGGTCTTAAACTGCCCCTTTTGCAATAAAAAATAAAAATACGGGGAATTTTTATGGAAAGACTGCTAAAAAATCAAAAGCGTTTTATAGATCTCAGGCTCGGAACCTTTATTCATTTTAACAGCGCGACTTTTCAGTTTAACAGTTGTGAAGATGTTATCGACTGGGAGTATGATTGCGAAAATTTCGGCAAAACACGAAAATATCCGTTCAATGAAAGCGACTGGAATCCCACCTGTCTTGACTGTGAGGAATGGGCGAAAACCGCAAAGGCGGCAGGCTGTAAATTCGCGGCTCTTACCGCCAAGCACCATGAGGGCTTTGCCCTTTGGCACACAAAATACTCGGAATACTCGGTAAAAAACGGCAACTGCAAAACCGACGTTGTGAAGGAGTATCTCAAAGCGTTTCGAAACGAAGGGATAACTGCGGGGCTTTACTTTTCAATTTTAGACCTTACTCACAATATCGGCAGAAAAAGCTGCAATGAAGAGCAAAAGAAATTTATCAAAAATCAGATAGGCGAGCTTTTGACAAATTATGGAGAAATCCCGTTTCTGATGGTTGACGGCTGGGGCTCGCCGTGGGGAGGTCCCGATTTTGACACGCTTCCTTTTGAGGAAATAGATTCTTATGTAAAATCAATTCAGCCCGACTGCCTGCTTATGAATATCGGTGCGTCTGACGGACTTGCCCATACAGACATTGTTTTCTTTGAAAACGCCGCCGGGCAGGAAGCGGACGGGTCCTTTTCGGGCCCCGGGGTTTCCTGCAACAAGCTGACAAAAACATGGTTCTGGCGCTCAGACGATCCGCAAAGCAAGCTTGCAAGCGCCGAGTGGGCTGTCGGAAAAATGAACCGCTATTTTCCGATGAACGTGAATTTTATGCTGAACATTTCGCCGAACACCAAAGGAAAAATCGACGAAAATCTGAAAGAGGAATTTGAAAAGATCGGAAAAATGATAAAGCTTCCGCAAAGTCTTTCACAAGAGGGCTTGCCGAAGGGCTGGAAGACAAGATAAGCGCAAGCTCCATTTTTAACAAAGCTCAAATAACACAATATACACGGGGAAAAAGATATGAAATTTTCAGACCTTGCAAAAGAAAGGTATTCGGTGAGAAAGTTTTCCGAGCGACAAATCGAGAGGGAACAGCTTGACCTTATTTTAAAAGTCGGAAACATAGCTCCCACCGGTCACAACAATCAGCCGCAGAGAATATATGTTGTGCAAAGCGAGGAAAATATCGCAAAGCTCAACAAGCTGAGCAGATGTATCTTCAGCGCAAAGACAGTTTTACTTTTTACCTACAATACAGATGAAGACTGGAAAAATCCGCTGGAGAACGGTGTACATTCGGGAATTCAGGACGTCAGCATTGTGGCAACGCACATTATGCTCGAGGCATGGGAGCTTGGTATCGGCACCTGCTGGGTGAACTATTTTCCAAATTCAAAGCTTGAAAAGGAGCTTTGTCTGCCTCAAAATGAAAGGGCTGTGCTTTTGATGCCTATGGGGTATCCCGCAGCGGATGCAAAGCCGCTTGAAAGTATGCACGGAGTATGCAAAAACATAAGCGAGACGGTTCGCTTTATGTAAAATCCCAAAGCAAAGCCGCAATAAGGCAAAAAACAAATCGGATGTGTCAAAAAAGGCGCATCCGATCTTAATTTTTTATTGAAATATTGAGGCGTTTATTCTTCCGTGAGCTTTAATATTTCAAGGACCGCTTCGGGAATTTTTTTTACCGTATCCGAGGACAAAGCGCTGATACAGTTGAACTCCGCTTGGGCAAGCATTCCGGCGCTTCCGGCAATGTAGGCTCCACAGCTGACCGCAAGGGATGAGGGCTTATTGTATCCTAAAAGTCCCGCAATTACGCCGGTCAGCACGTCTCCGCTTCCTGCGGTTGCCATTCCCGCACAGCCTCGGTCACAAATATAGGTAAAGTGCCCGTCGGTTATTATTGTTGACGTGCCTTTAAGCAGTAATATTACGTTGTATTCTCTTGCAAACTCCAAGGCGCATTCGGCGGGTGAGCTTAAAATTTCGGGCACCGACTTTTTGCGCAGACGTGAAAATTCCTTCGGGTGAGGTGTGAGTATCACAGGGCATGACGCGCTTTTCAAAATTGTGAGGTCGGTGTGCGAGAGCGCGTTGATACCGTCGGCGTCAATTATAAGGGGAATTTTTGAATTTAAAAGGAGATATTCAAGGATTTTTATATTGTCCTCTCCCTCACCCCAGCCCATTCCTACGGCAATTGCAGCCGAGTGAGTCAGCAAAAAATCAAGTGAGGGCTTGTCAAATACCGCGTAGCCGTCCGTTTCCTTTAGGGGATAGAAGGTGCTTTCCAAAAGATGCGGCAAAATCGCGCCTTCAAGCGAGGCGGGACATGCCACACGGGCAATGCCGCATCCGCTTCTCAGCGCGGCGCACCCCATATTTGCAAGCTTGACTGCTCCTTGGTACATAGGACATCCGCCCAAAATCGTAACCGTTCCGAAATCGCCCTTATTGCAGAAATTTTTTCTCGGAAAAATGATACTTGAAAAATCCTCGGCTTTTACAAGGCGCGCAAAAGCTTTATCCTCCAAAAGGGGAATGCCGATGTCAACGCAAGCTTTTTTCTTCATAACGTCCTTTGCCATTCCGAGAAAATGACCGAATTTGTAAAAGGCGACGGCAACCGTGAGGTCGGAGCAAACGCAGTTTTTGGCAAGTCCGCTGTCAGGGTCAAGCGCGCTGTTGATATCGACGCTCACAACATATGCGCCCGAAGAGTTGATTTTGTCAATTACGGTACTTATCTCGTTGCTCGGCTCCCCGTGAAAGCCTACGCCGTAAATGCAGTCGACAATAGTCGAATAAGAACCAAGGTCTGTTTGCAAAGAAAAGAGCTCATAAGGAATATTTTGTGCCCTGCAAATGTCAAAATAATATTGCCCGTCGGGGGAAAAGCTATCTTTGACAAGTATTATTTTGCATTTTTTGCCCTGCCTTGCAAGCAGTGAGGCAATAACATATCCGTCTCCCGCATTATTGCCCGTGCCGCAGACAAAGGCAAACGGCTCCTTTAAATCCTTGATTATTGAATATATCGCCTCTCCCGCCCGTCTCATGAGCTCCCTTGAGGGGGTCTTAGCGCATTCGGCGCGGTCGCACTCGGTCATAGTAGAGGCGCTTATCACAGTTTGCATGGCTTTTTCTTCCTTCACGATAATTGTTGTTTTTATGGCGTTATAACAGATAAAATACAGGGCTTTAGAGTAAAATTCTCTTTCTACTTTGCATTTTTAGGCAGATCGGAGCAATATATCAGCTTTGAATCGAAGCTTGAGGGGTGATCACAGCTAAGAGTAATGAGCCTTGCACCCCTTATGCGGTTCTTTTGCTTGTCGTCACCCGGCAGACCGTAGGTTGAAAAGCCTATATTTGAGCAAAAGCCGAGCTTAATGCCAAAATATGTGCCTTCATAGGTGTTCACATGGTCGTGTCCGCAGTATATGCCCATGATGTCGCCCCGCTGTACCGCGGCGGCAAACAGTCCGGTGTTGAGCATTCCGGGGCATATGTCTTCATTCTTTTCTCCGGTCATTGCGGTGTTTTCCGGATTTTTTGCTATGAGTTCAAATTCATGCAGGCAGATATGAAAAAACATAATGGCCGGAATTTTTCTGTGATACATCTCCTCAAGCCGTGTGGAGGCGTCATAGTACCACATCACCTGCCTTGTGTCAATAAAGGCGTAATCGGTGTTTGGAACGAAGGAATGGGGAAGGGTTGATTTCTTGATAAGTCGGCGGTCAATACCGCTCTCCCATATGTATGCCCCCGAATCTATTCCGTACAGTACAAAGGCAAGGTTATCGTTTTTGCCATATACGGGAAGAATGTGATTGCCGACTCCCGGCAGACCTTCGGCGCTGTACGCTACCGAATGAGGATAAGCTTCATAAATTTTTTGAAACTCGGCTTTGCGCATACCGAAATTACACTCCTCGTCGTGATTTCCGAACACATGAGTCCATGGTATGCCGCGCTTTTCCATGGGCGAGACGAAAGCGTCAAGAGTTCTTGAATACTCTTCATAATCCCTGCAGTCAATAATATTGTCACCGTTAAGTATCACAAGATCGGGGTGTGTAAGCTCCAAAATGCCGTTCATGCCGTCAAGAGTTCGCGGGTCGTAGCTCGGACCCTCCTGAATGTCGGAAAAAATCAGGATTTTAAACCTTCCTTCGGAATTGCAGCACAGCTTTATTTTTGTTTCAGGCGGGAATGCAAAATCGCTCATAAAAAAACCACCTATTGTGCGTTATTTGCCAAGCGCGTCTATTAAGGCTGCGGCGATATCCGGCGCCGAAACATCGCAGGCTGAAAATACGTTTTGCCCTTTTTTCAGTTTGATAAAACCGTTTTCCACGGCGTTTATTATATATTTGCGCTCTTGCATTGATGCGTCGGCTCTTATTTTTTCATAAAGGCACATGGCAAGACCGCCGTTTTTTATGCCCTCTTCGGCAAAAAGTATCGGAGAATTTGCCTTCGCACTTCTTGCAATATTTAAAATCGCCTTTGCGGGAATATCGAGCGGCAAAAGTCTCTCAAGGAGTATGACGCCGCAAGCTATTCCTAACTTTTTTAAGGAGTTTGCCGCCGTTATCGCTTCGTTTACCACTCTGCCGTAACAAATAATAAAGCAGTCACAGTCCCGGGGCTCGCTGAAATTTTGCCATATAAAGTCCTCGCTCCCGCGTGTTAACGAATAAGTTGAGGTCAGCTCCGAATCGTTCGAGTATCTTATAAAGAAAGGACGGTCGGAAGAAAGCGCAAGGTCTATCGCCCTTTCAAGCGAATCAAAGCGGGTAGGCGCTATAAGCTCCGCGCCGGGAGTGGCGCAAAGCATCGATACGTCAAAAAGACCGTTGTGAGTCGGACCGTCGGCGGCGGCAACTCCGGCTCTGTCGATACAAACGGTCACCGGCAGTCTTTGTAAGGCGATATCGTGAAGAATATTGTCATATCCTCTTTGCAGGAAAGAAGAATACACCGCAAAAACCGGTTTTTTCCCCGCCGCGGCAAGCCCTGCCGCAAACACGAGGGCGTGCTCCTCGGCAATTCCCACGTCAAAAAATCTTTCCGGATAGAGAGCAGCAAACTCTCCGAGCCCGCATCCGTCCTTCATGGCGGCGCTGATGGCGCAAATATCCTTGTCGGTTTTTGCTCTTTGGCAGAGTATTTCTCCCATTTTTAACGAGAAGTTGACCTTCGGAGAGGGGTGGTTTTCGGGCGCCACGCCGTGATATATGTCGGGCGATTTTTCCGCCTCGGGGAGTCCTTTTCCCTTTACCGTCTTTACATGTATAATGCTCGGTCCCTTGTAATCCTTTGCCGCATTCAGAAGATTTTTCAGCCCCTGATAGTTGTGCCCGTCCACCGGTCCCAAATAGTAAAGCCCCATGTCTTCAAAGTAATTGCTCTTGTAAAACAGGTTCTTGAACGCCTTTTTTACAGCGCGTATTGCTTTGAAAAGTCCCTGACCTATAAGCGGAATGTGCATAAGAATGCTTCGGGTTCTCTTTTTCGTGTTGTGATATCCCTTGCTTGTGCGTATACCGGTAAGGTACCTTGCAAGGTGTCCGGTATTTTTCGATATGGACATTTCGTTGTCGTTGAGAATTATGATAAGATGAAGGTCGGGTCGGATGTTGTTGAGCGCCTCATGGGCAAGACCGCCGGTGAGCGCGCCGTCCCCTATAACGCAGATAACGTTTTCATCACTGCCGTTAAGGGTCGCCGCTTGAGCAAAGCCTATTGCCGCGGATATTGACGTGCTGCTGTGTCCCGCTCCGAAAGGGTCAAAGTCGCTTTCGTCTCTCTTTGTAAAGCCGGAGAGCCCGCCCGCAAGCCGCAAAGAGGCAAAGTCTTCCTTTCTTGACGTGAGAATTTTATGAGCGTACGCCTGATGACCGACGTCCCAAATAAGCTTGTCCTTCGGGGTGTCAAAAACACGGTGCAGTGCAAGCGTCAGTTCTATTACTCCGAGATTTGAGGAAAGATGTCCGCCGTTTATTTTTACTCTGTTTATAATAAAGTCCCGAAGCTCCAAGGCAAGCTCTTCCATATCCGAATCGGGCAGCTTTCTCAGATCCTCGACATTGTTTATATTGTCAAGAAGCCTATAACTTTTTTTCATTTTCTTTACCGGCCGCTGTTTTTGCGGTTTAATTTTTTCTTCCTTTAAGTTATATGTAAGCGCAGAACCTTTTGAGCGCAAAAAGCATATATTATTTTATGTATTATAAACTATACCGCGTAATTTGTCAAGTTGCAGTACACTTTTGTTATGAATTAACAAGAAGAAGGCGCATACCAATAATTAACAATAAAAAATTTTAAAAAAACTTCAAAAAAGGGGTTGACAAAGAGGGATAAGGGTGGTATAATTAACGAGCTGTCGCCCGAAGAGGGGGG
>CANRMP010000018.1 GCA_947631765.1 uncultured Clostridia bacterium
CTCGTTAATTATACCACCCTTATCCCTCTTTGTCAACCCCTTTTTTGAAGTTTTTTTGTTTTTTTGAATATTTTTTTTTGGAACATAAAAACTATTAGCATGAAAAAGTCTTTATTTTCCTTCAATATCTATTAATAGGCAAAAAAGTACTTTTCAATACAGATAAAAGGGATATAATATGTTAAAACTTGTACTTCATACAATAGTAATTTACTTTTTTCTCATTCTCGCAATGCGACTTATGGGAAAAAGACAGCTCGGAGAGCTTCAGCTTTCCGAGCTTATAACCACCTTTCTCCTTTCTGAAATAGCGTCAACTCCGATTACCAATAAGGAATTTCCCCTGCACTACGCAATTATTTCAATATTGATAATAATATTTTTTGAAATAATTCTTCCGCTTCTGATGTCAAGGTTCACTTTTTTAAAGCGACTTATCGAGAGCAAGCCGAGTTATATAATATTCAAGGGCAAAATATCGCAAAAAGAAATGAAGAAAAACCGAATAACCATCGAAGAGCTTTTGGCGTCGCTCAGAACCAATAACGTTGCCGATATTTCCGAAATTCAATATCTCATTCTTGAACCAAACGGAAAGCTTTCATTTTTTCCTAAAGCTGAATCGCGCGGAGTAACAATTAAGGATCTTAAGCTTTCCGTCAAGGATACGGGGGTTGCGCACCCGCTTGTCATTGACAAGGTAATTTGCGAAAAAAATCTGCAAAAGCTTGATATGAGCCGAGAGGTTTTTGACAAAATACTTGAGCGGTACAACGTAACGCCAAAGGATGTTTTTCTTATGACCATAGACGACGCTGGAAATATCAATCTTATAGAGGCGGAGGATAAAAACAGCGACAAGTAACGCTGCACGGTGCCAATCTTCAAGGCTGTATATCCGAAATATCGCGACAAGGCTGCCGCAAAATCTCTTGCGGCAGCCTCTCTTTTGTTATTGATATTGAATTTAAGAGAAAGTGCTTCTGTCATAAAATGCAGAATTACTCTTGGTCAGCTTTGCTTTCCTTGGCGGGCTTTTCTTTTTTAGCCTTCTTTCCCTTTTTGTCGTCTGTTACAGGCTCGTAACCGACAAGAACGATTTTTGCCATTTCGGCTCCATCGCCTCTGCGAGGACCGAGCTTATAAACTGCGGTATAACCGCCGTTTCTTTCCGCATATAAAGGTGCGATTTCGCTGAAAAGCTTTTTAACAGCCGTTTCCTTGGGTATGAAAGCAAGCGCCTGACGGCGAGATGCAAGTGTATTCTCTTTTCCGAGTGTGATCATTTTATCGGCGAGACTGCTTACCTCTTTTGCTCTGGTATATGTGGTTTCTATTGAACCGTTTTCAATAAGAAATGTAACCATTCCGCGGAGCATGAGGTTTCTATGCGCGGTTTTTCTGCCGAGTTTTCTGGTTCCTGGCATTTATAGGACCTCCTTTACGCTGATTTCTTGTAAAATTCCTGTCAGTCTTCCTCACGTTTGAGGTCAAGACCCAGCGAATGAAGTTTTGCTATTACTTCTTCAAGTGATTTCTTTCCGAGGTTTCTGACCTTTATCATGTCGTCCTCGGTCTTGCTTATCAGATCTTCTACCGTGTTTATGCCCGCACGCTTCAGACAGTTGAAGCTACGAACGGACATGTCAAGTTCCTCAATGGTCATCTCAAGAGCCTTCTCCTTGACGGTTTCCTTGCTTTCAACCATAAGCTGTGTTCCCTTTGTATCCTCTGAAAGGTTTGCAAAGAGATTGAGATGCTCGTTGAGTATCTTGGCGCCGAGTGACACCGCTTCCCTTGCAGATATAACACCGTTTGTCGTCACGTCAAGAGTCAACTTGTCGTAATCGGTGACGCTTCCCACACGGGTTTTATCAACCGTGTAGTTTACATTGTAAACCGGCGTGTATATTGAATCTGTGTATATAACGCCGATAATCGGTGAGTTCATCTGCTTGTTTTTGTCCTGAGATACATAACCTCTGCCGCGGTCAAATGAGATTTCCATATAGAATCTCGCGCCTTCACTGAGCGTTGCTATGTGGAGCTCGGGATTCAGTATTTCAATATCCGCGTCCGCCTTTATGTTTCCGGCGGTAACCTCACAGGGTCCTGTCATATCTATAAGAACGGTTTTGGGACCATCGGTGTTGAGCTTTGCTATAATGCCCTTGACATTAAGCACTATTTCGGGAACGTCTTCCTTCACGCCCGGAACAGTCGATATTTCGTGAAGCACGCCGTCGATCTTGATACTGTATGCCGCGACACCCGGAAGAGAGCTGAGCAGAACTCTGCGGAGTGAATTTCCAAGAGTCGTGCCGTATCCTCTCTCAAGAGGTTCCACAACAAAAACGCCGTGCTTCCCGTCCTCGGTAAGCTCCTCGGTTACGATATTTGGCTTTTCAATCATTTCTATCATAAATAACCCTCCTAATTAGTATGTGAATGCTGTATGTGTGCGGATTTCTATCCGCATGCGAGGGAGACTGAAATTACTTGGAATACAATTCAACAATGAGCTGCTCTTCGAATTCGAAGTCTATATCCTCTCTCTTCGGGAGCGCAACAACTTTTGCCGAAACAGCATCCTTATTAACCTCAAGCCACTTAGGAGTCATTTTTGACTGCATATCTTCGATAAGCTCTTTAACTTTCGCGTTTGATCTGCTGTCTTCTTTCACTGAAATAACATCGCCTGTCTTTACAAGAATGGAGGGGATGTTTACCTTTTTGCCGTTAAGCTGAAAGTGAGCGTGAAGTACGAGCTGACGCGCTTCCTTTCTGCTGCTTGCCATACCCATTCTGTATACAACGTTGTCAAGTCGTGTTTCGAGAATAGTGAGAAGATTTTCACCGGTTACACCGGGCATTTCATCTGCCATTTCAAAGTATTTTTTGAACTGTCCTTCAAGAACTCCGTAATATCTTCTTGCAGTCTGCTTTTCACGAAGCTGCATTCCGTATTCTCTCAGTTTCTTTGTGGCGGCACCGTGCTGACCGGGTGCCTGCGGTCTGCGCTCAACTGCGCATTTGCCTGATGTGCATCTGTCGCCCTTGAGGTAAAGCTTTTTACCTTCTCTGCGGCAGAGCTTACATGAGGGACCTGTATATCTTGCCATATCCGATTTTTCCTCCTTTTAATTTATCAGATGCGTCTTCTCTTGGGCGGTCTGCAACCGTTATGAGGTATTGGAGTTACATCTTTGATGAGTACCACTTCAAGACCCGCGGTTGAAAGCGCGCGGATTGCCGACTCTCTTCCCTGTCCCGGTCCTTTTACATATACCTCAACAGTCTTCATGCCGTGGTCAACTGCAATCTTGGTAGCCGCCTCAGATGCGGACTGTGCGGCAAAAGGAGTGGATTTTCTCGAACCCTTGAATCCTAACTCTCCCGCCGATGCCCACGAAACCGCATTGCCGTTAAGGTCGGTTATGGTTATGATGGTGTTATTATAGGTTGCACGAATGTGCGCCGCGCCCTTTTCAACGTTCTTGCGCTCTTTGCGCTTTCTGACAACCTTTTTTCCTGCGTTTGCCATCTGCTATTTATCACTCCTTCTTCAATTATTTCTTCTTGTTGGCGATTGTCTTTGCGGGACCTTTTCTTGTTCTCGCATTCGTCTTTGTTCTCTGTCCTCTTACGGGCAGACCTTTTCTGTGTCTTACTCCACGGTAGCAGTTGATTTCGATCATTCTCTTGATATCAAGCGCAACATCGCGGCGCAGGTCACCTTCAACCTTGTAGTTCTCTTCGATTTCGTCACGAAGCTTTGCTACCTCGGCTTCGGTGAGGTCCTTTGCACGTGTGTCCGGATTTATTCCGGTTGCGGCAAGAATATCCGAGGCACTTTTTCTTCCGATGCCGTAGATATATGTGAGTGCTATTTCCACGCGTTTGTTATTCGGTATATCAACACCTGCTATACGAGCCATTAAGTTTTTTCACCTCTCTGTTCTTTAGATTAACCCTGTCTCTGTTTATGCTTCGGGTTTTCGCATATAACCATAACGGTTCCTTTTCTCTTTATGATTTTGCATTTATCGCAAATCTTTTTTACGGACGGTTTGACCTTCATGTATAAACACCATTCCTTTCTTACTTCTGAATAGTACGCCGGGTAATGCGGCCTTTTGTCGGGTCATATATCGACACTTCAACAGTTACCTTATCACCGGGTAAAGTCCATATATAGTTCATTCTCATCTTTCCCGACAGGTGGGCTGTTATTACCACTCCGTTGGAAAGCTTAACCTTGAACTGCGTGTTAGGAAGTGCCTCCAAAACCACGCCTTCAAATTCGATTACATCATCTTTTGCCAGAAGAATCCCTCCCTACAAGCTTATCTTCATAATACTTTGATTCATAGAACTGCTCAGTCATATTTCGTCATGACAATCAGCCCTTCGTCTGTGAGAGCTATTGTATTTTCGTAGTGCGCCGAAAGCTTTTTATCCGCGGTTATCACCGTCCAGCCGTCCTCAAGCTCTTTAACGTCGCCGACTCCGGCACAGACCATCGGTTCAACCGCCACAGTCATTCCCGTGCATATGCGCTGACCTCGCCCGGGTATGCCGTAATTGGGTACGTCGGGCGACTCGTGAAGGTCATGTCCCACACCGTGTCCGATGTATTTCTTGACCACCGAATAGCCTGACGCCTTGGCGTGCGCCTCAATGGCGCTTCCCACGTCTCCGAGTCTGTTATCCGCTTTGAAATACTCAATTCCCTTCCAGAAGCACTCCTCGGTCACCCGAATGAGCTTTTGAGCCTCCGGACTTATATCGCCGACCGCAAAGGTTCTTGCCGCGTCCCCGTGGAAGCCGTCAATATACGCTCCCACGTCGACCTTGACAATGTCGCCTTCCTTGAGAACCACATTTGCCGAGGGAATTCCGTGTATGACCTGTTCATTTATGCTGATACAGGCGCTTCCGGGAAATCCCGCGTAGCCTAAAAAGGAGGGTCTTGCGCCGCACTTTTCGATATAATGTCTGATAAGATCGTCAATATGCTTTGTGGTGACGCCGGGCTTTATATTGTCCCTTGCGACAAGAAGCGCCTCGCCGGTTATTCTTCCCGCCTTTTTCATCAGCGCTATCTGTGCTGCGTTCTTGAGCTTTATCATCGTATTATGCCTTCGCGCCGCTTATGGCTTCAAGCGTCAGTTTGGTTGTATCCGCCACCTCTTCTTGTCCGATGACGATCTTCAGCTTGCCCTTTGATGCATAGTAATCCTTAAGAGGCTCGGTTTGTTCATGGTAAACGCCAAGTCTGCTCTTCACTACCTCGGGAGAATCGTCGCGGCGAAGGATAAGGGGCGCGCCGTCCTTATCACAGGTCTTTTGGTCCTTTGACGGCTTATATACCGTGTGATAGCTGGCTCCGCACTTTTCGCATACGCGGCGTCCGCTCATGCGCTCCACTATCTTCTCGTCGGGAACCTCGATGCTGACAACAACGTCCATTTCGATTCCCATTGAGTCAAGTGCTTCGGCTTGTGCTACTGTGCGGGGAAATCCGTCAAGGATAAATCCGCCCTTGCAGTCCTTTTCTTCAAGGCGCTCCTTGATTATACCGATAACCACTTCGTCCGGAACAAGAGCGCCCGACTCGGTGTAGGCTTTTGCAGCCTTACCCATCTCGGTTTCGTTCTTTATCGCCTCTCTGATAATTGCGCCTGTGGATATGGCGGGAATTGAGTATTTTTCGGCGACTATTTCCGCCTGCGTACCCTTACCCGCTCCGGGTGCTCCTAAAAACATTATCTTCATAATTCTATTACCCCTGTCTTCGCATCCTTTCGCCGCAGCTTGCGGCGAAGGTGCGTTAAACTGTTTTTACTGTAAGAAGCCTTTATAGTGGCGCATGGACATCTGAGCCTCGATAGCACGGTATGTTTCAAGCGCAACACCGACAACGATGAGCAGAGACGAGCCGCCGAATGCAAGTCCGGAAAGCGATGTAATGTTACATGCAGACGCTATTGCATTGATTATAAGCGGGAGTCCTGCGACTATTGAAAGGAACAGAGCGCCAAGCAGGGTTATTCTGTTCAGTATTTTCTTAATGAACGCTGCGGTCGGCGCGCCGGGACGTATACCCAGAACCGTTCCGCCGTTCTTTTTAAGGTTGTTTGATACTTCTACGGGATCAAATGAAATGAGAATGTAGAAATATGAGAACAAGATAATGAGCACAATATATACGATGATATACAAAGGAGAGGTTGCTTCGAAAGCTTTTATAAAGCTTCCCCAGAAGCCCTCGGAATTCGACGTCACGCCAAAGAACAGTGCAATCGTTGCCGGAAGAGAAACTATGGACGATGCAAAGATTATAGGCATAACTCCGGACATATTGAGTTTGAGCGGAAGATTGGTATTCTGTCCGCCGTACATCTTTCTTCCCACAACTCTCTTAGCATACTGAATCGGGATTCTTCTTTCACTGTTGGTGATGAATACCACAAAACCGATAAGTATCACCGCAGCGATAAGTCCCACGACTGCGACAGCAGTCCAGATACCCCAGTCGGTAAACATGTTGATAAATCCGAGAGCTATTGCCGGTCCTCTTGAGAGGATGTTGGCAAAAAGAATCATGGATATACCGTTTCCGATACCGCTTTCGTTGATTTTCTCACCGAGCCACATGATTATGGAAGAGCCTGCCGTGAAACATGCGATGATGACGATGGCGCGGAAAACCTCCGGAACGTCTGTGGGTGTGAGCCATGAGTTCTGACTGAGAATTCTGTAATATGCAAATGAGGTGAGCAGTGCGAGCGCTATTGTTGCGATTCTCGTGTACTGAGTGAGCTTCTTCTTACCGTCCTCTTCCTTTGACATGCGCTGCCACGGCGGTATTGCTACCGTTAACAGCTGTATGACAATGGAAGCGGTAATATACGGCGAGATCGAAAGCGCAAAGAGCGTTGCCTGCGAAAGTGCCGAACCTGAAAGTAAGTTCAGATACTCAAGTATGGTGCCGCCGAACTGGTTTTGAAATTGCGTTGTGATATCGGAATTGATATACGGGACGGGGATTTGTGCGCCAAGTCTGTATATAAGCAGAATAAATGCCGTAAACAGAAGCTTGAGCCTTATGTCCTTTGCCGCCCATATGTCTCTGAGTTTAGAGATAACTTTTCCCACTTAGATCACCTCGGCAGTTCCACCGGCAGCCTCGATCTTAGCTTTTGCTGATTCTGAATACTTATCTGCCTTAACGGTCAGCTTTTTAGTTATTTCGCCTTGACCGAGAACCTTGAGTCCGTCATTCTCTTTCTTAACAAGTCCCGCCGCCTTGAGTGAAGCGAGATCCACGATATCACCATCATTAAACTTTGCGTCGATGTCGGCAACATTGACTATTGAATAAACTGTTGCAAATCTGTTTTTGAAGCCTCTCTTGGGAAGTCTTCTGTACAGCGGGATCTGTCCGCCCTCAAATCCGGGACGAACTCCGCCGCCGGAACGGGCATTTTGACCCTTATGGCCTTTTCCTGCCGTCTTTCCGTTTCCCGAGCCTGCTCCTCTGCCCTTGCGGTAAGGCGCACGTGTTGCACCAGCCGCAGGTGAAAGTTCGTTAAGCTTCATTTTTATTCCTCCTTATTTGACCGTTTCAACTTTTACAAGATAAGAAACTGCCTTTATCTGTCCCTTTACGCCGTCGCTTGCGGGAAGCACCTTTGAATCGCCGATCTTCTTGAGACCGAGCGCGGCAGCTGTCTTCTTGTGTGCGGGAAGTACGCCGATGAGGCTTTTTACAAGTGTGATTTTAATCATTTCCATTGCTTTTGCCTCCTTATCAGAGTTCATCAACGCTCTTGCCGCGCATCTCGGCAACCTCTTCGGCAGTTCTTAACTGACGAAGCGCCTCAAACGTCGCCTTAACTACGTTTGTAGGGTTGCTTGAACGCAGGCATTTAGCTCTGATGTTCTTAATACCCGCAGCCTCAAGTACCGCACGGACAGTTCCGCCCGCGATGATACCTGTTCCTTCGGGGGCGGGCTTTAAAAGTACCTTTCCCGCGCCGTATTCTCCGATGACCTCGTGAGGAATAGTGGTTCCTTTAAGGGAAACCTTGATTATATTTTTCTTAGCGTCCTCCATTCCCTTGCGGATAGCTTCGGGAACCTCGGCTGCTTTTCCGAGACCGTAGCCGACGTGTCCCGCACCGTCACCTACAACCATGATGGATGCAAAGCTGGCAATACGTCCGCCCTTTACGGTTTTTGAAACTCTTTTTGTTTTGACAAGCTTTTCGACAAGCTCAAGCGTTGTCGAGTCTATGTTCTTTGCCATATTTTCCTCCTGTTTCCTTTAGAACTTAAGTCCCGCAGCACGGGCTCCGTTTGCAAGCTCAAGTACACGGCCGTGATAGAGATAACCTCCGCGGTCAAACACAACCTCGGATATACCCTTGGCAATAGCACGCTCGGCAATCAGTTTTCCTACCTTCTGAGCAGCCTCCTTGTTTCCGCCGCCCATTCCGAAATCCTTTTCGTATGAGGATGCGGTAACAAGCGTTGCACCGGTAACATCATCTATAACCTGTGCCTGAATGTTGGCATTGGAACGATACACGCAAAGACGGGGACGTTCGGCAGTTCCGGAAATCTTTCCTCTGACTCTTTTATGTCTCTTCTTGCGCTGAATATTGGAGTCTTTTCTTGATACCATCTTATTTTACTCCTTTCATTATTTACCGGTCTTTCCGGCTTTACGGCGAATGTGCTCGTCAGCATACTTGATACCCTTGCCCTTGTAAGGCTCCGGAGGTCTCTTTTCTCTTATGATGGCGGCAATCTGACCGACCTTCTGTTTGTCTATTCCGCAGACGATAATCGTTGAAGAATCGGGAACGTCGAATGTTATTCCGTCCTCCTCGTTGATATTGATTCCGTGTGAATAGCCCAATGAAAGCTTGAGGGTCTTTCCCGCCTTAGCGGCTCTGTAACCGACGCCGTTTATCTCAAGTCTCTTCTGATACCCTTCGGTAACTCCGACCACCATGTTGTTTACAAGTGTTCTTGTAAGTCCGTGAAGGGATTTGTGAAGCTTTTCGTCGTCAGGACGGGAAACTGTGATTTCAGAACCCTTGACTTCTATGAGCATGTCTTTGTGAAATTGCTGAGTAAGCGTTCCCTTGGGTCCCTTTACGGTAACGACGTTTTCGTCTGCAACCGTTACTGTGACTCCCGCCGGAATCAATATAGCTTTTCTACCTATTCTTGACATATTCTACAGTCCCCTTCCCATTACCATACGAAAGCGAGAATTTCTCCGCCAACCTTGGCTTCCCGCGCTTTCTTATCGGTCATTACACCCTTTGATGTGGAAACAATGGCGATTCCGAGTCCGTTCATGACGCTGGGCATATTATCGCACCCCGCATAGATACGAAGACCGGGCTTCGATACACGGCGGATACCCTGAATTACCTTCTGTTTTCCGATATATTTGAGTGTTATTTTGATGATTCCCTGTTTTCCGTCTTCGATTACCTGATATCCCTTGATATAGCCTTCTTCAAGGAGTATGTCGGCAATTGCCTTTTTCATATTTGAAGCAGGCACGTCAACGGTTTCATGCTTTGCGTTATTCGCGTTGCGGATTCTTGTGAGCATATCCGCAATTACATCTGATATCTGCATATTTTCCTCCTGTTATGCAAGTTTATTTTCTTGCTGCCGCGTCGTTGCGCGACTGCATATCGGTGGTAAAAGATATCTCTTTCCTGCCGATTAGTGGAGATTTCTTTTGAATTCTCTGTTTTTCAAATTACCAAGACGCTTTTTTTACACCGGGGATTTCGCCCTTGTAAGCGCGCTCACGAAAGCAAATTCTGCAAATGCCGTATTTGCGCATGTAAGCGCGAGGACGACCGCATATTTTGCATCTGTTATACTCGCGGGTCGAAAACTTCTGTGTTTTCTGCTGCTTTAATATCATGGATTTCTTAGCCATTTAGTCTTTCCTCCTGATTATTTAGCAAAGGGTGCACCAAGCAGTGTAAGAAGCTCTTTCGCTTCCTCGTCGGTTGCTGCGGTGGTAACGAACGCTATATCCATTCCGCGGATTTTGTCGATCTTGTCATACTCAATCTCGGGGAATATAAGCTGTTCCTTAAGTCCGAGCGAATAATTGCCTCGACCGTCAAAGCCGTTGGGGTTTATTCCCTTGAAGTCGCGGACGCGGGGAAGAGCTAGGCTGAAAAGTCTGTCGAGAAACTCATACATGATATCACCGCGAAGGGTAACCTTTGCGCCTATCTTCATGCCCTGACGGAGCTTGAAATTAGCCACCGACTTACGTGCGTAGGTCGGGACGGCTCTTTGTCCCGTAATCGTCGTTAACTCGTTTATAACGGTATCGATTACCTTGGCGTTGTCCTTGGCGTCTCCTGCGCCCACATTGACAACTATTTTGTCAAGGCGCGGGATTTGCATAACGCTCTTGTATTTGAATTTGTTCATAAGAGCGGGAGCGACATCTGCTCTGTATAAATCTTTAAGTCTTGCCATTACAGTGCCCTCCTGCTCAGTCAAACTTGTATCCGCAAGGAGTTCCGTCTGCCTTTTTGCCTGAGCATACGCGAACCTTCTTGCCGTCGATAACCTCAATGTGAGTTCTTCTGCCCTTTTCGCATTTGGGGCAGTAAAGCTGAACCTTGCAGGCGTAAATCGGAGCGTCAACCTTTATTATTGCGCTCTGGTCACCCTGCTTGCGCGCCTTGAAATGCTTTGACATCTTGTGTACGTTCTCGACAATAACCTTGCCCTCATCGGGTGAAACCTCAAGAACCTTCGCGGTTCTCGGAGTTTTATCCTTGTCAACGTATTTGTCGACGTATTTTCCCGTACGTACCACAACGGTATCGCCCTTTTTGATAAACATCTTGTTTGCCATTGTTACGATACCTCCTTAAAGCACTTCGGGAGCAAGAGAGAGAATCTTTAAATAATCCTTCTCACGAAGCTCTCTCGCTACCGGCCCGAAGATACGGGTCCCGGTGGGATTTTTGTCCGGTTTGATTATAACCGCCGCATTTTCATCAAATTTGATGTAAGAACCGTCGGCGCGTCTTATACCCTTGACGCTTCTTACAACAACTGCTTTAACAACATCGCCCTTCTTGACAGTTCCGCCGGGTGCTGCCTTTTTGACCGCACACACGATGACGTCTCCGATATTTGCATATCTTCTGCCTGAACCGCCGAGAACTCTGATGCACATCATCTCTTTGGCGCCGGTGTTGTCCGCCACCTTAACAAGAGTTTGCTGCTGTATCACTTTAAATCCTCCTGATTCGGTACAGTTTTTGCTGTACCTACCTTTTTAATAGATTGAATTGTTTGAATGATTATTTAACCTTCTCGACCACTTGGACAAGACGCCATCTCTTTGTCTTGGAAAGGGGTCTTGTTTCCATAATGAGAACTGTGTCGCCGATGCTGCACTCGTTGTTGTCATCCTGTGCGTAAAGCTTAAGCGTGCGCTTGATGATCTTTCCGTACTTGGGATGCTTGACGTTGTCCTGAACAGCAACAACAATAGTCTTATCCATCTTGTTGCTCACGACCTTGCCCACACGGGTTTTACGAAGGTTTCTTTCGATTGTTTCTTCACTCATGACTTATCTCCTTCCCTTTTCCTTAGGCATTCTTCTCATGAAGAATAGTCATAACGCGTGCGATGTCCTTCTTTACATCCGCTATCTTGTGGGGGTTATCAAGCTGGTTTATCGCATGCTGGAAGCGCAGATGGAAAAGCTCCTCTTTCAGCTCGGTAAGCTGTTTTTCAAGCTCTTCGACTGATTTACTTCTTATTTCACTCGTTTTCACGATTACGCCTCCTTAAGTGGTTTCTTTAGTGACAAACTTACATTTGATGGGGAGCTTGTGCGATGCAAGACGCATAGCCTCTTTTGCGGTGTCGACATCGACTCCGTCCATTTCAAACATAACTCTGCCGGGTTTTACAACGGCAACCCAGTACTCGGGAGAACCTTTACCTGAACCCATTCGGGTCTCGGCAGGCTTTTCTGTTATGGGCTTGTCGGGGAAAATTTTGATCCAGACCTGTCCGCCACGCTTTATATAACGCGTCATTGCGATACGGGCTGCCTCAATCTGATTACTGGTGATCCATGCCGGCTCAAGAGCAACAAGACCGTAGCTTCCGTATGTCACAGTGTTGCCTCGCGTTGCCTTACCTTTGAGGCGCCCGCGTTGAACACGTCTGTACTTTACTCTTTTGGGCATTAACATTACTTATTTCCTCCTTCTCTCGGGGTACTTCTCGGAGGACGCTGTCCGCCGTTTCTGCCGTCTCTTCCTTCTCTGCGAGGACCGCCTCTGCGATCATTGCGAGGACCGTTGCCTCTGCGGTCGCCGTTTCTGCGATCGTGTCTGGGAGCAGGATTCAGATCAGGCTGAATCGTTGCGAATTTCTTCTTGACGTCGGGAAGGACCTCACCTTTGAAGATCCATACCTTAACACCGATCTTACCGTATGTGGTATTTGCTTCCCAGAACCCGTATTCGATGTCGGCTCTGAGCGTCTGAAGCGGAATTGTGCCCTCATGATAGTGCTCTGTTCTTGCTATTTCGGCGCCTCCGAGACGTCCGGAACACTGAACCTTGATTCCCTTCGCTCCGGCGTGCATTGTTCTGCTTATTGCAAGCTTCATTGCACGGCGGAAGGTGACTCTGCGCTCAAGCTGTGATGCGATAGACTCTGCGACAAGCTGTGCGTTGAGGTCGGGCTGTCTCACTTCGACAACATTGACCGAAACAGTCTTACCCGCACCAAGCTTCGATTCGATATCCGATTTCAGCTTTCCGATTTCCGAACCGCCGCGTCCTATCACCATGCCGGGCTTTGCACAGTGGATATAAACCTTAACTCTGTCGCCGCTGCGCTCGATTTCAATCTTCGGAACGCCGGCTGCCTGAAGTGTGGTTTTAAGATATTCTCTAAGATTATAGTCGGATACAAGAGTATCGCCGAAGGTTTCGTCCTTTTCGAACCATCTTGAATCCCAGTTCTTTATAACTCCAACACGAAGACCGTGAGGATTAACTTTTTGACCCACTTTGTTATGACCTCCTTTGATTAATCTCTTTCTTCAACGACTATAGTGACGTGGCTCGTTCTCTTGAGAATACGGTCAAATCCGCCTCTTGCTCTTGCCTGACCTCTTTTGATTGTCGGACCGGGGCAGACGAAGCACTTTGACACATAGAGCTTTGTTTTTTCCATTGAGAAGTTTGCCTCTGCGTTTGCAGCCGCGCTCTTTAACAGCTTTACAAGATACTCGCTTGCTGCCTTGGGGGTATTTTCAAGAATACCCATTGCCTCTTCAACATCTTTTCCGCGAATCAGGTCGAGAACTATAGACACCTTACGGGGAGATATTCTTGCATGTTTTAATACTGCTTTTGCTTCCATTACAATTTCCTCCCTTATTATTTACCGTTATTAGATGTCTTGGAACCGGCGTGTCCCTTGAACGTTCTTGTAAGTGCGAACTCACCGAGCTTATGTCCGACCATATCTTCAACGATATATACGGGCACATGCTTTCTTCCGTCATAGACCGCTATAGTGTGACCTACAAAATCGGGATATATTGTGGAAGCTCTTGACCATGTTTTGAGAACCTTTTTCTCTCCCGCTTCGTTCATTGCAACTATTCTGCTGTAAAGCTTTGCTTCAACGAACGGAGCTTTTTTCAGGCTTCTGCTCATTTATTTATGCCTCCTTATTTACCGTTTCTGTGTTTTACGATGAATTTCTCGGTTCTTGCCTTCTTGTTACGGGTCTTGAGACCGAGAGCGGGTTTACCCCAGGGTGTTACAGGTCCGGGACGACCGACAGGTGACTTTCCTTCGCCGCCTCCGTGAGGGTGGTCACAGGGGTTCATGACAGAACCGCGAACCGTGGGACGAACGCCCTTGTGGCGCGTCTTACCGGCTTTACCGACCTTGACGTTGCCGTGCTCGATATTGCCTACCTGACCTATTGTGGCCTTGCAGTCAAGACGGACAAGACGGTCCTCGCCGGAAGGAAGTCTTATAAGTGCCATTCCGTTTTCCTTTGCCATAAGCTGAGCCGCGCTTCCGGCGGTTCGAACAAGCTGTCCGCCTTTTCCGGGATAAAGCTCAATGTTATGGATGAATATACCCGTGGGTATTGCGGACAGGGGAAGCGTGTTGCCGGGCTTTATATCAGCCGTAGCGCCTGACACCACAACGTCGTTGTCTTTAAGACCGTTCGGTGCAACGATGTAATTCTTCGTGCCGTCCTCGTATTCAAGAAGCGCGATATACGCCGTTCTGTTGGGGTCGTACTCAATTCCGATAACCTTTGCGGGCGCATCAAGCTTCTGACGCTTGAAATCGATAATTCTGTATTTAACCTTGTTTCCGCCGCCCTTGTGACGAACAGTGATTCTGCCGTAGCTGTTGCGTCCGGCGTGTTTTTTCTTCACTGTGAGCAGCGACTTTTCGGGACTCTGCTTTGTGACCTCGTCAAATGACGGAACAGACATCTGTCTGTGTCCCGGAGTCGTAGGCTTATAAACTTTAACTGCCATTTTCTCTCCTCCTTACATCATTCCGTCGAAGAATTCGATGGTCTTTGACTGCTCGGTAAGTGTGACGACAGCCTTTTTCCACTCGGATGTGTAACCCGAATGAACTCCCATCCTCTTCGGCTTCCTTTTGACTGTCATTGTATTGACGCTCTTAACTTTAACGGAAAAGAGCTTTTCAACAGCATCGGCAATCTCGGGCTTTGTTGCGTTCGGCGCGACTCTGAAGGTATATTTCTTCTTTGAAATGCCGTCCATTGAAGCCTCGGTGACAACCGGAGCAAGTATTACGTCGTAAGGTGTTCTCATTTCGTGTATACCTCCTCGATTTTCTTTGCTGCGTCCGCCGCGACAACAAAGCTCGTGCAGTTCAGAATATCATAAACGTTTATGGTGTTTGCCTGAGTTGTCTTGACGCCTTCGATGTTCGCAAAGGACTTAACGACCTTGGAATCGTTGTCGGCAAGAACGACAAGCGTTTTGCCGTTTGCGCCTATGGCGGAAAGCATACCGACCATTGTTTTGGTCTTGTATTCCTCTGCTGCTATCTTATCGACGACTATCATTTCGCCCGAGGCAACCTTTGAGGAAAGCGCGCTTATCATTGCAACTCTCTTTGTTTTCTTTGTAAGGGAAATCTTGTACTTGCGGGGCTTGGGTCCGAGTGCAATTCCGCCGTGCGTCCACTGAGGCGAACGGGTGGAGCCCTGTCTTGCGCGACCTGTGCTCTTCTGCTTCCAGGGCTTCTTACCGCCGCCGGACACTTCGCTGCGCGTCAGGGTGGACTGTGTGCCCTGTCTCTGATTCATAAGGTAGGATCTGACTGCCGAGTGAAGAACAGCTTCGTTGACCTCTGCCGCAAAAACCGCGTCGCTAAGCTCAATACTGCCGACCTCTTTGCCCGTCATGTCTACAACTTTCATATTCGACATTAATTTCTACCTTCCTTTCTTAAGCTTTAACTGTGTTGCGGATAAACACAATACCGCCGCGTGCTCCGGGAACCGCGCCCTTCACCGCAATGAGATTCTTCTCTGCGTCTATCTTCGCAACGTCGAGGTTGAGAACAGTAACCTGCTCGTTACCGTACTGCCCCGCCATTTTCTTGTTCTTGTACACTCTCGAAGGAGTCGAGTTAGCGCCCATTGAACCGACCTCGCGGTGTACGGGGCCGACGCCGTGCGTCATTTTAAGTCTGTGATGATTCCATCTTTTGATAACGCCCGTGAAGCCGTGACCCTTGGTGATTCCGGTTACGTCGACCTTTTCACCTGCCGCAAAAATTGCCGCGGTGACGGTATCGCCTACATTGTATCCCGAAATGTCATCAAGACGGAACTCCTTAAGGTGCTTTTTAGGCTCCGTGCCGATCTTTCTGAAAAGACCTGCCGTGGGCTTGTTGACGTGCTTTGCGGCAACAGGTGAAAAGCCGAGCTGAATTGCCTCATAGCCGTCCTTTTGAAGTGTTTTGATCTGTGTTACGGTGCAGGGTCCCGCCTCGATAACGGTAACCGGTATCACCGCTCCGGCTTCATCGAAAATCTGAGTCATTCCGATTTTTCTGCCGATAATGCCTTTTGTCATTTTGTTTTTTCCTCCTGTTTTAGTTATTGGTTGACCTTTTTGCCAACATGACATAAAACTTTCTCGTATGTTTTACTTAAATCAAAGCTTGATTTCAAGCTCAACACCTGCGGGAAGTTCGAGACTTGTAAGTGCCTCAACGACTTTTTCCGAGGGCTTAACTATGTCAATAAGTCTCTTGTGTGTTCTCATTTCAAACTGTTCGCGGCTGTCCTTATCTTTATGGACCGCACGGAGAATTGTGACAACTTCCTTATCTGTGGGAAGCGGTATCGGACCCGATACTACGGCTCCGTTTCTCTTTGCCGCCTCAACTATCTTCTCCGACGCCTGATCGATAAGAGTGTGATCATAGCTTTTGAGTTTGATTCTGAGCTTTTCCTTAACTGCCACTTGCTTTTTCCTCCTTAATATATTGTTTGCTATATTGCGGAGAACGGCATTTATTAACACGCCTCCGTGCGTTTCTCGACCCTCCGTTATTAAACCGAACTCTCGCGGTGCAACTCTTTCGCGTAAAGTCCGGACAAACATTCTGTCAAACAAAGCACAAAAAGCAGTGTTTTCAAAATTCCGTCTCGCCCGATTGATACGGACATACTCCGGCAAAATTACCTGTCGGCGCCCTTGCGAGCCCGTTTTTCAGCAACTTCTGCCTTCAACGCATCAAGCCTTGGTATTATATCAGAAAGCTTTTATTTTGTCAATATGTTTTTTTTATTTTTTTTCGATTAAAGCGGTTTTTTAAAAATATTTACAGTTTGTTTACATTTATTTTCCTCTCAAAACCCTTTTTCCGCCCTTTTTCGATAAACATTCCTTCTCTTTTGAATTATATCTGCCTTTTTATTCTTTTTTCGCCAAAAATTTACTGAATATTTTTTATTATTATGTAAAAAAATGTTTAAAAAACTGTTGACATGCGGTAAAAATTGTGTTATACTGAATTTGCACCAATCACCATCGCTTAAAAATAGGAGGTAAGCACAGATGAATCAAACCGGCATTGTAAGAAAAATCGACCAACTCGGAAGAATCGTTATCCCGAAGGAGCTACGCAACACTCTTGAGATCAATGATTTTGATCCCATAGAGATCCTTATGGACAATGACAACATCGTTCTCAGAAAGTACAGACCCAGCTGCATTTTCTGCGGAAACAACGACTACGTCACAAGCTACAAGGGCAAGCTCATCTGCCACGACTGCATCGGCATAATCGGCAAGCTTTAATTACCTTAATTCACCTTCGCAAACGAGCGTATCAAAAGTAAACACCAAAGACAGTCATCAGGCGACCGGAAAGAAAAGCTATCTTTCCGGTCGCCGGCTTTTTGTTTTAAATATTCTATTCAAATTCGCGCATATCGGCATCATATATATGAGTTCTTACAACAGATATGGCGTAAAGCTCTCTTCCGAGCGCGCCGCAAAGTCCGAGAATAAAATTGTCCGGACTTAAAAATCTGCTCTGAACGGCGCTTAAAACACAGGTCAGTCTGTTCTGAAAAAGAGCCGCCGATTTAATAAGGGGGCGGATATTTTCCTCTTTCTGTCCGTTTTTGGTGCGTTTGGATATGACCATATCGGAAGACAGCGCCTCTTCAAGCTCGCTTTCTGTAACGCCCCTTTCAAGTATTATCTCATATTCCGCCCACATAAGCTCCCCAAAGCCTCTTTTGGGTGTATAGACCTTGTGAATCTGTATGTCACTTGTAAGCTGCAGCGAAAGCCGCTCTGCAAGCTCACCCTCCTCCATCGGGCGGGTAATTTTTATGTCAAGAAGCTCGCAAAGGCTTTCGTTTCCCACCGAAACGGTCGTTGCAAAGACCATTTTCGGATGAGGATTGAAGCCCTGAGAATACCAAATCGGAATACGCGCTCTCTTAAAGGCGGCTCTGAATGTCCGGCAAAGGTCAAGATGCGATATGTATTTTAACTTTCCGGTTTTTGAAAAAAGTATTCTCACATTTTCGGACAGCATGTTTTTTCACCTCCGAGCGCCGAAGCGCCGCATCCCGCGCAAGTCTCTCTGCAGCTTGCGCTTGTTATACCCTTATACGCCTTCTCCCTCTCGCGAAGAAGAAAGCTTTTTTTGACTCCGCAGTCTATTATATCCCATGCCAGCACCTCATCTGTGCCGTATTCCCTGTTGGCATAGAAGGAAGGGTCGATATTGCATTTTTCAAATACCGCCATCCACTTGTCATAGTCGAAAAACTCATCCCAGCCGTCAAATTTTATCCCGGCATAATGTGCTTCAAGCAGGGCTGTGCCGAGCCGTCTGTCACCTCTTGCAAAAACCGCCTCCACGCGGCTGACCTTTGCGTCGTGCCATTTGTAAGATATTTTGGAGTTTGATTTTATTTTTTCAAGCAAATACTTCTGCTTGGCAATAAGCATTTCGCAGTCGTCCTGCTTTTCCCACTGAAAGGGAGTGCAGGGCTTTGGAATGAAGCAGGAAACCGAGACCGTCACCGTCGGGGGACGCTTTTTATTTGCTTTCGGATTTTCGTAATACGCCCTTATAACCTTTTCGGCAAGCAGTGCTATACCGTCAAGGTCCTCGTTTGTCTCGGTGGGGAGCCCGTTCATAAAGTAAAGCTTTACCGAGTTTTTCCCGTAATCGAACGCCACGTTGCAGGCGCGAAGCAGATCCTCTTCGGTGAGGTTCTTGTTTATGACGTCACGAAGCCGCTGACTTCCCGCCTCAGGCGCAAAGGTTATACCGCTTGTACGCACAGAGGATATCTTCTCCATAAGCTCATGGGTAAAGCTGTTTACTCTGAGCGACGGCAAAGAAAGGTTGACCTTTTCGTCATCTGTCCATTCGAGCAAAAGGTCGGTAAGACGGTCGATACAGCTGTAATCGGAGATTGAGAGTGAACAAAGGGATATTTCATCGTAGCCTGTATTCTCATAAAGCTTTTTTGCCTGCTCGCAAAGCACCTCGGGAGTTTTTTCTCTCACCGGGCGATAGGTCATGCCCGCCTGACAGAAGCGGCAGCCGCGTATACATCCTCTGTAAACCTCAAGCACTATTCTGTCCTGAACAGTTTCAATATAAGGCATCACAAGCTTTTCGGGATAGTACGCTTTGTCCATATCCTTAATTATACGCTTTTTAATTCTTTCGGGGATATCGTCGCGTTTTGGAGTATAGCTCTCAATTTTTCCGTCTTTAGAGTATTTCACGTCGTAGAGCGAGGGAACGTAAAAGCCCTCAAGCTGTGCGGCTCTTAAAAGAAAGGCGCTTTTGGTATACTCTCCGCTATCCTTCATATTTATATAGAGCCTCAGCAGCTCGGGCAGTGCTTCCTCACCCTCTCCTATCGAGAAAATGTCAAAGAAATCGCAAAGGGGTTCGGGATTGTAGGTGCAGGGACCTCCGCCAATAATTATCGGGGCGTCCTCTCCCCTGTCCTTTGCAAGAAGAGGAATATGCGAAAGAGAGAGCACCTCAAGCACGTTTGTGTAGCAAAGCTCATATTGGAGAGTAAAGCCCACAAAGTCAAAATCCTTGATATAATCGCCGCTCTCATGCGCCCAAAGAGGCTCGTTGTACTCTCGAAGCTTTTCTGCCATGTCGTTCCAAGGGCAGTAGGTGCGTTCGCACCAGATGTCCTCATATTGATTGAGCGCACCGGCAAGTATTCTCACTCCGAGATTTGACATTCCTATCTCATAGGAATCCGGAAAGCAGAAGGCAAAGCGCGCCTTTATCTTCGATTTGTCCTTTATCGTCTCTCCGAACTCGCCGCCGATATATCTTCCCGGCTTTGACACGCTTTTTAGTATCTTGTCCCTTATTTTCTCGTTCATTTTTCTTTCCTTATCAGAGTAATATTTTATCTATAACCAGCACAGGCAGACACCAAAACAGCTGGAAAGCAAGAAGCAGTACGGAGGAAATGCCCGAAAATCCGGTTGTAATTGATATTGCGATAATAAGCACTGCGGCAACAAGCGCCGAGGCGAGCGAAACGGCAATACCGCCTCTTATTGCGCCGCACACCTTTGAAGTGCTTCCGAAAGCATTTGCTATTGTTTTAAGGTCTCCTGTGGTAACAATTCCCGAAGAACAGCTCTCAAACACCTTATACTCCGCGTCCTGTGCGTTTTTCACTCTTAAAATCCTGACCGGCATTTCAGAATCGATGTCCATAAGTCTTTCAAGAAGCCTCATATTTATATTCGGGTCGCAGGTTTTTATAATAACGTTGACCTGTTTTCCGAGCAGCGCCCTTATCGACCTTACAAATTCTTTAGAGGGAACATAGCTGAGCTGAACGCGCAGGCAGGTCTGCTTTTCTATTGCAATGTAGATATAGCAATCATCGTTTTCGTAAATATTGCTTTCGCCCTCGGGTAGAATACCGTACCTTTTTATAAAGCCGTAATTGCCCACAAGCACGGGTATGCCCTCAACCGCCGCCTCAATACCGTCGTCCGCAATGAAGGCGATATCTACGTCGCCGCTTACCTCGTAATCGCTGGCGGCGTTAGTAAATACCCTTCCGAGCGGGCAGTCAAGCTTTGAAAAGATTGCCGCCGCGTATCCGAGCGCAAGCTCTATTTTTGTATCTAAATACCCCTCGATACCGCTGAGCATTACCTTTCCTCTCCCCGAAAATATCTCCCTGTCATCTATTATAAGGCACGCGGGAGACTTGTATTTTTCAAAGGACTCTTCTCCGATAACCGTAGCGCCGCGGGACTGAAGCTTTTTATTCTGAGTGTATACGGGATGGCTGAATGAAAAGCAAAGCGCTATCGGCGAGACAAGCAAGAAAGCGCTTACGGCGCATTTTACCGCCGGGTAGAGTCCGAGACTGCCGATATTCAGCCCGAGCAGAATGAGAGAAAACAGGGCGGATATTATAAGCATAAGCCCCGCAAGCTTTCGCTTTTCACTGCGTTTTGCCCATCTTTTTTTGAAATCGGTTATGTTTTGTCCGTCGGCACAGACAAGATACGGAATGCTGCCATTCATGTACCGTCCCACAAGCTCCCTTGCCTCGTCAAGCCTGTCCTTGTCGGCTTCAAGAAGCACTTTCTTTTTTTCGGGCGAGGAAGCCACCTTAAGGCTCAGCATAATGGAGCGGGAATCGAGCACGTCGCATACAAGCGAGATAAGCGCGCAAAAGAGGAGAATCGAATTGTATGTTTCAATTTCCGTTCTGACTCCGGTTATAATAAGGACAATATAGTAGATAAGCAATATAAGACTGTACAAGGCAAAAACTCCGCCGGCTGTCAGCTGACCGTAGGTCAACTCCCTTATCGATCTGAAAACAACCTTATATTGCACGGCAATGGCAAGCACCACAATCTGAATCGACATCCAAAGCGCGGTTTCGGTGTATGAATTTACGTCAAAAAGCGCGGGAAGGCGCAGTCCGAGTGTGGAAAGCCCCTCGCAAAGCAGTGTGAAAAGCAGCATAACCATCGTGGCGATAAGTCCAAGCATTCCGAATGCGTATCTTTTAACGATTTCATCCTTAAGCTCGTCCCTTTGCTCTTTATCCGAAAGGTCGATATCCTTGGTTATCGGGCTTCGTTCCTTCTTCACCTCGACAAAGTCTTCTTCCTCGGGAACCTCCTCATCTTCAACTCCGAAAATCGACATGAGGTTGTAATTTGAGTCCTCGTTTGATATATCGTATATTGAAGAAAACTCTTCTTTTTCGGTTTCTTCCAAAAGCTCTGTTTGCTCTTCTTCTGTTTCTTTGCCCGCTTCTTCGAGAAAATTTCCGCCCGAAGGCTCGCTGTCATCGCTCTTTTCCGGCTTTTCTTGCGTTTCGGGAATTTTTTGAGCTATGCTTTTTTCTTCAAGGTAAGGCTGAAGCTTTTTAAGCAGCGCATCGGCGCTCACTTTGCCTTTTTGGTCAATATCTTTCATATTTATTTATGACCATTCCTTTCTGTAGGCTTTTGAAATTTTGCGCGCTTTCGGCAAAGCCTGACGTTGCCGTGCCTATGAGTCACAAAATTTCTGTCTGAAAAACGTCCGTTTTTTTCAGACCCGCACCGCTTTATTTAAAAGATGATAAATATCTTTTTCTTGCGGCCTCGCAGAGTATCACGGCGGCGGCGCAGGAAACATTAAACGAGTTCACTTTTCCGTGCATCGGAATGGAAATAATAAAATCGCATTTTTCACGCACAAGATGAGATATCCCGTTTCCTTCACTCCCGATAACAATTGCCGCAGGACCCGATATATCGCTTTCGTAAACCGACGCTCCGTCAGCCTCCGCGCCGTATATCCAAAGTCCCTTTTTCTTAAGGCTTTCTATCTCGCTCACAATATTTGCGACCTTTGCGATTTTAAGATGCGCAAGAGCTCCTGCCGAAGCTTTAACAACCGCACCGCTTATCGGGCATGAATGCCTTTTTGAAATGATAATTCCGTGAACTCCGGCTCCCTCGGCGCACCTTATGACCGCCCCGAGATTGTGCGGGTCCTCGATTTTATCGCATATCAAAATGAAGGGAGGCTCATTTTTGCTCTTTGCATATTCAAGAATATCTTCAACCTCATAATAACAGGTACCGGACGCCATGGCGACAACGCCCTGATGCGCTCCTCCCTTTGCCAAATTGTCGAGCTTTTCCTTGGCAACGCTTGAAAGCGGTATGCTTTTGCTCTTTGCAAGCGAGATTATAAGAGAAAGCGACCCCTCGGCAGTCCCGCTTTTTATAAATATTTTTTCAATATCCCGATCGCTTTTAATTAGCTCTATGACGGCGTTTCTACCGTATATTATCCCCTCTTGTTCGGTGTTTGCCATATCGGTATCTGAGTTTTTGTATGACATAAAGCGGTGCTGCGCCTTTTATATTATCATAAAAGGCTCCTTTCCTGTTTTTTTATTGAAATGTAAAATTAATATTTTTTCTACGCATAAGCGGCGCCAAACCGACACGGTCGATTTACTATAGGTGTTATACTCACGTTTACACTTTTGCAAGGCAAAAGTACACCTGTCGGGGACAGGCAGGCGTGCCGAGCACGCCTTGCGTGAGTATTATATCACACTTTTTGCTTTTTGTACATAGCTTTATGCTTTAAAAAGTAAAAGCAAGCGAGGGCTGCCGCAAATTTTCATTTGCAACAGCCCACCTTACGGGTTTTAAGAGAACACAATACGGATCGTAAAGAAATTACTGTGCTTTCATAGCTGCGAAACATTCGCTGCAATAAACAGGCCTGTCGTCAGAAGGCTGGAAGGGTATTCTTGCCGGCTTTCCGCACTTGGCGCAAACTGCATCGAACAGTTCTTTGGGAGCCTTACCTGCGTTCTTTCTCGCCTGACGGCACTCTTTACATCTCTGGGGTTGATTCTGGAACCCTTTCTCCGCATAAAACTCCTGCTCGCCTGCTGTGAACACAAAATCCCGTCCACACTCTTTGCACTTAAGTGTGATGTCCTCAAACATCTTCGTTTACCTCACTTTTTGTTCTTTTTTATTTAATATTCCCTTGGACGCCTTAAAAGACCGCCATCTTTGCTATGCAACGCTTTCATTAAGCTACACGGGATATATACAATTGATGATAGAGACAACCTTGCGCCAAAATAGAATTAAATGCGTTTTTTAAGCTTTCTTCTTATTCTGTAAAGCGCATTATCGACCGATTTCACGCTGATATTCAGTGCTTCGGCTATCTCGCTGTAGCTCAAATTGTCAAGGTACAGCATAAAAACCTTCTTTTCAAAGCCGGACAAATTCTCCTCAATAAGCTTTGAAAGACTTTCGCCGTTTGCGGGCATATTCCTTCTGTGCGGCGTTTTCTCTTTGTCCTTTGGCTCTTTGCCGTTTTTTGATTTTTTTGAGGCTTCGATATGTTTCTTTTTTCTTTTTTGCTCTCCCACAAGCTTTCGCCTTACCGAAACAAGCCTGTTCCGTATGCAGATTTTGGTGTAAAGCCCGAAAGTAACGTCATTTTGCTCGCAGTCAAAGGTCTTTGCGGCATTGTAAAGCGCCATTGTCGCTTCCTGCATATAGACGTCGTTTTCCGAGCCGGCAGAGCCGGGAAAGCTTGAAAGAATTATTCTGCTTATCATCGCATGCATCAGCGGTCTGTACTTTTCACAAAGGTCATTAAAGGCTGTGTCATTGCCGTTTTGAAAGTCAGACACCAACTTTACAGCATCGTTATCCAAATCAGTACCTCTGCTCACCGTATAACTTAGTATGAAAACCGCAAAACGGCAAATTCATCTTCAAAAAACTATCAAATCGGAAATATAACTTTGTTGACGCATGATATTACGTCTACATTATATCAACTTTCAAATAAAATGTCAATATTTTTTTACACTTTTTTAATAGTTTTCTAAAATAAAATGTTCAGCTCAGGAAATAATCGCTTTTTCCGGTCAGAAAAGTGAGCACTCCCTTATAAATAGTCTCCGGTTTTGAATCAAAGTTATATTGCATAAGCTCAAGTCTTGCCTCGTCCTCGGCAATCACCTTGATTTCGAATATTGCCTCTCCCTTATCGACGATTTCGCAATACAGATTATATCTCCCGTCCTCTCTGTATTCATAGCGGGTTTTGACGTCCGACCCTCTCTCTCTGAAATTTAAAAGGCGCATTGCGCTGTTAAGTCCCTTTGTTCTTATCGAGCTTGCAAGATCTGTCTGCAAGCTCTCGACAATCTGTATTCCTCTCTCCGAAAGCTCGTATTTTAAAGCGTTGTCCTTTTTTATTTCCCTTATGTTTCCGTTTTCTAAAAGGTTGGCAAACTCGACCGCAAAATCGATTCCCGCAACAATCCCATCCTGAACCACAACGTCGTTTATCAGCTCATATTCAAGAGGCATTCCGATATTGTACATCAGGTATAATATGAATATTTTTATATCGTCCGGCTTTTGTAGCCTTTCCTGTACCATTTCTATGTGTCCTTTTCAAGTATCAAAAACTAAAATACAACAAATTGAACATATCCCGAAGAGGCGCTCTCCGGTAAAGTAAACTCGGGGGTGTTTGCACCTGGTGCCACACCCCCTGTTATTATGACTAATCGGTCAGTTCCACTTGTTTGAGGGAATCAAAGCCTCGACAGGCGTATACTTATAGTCCTTGTCGTTGGCATCGGTAAAATCGCGGTATCCGAAATAGTCGGTCTCAACTCCCTTGAGGTTCTTGCTGCTTATCGATGCGTTCTGCATGTAGTACAGCGGCACCACGGGCATATCCTCAAGCAGCTTCTTTTCCGCGTTTACAAGTATCTGCGCTCTCTTTTCGTCATTTGTCTCATTGAGAGCGGAGGTTATAAGATCGTCATATTCAGTGCTTGAATATCCGCTCAGTCCGGGAACCTTTTCAAATGTATCGGCAGATTCGCTGAAATCGTATGCTCCGCCGGAGTATGTGATGCCGAGTCTTGCAAGAGCCGGGAAAGCGTCGGTGCTGAGCATTGCATAGTCGATACCGATAACGTCAAAATCCTTAGTGCTAAGCGCTACGTTATATTCGTCTCTTACCAAATTGGTGTAAACCTGCTCGACCTTTATCTTTCCCGAGGAGTCCTTACCGACAACCTCTTTGTATCCCATGCTCTTGTCGCCGAGCGCCTTGACGCTGACGCTAAAGCCGAGTCCTTTCCAAACGCCCGCTACATATTCCGCGACCGCGATGTCAACCTCGTTGTTTCTGACGGTTATTTCAAACGAACCGCTTGTAACTCCCGCGCTCCTTAACAGCTCCTTTGCGGCGGCTTCATCGGCTGAGGTTGATATAACGCTTCCGGCAGTTTCTCTGAATTCGGTCTTTCTTGTCGTATAGAAGACCGAGGGTGAAACAAGTCCGTCGGCAGCCTTGCCGAACACGACTAACTTTTCAATCTCGCCTCTGTCTATGGCTTTTGAAAGCGCCACTCTGACCTCGGGCTTTTCAAACAAGGGATTTTTGGTGTTGAACATATAAGTATATGTGGCAAGATAATTTGATATATCCGCCTCACTCTTATAGCTCTCTCTCTGGTCAAGGGGAATAAAGCCGTTGTAAATCACGCTGCCCGCCTTGAAATTATCAAGCGCTGTTGCGGGGTCGACAAGATTGACGTTAATTCTGTAGGGATTAACGAACTTGCGGAGCGCCTCGTTCTTTTCGGGGTCAGTGAGATAATACTTGTTTCTTTCAAGCGTGATATAAGGATCCGATTCGTAAAGACCTATCTTCTTTACATAGAACGGACCGTTTGCAAGAAGCACGGCGTTAAGAGTTGCCCAGCTTGACTCGGTGAGGTCTGCGTTGTCCTGAAGTAGCTCGTGATAGTAATCGTCGTAAACCGTGATCTTCGAAACCGCGTCGCTGCGCAAAGGTGAGAGCGCAACGCTTGCGCAGTTGTAGAGGAACTCGTCAACATACGCCTCGTCGACAAGCGTTACGGTCAGATAATCCTTTCCGCTTGCCTCGATCTTAACGTCATCTATTGATATGTCTCCGTTCTTGACCTCAACCGCGTTTTCAACATAGAAAAGCAGAGACGCGGCGTCACATTCAAATTCAGGGTCAAGAATACGCTTCCAAGCGTAAACGAAGTCGCTGGCGCTTATATATGTTCCGTCGCTCCAACGGGTCTCTCTCATTTTGAACTCTATTTCTTTTCCGTTCACCGTCCAGCTTTTTGCCGCTGCGGCGACGACCTTGCCGTTATCGTCTATTGTCGTCAAGCCGTCATAGACAAGGGAAAGAAACTGCGAGGCGTCCTGATCGTTATAAGCCATCGCGGGGTCAAAATTAGTTGTCCTGTCAATGTACAGCTCAAGAATGGGACCTTCGTCCTCTTTTTTTGTACAGCCCGCCAAAAGGGCAAGCAGCATAACAAGACACATTAAAACCGATAAAATTTTTTTCAAGATTGGTTCCCCCTTAGTACACCCACAAATATGGAGGGTATCTTAATATAGTTATACTGATTTATTATAGCATAATATTTTTCATTTAGCAAGAGTTTTCTTGTCCGCTTTTGCCTCAAATTCATATTTTGTATTTTTGCACATAAAGCAGCCCTCAATTTTGTGCAGTTTGCACATGAAAAGTGAAGGGCAAAGCGGCATAAAATAGTACCGTATTTAAAGAAAGGCAGCAAAATATGAATAAATCGTTTCTAAACTGTGAAAGCTCCGCCGAATCCGCTTTCAGGCTCTTTGTATGCAACGCCGCACTTGTCGCAGCGATAATATGCATAATACAGGGTATTTACCTATCGGTTACAAAAAGCACCTTTACCGAGGGTCTGCTAAAAGATACCTTCGGAGTTGAAAGAGTGTCAAAGCTTTCCGCCTATTACTATGAGGATTTTTTCAAGGAATATAAAAGTTATGACCGGTATTCCGTCCCTCAGTCCTCTGAGGAAAAGGCGAATATATCGCAAAACATCTGCTCACTGCGCTCATAGTTCTTTTTTGAGGCGGTTTTATTGCTGAAAAAGGTGTTTTCCGAGATTTTGCACATACATAGTATCGTGTCGTCGGGCAGAATATCAAACGCGTTGTAGTATTTTCCGAAATCCGTGTCTTTGAGATAAACCGAATAATCGTCCCTTGCAAGCTCGGGCTCGTACCCGAGCAGATTTTCAAGAGTTTCAAAGGCGCCGCGCCCCGAAAGCTCGTTGTATATATACTCGTCAAGCAGGCAAATAAGAGTATCACCTGTGCCGATAAGCGCGTTGAACTGCGTTATTGTATCGTTGCGAGTGGAAGGGTCGTAGACAAAAAGCATATCGTTTTCAAGCGCTTCCTTCTGCTTTTCCTTATACTGTTCATCGTCGTAATAAGCAAAGCTTGTAAGCGCAATATTCTTTTTTCCGTCGTTGTTATAATCGCTACTCATTATCTGCTCAAAAGCCGCCTCAATATTGTGCTGCTGCTCTCCGGCAATTACCGCAGGACCGAAAAAAGCAAGCTTTACGTCCGATTCTTCCCTTCCCGATATCTGAACAACGCCGATAATGACCACCACCGCGACAAATACGCTTACAATGGTGACCCACTTGTAATGATACCAGAAATTATCAAGCCATTTTAAAAACTTTTTCATAGAAACAGCCCCGCTTATCCCAAAAAGCCCTTTACAATTACAGGCAATATACAAATTCAGCCCCTGCGCGCGCTCATTTTCAGTCAAGAGCGGCGCCGACTTATTTTGTCTGTTATTATTGTATCATTTTCCTATGCAAAAGTCAATTAAATTTTTATGCAAATTGCAATATCAAGTTGCAATAGTTTTCAAAAAGGTAACAAATCGAAGTAGAACAGCGTTGGCTCACGG
>CANRMP010000019.1 GCA_947631765.1 uncultured Clostridia bacterium
TATTAAGTTGTCCTTTAATTTTCACACGGAGTAAGGTCTCCGAGGCGGGACTAATAAAAAGTCTTTAAGGCGTTTACCGAGATGATTTCGCCTGAATCTTACGCAGTCTGAACTCGCTGCGCTCGTGACAAGAACGCAAGCGTTCTTGCTTCGCCGCAGGCGGCTCGTTCCGCCACACCCGCATATTAAAATTTCTGCCGATAAAAGAAAAAGCCGGCAATTAAAACACGCACCCATAGAGGGTGCGTGTTTGGTGCGAGAAACGGGACTTGAACCCGTACGGTGTAAACCACACGCCCCTCAAACGTGCGCGTCTGCCAGTTCCGCCACTCTCGCATCTGTGACGCTTTTGCGACAACACCTATATTATACACATAAAAATTATTTTGTCAATATCTTTTTGCAAATTTTAAATATTTTTTTAAACGCCGCTTTTATTTTGAGTTTAATATCCATTGCGCGCGTTTTTAATCGTTTGCATTATTTTTTCAATAAATCGGAGAGTATTTTGCGTATACTATTGACTTTTTCGACCAAAAAGAATATAATGTATCAAGATTGCGTTTTAAGAGTATTTTTTATAGTATATATTTGATCGATATTATTTGACGGCGGAATTGTATGCCTACTCATTTAGCAAAGTCCACAACAAAGTAAAGGATGGTTGAGTTAAAATGCCAAATTACGCTCCCGTAAAGGTTGTAAAGTTCGGAGGAAGCTCTCTTGCGGACGCCGAACACTTTAAAAAGGTAGCATCTATAATAAAAGCAGACCCTTCACGAAGATACGTCATTCCCTCCGCTCCCGGGAAGAGATTTTCAGACGACAACAAAGTCACCGACATGCTGTATGAATGTTATGACTGCGTGATAAACGACAGAGATTACAGCGAGGTCCTCGGAAAAATAAAAGACAGATATAATCTTATAATTCGGGGACTGGAGCTTGATCTCTCCCTTGACAAGGAATTTGCCGCGATTGAAAGCGTGCTCTCAAACAGGGTAAGCTGTGACTATGTGGCAAGCAGAGGGGAATATTTAAACGGTTTGATACTTGCCGCATATCTCGGTTTTGATTTTATAGACGCCGCAGACGTTATTTTCTTCGGTGCCGACGGCGCGCTTGACTCTGAAAAAACAAATACAATTATGGGAGAGAGGCTCTCGCGCCACGATTGCGCGGTGATTCCCGGCTTTTACGGCAGAGCCTGTGACGGTTCGACAAAAACCTTTTCAAGAGGCGGAAGCGATATAACCGGCTCTATTGTTGCAAGAGCCGCGGAAGCCGACTTATATGAAAACTGGACAGACGTTTCTGGCGTGATGATGGTCGATCCGAGAATCGTGAAAAACCCAAAAATTATCAGCGTTATTACTTATTCCGAGCTGCGCGAGCTTGCTTATATGGGAGCTACCGTTCTTCACGAGGACGCTATATTTCCCGTACGTCTCACCGGAATACCGATAAATATAAAGAATACCAACTGCCCGGAGGATGAGGGAACCATGATTGTCCTTCAGGCGCCCAAGGACGAAACGCACAGCGGCATTACCGGAATTGCAGGCAAAAAGGGCTTTTCGGTCATTAATATTGTCAAAGATATGATGAACAGCGAGGTTGGTTTTGGCAGAAAGGTGCTGAGCATTCTCGAAAAGTACAAGATTTCATTTGAGCATATTCCCTCGGGTATCGATTCCATGGGTATTATCGTTTCCACAGCCGCTCTCGCGCCGGTAAGAGAACGAATAATAAACGCTATTTCGTGCGAAATCGTCCCGGACTGCATTTCAATCGAAGACAATATCGCTTTAGTTGCCGTTGTCGGACGCGGTATGGTAAAATCGGTCGGTATTGCCGCACGGGTTTTCAAGGCTATATGCTCCGCCGGTATCAACGTCAATATGATAGATCAGGGCTCAACCGAAAACAACATTATTATCGGTATTTGCGCCGATGATCTTGAAAACACAATTAAAGCGATTTACTATGAATTCACTGAGTGATGCTGCGCAATATGAGTGATCTTTGGACGTATTTGGCTCAAAGTAACAAACCCATAGTTATGTACGGAATGGGAAACGGCGCGGATAAAATACTCGGCGTTTGCGAAAGCTTTAACATAACCGTTTCGGACTTTTTCGCCTCGGACGGATTTGTCCGCGGACAGTCCTTTCATGGCAAAATGGTGCTGAGCTTTTCAGAAATTAAGGAAAAATACAAGGATTTTATAATCCTTTTGGCGTTTGGCTCAAACAGACCCGAGGTGCTTTCTGCAATTTATGATATGTACGAAAAATACGAAATGTACGCTCCCGACGTTCCGCTCTTCGGAGACAACCTTTTTAACCGCGCTTTTTGTGAAAAAAACGCCGAAAAGATTGCAAAAGCCCAAAGCCTTCTTGCCGACGACCTTTCAAAGCTTATTTTTGAAAATACGATTTTATATAAGCTGTCGGGCAAGATTTCCTATCTTAGAAATTCTTTTTCAAAAAGGGACGAGGTTTTTTCCTCGCTTCTTGCCCCGAAGGAATACAAGACATATGTCGACCTTGGCGCTTACGACGGTGATACCATAAAAGAGCTTATAAGCTACGGGTGCGCACCGCAAAAAATAGTTGCCCTTGAGCCGGACAGAAAAAATTTCAAAAAGCTCTGCACTTTATTCCGTGATTCTTTATCGGACATGTCAGGCGTCGAGCTTTATCGGTTTGCCGCTTGGAGCGAAGAATGTGAGCTTTATTTTAATTGTGAGGGAAACCGCAATTCGGGTGTGTCCCAAAAAGGGGAAACGGTGCGTGCGCTCGCGCTTGACAAAATTCCGAGCGCCTATTCTGCCGATTATATAAAATACGACGTTGAGGGCAGCGAGCTGCAAGCGCTTGCCGGAAGCGCAAATATAATAAAGGAAAGGCAACCCGACCTTTATATCTCGCTTTACCACAGAAGTGAGGATATATTTGAGCTTGTACATTACGTCAAAAACCTAAATGAAAAGTACAAGCTGTATATAAGACATTTTGAATATGTTCCCGCTTGGGATCTCTGCCTTATAGCGACTGTAAGATGAAATAAAATAATACAAATCAGGGTAATATAAATGAGAATAACAGAAATACTATCAAGCGGCAAGCCCTCTCTTTCAATGGAGGTCTTTCCGCCCAAAAGCGCGGACAGCTATGACAAAATAGCGCAGGCGGTAAACAAAATCGCCTCTCTTTCCCCGAGCTTTATGAGCGTTACGTACGGAGCGGGGGGAGGAACCTCCGAATTTACCGGCGAAATTGCATATAATATTCAAAAAAAATATAACGTTACTGCTTTAGCACACCTCTCCTGCGTTTCGTCAACCAAGGCGGAGATAGGTAGACAGCTTACCATGCTTCAAAATTACGGCATTGAAAATATACTTGCTCTCAGAGGCGATATTTTGCCCGATACAAAGCTTGAAAGTCTCGAATACCGATATGCTTATCAGCTTATTGAAACTATCAAGGAGCACGGGGATTTTTGCATTGGCGGCGCATGTTATCCCGAGTCGCATCCCGAAAGCGAGAATATCAGAAAAGATATCGAATATCTTAAAGTCAAGGTGGACGCCGGATGTCAATTTCTTACCACCCAGATGTTTTTTGACAACGATATCCTTTATAATTTTATGTTTAAGGTCAGAGACGCAGGGATAAGCGTCCCGGTAATTGCCGGAATTATGCCGCTGACAAATGCAAAACAGGTGCTGCGCATTACCGGAATTTCGGGCTCGCTTCTGCCCCAGAGATTTCGAAGAATAGTCGACAGATACGGCGACAATCCGCTTGCAATGAAGCAGGCGGGAATTGCCTATGCATGTGAGCAGATAATCGATCTTTATGCAAACGGGATAAACGCCGTACATATTTACACGATGAACGCCCCCGACGTAGCGGCAAAAATAATGGAAAACATATCGGAGATAATAAGGTGAGAGTCATAAGACCCGAGTGCAGGATAGAACCGCGAGTCAATGAGGCGATAAGATACATGAAATGTACCGGCTTTAATGACTCGGATTTTATAAACAAGGTCAACACCATGGCAAATACCCTTTCGGAGAGCATCTTGCCTCTCGGTTGCTATCACTACGTGAATATTGCACGAGAGGGCGGCAAAGTCGATATCGGCTTTGGGAAAATAAACTCTCGCTTACTTGAAAGAGCACTTGAGGGCTGTGACAGGGCGGCGCTCTTCTGCGCCACTCTCGGTCAAACAACAGACAGAATGATAGAAAAGCAGGGAAATATATCCTCTCTTGATCAGATGATATGCGACGCGCTTGCCTCCTCCGCGGTTGAGGTTTGGGCTGACAAAATAGAAGAGCGCATCAAAGGTGAGCTTATCACAAACCCGAGGGTAAGCCCGGGATACGGCGACTTTTCAATTGAATATCAGCGCGATATACTTAAAATTCTTGAAGCTGAAAGAATAGGAGTGTACCTTCTGCCGTCAATGCAAATGCTGCCTTCCAAAACCGTCAGCGCAATATTCGGTATAAAACAGGTACAGTAAAGCAAATAAAATGAATATTGTTGAAAAACTGAAAAGCTCACTGACATACTTTGACGGCGGTTTTGGCAGTATGCTCATTGAACGTGGTCTTGCCCCCGGTGAAAATTCGACTCTTTGGAATTTGACTCACCCGCAAACAGTTCTTGACATTCACAGGGAGTATATTAACGCCGGAGTCGATATAATCACAGCAAATACATTCGGCGCAAATCCGCTAAAAGCTATAAACTATGCCGAGTGCATAAAAAGCGGGCTTGATATTGCAAATAAGGCGGCCTTGGAATGTAGTGACAGAAAAATATACGTAGCTCTTGATATAGGTCCTCTCGGGCGACTTTTAAAGCCGCTCGGCGACCTTGAATTCGAAGAGGCGGTAAGCCATTTTGCAAATATTATTAACGCCGCAAAGGAAAGCAGCTGTGATTTCATTCTTTTTGAAACCTTTTCCGATTCGCTTGAAACTAAGGCGGCGGTGATTGCCGCAAAAGAAAATTCAAATCTTCCGATTTTCGTTTCAAATTCCTATGACGAAAGCTCAAGAATGTTAACCGGCACGACTCCCGAGGCTATGTGCGCAATGCTTGAAGGAATGTCTGTGGACGCCGTGGGTATGAACTGCTCGGTGGGACCCGCCCAAATGCTGAAAACGGCAAAAAGACTTATTGAGGCGACCTCTCTTCCTGTATTTGCTTGCCCGAACGCCGGATTTCCTCATGAAGAGAAGGGAACAACCGTGTACGACGTCGGGGAAGACGAATTTTCCGATATCATGCGGGACTTTGTGCGTATCGGAGTTAACGCTGTCGGCGGGTGCTGCGGCACGACCCCGACTTATATGAGAAAGGTCATTGAAAAAAGCCGAAATATCCTTCCCGTCGCCCGCCGCCCTGTAAGTGAAAGAACCGTAATATCATCTTGGGCAAACGCTTTGTATATCGGGGAAAAGCCCTTGCTTATAGGGGAGAGAATAAATCCCACGGGAAAGCCCAAGCTCAAAGAAGCACTCAGAAGGAGCGATTTTGAGTATATATTAAAAGAGGCGATTGCCGAGCAGGATGCGGGCGCTCATATACTTGATATAAACGTCGGACTTCCCGAGGTTGACGAGGTCTCGCTTATGTCCGAAGCCGTGACAAGAATTCAGGCAATTTCCTCTCTTCCGCTCCAGCTTGATACGGTAAATCCCGAGGCGCTCGAAAACGCTCTGCGCATCTATAACGGAAAGCCGCTTATTAATTCTGTAAACGGCAAGGACGAAAGCATGGAAAAGGTTTTCCCTCTTGCCGCAAAGTACGGCGGCGCGATAATTGCGCTGACAATCGACGAAAACGGAATCCCAAGCAGCGCAAGAGAAAGAGCGGATATTGCGCGAAAAATAATAGACAAAGCCGCAGAGTTCAACATATCAAAAAAGGATATTATAGTCGACCCCTTGGCGCTTGCCGTCTCTTCCGATATAAACAGCGCAAAAATAACGCTTGACAGCATTAAGATTATTAAAGAAGAGCTTGGAGTTTGCGTTTCACTCGGAGTTTCGAATATCTCTTTCGGATTGCCGCAGCGTGATTTTGTAAACGGAAGCTTTTTTGCAATGGCGCTTGACAGAGGTCTTGACCTTGCAATAATAAATCCCCTTTCCTTTGAAATGCAAAAGGTGTATAACACCTTCCTTATGTTAAATTCAATGGACGAGGGATGCGGAAACTATATTAATTTTGCCTCAAATATAAAAGCGCCCGAAGTCGCAACGGCAGCTTTACCCGAAAGCGGTGCCATGTCGGATAAAAAACCGATTTCTCTTAATGAAGGACTCAAAAAATATATTGTAGAGGGCATATCAAAAGCCGCGGCGGAGTGCGCCGAGCGCCTTATGGAGATTGTTGACCCGATGGAAGTAATAAACCGCGAGGTCATACCGGCTCTTGAATACGTAGGCGGGGAGTTTGAAAAAAAGCGGATGTATCTTCCTCAGCTTTTAATGAGCGCCGACGCGGCAAAAGCCGCCTTTGAGGTGTTAAAAAAGAAGATTCCCGCTGGCAACGCCGAAAAGGGGAAGATAATTCTCGCAACCGTTCGGGGCGACCTTCACGATATCGGCAAAAACATTGTAAAAACTGTCCTTCAAAGCTACGGCTACTTTGTTATAGACCTCGGCAAGGACGTAAAGCCCGAAGCCGTGCTTGAAGCGGCGATAACAAACAATGTTAATTTTGTGGGACTGAGCGCCCTTATGACGACCACAGTCCCCTCAATGAAGGACACCATAACGCTTCTAAAAGCCAACATTCCGGATATATTTACCGTGGTAGGCGGAGCAGTTGTCAATGAAGAGTGCGCAAAAATGGTGGGAGCTGACGCTTATTCCGCCGACGCCATGGCAACTGTGCGAATAGCCGATAAATATTTCGGTAACTGAATAAAAAAACTGAAAAATCGACTGCCGCAAGTTAAAAATTTGCGGCAGCCGTCTTTTTATTATTCGTAATCGTCGGAACCGAGAACTGTGTTGCGTTCGCGGAAGAGAAGTGATATGCACCAAATTGCAAACAGACCGACAACAGTGTAAATTATTCTGCTAATAATTGCTGTCTGTCCGCCGCAGATCCACGCCACTATATCAAACTTGAAAAGCCCGATGCTTCCCCAGTTCAGACCGCCGATTATCAAAAATATGAGTGCAAGTCTGTCAAACATAATACATCCGCCTCTGTGTCAATACAAAGGCTTCCTTTCTTGTAAATACACTAAATTCCCGGACTCCAAGCTGTATAGGTCCAAAAGAATTTACGGTATTATGTTTTGTCAAAGCAGAGTTTTTTATTCCCGTATGTTCTGTAAATTTATTCTTTTTCGGTATCGGAGTTATTGTCGCCGCCCTCTTCGGGATTTTCAGGCTCATCGGTGTCGGGAATTATCACCAAATTTCCAAACGATATATCGGCGCTTCCTTCCTCAACCTTGATTTCAATACTGCCCGCGTACTCGGCCTCCTTGTCGGTGGCAAAAGACGACCCGATGTTAACGCCGTCGATTACTATGCTTCCGCTTTGCGTTTCGATATTTCTTGCAAAATTGGTCATATCGTAATTTGTGTCGATTCTGATATTTCCTTTTTTAAGGGTTGCGGTAAGCTTTGTAAAATCGGTTTTTAAAAGCGATATTTCAACCTCTCCGGCATCCATTGAAATTGTCTTTGCATTGACCTCGCTTGTGGTGAGCACGCCTGATTTGGATTCAAAGGTAAATCTGTTGGTGTTAATTCCAAGCAGTGTGTATTCCATTTCGTCCCCTTCAAGGGCGAGCACCGACGAGCTTATTTTTGAAAGCTCGACTTTTGTGTCCGAGCCGGAAATTTTAATATCGCCGTTTCCCGAAATATCATGCATGTTAAGCGTACAGCCGCTTAGCTCAAGATTGATTTGCTTTAAGTCCTCGGTTTTCGCTATGTGAATTATCACCTGGCGTTCGACGTCGTTTTTGGCGCTTCTTGACTTGTATGCAGAATAAAGCGTCTGCCAAACGCCGGCAAATTTAACGCCCGAACCGTCAAAGCTCAGATAATCAAGGAGTGAAACGTTATCCGAAACGGTAAGCGCTCTGCTGCTTGTGGTGCAGATATACGCGTTGGGCATGAAATTGTTAAGCTCGATATAAGATTTTTCACTTCCTCCCTCGATAATAATATCGCAGTCGGAGAGTGTAAGGGCAACCTTTATTATTTCTTCGTCGTCAAAAGAAAGTGAGGTTTGATTTTGACCGTCCTCAGTCCATGAATAACCATCGATAAGCAGGTCGTCACCCGCAAGGTTTCTTGCATAATTCATTGCGAAAATCCCGCCGAATACGAGTATAACGGATATGAAAATAAAAATAATCGAGGTGAATTTCACAGGTTTTCACATCCTTTCTTGGCTTTAATAAAGATTTCCCTGACTTTTTTGTATGAGAAGTTTATGAAGGTGATAAGCTTTGCATAAATAAAGGGCACAAGCCTTAGGGCAATGTTGTAAAGCACAACGCTTACAAATATTGTAATTCCCGCGACAAGAAGTCCGAGCCCGATTTCATGTATTCCGACGTACCGCGGTACGGAAATTACCTGCGTTGCGCCGTACATAAGAGAGGCGACGGAAATAAGCGAGCCGACTCCCACAACGCCTATTATGACTGCGACCATAAGCACAATTGCCGCCGCAAGGACAAGAAAAACCGTGAGAAAGGCAATAAACGATACTCCAAACACCATAATGCCAACCGGTGCGAGCAGGGCAATAAGCGCCGCAAAGAGCAGTACCGGATGGTCGTTATCCGATGCAATACCGTCTCCGAAGGTAAGCCCGAAGGGAAGGGAGCTTTTCTTCTTTTTACTGCTTTCCCTGTCGTAAATGACTATCATATCGGAGGTTGAGCTTTTTTTGGGAGTCGGGGAAACGGTTTCCGAGACGGGGTGCGACATATCGACGGTTCTTGTCTTATCGGCAGTCGTGCTTTGAGGCGAGGGCTTTTTAGGAGCCTCAGAAGAGAATTTTTCCGCTATTTTTCCCGCAATAAGCTCAACGTTAGTCTCGGCGGCGTATTTTTCAGCCGTCTCGCTCGGAAGATCGTTTATTTTTGACAATAGCTTTTCGCATTGGTTGTCAATAAAATCCTCGGGCAGACCGCGCTGCTTAAGCTTTCCTTTTACGGCGTTAACAAATTCTTCGTTTGTCATATTTATGAGCATTCCTTTCTGTCGGGCGCCCGAAAAGCATTTCGCTTTTCGGACGTTTTTTTGGTTGAATACGCCGCAGGGCGCGGCAGGTTTAAAATAAATCGATATGTTTAAAAATTGAGGTTGAAATCAAAGAAAAATACATGTATAATAACTGTAACGTTAAATACTTAAAACCGCATACCGTATATATGATAACACAAAGTGAGGAAATAATCAATATGAGAATGAGAAAAAAGAAGAACGGCGAGGAGAGAATCAAGGCGTGCGCCGATTATTTAATCGGCGATGCAAGTGATGCGTCACTTTCAAAAATGCTTCCGGCGGAGCTTGAAATAGGGTGCGGAAAGGGAAGGTTTATATGCGAGAAGGCAAAAAACAACCCGAATGTCAATTACATTGCGGTTGAGGTCATGACCGACGCGCTGATAACCGCTCTTGAGAGCGCCTCAAAAGATAATATCCCCAATCTTAAATTCATAAATGTAAACGCGAAGGAGCTTGAAACATATTTCAAAAAAGGAGATATATCGGTTATATACCTTAACTTTTCGGATCCGTGGCATAAAGCAAGGCATTATAAGAGAAGACTTACATACAAAGCCTTTTTGGAGGTCTACAAAAACATACTGTCAAGCGACGGCAAAATATGCTTTAAAACTGACAATAGACCGCTTTTTGATTTTTCTGTGGAGCAGCTTCGGGAAAACGGATTCAGAGTTTGCGACCTGACGTACGATCTGCATAACAGCCCCTTTAACGAAGGGAACATAATGACCGAGTACGAAATAAAAGCCACTCAAAAAGAAATTCCGATAAACAGCCTTACAGCCTATTTAAAATAGCGCTTATTCTTTTTTTTCAAACATGCCGGTATAGGTTTTTTCCTCGCTGTTTTTGCGGTCAATATGCATTTTTACAAGTAAAATAGGCAGTGCCACGATGATGTAAACAAAAGTAAAGACAATTATCAGCACCAATGAATTTGCATCCATTTCGTAAGAAGAGAACGCCGTGATAAAAATAATGGAAAAAAGAGTAGCGGCAAAGTTTAAAAGAACTCTGAAATGCAGGGGGAGTTTTTTAATATAGAAGATAAGCGCCGAGGCGCATATAAACAGTGAGAGAAAGAAAAGCATAACGCACGCCGAAAGAGTGAGCGCAGGTTTTTTTGTCCCCTCTGCAAGGACGGTAAGAAAAAATTCGGTCAGTAACGTTATAAATGTGTAAATCGCACAGGTGGGCAGAATTAATTTTTGCCACAAAAAGCTGAAAACTTTCATATATGCATTCCTTATTTTAAACCGTTATCGATAAACTTGCTTATTTAACGTTATTATTATATCATACTGTGTAAAAATTTCAAGTGACATTGAGAAATTATACATATTGTTAATATTTTTTTCGATGTTTTCGGTATAGGCGAGCCTGACTCGGCAAAAAAATTTGTGTATCGGTGAAAATTTTTTTATAAAAGTATTGACAAAAGTAAAACGCGGTGTTATAATAAGTGGCGTTGTGTGGTGTACGCACCCTTAGCTCAGTTGGTAGAGCAACTGACTCTTAATCAGTGGGTCCGGGGTTCGAGTCCCCGAGGGTGCACCAGAAAAGAAACGACCTTTGTTTGCCAGACAAAGGTCGTTTCTTTTCTGTAATATACGCCGTTTTGAAAAAATTAATCCGCACTCTGCAAAGAGTATTTTAAGCGGATGCGATAATTTTTGCGGACGGCGCAGAGATTTTTTATTTGAGGAAAAAGCGTATGAAAATGAAGATGTCATTTCGTTGGTACGGCAAGGATGATCCCGTTTCACTCCAATATATTTCTCAGATACCCGGTATGCACTCGGTGGTGTCTGCCGTCTATGACGTAAAGCCGGGTGAGGTATGGAGCGAGGAGGCGCTTTTGAATATAAAAAACGAATGCCTCTCGCACGGTCTTGTCTTTGACGTTGTCGAGTCAATACCAGTTCACGAGGACATAAAGCTCGGCAGAAATAACGCCGATCGCCTTATTGATGTATACTGTGAAAATATCAGGCGCTGTGCAAAATACGGCGTTAAGTGCATTACATATAATTTTATGCCTGTCTTTGACTGGACGCGCACTCAGCTTGACAAAAAGGCGCCAGACGGCTCGACAAGCCTTGTAATGTATATGGACCAGCTTAAAAATCTCAATCCTTTGGAGGACGACATTCATTTGCCAGGTTGGGACGCAAGCTATACGCAGTCACAGGTGCGAGGGCTTATTGGCGCATATGAGAAGCTCGGACAGGAGGGACTTTGGGAAAATCTCACCGTCTTTTTAAAGCGCGTGATACCGGTTGCCGAGGAATGCGGCGTTAAAATGGCAATTCATCCGGACGACCCGCCGTATCAAATTTTCGGTCTGCCGCGAATTATAACCTGTGAAGAAAATATAGACCGTTTTCTCTCAATAGTCGACAGCAAAAGCAACTGCCTTTGCCTTTGTACCGGAAGCCTCGGATGCGCCGGGAGCAACGATATTGTCGCAATGGTCAACAAGTACTCAAAGGCAGGTCGCATAGCGTTTATGCACATAAGAAACGTAAAGCTCATGGAGGACGGTTCATTTGAGGAAAGAGCGCATCTTTCTATGTGCGGCTCGCTTGATATATGCGAGATAGTGAGAGTTCTTGCAATGAATAAATACGACGGGTACGTCAGACCCGACCACGGAAGAATGATCTGGGGCGAGCAGGGCAGACCCGGATACGGTCTTTATGACAGGGCGCTCGGCGCTACGTATTTAAACGGACTTTTTGAAGCTTTTGAAAAAAAATATAACTGAAAGTAGAATGAAAGTTGAAGGAGTATATCATGGAAAAGAATGTTCTTGATACCAATCTTTCCGGAAAAGTCGCCGTTGTTACCGGAGCGGGAGGCGTGCTTTGCAGTTATTTTGCAAAGGTGTTGGCGCACGCCGGGGCAAAGGTCGCTCTGCTTGACCTTAATTTCGAGGCGGCAAAAGCCTTTGCAGATGAAATAAACGCCGAGGGGTATATTGCCAAAGCATATGAGTGCAACGTGCTTGACAAGGAGATTTGCGAGGAGGTTGCAAAAAATGTACTTTCGGAGCTTGGTGCGTGCGACGTGCTTATAAACGGAGCGGGAGGCAACAATCCCCGCGCCACAACGGACAAGGAATATTTTGAGCCGGGCGACCTTGACTCGGACACAAAATCCTTTTTTAATCTTGATACCAAGGGAATAAGCTTTGTTTTTGATCTCAATTTTCTCGGCACGCTGATTCCCACACAGGTGTTTGCAAAGCAGATGATAGGCAGAAAGGATTGCACGATTCTAAACATTTCCTCAATGAACGCATATACGCCGCTTACAAAAATTCCGGCTTACTCGGGAGCAAAGGCGGCAATATCCAATTTTACAATGTGGCTTGCCGTGCATTTTTCCAAGGTGGGAATAAGGGTCAACGCAATAGCTCCAGGCTTCTTTTCGACAACACAAAACGCAAAGCTGCTTTGGAATGACGACGGAACACCGACCAAAAGAACCGGAAAAATCCTTGCCGCAACTCCTATGGGGAGATTTGGCGAGAGGGAAGAGCTTGCGGGCGGTCTGCTGTTTTTGATAAACAGTAAAGCGGCAAGCTTTATTACCGGAGTAGTGCTTCCGATTGACGGCGGATTTTCCGCATATTCGGGAGTTTGATTCGGAAAGGAAAACGCAATGGAAAAATTTATACCGGTTGTGGTTGTAAACAACCTTGAAGAAACCGAAAAAATACTCACAGCCCTAAAATATTCAAATATCAACACGGCAGAGATAACATTTCGCACCTCCTTTGCTCAAAGCGCCATTGAATATGCGCGCAAAAATCATCCCGATATGCATGTCGGCGCAGGTACGGTTATTAACGCCGAGCAGTGCAAAAACGCGCTGAAGGCAGGGGCACAGTTTATTGTATCTCCCGGCCTTTCGTCGGCGGTAGCTGAAATTTGCAAAAAAGCAAATGTTCCGTACTTTCCCGGGTGCGTTACACCCACCGAGATAATGCAGGCGCTTGAGATGGGAATTACCACAGTCAAGTTTTTCCCCGAAAATATTTACGGAGGTCTCAAAGCGCTGAGAGCCCTGTCCGCGCCCTTTCCTCAGGTAAAATTCATACCTACCGGAGGCGTTGACCGCTCAAATATCGATGAATTTCTCGCCTTTGACAAGGTGGAGGCGATAGGAGGCAGCTTCTTTGTTAAAGAGGCGCTCGAAAAGCTTGATAAAAAGGAGCAAAAATAAATGAAAAAAGTTGTAACATTCGGAGAAATTATGCTTCGACTTGCGCCAAACGGATATTACCGCTTCTTTCAAAATGACCAGATGAAGGCAACCTTCGGAGGCGGCGAAGCAAACGTTGCTATATCTCTTGCCAATTTCGGTCTCGGTTCTGTTTATGTCACAAAGCTACCGACCCACGCGATAGGTCAGGCGGCGGTAAATTCCCTTCGATATTTCGGGGTTGACACCTCTAAAATTATTCGCGGCGGCGACCGAGTGGGAATATATTACCTTGAAAAGGGCGCTTCCCAGCGCGGCTCGGTCTGCATATATGACCGCGCTCATTCCTCAATTGCCGAGGCGCAAAAGGGCGAATTTGACTGGGACGACATCTTTAGCGACGCAGATTGGTTCCATTTTACGGGCATTACTCCCGCTCTTTCCGAAAACGTGGCGGAGCTTTGCCTTGAAGCGTGCAAGGCGGCAAAGCTTCACGGAGTTAAAATATCCTGCGATCTAAATTACCGCGGAAAGCTCTGGACAAGAGAGGCGGCAAGACGTACAATGAGCGAGCTTTGCGACTATGTTGATGTTTGTATTGCAAATGAAGAGGATGCAAAGGACGTGTTCGGCATCGAGGCAGAGAACACCGATATATACAAGGGACAGCTCAGTCAGGAAGGTTACCGCTCGGTTGCAAAACAGCTTGCCGACCAATTCGGCTTTGAAAAGGTCGCAATTACCCTTCGTACCTCAATTTCTGCAAGCGTTAACGATTGGGCAGCGCTTCTTTACGACGGGGACGACTACTACATGTCAAAGTCCTATCATTTAAATATTGTAGACCGCGTGGGAGGCGGCGACAGCTTTGCGGCAGGGCTTATTTACGCACTGCTTAACGGAAAGAGCTCGGCTGACTCTATTGAATTTGCCGTTGCGGCGTCCGCTCTAAAGCATTCGATTGAGGGCGATTTCAACAGAGTATCTGTGTCCGAGGTCGAAAAGCTTGCCACGGGCGACGGGAGCGGAAGAGTTCAAAGATAATAAAAATTCAAATGTTTTTCTCATTTTTTCTTGCAAAACGCATGAGAAAGGGGATTATTTACCGCAGGGTTTTGTAGGTTTTATATGAAAATTTTCTGCGGTATTGACAAACACACGCCGATACATTATAATATCAAAAAATCAAATTTGAAGAGTAAGAACAGTGCGCGTCAAGTGTCTGCGGGACGGGGAGTTGCCCGCGGAACGAAAAGCAGCTTTATGGCTGCTTGCGGTGTCTGTTCTGCATCCCGCTTCGCAACCTGAATAAATACGGTTTTTACCTCCTTTATTCTCGCTTTGGCTTAGCGCGGAGAGGAGGTATTTTTATGCAAAAAAACAATCCAAAAACCAAAAGACTGCTCCGTTTGACAATTTCCGCAATGCTTATAGCGCTCAGTACCGTTATCGGTATTGTCTGCAAGGATCTTTTCACATTCGGGCTTTTTTACAGGCTGACCTTTGAAAATCTGCCCGTGATTTTCGCATCCCTCGTTTTCGGTCCGATATACGGAGCCGCTGTGGGACTGTGCGAGGATGTTATAAGCTGTCTTTGCTCGACAAACCCCGCAGTCAACCCTATAATTACGCTCGGCGCACTGTCTGTCGGTCTTGTCAGCGGGCTTGTAGGAAAGCTTATAAAAAAAGAAGGGCTTACAAGAATTTTAGCCTCGGCGGGGGCGGGTCATCTTATCGGTCAGGTGCTTATAAAATCTGTCGGAAAAATCGTGTATTTTCATATGCCCGCTGTAGGTATTCTTGTCGGGCTTGGCTTTTCGATAGTTATGTGTGCTGTTGAGGTGACGGTAATTTATATCCTGCTCAAAAACAAATATATTTCAAAGTACATGGTGAATTTAAAGTGACGTATGAAGAATCGCTCGACTATATAGCAACTCTCAAATCAAGGGGCAGCCGACCGGGGCTTGAGCGTATAGAAAAACTTATGCAGCTGCTCGGCAATCCGCAAAAAGAGCTTACCTGTATACACGTAACCGGTACAAACGGTAAGGGCTCGGTTTGCGCCATGCTTTCCGGTATTCTGAAAAATTCGGGATACAGAGTCGGAATGTTTACAACCCCCTGCCTTGAAAAGTTAAACGAAATGTTTGTCTTTGACGGCTGCGAGATATCCGACTCGACCTTTGCAGAGGTGTGTTCTACGGTAAAACCCAAATGCGAGGAGGCGGGGGCAACCGAATACGAGTTTTACACGGCGGTTGCATTTTGCCTTTTTAAGAAGCTGGGGGCGGATATTGTCATAATCGAGTGCTGTATGGGCGGTCTGCTTGACGCCACAAACATTATTGAAAAGCCGCTTTTGTCGATAATTACGGGAATTGCAAGGGACCACACCGCATATCTTGGAAATTCGCTCTGCGACATCGCGCGCCATAAGGCTGGCATTATAAAAGAAGGTCGACCTGCGGTTGTTGTGTGCGAGGACAAAGAGGCGCTTGAAACAATTTCCGATATTGCAGCCTCAAGGAACGCCCCGTGCATTAAGATCACCGAAAACCCGAAAATAACAAATGCGGATCTATATAAAATAACATTTGATTGCAGTCTTTTAAAAAACGTCACAGTGTCGCTTGTCGGCTTGTATCAGAAAACAAACGCCCTTACCGCAATTTACGCTTCGTATGAGCTTAAAAAACAGGGGCTTAAAATCAACGAAAGCAACATAAGATACGGGCTTGCAAATGTGAAATGGAAGGGAAGATTTGAAATTCTCTGCAAAGAGCCGACAATTATTTACGACGGATGCCACAACGTGCAGGGGTGCAGTATGGCAAGCGATACTCTGTCGGGAATATTCGGCGGTAAAAAGCTTATATTCGTAACAGGCGTGCTAAAGGATAAAGAATATAAAGAAATGACTCGCCTTATTGCTCCCCATGCAGATATAGCCTTTATATCCGAACCCCCAAATCCGCGCGCCCTTCCCGCAAGTGAGCTTGCAAAAATTTACACGGAGTGCGGCGTTTCCTGCCGCGTTTTCAAAAAGCCGGGTGAAGCCGTAAGAGAGGCGCTTATTTACGCTCAAAAGTCGGGCAGCCCAGTCTTTGTTTTCGGTTCGCTTTATATGTACGGCGAAATTAAATCTCATATTAAAAAGTTTATGTTGAAATTCGGAGAATGATATGCTACAATGTAATAAAAATGAGGAGCAATACTTTTACATTTCCGGCTCGCAGGTCACGCGTGAGGAATATGTTGACGTCATGCTTAAAAAGGTCGGAAAAGAGATATTTGTAAAATACTATTACGATTTTCGCAGGCTCGACCCCAATGTATACACTTTAATTTCCGAAGATTACACCGAAAAGTCCAAAAAGCGAAGGACATCGGTTGCAATTTCTTTGATAAGACAGGGGCTCTCGGAATACGCTCTGCAAAATATTGCAAACTCCAAAAAAGTCAAGCCGGTTGCAGCAAAGCTTGCAAGGTCAATATATTTTTGCGATTTCTGCGCGGATATTTTATTTGACAAGTAAAAGGACAAGTAAAAGATTAATTTATAACAGGGGGTTATTTATGTACAATTTTCCTATAGGAGCCATGCTCGATTCATTCAGACTGCCAACCGATAAAGCCATAAAAAAGGCCGCCGAAATAGGCGCCACTGGCATTCAGATGTATTCGACAACCGGCGAAAATTCGCCGGAAAACATGACAAAAAGCCGAATTTCTGAAATCAAACGGATGATGAATGACAGCGGTCTTGTTTTTTCCGCGCTTTGCGGAGACCTCGGTATGGGATTTGGAAATAAAGAAAAAAATCCCATGCTTATCGAAAAGTCAAAGCGCATACTCGATCTTGCAAAAGAGCTTGACACAAACGTTGTGACAACTCATATAGGCGTTGTGCCGCGTGACCCTTCAAATGAAAGGTATAAAATCATGCAGCAGGCATGCCGCACGCTTGCGGAATACGCCGACAGCGTTGACGCTCATTTTGCCATTGAAACAGGCCCCGAGACCTCGGAGGTGCTCAAAGCCTTTCTTGACTCGCTTGAATCAAAAGGAGTGTCGGTAAATCTTGACCCTGCAAACCTTGTAATGGTCACAGGAGACGACCCTGTAAAGGCGGTATATACGCTTAAAGATTATATCGTTCACACTCACGCCAAGGACGGGGTGATGCTTTATAACAAGGACCCCGAAATAGTGTACGGCATACGGGCGGACAATACCGAAAACAGGGGACCGTCGTACCGTGAAATGCCGCTCGGAAAGGGAAATGTCGATTTTCCGAAATACCTTGGGGCGCTTAGTGACATAGGGTACAAGGGCTTTCTCACAATCGAGCGCGAATGCGGAGACGACCCCGCAAAGGATATTGAAATCGCAGTCTGTTTTTTAAAGGATATAATTAAAGAAAACCGATAATTGCATAACTCATTTAAGCTCGGGACTTCATTTTGCCGCATTAGAAACATAAAATTTAATTGCCGATATAGGCGCCGTACCGAAAAGTCATGCTTTGGTGCGGCTTTTTTACTCGGATGATTTTTATTTTGCATAATTGTTTAAAATATATTTCATATATGTTAATATATTACATGTAAAATATTCGTGATGACCGATATTTCGGTTTTGGAGACTTTATGAAATTAAAAACCGCTTTCCGAAATGTATGGAAAAAGATAACGGCAAAGAATAATGAAGGGCGCCTTGCAATTTTTGATTCGGTTTTTTTCTACGCCGTCTTTTCCTTGGTGCTTGAATTTGTCATAGAAATAATGGCAAATCATTCTTTTGTCGCCGCGCTGAAATTTGCAATTTTCAATCCTTTGGGATATCTTGTAAATTGTCTTTTTATATTCTTCACTCTCTCGATAGCGTTCTTTATTCCCAAAAGAACCTTTGCCTTTATTTTCATTTCAACAATATGGCTCGGCTTGGGCTTTGCCGATTTTGTTTTGCAGTTTAAGAGAGTGACACCCTTTACCGCGGTAGATTTTACGCTTATACCGAGTGTTGCAAAGATTTTTTCGGTTTATCTTAACGTCTTTGAGATTATCGGAATATGCCTTCTTGTAGTCGTAGCGCTAACCTTACTCACCCTTGCCGCAATAAAGCTTAAATCCTATAAGGTCAAGCTCAAAAAAGCGATTTCGGTGTTTTTACTTTCGGGGCTTACGCTTTTTACCTCGATAAATCTCGGATTATGGACGTCGTCGCTTTCCACAAACTTTTACAATTTAAATGACGCGTACGCCGATTACGGCTTTCCGTACTGCTTTGTCGTCGGTATTTTCGACAGGGGCATTGACAAACCCTCGGACTATGATAAGACGGTTATTGACGATTTTCTTAACAGCGTTGACACCCAAAACAACATGCCACAAAGCACGCCGAATATCGTTTACGTACAGCTTGAAAGCTTTTTTGACGTAAATTATTTAAATTTTCTCACCTACAGCGAAAATCCCGTTCCTTATTTTGAAAGCTTAAAGGGGAGGGGAATAAGCGGGCTTTTATCTGTTCCCGTTGTGGGCTCCGGAACGGTAAACACCGAATTTGAAGTGCTTACCGGCATGAATCTCGACTTTTTCGGAGCCGGCGAATACCCTTATAAAACCGTATTAAAATCGCACACCTGCGAGTCTGTCGCCTATAATCTTCGTGAGCTCGGATATTCCTCGCATGCCGTTCACAATTACGAAGGGTCCTTCTATGACAGGCATAAGGTTTATCCCTTCCTCGGCTTTGACAGCTTTACAAGTCTTGAATATATGAATGACGTTGAATACAACGCGAGCGGTAAATGGCCTGACGACTCCATCCTCACGGGTGAAATACTTGACGCTCTCAAAAGCACGGATACGCCCGATTTTGTAATGGCTGTTTCGGTTCAGGGGCACGGAAAATACCCACCGTCTGAAATTTCCGAGTCATATACCGAAAAAATCAATGTTTCATATGCTCCCGAGCATGAAAAAGACATCGATCTTCTGCCGGCTTACAGCTATTATATAAATCAAATTGCCGAAATGGATGAGTTTATAGAGGAGCTTATCACCGCAATTAACGATTTTGAGGAAGATACGGTCGTTGTGCTTTACGGAGATCACCTTCCGAGCCTTTCTATAAAGGACGAGGATCTCTCAAAGGGCAATATATATACCACCGAATATGTTGTCTATTCAAATTTCGGACTTGAAAGACACGCCTCTTATATCGGCGAGACGTTCACTTATCGCCTTTCCGCCGAGGTGCTTCGGTCTCTCGGGATAAACAACGGCATTCTCACAAAGCTTCACCAAAGCTGCGCCGATAACGAAAATTACGAAGACTGGTTTAAAAATCTCTGTTATGACATGCTCTCGGGCGACTGTTATATTTATAACGGCAACAAGAACTATTATCCCGTCGCCGACATGAAAATGGGAGTGCGCGACATAAGAATAAAAGGGTGCTATGTAAAAGACGGATATATTTATGTTGAGGGCGAGAATTTCACCGAGTGGAGCAAAATCGCGCTTAATGAAAAAGACCTCGGCAACACAGAATTTATTTCTGAAAATTTGCTTCGAGCCGTTTACAACAAAAAGCTTTTACAGGCAAACGAAATATATGTCACCCAGTATTCGCTCACCTCAGAGCCGCTAAGCAAGACCGAAATTTTTTATTTTTCATATTCCAACGGATAGACAAAATCTGAAAGGACGTTTTTAATGAGTATCAAAAAAATATGCGCACTGCTTCTTTTGTTTTCAATGACGCTCGGGATTTTAGCCTCATGCCGCGACCAGAGCAAAGAAGTGGGCGAAAATATAATATCGCTTGAAAAGCTGAAGGATGCGGTGATTGTGCGCCCCGACAGGGCGGACAAGTATATAACAGATTCGGTGACAGAGTTTAAAGAACTTGTTAAAGAAAAATACGATATAACCCTCAGCCTTTCGACCGACTGGGTAAAGCCGGGTGAGGAAATTCCGGAGGATTCCTTTGAAATACTCATTGGAAACACAAACCGCCGCCTTTCAGAAAAAATGAATGAAAACATAGACGGCGACTTTTGTTATTCTCTCGGCTACGACGGAAAAAAGCTTGCGTTTGACGGCGACAATTATCTTTCTCTTTGCTATGCATTTTCATTATTTGAGGTAAACTTTATGAACGACGACAAAATAACCATTGCAAAAGACACAGTAATATCGGACAAAATGACAGACAAGCAGATTGACTATATAAGAAATAAAACCGGCGCGGGAATACATGTGGGACTTAGCGACATGCTTGACGAGAGCAAGAAAAAGCACGGAAATTATACCCTTGTATGGTCGGAGGAATTTAACTCTGACAAGATAGATAAAAGCAAATGGGTGTACGATTACGGGTATATTGCAAACAACGAGCTGCAATATTATAACGACAGGGAAGACAATTCGAGAGTAGATTCCGACTGTCTTATAATCGAGGCGCGGCGCGAGTCGATGAACGGCTACGCTTACACCAGCGCGCGGCTCAAAACTCAGGGCAAATTTTCCTTCAAATACGGGTATATCGAGATGCGCGCGATACTCCCGAAAGGACAGGGAATATGGCCTGCCTTTTGGATGATGGGCAACAGCGGCTCCTGGCCTGCCTGCGGAGAAATAGATATCATGGAAAAAATAGGCGGAACGGGCAGGGAAAACACAGTTCACGGAACGGTTCACTGGGGCACCTCAAATCCGTACAACCATATGCAGTACGGAAACAGCACGGTTGTCGGCGATGACCTTAGCGGGGGCTTTCACACCTACGCCGTAGAATGGAGCGAAAAATATATCAGATGGTTTGTTGACGACAAGCAGTATTGCGAGATAGATATAAGTCAGGATCAGTTTCAAATGTTCAAGCAGGAATTTTACATCCTTATAAACCTTGCGGTCGGTGGGGATTGGCCAGGCTCGCCAAACGCCGAAACGATATTTCCGCAAAGATATATAATCGACTACATCAGAGTATATCAATAATTAAATGACAAAAAGGACGTATTATAATGGCAATTTTAGCTCTTGATCAGGGTACAACCTCCTCTCGCGCGCTGATCTTTGACAATGACGGAAATATTGTCTGTCAGCGCTCAAAAAGCATAACGCAGTATTACCCGTCTTTGGGTTTTGTTGAGCACGACCCGCTTGAAATCCTTGACACCGAGCTTTTGTGCGCCGCCGAATGTGTTAAAGAATACGGCGAAAAAATCGACGCGGTAGGCATAACAAATCAGCGCGAAACGGTTATTGCTTGGGACAAGGACACAGGAACTCCTATATACAACGCCATTGTTTGGCAGTGCAGAAGGAGCGCCGGAATATGCGAAGAGTTAATTTCGGGCGGGCACGAGGACTATATACATAAAACCACTGGGCTTGGAGTCGACGCCTATTTTTCAGGCACCAAAATGAAGTGGATTTTGGATAATGTTCCGAAGGCTCAAGAGCTTGCAAATGAAGGCAGACTGCTTTTTGGTACTGTTGACTGCTGGCTCATCTGGAATCTCACAAAAAATCACTATACCGACGTGACAAATGCAAGCCGCACCATGCTTTTTGACATACAAAAGCTAAAATGGGACAAAAAGATATGCGATATTCTCAAACTCCCGATGTCCTCACTCCCGCAGGTCAAGGACAACTGCTTTGACTTTGGCGAAATAAGGAAGGGAGAGCGTATACCCGATTGCCTTGTAGGTCTTAGAATATGCGCCTCTGTCGGAGACCAGCAGGGCGCAATGTTCGGTCAGCAGTGCACGAATATCGGGGACGTGAAAAACACGTACGGGACGGGCTGTTTTACGCTTATGAACATAGGCGAGAAAATAAGACTTGCAAATAAGCTTGTTACGACGATTGCATGGAGAATAAAGGGCAAAACGGTATATGCGGCTGAGGGAAGCGTTTTCAACGCCGGAAGCTCGATTCAGTGGCTCAGGGACGAGCTTAAAATGATAAATACCGCCAAGGAATGTGATATATACGCCGAGAGGGTGCCTGACAGCGGCGGAGTTGTCTTTGTTTCGGCGTTTACGGGTCTTGGCGCGCCGTATTGGGATATGTACGCAAGAGGGGCTCTGCTCGGCGCGACAAGAGGCACTAAAAGAGAGCACATATGCCGCGCGGTGCTTGAAGGAATAGCTTTTCAGGTTGCCGATCTTGTAAATACCATAAAAACCGAATTTGACTGCGATATTTCCCGCCTTATGGTGGACGGCGGAGCGTGCGTCAGCGATATTATGATGCAGTTTCAAGCCGATATTTTAAGATGCGCGGTTGACCGCCCGCGCTGTGTGGAATCCACTGCGCTCGGCGCCGCCTATCTTGCGGGACTGCAAGCGGGAATTTGGACGCCTGACGAAATATCAAAAAAGCGCGTATCCGAAAAGGTTTTTGAAGCCTCAATGCTCGAAAGAAAAGCGGAAGAGTTATATAAGCGATGGAAAAGAGCGGTAGGTGCGGTATCATATTTTTCAAATTGCGAATTAAATAAGTAAGTTATGACTAAAATATAACCGTAGGGGGGTTATAAGGTCATGAAAATTATTATTCGCAAGGTTGAGTACAACACAAAAAACGCTAAGCTTATAAAGAAAACAAAGCACGGAAGAGCTTCAAGCGAAAGCGATTACATCGAAGAGCTATGCCTTGACTATGCGGGAAGGTATTTTATACACGCTTACGGCGGTATAAATTCAAAATATCCCGACGAAGAGATAATACCGATAAGCAAAGAGGCGGCGCGGGAGTTTCTTTTTGATAAAAAGGAAAAGAACGCTTCGGGATAAGCGTCGCTCTTTAGCCTGCCTTAGAAATAATAAAAACATGGAAAAAAACAACAACTTTTATTTTCGGCTCAATAACGCTATAAGAAAAAGCAAAGCGATAAGCGACGCGTTGCCCGTCCTTGATAAATTACTGACTGCATACGTTTTTTGCGTTTATTGCTCGGTTTTGGTCTTTCTTCTTATCAAAGAGGACTTCTCCGCCGTGCTTTATACCCTTGTGCTCTGCGGCATAGGCTTTGTGTTTGTTACGTCCTTAAGACGCGCCATTTCAAGAGAGCGCCCGTACTTTTCGCAGGGCTATCAACCTATAATTTCGAAGGGAAAAAACAGCTTTTCAATGCCGAGCAGACACGTTTATTCGGTTTTTGTAATTGCGCTTGCAAGCTTTCAAATCGGCTTTTGGTTTTTTGCAATAAATATTGTCTGCGGCATACTTATTGCACTTCTTAGAGTTATCGGCGGCGTGCACTACATATCCGACGTTGCGGTTTCCGCTCTTTGCGCCCTTATATTCGGTGCGTACTTTTTTATTCTGTAAAAAATATTTAAGACGCCGATTTTTATATCGGTTCTTTTTTTGCCCGAAAAGCGGACTTTTATGATTATTTGTAAAAATTGATGATAAACTATTGACTTTTTGTTAAAATGTATTATACTATTTGTGTACAAAATGTTTCATACAGTCTTTGCCAAAAAGCCGAATAACCGTCGTTTGGAGGAAATCAAATGAAAAGCAGTAAAAAAATAATAATAATTGTGCTTGTTGCGGCGCTTGTTGCACTTATGGCTGTCGCCGCGCTGACGGGTGGCGCAAGCAGCACCGTTACATGCCCCGATTGCGGCGGTACCGGAGCCGACTGCGAGACCTGCGGGGGAAACGGAAATGTTGTCGGGAGCATATGGGCGCTTGTTCCGCCTATAATTGCCATTGTCCTTGCCCTTATCACAAAGGAGGTTTACAGCTCGCTCTTTATCGGAGTTGTGTCTGCAGCCCTTCTTTCGGCAAATTTCAAACCGGTTGCAACACTTGACACGGTAATTAACGACGGGTTTTTGGCATCTATTGCCGACGCGGGGCCTGTCGGAATATTAATATTTCTTGTTCTGCTGGGCATTATGGTCGCCCTTATCAATCGCGCGGGAGGCTCGGCGGCGTTCGGACGGTGGGCTAAAACCCACGTAAAGACAAGAGTCGGCGCACAGCTTGCTACCTTTGCACTCGGCGTGCTTATATTTGTTGACGACTATTTCAACTGTCTGACTGTCGGCTCGGTTATGCGCCCGGTAAATGATGCAAATAACGTATCCCGCGCGAAAATGGCGTACATAATAGACGCCACGGCGGCGCCGATTTGCATGATATCGCCCATTTCCTCTTGGGCGGCAGCCGTTGCGGGAGTTGTTGTCGGCGTAAACGGTATTTCCTTGTTTATACGGGCAATACCTTACAATTACTATTCGATTTTAACAATTGTAATGATAATTGCAATAACCTTAATGAAATTCGACTACGGTCCGATGAAAAAGCATGAAGAAAACGCAATAAACGGCGATATTTTCTCGGACGGTACACGCGTTGGCGAAACGGCGCACGAAAATATCTCTCCAAAGGGCAAGCTTATTGACCTTTTGCTTCCGGTTATTGTCCTTATAATTTGCTGTGTTGTAGGCATGATATACACCGGCGGCTTCTTCTCAGGAGAAAATTTTGTCGATGCATTTGCAAATTGCGACGCCACCGTCGGGCTTCCTTGGGGCGCGCTTGTAACCGTTGTGCTTACTGTAATATATCTGATTTGCAGAAGGGTTATTTCCTTTAAAGACGCAATGGAGTGCATTCCTCAGGGCTTTTGCGCCATGGTTCCCGCAATTCTCATTCTCTGCCTTGCCTGGACTCTCGGCGGACTTACTGGCGTTCTCGGAGCAAAATATTATGTTGCAAACCTCATGAACGGCGCGGCAAGCTCTCTTACAATATTCCTTCCCGCGGTTATTTTCCTTGTGGCTATCGGCTTGGCGTTTTCGACAGGTACTTCGTGGGGAACCTTCGGAATACTTATCCCGATTGTTTGTGCAGTTTTTGCGGACGGGGAAATGCTGATTATCGGTATTGCCGCCTGCCTCGCGGGCGCTGTCTGCGGCGACCACAGCTCGCCGATATCAGATACCACAATAATGGCGTCGGCCGGCGCACAGTGCAACCACGTAAACCATGTATCGACCCAGCTTCCATACGCGCTTACCGTCGCGGCGGTGTCGTTTGTCTGCTATATTTTAGCCGGCATAATAAAGATGTGGTATATCGTTTTGCCCATAAGTACAGTTTTGATGATTGCTACCTTGTTTGTTATAAAAAAGCTTACCGTAAAAAAGACCTAAACAAAAAAACAAAAATTGAGGCTGCCTGTTTGTCGGGCAGCCTTCGATTATTTCTCTAATTTTTCGCGAATTTTTTTAAAAAATCAAAAAATCATGATAAAATTTAAATAATTCTTGTCATGTATAAGTGAAAGCGCTCTTAAAAACAAAAGAAAGGAGACCAGCTATGAAAAGTCAAGAGGAAAATGAGGGTTTACGCGGATAAATTTTGAGGCTGAAAAGAAACGTT
>CANRMP010000020.1 GCA_947631765.1 uncultured Clostridia bacterium
CCCACCGGGACGTCATTCACTACCGCGCCCCTTCAAGTCCCGCTCCTTGATGCAACCAAAATCGCAGCCTGCACTCCAAAGGAGTGCAGGCTGCGATTTTGGTTGCGGGAGTGGGACTTGAACCTCACGACCTCCGGGTTATGAGCCCGACGAGCTACCAACTGCTCTATCCCGCGATATTATTTACAGACGGTGGTGCCGGTGACCGGGGTCGAACCGGTACGGGGGGTTAGCCCCGTGGGATTTTAAGTCCCATGCGTCTGCCTGTTCCGCCACACCGGCGTATCCTCACCGGGAGCGGCGCGCCCCCTGACTGAGACATTGCAAAACATCTCATCCTTAAACACGTGTATTATATCACCCTTTTTTGCATTTGTCAATACCGTTTTTGAAAATAGTGCGCAATATCAAAAAAATATTGCACCTTGCGCTTTTGCACCTGCTGTTTTTCACACGCTTTATTATATGCCGAAGGCTTTATCCTTATTCCCCCGACATATTTTCATTTTCAATGTGCCGCAGGTGCGCTTCATTTTTTCTCCTCTCTGTATTCTCGGCTGATACAAAAGTCGCTCGGACATTCTTCTATATTTTCAAACCTAAAGGGAATGCCCAGAGCACGGTATTTTTCAACGCACAGCTTTCTAAATGGCAGCATTTCTATTTTTTCTATGCAGCAATGATCTTCCGCAAGCGAAAAAAGCCTTGATATCGAGTCTTTATTGTCGTTTATTTTGGGGATTATGACCTGTCTTATAACGGTCGGCTTTTTCAGCCCTTCAAGAAAGTCCAAAAAGAGGTCTGCCTGCTTTAGGCTCATACCGGTATATTTTAAATAATCGTTCTCGTTTGTATACTTATAATCGAGCAGTACCAAGTCGCAAAGCTCCAAAAGCCGCTCTGTTTCCTTATTTAAAATACAACCCGAGGTATCAAGGGCGGTATGTATTCCTTCACTTTTGCAAAGCTCAAACAGCGAGGTAACAAAGCTCTGCTGGAGCAGAGGCTCGCCTCCCGAAACCGTAATTCCGCCTTTTTTTGAAAAATACGCCTTGTAACGGCATACCTTTTTAAATATTTCCTCGGCGCTGACTTTTTCGCCGACGCTTGTTTCCCATGTGTCCGGATTGTGACAGCACGCACAGCGCAAGGGACAGCCCTGCATAAACACAACGGCGCGCACGCCCGGTCCGTCAGCCGTTCCGAGACTTTGAAAGGAATGTATATATCCTAATGCTTTTTTCTCTTCCATAATTTGCGACAATGCGGCAAAGTCTTACCTTATACCGTCCTTTTTAAGCTTTAAAGGGCGCAAATAATGCGCCCTTGTTATGTATATTATACGTTTAATTTCGGCTGCTCCGAGACCGGTGTCAGTGAGAAGGCGGGACTGCTTTTAAACATTTTCCCGTAGGTCCTCATGAGCTTTTCAAATCTCTCATAGGACTTTAAGTCGCGGTGAAAATCCGTACCGAGCCCGAGCACCTTTTCCATCTCGAAATATTTTTTCGCCCTTTTCTTGCCTGAAAAGGTGGAAAGATCGTCCGCGTTTAACTGGAGCATCGCGCCAATCTCTATCATGCGCGAAATTGTCTCGTCGGAATAGCGGTGAGGATGCGCCATTATGACGGAAATTCCCCTCTCGCTTACAATGCGCTCCACCGTTTCATACATTTCATCGGTATGCTCGCTTTCAAGAAAAGGCAGCTCAAGCATCATTATGCGCGTTCCCTCGATGCACAGTTTTTCAAAGCCGTCCATGCCGTCAATGCCGGGAAGCAAAAGCACTTCGGCTCCTTTGATTATTTCGGGAAGGTTGCTGATGCTTGCCGCTTGCTTCATAAGATGAACATAGGAGCGGCTCCGTCTTTCGATAAATGCGTCAACAGAGCTTTTGTGCGGATAAAAATGCGGAGTTGCAATGACGCGGCTTATACCGCAGCACGATGCCTTCTGCAATGCCGAGATACTGTCGGCTCTATGCTGTGCGCCGTCGTCAATACCGGGAAGAACATGAGAATGCCAATCGATAAATCCAACCATAGTCGTGCCTCTTTTTTTATTTAAATTAATCTACTTATATTATTTATATGTCGCTCGGCGCCTGCCGAGAACCAAAAGCTTATTCGTCCTTTTCTATAACCTCAATATAGGGCTCGGTCGTATCGTACGCTTTATAGCGATATCCGTACTTGCCGTAACCGTATTTACCGTAGCCGTACTTGCCATACTTGCCGTATTTACCGTACTTTCCGTACTTACCGTAGCCGCTCTTGGGATCAACGCCGTTCAAGAAGAAGCCTATAACGTTCGCATTGACCTGCGTCAGGGCCTCGAGAGCATCCGAGATGCCGTTCTTGTCGGAGAAGCCGGAGAAGGCGACGATAAAATATCCGTCAACAAGGTCTGCTATGACAGAAGCGTCGGTGACAAGGTTCATGGGGGGAGTGTCTATGAATATATAATCGAACTCGTTTTGAAGCTGTCCGATAAGCTGTTTCATTCTCTCGGAAGCCAAAAGCTCGGAGGAATTGGAGGTCGACTTACCCGAGGTGATGACATAGAAATTATCGATACTGCTTCGGCTTACAGTAACGGTTTCGGTGAGCTTTGCGAGAAATTCCGAAAGTCCGCTTTCTGCTCTGATACCGAGGTTCTTTGCGATTCTCGGCTTTCTCATATCCGCGTCGATAAGGAGCACCTTTTTGCCGTTCTGCGCCATGGTTATGGCGATATTTACTGCCGTTGTGGTCTTACCTTCCATTGCAAAGGAGCTTGTAATGGCAAATTTGGGACATCCGGAGGTTGTCGAGGGCAAATAAAGAATGTTGGTTCTTGCCGTTCTGTATGCCTCGGTGACGCTGAACGGGGTGTTCTTGTTTATAATCATTTTCTTTTCCGATTCGGCGCTTCTTGTGTCGGAGGTGGGATATTTGCCGAGCAGTCTCTGAATCAGCGTGCGCTTGCCGTGAATCTTTGCCAGCTCTTCATGCTCCTTCATTGAAGGAATGGCGCCGATAACCGGCAGATGGAATCTGTCGGAAAGGTCGTCTCTGGTATACACAAAGGTATCGAGAAAGGCGACAAGAATACAAATTGCCGCAGAAACAAGCAACCCCAGCAAGCCTCCGATAACGCTGTTGCGCGCCACAGGCCAAGTATAATCCTCGGGATATACGGGCGGCTCGATGACCTCAACGCCGCTGGCGTCAAGATATCTCTGCATTATATCGGGCGCAAGCTCGACCAAAGACGCCATTGTGTCGTATGAAAGCTGGGGATCGTTTGTCGTGATCCTTATTTCAAACACCTCGGTTTGGTTTAGCGACTCGCCGCTGAACCATTTTTTGATATCATCAGAGGTAACATTATCATAAGAATCCCGAAGTGACTCGGCGACAGGGTCGAGTATTGTTGAGGATTTGAGCATTTCAAGGTATGTTGCAACAATATTTCTTGCAAAAGTAGTGTTAGTGGACGAATTTGGGTTCTGTTCTTTATTTATTCTGACATAAAGCTTTGCGGTCGTTGTGTACTGTTTTTCAACCACAAGCACCGTAAAGGCGCCGAGCAGCAGCGCACCCACAATTGTTGCGATGATCAGAATCCAAATTTTGCGCAGTAACACATTGACAATATTATTTAGCGTTAGTTCCATACCTTTTTCCTTTCGTTATCCGAGAAATTTTATACTGCCTTTAAATCCGCTGCAGTCAAACGGACTTTTTTATAAAACATAGAACCGTATTATTGTATCACATCCGAGCGCCGACATTTTAAACAATGTGTAAATTTTTCAATACTATTGTAAATTATTATTAATATGTGATAAAATAAATAAGCAAAAATTTCTTATTATTTAAGATATGACTTTTTGCAAATTTTTACATATTGTTCTTTGCAAAAGGAGATAAATTGAAAAATCGCAATATAATGAAAGGAAATCTTATACTTACTCTGGCGGCGATTATTTGGGGGTGCGCCTTTGTCGCGCAAAGCGTGGGGATGGATCACATGGGACCCTTCACCTTTCAGGCTACCCGCACGATTATCGCAGGCTTTGTGCTTATTCCGGTATTTATTATTTCCGACCGGATAAAAATGAAAAAAGGCACCTACAAAAAAATGTCAAGGGACGAATTAAAAAGCCTTGTCGTCGGAGGCGTTCTCTGCGGACTTGCGCTGTGTGCCGCGACAAACATTCAGCAGTTCGGAATTATCGGGACAAGCGTCGGCAAAGCGGGCTTTATAACCGCTCTCTATATCGTTATTGTACCCTTTTTGGGCGTTTTTATGGGCAAGAAAATAAAGGCGCACAACTGGAGTTGCGTTCTTTTTTCGGTGTTCGGGCTTTATCTGCTCTGCATAAACGAAAATCTTTCCTTCTCAATTTACGATTTGTACATACTGATTTGCGCTTTTATCTTTTCTATACATATCATGATTGTCGATCACTTTGTCAAGAAGGCTGACCCCGTGAAAATGTCCTGCATACAGATGTTTGTTTCGGGCGGTATCTCGGCAATTTTGATGTTCATCTTTGAAAAGCCGGCTGTTGCCCCGATAATAGACGCATGGATTCCCGTGCTGTATGCCGGAGTGCTTTCAAGCGGAGTTGCGTATACTCTTCAAATTGTAGGGCAAAAGGACACAAACCCGACGGTCGCCTCGATGATTTTAAGCCTTGAAGCGGTATTTTCCGTGCTCTCGGGAGCCATTATCCTTTCGGAGATACCCACATTGCGTGAGGGTATCGGGTGCGCTCTTATGTTTATTGCAATAATAGCCTCACAGCTTTTTGACCAATATTCTCCAAAAGACCTGATTTTAATGATTTCAAAAAAAGGTCGACATAAAAAACAGCCTTAAGGTGCGCAAGGTGCAAAAAAAGCGGGAAAAAGGGAAAACGCATTCTCTTTGCAAAAAAAATTAAATATTTTGCATAAAAATGCTCACAAAATAAGCAATAAGACAAGTTGACTTTAGTGTGTTTTTGTGATAAAATGATTCTACAAACAATTTTAAGCGCCGAGGCGATCTTTTTTAAATCGTCATTTGCGATTTTCCAAGGTCGTCGGGTCAAAAATGCAATAGGAGGCTCAAATGAAAAAACTTAGTCTAATCGGTATAATTTTGCTTGTAATTTTGCAAACTGTTCTTGCGGTTCTTAAATTCACCGGCATTTTGACCTTCAGATGGCTGTGGATATTGACGCCCCTTTGGCTTCTTGCCTGCTGCGCGGCGCTCGGCGGAATGTATATGGTATTAAAAACTCATTCCTCGGATGCCTCCCATCGCTCGGACAAAAAACAGCAATAAAAGCTGCTGTATATAATATGGAAAAGAAAAATACCGAAAAGAGCAACGACGCCTCCTGCGAAAACTGCGTTTATTACGATTATAACGAAGAGGAGGACTGCTTTGAATGTACCGCACAGCTTGACGAGGATGAGCTTGTTTCTCTCTACAATACAAAAAGATGCCCACTTTTCAGATTTTACGACGAGTACAAAAGCGTTCAAAAGCAGAACTGAAAATTATTTTGACATTACATACAAAAGAAAGGCGGAAAATAAATGAACGATAAAAACGACAACGTATACAGACCAAGGTCAACAGGTATTGTACTTGCCGCAATACTGCTTATACTCATTATTGCGGTGCTCATAGTGGCGGTGGTGATATTTGCAAATCAGGGCGGCTCGGGAGATAATCAAAATAACCCCGAGGTCACAACGACTCCCGCCGAAAGCGGAAGCGTCTATTCCTCCGATAATAAGCCGAATAATGACGACCCCGACACTCCCGAAAATCCCGAAAATCCCGATGATGATAATAACAACCCCTCAGAGGGTCAAGATCCCGATAAAGACAAAAACATACCGGCGGTAGGCAGTGCGACAATTCCTACAAACAAGGTTTACGAAGGCTCGCTTCTCCTTATTGATGAAAACAACGATTATAAAATGAGCCGCGATCTCCTTATAAGCAGAACTGAAATGAAGTCCCTCTCCGCAAATAAGCTTCTTGAGACCTACAATTTCAGAAACGTATACGGAACAACCGACGGAAATTATCTGCTCAGAGCCTCGAGCGGTTATTATCTTAACGTTGACACTCTTGACGCCCTCAACAAAATGATGGCGGATTTTGCAAGCGAGCAGGGCAAAACCGACGTTCAGCTGCGCAACGCTTATTACTTCTATGAAGAAGAGGACCCTCATCTGCTGCACGCAACCGGATATGTGGTTGACCTTGAGGTGTATGTAAAGGGCAAAGGAACATACGCTTTAAATCACACGTTTATGAAAGAGACCTATTACGATTGGTTTATCGCAAACTGCGCAAAATACGGCTTTATCCATATAGGAAACGGCAAAAGCTCGTCGGGTGAGGACGCTTACAGCTCCTTCAGATACGTCGGCGAGGCGCACGCCGCTTATATCACAAACAACAACTTAAGCCTTGCCTCCTACCTTACGCTCTTAAAAGAGCACGGCTTTGAAAACCGTCTTATGACAACCTCGGGAAGCGGCGATGAATGGTGGATATATTATGTTCCCGCCACGGACGGAACGACAACCTTTAATACCATCGGCAAAAACTACGTAATTTCCGGAAACAACACCGACGGCTTCGTGGTCGCAGTAAACGCTTCCGCGTTCAAAAGAGCCTGATAAGGTAAATTCACTTAATTTGATAACAAACACCCGCCGCCCGCGTTAAATAAACGCGGGCGGTGAATTTTATTCTTTCGGAATATTATAAACTTCAAATTCGACAAGCGAGACCCAATTATAGGACGCACTGTCTAAGGGCTGCGGTTATTTTGCGTACTTTGCGATGCCGCGTCTTTTATGCTCGCTTCTCTCGTGAAGCTTTTTTATCCTTTCGGCTTTATCCGAAGGAATATCCTCGCCTCTTATATACGCGTCAAGCTCGGCGTAGCTGACCCCCATTTCGCTCTCATCGGTCTGATTGTCAAAAAGCGCCGCGGAGGGAGCCTTATTGATAATAACCTCGGGCGCGCCGAGATACCTTAAAAATTCGTAAATTTCGGTAACGGTAAGGTCGGCTATCGGATTAAAGTCGTTTGCGCCGTCACCCCACTTTGTAAAGTAGCCCACATACGCCTCACTGCGATTGCCGGTACCCGCCACCAGTCGGTTTTCAGCCGCCGCGACGGCGTAAAGGGTTATCATGCGAAGGCGGGGCGCCATATTGGCAAGCGCGGAAGAGTTAAGGGCTGTAACCCCGCCGAGCGACTTTATAAGCGCCTCCTTGACCGGGGACAAATCGACTCTTCTTGTCTCAATGCCGTACGCACCTGCCACGGCAAGGGCGTCCTTTGCATCCTCGTCGTAGTTGCGCTTTACGGTGCAGGGGAGAATTATTCCGACGGTATTTTCGCACGCCGCCTTGCAGAGTATCCCCACAAGAGCGGAGTCCTTGCCTCCGCTGTTACCGTACACTATGCCTCCCGCTCCCGAGCTTTTCAGAATATTTTTTATAAACTCAACTCTGTTTTCAAATTCAGCTTTATAATCACGCATAATAATAAATCCTTTCATGCTTTATTTCTTTTTGATATCCGAAAGCTTTTGCTCAAAGCGATCCTTGCGAGTGTCGGACGGTATGTCGGTCGGATAATCGCCGGTAAAGCAGGCGCTGCAATACGGATGCCCGTTCGTCATAGTTGCGAGATCGGACACGGGAAGATATCCCAAAGTGTCCGCGCCTATCATACTTGCTATCTCTGATACGCTGTGCTTACAGGCGATAAGGTGATCGCTTGAATCAATGTCAGTCCCATAGTAACACGGGTGCAAAAACGGAGGGGAGGCTATGCGCATGTGAATTTCCTTTGCCCCCGCGTCACGCAGCAGCTTAACTATCCTGCCGCAGGTGTTCCCGCGCACCATTGAATCGTCTATCAAAACGACCCTTTTGCCCTTTACGCTCTCCTCAATAGCGCTCAGCTTAATTTTTACCTGATCCATCCTCGTGCTTTGGCCGGGAGATATAAAGGTCCTGCCGACGTACTTGTTTTTTATAAGTCCCACGCCGTAGGGTATGCCCGATTCCCGACTGAAACCGAGAGCCGCGTCTATTCCCGAATCGGGTACGCCAATCACCACATCGGCCTCTGCCGGATGTTCCTTGGCAAGCACCATACCCGCGCGCATCCTGGCGGCGTGTACCGATACGCCGTCTATTACCGAGTCGGGGCGCGCAAAGTAAATATACTCAAAAACGCAGAGCTTTTTGTCCTTTTTGCCGCAGTGCTCCCTGTTTGATACCACGCCGTCCTTGCCGAATACTATTATTTCGCCCGGCTCCACGTCGCGCACAAGCTCGGCGCCGACGGCTTTGAGAGCGGTGCTCTCCGAGGCAATGATATATGTTCCGTCCTGCGTTACTCCGTAGCAGAGCGGTTTGAAGCCGTACGGATCTCTTGCGCATATCAGCTTTTGAGGGGACATCAGCACAAGAGAGTATGCGCCGTCAAGACGGTACATAGCGGCGCTGAGCGCGTCTTCAATGGAGGGAGCTCTGAGTCTCTCCTTGGTTACAATATAAGCGATGGTTTCGGTGTCGCTTGTTGTGTGAAAGATTGCGCCCGAAAGCTCAAGCTCGTTGCGAAGCTCCGCGGCGTTGCTGAGATTTCCGTTATGAGCCAGCGCCATTCTTCCCTTTTGGTGGTTTACCTCAATAGGCTGACAATTGTTTCGGTTGGTTTTGCCTGTCGTGCCGTAGCGCACGTGTCCCACCGCCATGCTTCCTTTGGGCAGACGGGAGAGTATATCCTGTGTGAACACCTCACCCACAAGCCCCAAATCCTTGTGAGAGGAGAAAACTCCGTCGTCATTGACGACAATTCCGCAGCTTTCCTGACCTCTGTGCTGCAAGGCATACAGCCCGTAATATACAATATGCGCCACGTCGGTTTCGACGGGGGAAATAACTCCGAATACTCCGCACTCTTCATGAAGACTCATACTTTTTTGCCTCCCGATTTCTCAAGAGAATGAGCCAATGCGGCGCCCACAAAGCCCTTAAAAAGAGGGTGAGGTCTGTTGGGACGGCTCTTGAACTCGGGGTGATATTGAACGCCGACGTGAAATTCCCTATCGCTTATCTCAACTGTTTCGACAAGGCGATTGTCGGGCGACAGCCCGCTTAAAACAAGCCCCGCACTCTCAAGCACCTCGCGGTAATCGTTGTTAAACTCATACCGATGTCTGTGCCGTTCGCTTATAAGGTCACTGTCGTAGCAGCGCTCCATAGTGCTTCCGGGCTTGATTTTGCACGGGTACGCGCCGAGTCTGAGAGTTCCGCCCTTGTCTATGTTATCGCTTTGACCGGGCATAAAGTCGATTACCTTGTTTTTGCACAGCTCGTCAAACTCGCCCGAATTTGCGTCAACTATTCCCGCAACGTTTCTTGCGTATTCTATGACCGCAATCTGCATCCCCAGACAAATGCCGAAATACGGGAGGCGGTTTTCCCTTGCGTACCTTGCGGCAAGTATCATTCCCTCAATCCCTCGGCTTCCAAAGCCTCCGGGAATAAGTATGCCGTCAAGATCGGAAAGCTTTTCCGTATAGTTCTTTGCGTCGATTTCCTCCGAATCGATCCACTGAATATCTATATGGCTGTTATGGAAAAATCCCGCATGGCGAAGCGCTTCTGCTACCGACAGATAAGCGTCGTGCAGTCCCACGTATTTTCCGACAAGTCCAATTTTTACATTGTTGGATTCCGCCGCCTTAATGCGGCTGACCATCTCGCGCCATTCGTCAAGCTCCGGTTCGGGCGCATTTATCCCGAGCTCGCGGCAGACCACCGAAGAAAAGTTCGATTCTTCAAGCATGAGCGGCGCCTCATAGAGTATGGGCAGTGTGATATTTTCGATAACGCAGTCCGGGCTGACGTTGCAGAAAAGCGAAATTTTTTTGAAAATAGAGGGCTCAAGCGGTTCGTCACAACGAAGGACAATAATATTCGGGTTGACGCCCATTCCCTGAAGCTCCTTGACAGAGTGCTGGGTGGGCTTTGATTTATGCTCGTCCGAGCCGCGCAAAAACGGGACTAAGGTCACGTGAATAAAAAGGCTGTTCGCTCTGCCCACCTCAAGGGATATCTGCCTTACCGCCTCTATAAAGGGCTGTGACTCGATATCGCCTATGGTTCCTCCTATTTCGGTTATAACGACGTCCGCCTCGGTCTTTTTGCCCACGCTGTAGACAAACTCTTTAATTTCGTTTGTGATATGGGGAATCACCTGGACGGTCGAGCCCAGATACTCTCCCCGCCTTTCCTTGTTAAGAACATTCCAATATACCTTTCCGGTTGTGAGGTTCGAGTATTTGTTGAGGTCCTCGTCGATAAAACGCTCGTAGTGCCCGAGATCAAGGTCGGTTTCAGCCCCGTCCTCGGTAACGTACACCTCGCCGTGCTGGTAAGGGCTCATTGTGCCCGGGTCAACGTTGATATAGGGATCAAGCTTTTGCGCGGCGACTTTAAGCCCCCTCGCTTTAAGAAGTCTGCCTAAGGAGGCGGCGGTTATTCCCTTTCCCAGTCCGGAAACAACACCTCCCGTTACGAAAATGTACTTTGTCATATTAACCTCTCACAAAAAAATAATTAACAAGATAAGGTCGGCAAATTTGCGCCCTTGCGCCATGAAAAAGCATTGATTTTATGGCAAAGAGGCGGTCTGCCGTTTTTTTTAATTGACATCGGAGCCGTATATACAAAACAGCTCCGTCAATTTTTATATTACCGAGTTGTCGGCAAGCACGTCGGGCATATTTGACATGCTGTCCTTTTCTGTAATTTTTCTTATTACTCTTGCGGGTACGCCGGCGGCAAATGAGTCGCTCGGAATATCCCGGGTGACGACGCTTCCCGCGCCTATTACACATCTGCTTCCTATATTCACTCCCGGGCAGACGGTAACGCCCGCGCCAAACCAACAGTCGTCCCCTATGTTTACCGGCTTTGCGTAGCACATGCGCTTTATATTCCCGTCCCTGTCCTTCATTGCAAGCCGCTCGGAGGCGACCATCGGGTGAAGCGGAGTGACTATTGTAACTCCCGGTCCGAAATTGCAGTTGTCACCGATTGTCACCTTAGCGTCGTCCTGAATCGTCAGGTTGAAGTTTGCGAAAAAGTTTTTGCCGATAGAGGTATGCGCGCCGTAGTGAAAGTATATCGGTCCCTGCATAAAGGCGTTCTCGCCGAGCTTTCCCACAAGCTTTGAAAGAATCTCGGCGCGTTTTTCGCTCTCGTTTTCAAACGTCCTGTTGTATTCGGTATCAAGATTGTGAGCCCTGAGCTTTATCGCCTTGAGCTCCGCATCCCCGGGACAAAAGAGCACGCCCGCGTCTATTTTCTCTTCTTCTCGCATAAAACACATCGTTTCCTTAATATATTTTGAAATAACTCCGAATTCAGATAGTGTCGGCTATCTGATTTTTTGTTGCTGTTATATTGCCATGGCAGACAATGATATGTCTTTCATACTGTATCCTATATGTTACTTATTGTCTGTAGATTTATTGTGCGCATTATTGTATCATATAAAGTGGAGGTTTTTAGATATGGATATTTTAAAAGTTTTTGGAACAAACGTAAAACGATATCGGCAGGCGTTGGGCATTTCCCAAGAAGCCTTTGCTGAAAAGTGTGGTCTTCACAGAACATATATCAGCGCTATCGAGTGTTATCGGAGAAGTATATCGCTTGAAAATATACAGCGAATTGCCGATGCTCTTGAAATCGAAACATATAAACTGTTTTTGGAGGAAACAAGTAGACATGAAATACACAATAAAGAATGAAAGCATTGCAAGCTACAACGAAAGTACTGTTTTCGGTTTTCCGAAATATACCTCGCAGTTAATCAACTGGGCAAATCAAAATGCACAGGGTACTCGTCCCGTTGCGGTCGGTCAATTGTCCGAACTATTTCCGAAATTCTTAGCATCCGGTGAAGAAATTACTATTGAGAATTGGCGTAAATGGTATACAGAAAGATACCCCCGACGCTTTTAAAAAGGCAACTGACAAGATTTATGCGCAGGTGCAGAATCTTCGTGATGCAATTTCGCTCATAGACCGTAAAATGGTTGAAAATTGGGTTGAAGATCTCATCGTCGCTAAAACATTCAACGGTATGTATATTCAGAAGGCAATTTTGGCTTCTCTTGCAGAACGCAAGAACACAACTTATCGCCTTGCTACTCCTGAAGAAGAATCTGTTGGTATTGACGAATATGTTGGCGATATCCCGTATTCTGTCAAGCCTGATACATACAAGACTATGGGACGTTTGTCCGAAGCAATCGATGTTAAGATGATCTATTACACCAAAACCAAGGTCGGATTGACCGTTGAAATTGAAGATTAATATTTTGGGCGGGGCAATAACCTTCGCCCATTTTCAATTTGGAAGTGAACTTAGAAATTTCTTTTGACAGGTATATTCAAACGATGTGTCAACATCGACATATCCTGTTCTGACCAAATGGTTGTTTACAAAAGTTTTATTGTCAAGATACACATAACACATCAGATTGTTTTCTGCATCGTATTTTACAGTGTCATACTTTAAGAAAACCTTTCGCTTATGGAATTTCTCCTGTAAGAAACTGATAGCTTGTCCTTGATATAGCGGGTTGGGTTTGATACCAAGTAGTCGAACGACAAGTCCGTTACTAAGTACAATTTTATCAGAGGCAATTACTTGCTTTACGTCAAAAAGTTCACTGCGTGTTGCTTCAGACTGATCAATCCTTGAACCAAATTGAAGTTTCTTTACATCAACCTTTTTGTCCATTCGATGCGGGTCGCGGAAAATATAGGGAAGTTGATCAAAAGAAGAAATATTGCCAATTTCATCGTCTGTGAAAATCACCTTTGTATCATCGTCTAATCTTAGCTGATCTGCTCCCAATTTCTCACGAATGACAGGTTCAAAATCTTGGTTGATTTCATAACCAATAGAATTTCGACCAAGATTCTTTGCCGCAAGCAATGTAGTACCACTCCCCGCAAACGGATCGAATACTGTTTCTCCTGCGAAGGAAAACATCTTAATCAGCCGTTTTGGAAGTTCTTCGGGAAACATGGCAATGTGTCCCATCTGCTTAACGCCATTGAAATTCCAATGAGAAGAAAAATACTGTCCCCACTCTTCTTTTGTCATTGCAGACTGTTCCTTTTGTTGTTTGGTAGGTTGAGGAGCATTGCCTAATTTTTTAAAAATGAGAATAAACTCATAATCCATTTTAAGGATACCGTTGCGAGGATAAGGAAAGCTTCCCATAATGGCTCCGCCACCAGAGGTGTTCATCGTAGTTGCTTTTTGCCAAATGATGGCTCCCATATAATCCATACCAAGGAATTCACAAAAACGAATAATCTCTGTCCTAATCGGAATAACCTTATACCTGCCGTAATACACAGACCTGGCAAACTGATCTCCGATATTGATGCACAATCTGCACCCATCGGATAGAACACGGTTGCACTCTTTCCATACTAAATTCAAATTATTTATGTATTCTTCGTAGCTGTCGTTAAAACCAATCTGATCCTGCGCACCATAATCTTTTAACTGCCAGTATGGTGGCGATGTTATAATCAGCTGCACAGATTTATCTTTGATTTGATTGAGCGAACGACTATCACCAAATATGATTTTGTGTTCAGTCATAGCAAAGTCCTTTCTTACCTTGCAAGTTCATCATTGCCCAAAAGAAATATCGCCAAAGCTTCTCTAAATAGAGGCTTTTCTAACTTTACAACCGGTAAAGCGTCTCTATGCAATCACTCCCACTCGACAACTACTAATCAATTTTGTTTAGAGATTATTATTTGTCGTGTATGTAGGTCTTTTGATTATTTG
>CANRMP010000021.1 GCA_947631765.1 uncultured Clostridia bacterium
TCGGTCGAACCCGTCACCGTGCCTTTTTCCACGGTAATGGCGCCGTTTTTCAGCTCCATATATTCGCCAAGCGGGTCCTGGTATGTGATGGAATCCGCCACGCCCGAAGCGTTATCACCCGAAAGCGGTGTAAATGCGATACCGCGGATTTCATTGAGCATAGTCGTGAATGTATCGCTCAACTGTGTGCTGGTGATGTCCGCAAAGCTGGTATTGTAATTGATATTATTGATGACGTCTTCTTTGGTGACGTCGGTGTCTTGGACTGCAACGGGGGGCTGGTTAAATGTTACGGTTTTATTGCCGTCCGAAGCGATGAAATTGGTCGATATCGGTCCGCTCGCTTCTTCCCATTTCTTGAAAAGTTTATAAGCATTGACAGCATCTGCTTTGTTTGCCCATGTACTGGGGTCAATATTGTTGTTTGCCTGCGGATTTTCATTGAAAAAATGCAGTGGGTCAAGCGCTGCGTAGATGCGTGGCTTCTGCCACTCTTGGGTCGGCGTATCGACGCTGACCGTCAGGATACGTAATTCCGTCCCCTTGAAGCGGTCTTCCTGCAGCTCCTTGGCCGCTCTGGAATCTTCCACCAACCTGGCATATTTTTTCTGCACCCTCGACTTCTCATAGGAGGCCGTCAATAAAATGTCCAAGATCGTTGCGTCGCCGCCGTGGTCTACTTCGGTGAGTTCAGTTTGATATTTTTTCCATGGTCCCGTATAGGCTGTTACGTTTTGAGTATATACCGGTACTTTATACCATTCTTCGCCCGTGGCATTTCCCTCAGTAGGTTTCAATGCATAGTTGGAGCCGCCGTCTGTCATCACGATGGCAACGGGGATGCGCTGAACTACGGTTTTCGTCCCCGTATCGGTGGACACATAGGTTTTCGTTACATCGTCCTTGCTGTTGTAATGCTTGTAAAGTTCTTCAAAGCCTTGATAAATTCCCGCCTGCAAGTCAGTGTGAAAGCCGATATTGATCGTCTCGTCCGGGTCACATGAAAACTTAACGTTCCGGTAGTCGTTGCGGGCGTATCTTTGATAAAGATCGTAAGTGCCCTGATCGTTCAACTTTTGGAGTCCGTTCGCTGTTCCGACTAAATAAGTAGCAGAACCACTTGTATCGGGCGCTTTTTCTTGCCCGCTGCTAATATAATAATAGGATCGGAAGTTGCTGACATTCAGATATTTTCCGTCAGATCCGGGTTTATAGTGCCCAAGCTCCATCAGAGTGTAAGCCGTGGCACCGTATCCGACCACCGCTACTCGGCTGTCTTCGCTGATATCCATCACTTCTTGGATGGAGTTGTTGATGGATTCCAAAACAGCGTAAATACGGGAGTGAGAAATACGTTTGCTCTCTTCTTGGGCATAATCGTCATGCGCACTCTGATCGACGATATCAGTCGCCATCGATCCGGACATATCGATCAAAATGATCAAATCTATCGGGGACGGCGGGTACTCGTTGATCCGTTGAGAACTCGCTAAAGCCGAGAAAATCGTTCCAAAATCAGAATTGAATTTTACGGTTCCGGCGTAGCCGTCGGTATCCATATCCAAACCGATATCCGTGCCGTAAGCAAACACGCTCTTGTCCGTCCACACACGCCCCGCGTAGCGGCTGCCCCATTCTTCGGACAGCAGCTTGCCGATGTAGGTATCGCTCGTATCCCCGTCGGCAATCCGATTCATCACATTCCCGGTCGCTTCCGCGGCGACCGCAGACGATAGTACCCAGCCGCCGAAATTGCACATCATGGATACGACCATGCACAAGCACAAAAGCAGAGAAACAAGCCGGCGGCCGTGCTGCCCGCCTTTCCTCACATTATGTTTTGCAAATCTGCCGTATTTGGCACTATGTAATGCTCTCATTTTTCAGTTACCTCCTTAGAGCCTGTCTATCTTAAAATTCCCGCACTAAAGTGCGGTACTTGGATTTTAATTTGTCTTTTTCGCAGAGTCTATAACTCTGTGCAAAAAAAGAAAAAAGCCCGCAGTGAGCGGACTTTTTCCCATTCCGACGGTCAGCCCTGACGGGTTAAATCAGCGCTCTGCTGCCGACAGCTTGTCCATATTGACGCGCTTTAATTCCATGGATGAATGAACATACCTTTCCAAAGTGAACTTCGGGCTTGTGTGACCGAGAATCTCGGAAAGCGACTTGATTTCAAACCCCACCTCCACACAGCGTGTGGCAAAGGTATGGCGTAAAGCATGAAAATGCACCCCCGAAATGCCGCACTCCCGTGTATATTTTTTCAGCTTATATTGCAGGGTGCGCGGCTCGATATACCGTTCGCTCACGCCGGTGAGAATAAACGCTTCGGGATCAAAAACAGAAAAGCGGCGGCATAGCTTTGAAATATAGTCGTTAAGCGGTATTTTCCGCACGGATGTGCCGGTTTTCGGCTCGGTCAGCACAACTTTTGTTTTCTGCTGCGCATAGGCGTCCCGCTCCTTCAAACGAAGCATGGTTGAGGAAACACTAAGCGTTCTGTCGTCAAGGGAAATGTCGCCCCACCTCAGCGCACAGACCTCGCCCACCCGAAGCCCGGTAAGAAGTGCCAGCAGAACGCCGAATTTACACTCGTCCATGTCTGAAAGCAGATAAGACGTCAGCTTTTGCTGTTCCTCTGACGAGAGCACCCGCATTTTTCTGCGATTCTCCTTCGGATAAACGACCTTGACCTGCCGCATTCCCGGCTCCTCCGTCTGCGTATATTCCAAAACGGCGTGTACAATTGTCAAAGTATCCCGCACGGTTTTAGGCGACAGGCCGCTGTTTAACAGCTCCTGCCCGAACTGACCGACAAGAGAGGTTGAAAGCTCGGATGCCGCGCGGTCGCCGAGTCCCGGCTTAATGTGCTTTTCAAGCGCCGTTTCGTATTTTTCGTAGGTGGATTCCTTAAAGCGGGACTTGTTGAGAGTCAGCCATTCATCGCAATATAATCCGAATTTTTTGCGGCTGTACGAAGCGGGAACGCCTCCTTGCAGCACCGCCGCCTTTGCGGCGTTCAGCTTTTCTCTTGCTTCTTTGTAGGTTTTGCCGTAGCAGGAAGAGCGCATGGCTTTGCCGGCGTCGTCGTAGCCCTTGATATACCGACCCTCCCAGCGCCCGTCTTTGCGTTTGTAAATGTTTTCGCCTTTTTTAGACATGGAAATTGTCCTCCTATATAACTTTTTATTGTAATCTTAAAATTTTACCGCCGTGACGGCTTATTTGACGGCATATTTGCACTAAAAAGCGGCTAATGCGGCGCAAAAATCGCGCTCGCAGCTATTTTTATGGAAAATACAAAATATTTATTTTGAAATTTTGCCAAAAAATTTGAAAAAAACATTGAAAAAAAGTTTGCAATGTGCTACAATGATATCCGTATAGTTATAGACTCTGCGAAAAAAAGCCGCCGTATTTTGCGGTTTCGGCTTAAAATTTGCGACTTGAGCTCCGAAAGGGGCTTTATTTTTTGCCATATCCGCGACAAATTCGGAAAAGAGCCGTCCTTTTCGGACTATTGACAATTTTTCATGAATATTGTATAATAAAATCGAAAAAAATCGAAAAAAGCGGGAGAGACGCCATTACTTTCGTTTCGGGTAATGGTCGTAAAGAAAGAGCATGAAGTATAAAAAGGGCTTTACGCTGATAGAACTTGTAATTGTGCTTGCGATTATGGCGATACTTTTGGCAATTCTAATCCCCTCCTTCACCGCGGTTATATCAAAGACGCAGGAAACAAAAGTAAAGGTCGAGGTCGAAAACGCAATAACGCAGTATATTATCGATTGCTCGATAGAAAGACTGCGTAGCGTCGACGTTTGCTTTCTTGTAGTGGAATATACAGACGGAGATGATAAACGTTTCTTTATCCAAAACAGAGACGCAAATATAGAGGAGCTTACCACAGTGCCCTCGGCGCTTGACTATATTGAGCCGGAAGCCTCCTCATACAGCAAGAAAATTCGGATATATGATTTTTCACTTGTGCATTTGTTCATGAGAGCGTTTTTAATATATGAGCTTGATAAAAAGGAAGAAGCGGACACGCTTGAATACGCCCGTTTTGAATACAACGAGGATACACACGATAAGTACAAATTCAAAGACGGCGCTTTTATTGCGCTTGAGGGCAAGGAGCTTCAAACGGTTGAAGATTATAGGGATACCTATGGAAACGATTATATTTGCGAGGAGCTCGGGGTTACGATTTTCTTTGTTTAACGTCATCCTTCCCGCGCTGTGATATCGCGCAAAAAGCATTTCTTATACCGCATTACCGCAAACGGAGGCAAAAATGAAATACGGACGGTTTGACAAATAAATAAATATATAAGCTTTCTGCTTGAAAACGCGTGCGCGAGCATTAAATATCTCGTTATGCGGGATATGCTGAAAGCTCCGACAAATGACCCCAGAAATGTCGGTGCTCGAAAATGAAATTCTCACTCAGGCGAATGTACAAAAAATCCTTGCGGCGCAGTGTGAAGACGGCTGGCTCGGGCATGAGCTGCACGGGGTCGATGGTATGGACTGCCTCCTTGGCGGCCCTCTTAATGCCGGAGTGGAGAAGGAGCATCCGGCAGTACAAAGGGCAATTTCTGCGCTGGTGACGCCTGAAATCGCATCAAAACATAAAAATTGGTTTCGGGGCGGAGAGGCGCTTGACGCGGAAGGTCGGGGCGGCGATCGCGCGATAATTGCGCAGATTTTATCATGGGTGGGCTATCCGGAAGATTATCCCATAATGGCGGAAGAGATAAGGCTTGCCTTTTTGCATCTTTCTTCGGTACTTAGCTATAGTTCGGTGGACGATTTTTCTGTTTCGAGAAAGGGACAGCGATATTATAAGCCAAACGCCGAATTCCCGGGCGCAAATCATATCTCCCTGCTTGCCGCAACCAAAAGCTGGAGAACAGATGAAAGCTTGAAGACGGCAAAAGCGGCGGCAACAAAGGCGTATACGCTTATGCGCGACGTTAATGAGTTTATCACATTTAAAAAGCCGGCGGAATACAATGGAGGCTTTGTCAGTCCGTTTAATTACAATTGGCAGGCTCTTGCGCCGATAACAAAGGAAAAGCTGTACGCAATAGACCCATTCCGCTTTGCTTTTTGGCTGGGCTCGGTTTCGGGAGTGCCCGACTTTATGCTTCAATCAACCGACACATACGAGCTGCTTTTTGACCTTCTGAAAAATGAAAATATAGAGACTCTCCTGCCGGAAAAGTAATTTCGCGCATTCAGGCAGGTTATGAGAAAGGAGCCGAATATGCGCAAAAAAAGCGCCGCAAAATGCGACATAACCTATGCGATTCTTCGCGCGTGCTACGGCGTATTGACCTGATTTGACGGGTTATAATAAGTTATAATAATTTAATCGAAAATTCAAGAGGACGCGCTGTCGCCGCTCTTGTCAAAGAAAAGAAAACATGCTATAATCCCAAAGACCGGGAAATACGCCGCAAGGTCGGTAAAAAGCATGTTTTCTTCCTTTATTTATATACAAAAATAAAAAGCGGACAAATTTTTTTAAAAAAGGTTGTAATGCGGGGGATATAAAAGCGGTGTATTAGGGTGAGGCGCCTTAAAGCAAAGCAAAGAGAAAGGAAACGATATGGAAGATCAAAAAATCATAAAGTTATACATGGATCGATCCGAAAATGCCATATCCGAAACCGATAAAAAGTACGGAAGGTACTGCCATTATATTGCGTTTGGCATTTTGCAAAGCGAGGAGGACGCCAAAGAATGTGTTAACGACGCATATTTTCGGGTGTGGAACGCCATTCCGCCCCATCGACCGAACTGCTTTAAAACCTTTTTAGGCAAAATTACAAGAGGCTTGGCGCTCAACAGGTGGGAAAAGCTTGCCGCCAAAAAGCGAAGAGGCGGGCAGGTATCAATAGCGCTTGATGAGCTTGCAGAATGTATACCGGATACGCAAAATACCGAGGACATATCCGAGGACATCGTCATAAAAGACACATTAAACCGCTTTCTTGACAGCTTGCCGAGCGAAGCTCGCAATATATTCGTAAGGCGGTATTGGTATCTCTTACCGATAAAGGAGATAGCAAAGGAATACCGACTCAGCGAGAACAAAGTGGCAGTCATTCTCTTCCGTACAAGAAAAAAGCTGAAAGACGAACTTGAGAAAGAAGGTATTTTATTATGAAAAACAACCGTCTGCTCTGCCTTATGGGTGAGATTGACGACAAGTATATCGAATCTGCCGCGCCGACGGTAAAAAAGCGGAAAAGCCCTGTATGGGCAAAGTGGGGTGCGCTTGCGGCGTGCCTTGTCGCAGTCATTATATCCGGCGCGCTTTTGATTCAAGGTCAAAGACCCGAGGGCGGGGAAAGGAGCTTGCAAATAATCGAAAACCAAACGGCGGTTATATGGCCATGGGAGTATATGACCGATTATGAAAGGTACATTTTTGTAAATTTCAACGGAAACGAGTACAGCACAAGGTCAAGAAGAATAGAGGAAAAACTGCTGGGCGACAATTTGGGAAATTGCTCCGCCACGGGAAGGGATTATTATACCGACGCCGAATACAAAGCGACCTTTGAGGTTCGAAAAATAAGCGGTGTGTCGGAAGAAAGGCTTATTGCAATTGGCATGGAGGGCGGATATTATGTGTATATGAGAGATAACAGCCCTCTGCCCGAAAGCTTTGGCAAGGCGCTTGAAGAATACGGACTTGCAAAAAATCTCCCGCTCTGCCGCTTTACAAGGTACGAAAAAAATGTCGCTGAGGGCTACCTTGCTTTAAGTGAGGACGACTATATTTGGCAGGTTCTTGTCCGGTGCTCTGACGCCGAGCTTTTGACCGACGAAAGCCTTTGGCAAGAGTCACAAAAGGACTGCTTGACCTTTAGCGTAACCTCAGAGGCGCTCGGAGTGTACAAAAGGATTTTCTGTATCGGGAAGAACGGCTATTTGACGACAAATATTTTCGATGAGGCTTATATCTGCTATATCGGTAAAGACGCCGCGGGAAAAATCATAAATTACGCCGAGAATAATTCAAAAAAGGCAGAGCTTGAGCCGTACGAAAATAAAGTCTGCGGAACGATTACCGAAATAGGCAAGGATTATATTCTTGTGGACGACAGCGTATTGCACAATGACAAAAAAGACGGAACGGTGTATAAAATATCCACTTCGGATATTCGTATAAGAAGATGCGTTGAGTGGCTGCATTACGCGGTCGGGGATACTGTAGTTGTCAAATATGACGGTGAAATATCCGATAATAACACGGTAAACGGCGCGTATACAATGGTAAAGTGCAAAATTTACGAAGGGGACGCGCTGATACCGGAATAGTGCGCACGGGCAAGCAACAAAAGACCGCGGGAAGCAAAATTTCCGCGGTCTTTTCTGAATATCAGCCGAAAATAAATGTCGGCAAGTTAATAAAAATTTAATTCGCGCGTTGTAAAATGAAGTTGCAATAGTCAGTTTTCAAAAAAGAATATCCATAGTAACGATTCTGTGGTAGAA